>JAAYAY010000042.1 GCA_012719125.1 Planctomycetaceae bacterium | reverse complement strand
CCTCCATGGCCTCGTCCCGGCCCCAGCCGGGAAGGCGTCCTTTCGGACACACAACACTGTAGGATAGACCCGTTTTCATCGGATTTTCCAGCCTGCTAGCAATGCTGGCTTTTCAGTTTGAGTACATGAGGAGGCCACTTGGCAGTGCAATCGCTTTCCCGAAGACGAATGTGGAGTCTATACTGCTGTTACGAAGTATTTGTAGCCATATATACTCTCGCCACTGTTGTTTTTCTGAGCATCGCAAATGGGCGTTTGAGTTTGTCAAACGCCGTAGTGTTATTTGTGGCTTGGTTGCTGGCATATCTCATGCTAATATTGACAACCGTCGAGATTCCGATTCTGTATGGCGGCGCCAATAACGCAAATCGGAATACGGCCAACGAAAGGCCGTTTCATTCTGCTGTTGCTTCTGGCGCGATCGGCGCAACAGTTGTTCCGGTTGTTGGAATCCTCTCCCTGCTGTTTACATCTTTGATAAAATCGTACTATTACCTTGTACTTCTTGCGTCCGTGGTAATATTGACTCATGCAGGTGCATTCTTCCTGACAGTGTTCATCGACAACGTTAGGAACCGTGATGGCTCCCGTTCAGAATAACAGCAGTTAACTCCTAATCACCCCCAATCGGCGCAAGCCGACCCCCTCTTCTGCTATGGGGATTTACTCGCCCGTTTTCCTCACGCGAGAAGGCGTCATCCGAGTGATGAGAGGAGGCCGGAAGAGGGGACTGGGCGGTTCGCCCGTCCGAATCGGCCGTCAAGACGCCACTTCTTCACGTTGGGAAGGCTCAGAGAGCCAAAAACCCCACCCGGCACGCGTACCGCCACCGCCGAGCCGCGCGGCCCTGGGTGAACAACGCTCTGTCTCTGCTGGAACTCTCTCATAGATCCGTCACGTGAAACCGAAGGCCAGCAACCGTTGCTCCAGCTCGCCGGAAGGCACGACGGCAGGCCAAGAGCCCGTCTCCCTCGTGCGCCGCCGCCCCATCGCTTTGAGCCGCTTCCGCCTGTTCTCGACATGCAAGCCTAGCCTTCGGAAGCATCTTCAATTTGGCGTCGAGTCAGCCAACGCCGTTGCGCGCGGCGGATGCGAAGAATGCGAACTGTGTTTCCGTCGATGGTGAAGACGACTCGAAACACGTTCGGACGCTTGCCAAAATGCAACTCGCGAAGTTCGATCTCCACTTTCGAGTCTTCCCGAGCCAAAGAACAGCGCTGAGGATTCGAGTCGAGCGTCCGGAGGGCCAAGTGAAATCGTTCCAACCATCGGGCAACAGTCGCTGGAGCGTGCTGGGCTGTCCACGCGGTTGCGTCGTCCAGGTCTTCGATTGCCAGTCGTTGGAGAACGATATGGTATTTCATGCGTCACGGAGAATACCATGCTTACGACGAACGGTCTCAACGGCTTCATCCAGAGGAACACCCGGATCGCCGGCCTGCCATTGAGCCACGGCTTCACGCACGGCGGTCAAGTCTTCCTCCCCCTCAGCCAAAGCCTGGAATGCATCGCGGAGCAACTCCTCCTCAGAAGCGTACTTCCCAGAAGCCATCCGGTCTCGGACAAACTCCAGCAGATCGGCGGGAAAAGGAAAAGTCATTGAACTTCCTCCAAGTCGCAAGCCTCGATGAAACCGCCCGTGGACAACTTTCATTTTATCGTGAATCCGAACGTCTAACCAGGGAGAAACAGAAGCGTCAACGGGCCATTTTCGCCGCCCGTTCAAAACTAGATACGCGTCCCTCCTGAGGTTCCTCATCGGCGCAAGCCGCCCCCCTCTTCTGCTATGGGGATTTACTCGCCCGTTTTCTTGGCCCGAGAAGGTTTCATCCAAGCGATGAGACGAGGCCGAAAGAGGGGGCCGGACGGTTCGAGCGTGCGAATCGGCCGTCAAGACGCCAATTCTTCACGTTGGGAAGTGTCAGAGAGCCCAAAACCCCACCCTGGGTACGTACTGCGATCGCCGAGCCGCGCGGCCCTGGGTGAAAAACGCTCCGTCTCTGCTGGAACTCTCTCATCGATCCGTCACGTGAACTCCAACGGCAGCAGCCGCTGCTCCAATTCGCCGGAAGGAACGACCGCAGGCCAAGAGGCCTCTGTCTTGCGCCGTCGCCCCATGGCCTTGAGCCGCTTCCGCTGCTTCTGGACGTAGGCTTCATTGGGAAACGGCATGGACATGATCTGCGGTACCGTCGGCCGGGGCAGTTCCGGGCCGCGGACCATGCGACCCTGCTTGCAGACCGGACAGGTGTATCCCGGGCCCAGGTCGTCGCTTTGTGCGTCGGACCCTCCGAGCAGCCCGTCGACCTCTTCGCTCGTCTCCTCCGGATCGTCGGCCCCGAGCATCTGGCGGATCTCTTTGAGCTTCGTCCGCTGCTGCCATGTGGCCAGAAAGCCGTAGTAGCGCTTCTGCCGCAGTCCGGCGGGCAGCACGTGCTGCAACAGCCGGTCGATGAACTCCACCGCCGAGAGCGTCGCCTCCCTGACCCGGCCATCGCTACGGTAGTCCTTGTAACAGAACGTGATCCGGCCGCCCGAGATGGAGATCAGCCGGGACGCTCGCGGTCAGCTCCAGACAGCGGCCACATTCTCAGCAAAGCATGGAACGTTTCTTACTCCAGTCCGCCGCAAGGGTGCGGGCGGTAACGCTTGATTCGTCGCGCACGTGATTACGCAGCAAGTCGCGCGTGGCCCTGCCTGACCGTGTGAACCAATCCCCCTGTGCCACTGCTTGGCAAGCAACCAGTGCCACACAACGAGACTCGCCAACAGCCACCAGCAGCGATTCCCCTGCCCGAAAAATTCCCCTGCCCGTATCCCCGTCTCCGATCTCTCTGTTAACTCCTGTTCAAAACAACTTGCCTTCCAAAACCACCCATCGAAGCACCGGCCCACTTCATACGCATGAACCGCCCCGATCAGCCGGATCAGGGAAGATCAGCGTTCCTCCCCCTTCTCTCGCGTGAAATAGCGCAACATCCCGAGTTTCGAGTTCCCCGTCCCTGTCAACTCGTCCGCTGCCACCGAAGCCCACCTTCGCTCTCTTCCTCTCACTCATCCGGGGGTGTTCAAGAAACCTCTTGACTTTTCCTGCCCACCTGATAACATCGTACGTGTGTACGCATGTATAGATACAAGAAAGACGCTGCAACGCCCCGCCCAACCATACGCCCCTGTCTGATTCCCCAAGCCCCCCCAAGTGAGCTAAAAGTACCCAAAAAACTCCGCGCAAACAATGTCAACAATGCAAACAATGCAGACCGCGCAGCACCTGCCGTATTCACCACATCCGTAATTACTCCCCGGCCACCCCGAGATATTGGCAGAATCCGCTCCCCGTTGACCAACTTGCTTCCCCGCAGGGTTTCTACTGTCTTCGACGTTGTTTTTCCGACTCCTCGCCTCGAACCGTTCCCAACATTCACCAAACTCCTTGCAGGTCTTCAACTTAGACAAGCTACTTCCAACTACGGCAATCCCCCCCTTTTGCATGGTAGTCAAATTGATTCCGCGCAACCGGCGACGCCGTAAACCATTACGAAACAACACGATAACTATCGCCCTTCGATGGAGCAATCGATCGCTAAGTGCACCAACCGCCAACCGAGCCCGCAACCATTTCACAACAAATAATCAGCCAGTCGCCAGCACGCTCCGACCTCGATCTTTGACAACTTATCTGTCGTCCAGCTACACAGGCATTCTCATGCCTTGCGGATCTTCTCGCGACCTTCCGCCACTCCAACCGTGGCGTTGCGCGAGTTGACCAGCGGGGAGTGATTGACGATGGGACGAATAAAGCGGTCGGGGAAATCGCCGGGATGAACCGGACCGGAATAGCGAATGAAAGAGTCGTACGAGAAAGGTCCAGCCAACCGCTCGGCCCCAAACCCTACGCCGGCGATGGTAACACAAGCGGGTGTGACATGGGCAAGGGGTACACGCGGGGGCCGGTGGCCCTGCGTGACCGTGAAAGCCAATCCCCGTGTGCCACTGCTTGCTCGCCAAGCAGTGCTGAGTAACGATAGATAGTCCACCCCGTCACGAACCGCAGTACCATTACGGACCTGACTCGGCGTCCTCCTTCCCCTTCGCCCATTCACGAAAGCACCGCCTGCAAGCAAGCACTGCCGCACGACGAGACCCCTCAATAACCCCTCACCATCGCTGCCCCCAACCCCTGGTCCTTCGATCACCTCCAAGAAATCCGCGCACTCGTTCAGTTCTTGTATTGACTTTCTCCGTCAGATATGTATACTAATGTACACATTCCAGTAACTCCCGGTGTTGCCAGATCTTTGACAATTCCTCTGTCGTCCATTCCCTTGTCGAATACCTTGGGTTCGCACCACAGACCCTTTTCGTGTCCTTCGGATATTCCGTGGTTCCCCACAGAAGTTAGGCCCCTCTTCTGAGCCGGAAGTGTCAGAAAACGTCATCCGCCGCGAAAAGTTGACTGCAACACTACATACCCGGACCATTGCAAAATGCACGACAGTGCCGCCCGCCGATGCAAAGGCGACAGCACTCCGCGAACGGCTACTGCGCCGGCCGGATCGTCAGCGAGCGAATTCGCAGGTTGCGATCGGCGGGCGGGTCGTAGAAGTCGTTGGTGAACGACAGGCTCACGTCATGCTCGCCTTCGGCGATGGTCGCTTTCAGGCGGAGTGTGTGCCAGCCGGTTTTTTCGAGTTGCAGGTTGCCGATCGGTTGGCTATCCAAACCGACTCGCACGTTGGGCAGCTCGCCGCCTGCTTCCGTCCCGCTCACTTGGACCAGCAGCTCATACTCGCCCGAGGCGGCGAAGCGCACGCGACGGGCGATCGTGCCGTTGGAGCCGAGGTAGGCCGCACCGTCGTTGCCTTGCGAGAAGCGGAAGTCGCCCTGGGGCTCCATGGTGGCGGCGGCGATGGTGACCCCGCTCGAGCATTCACCGAACGAGCAGCCCAGGTTGGTGAGCAGGTTCGAGATGTAACGGCTGGCCTTCTCGGGGTTGGAATCGTCCTCGGCCCAGCGGACCTGGTCGAGGAGAAGGAAGCCCTTGCCGATCGGTACCTTGACGAGCAGGGCGGGTTCCAGCAGCCCTTTCGACTTCAAGGGGGGCGTGGGGCCGTAGACGACGCGCTCGATACGGACGTTGCGGTCCTCTTTGGTTACGGGGTCCCACAGGTCGTTGACAAAGGCGAGCCGCAAGGTGTGTTCTCCTTGCGGAACAGATGCGGCCACCTGGTACGTCCTCCAGGCGTCTCCCTCGGTCGTGACACTGCCGCAAAACCGGCCGTCGACGGAGACCTCGACCCGTGGATACTCACCCGCACACGGAGTCCCCCTGCCGCGGACGAGGAACGTGTATCGGCCGGCGTGCGGGAACGTGAGGTTCTTCCGGAGGGAAGCCGTGCGTCCCATGAAGACGCTCTCCTGGTCCATGCGCGGCTCGCCGGATTCGACCTCCATCGACGTGGCCTCGACAACCACCGAGTTGGCAGGGTCGGGCTTGCCTGCCGTGACGGCGTAGTCGGCCACGGCCGTGGAAAGGGGCGTGCGCTCGCGCCACGAAAGGTCCTGCCGATCGCCGTACCAGTAGAGGTCCTGCTGGGTGAGCCCGTCGATGACAGGGTCGCGCTGGGCGATGGCCACGGGCACGGTTGCCGTCCGCTGCAGAAAGATCGGCTCGGGAAACAGGTCCTGCAACCGGGCGATTTCCTGGGGCGTGGCGCCGTGGAGGACGACGCGCCCCCCGGCATCTGCAAACTGCCGGATCCGGGCGACGTTCTCAGCCACTTCAGTCGAACCGGCGTCGGCCAGTAACACGCCGAAACCAGCCAGGTCCGTCTGGCCCAGCCGGCCCGAGAGGTCGGTGAACATGGCGTCGAGATCGCGGAGGCGGCCGACCAGAGGCAAGTTCTCCTCAACCACGGCCAGCCGCGCAGGCCGCTCCGGCGGCGAGGCGGCACGACGCAGCAGACATGACAGCACCAGTTGGGCAGCCGGCTCGGTGGTCAGCTTCTCGCCGAGGGCCAGTTGGGACAGGAGGTATCGGCCTTGTCCTTCGAGCCGTTCCAGCACCGCCGCGTAGACGAGGCCTTCCGGCCCGCCCGAATCGACCAACACCCGAAAGCGGCCGTTGGCTGGCTTCCGGATCGTTTTGCGAGCGACCACGTGATCGCCGCGCCAGAAGCGGAAGGCCGTGTCCCAAGCGCCGGCGGGCATCGACTGAGACGGCTCGAACGCGGTCCGTTGGAAGGCGATCGTGGCACCTCGTTCCACGAGAGTCGCCGGTAACAGCCCGTGCTCGTACGTCTCCTGCTCCAACACAACGACCGAGCCGCCAAGGTTCACAAAGGCCGCCATTGCCTGGCGCGGTCCGAACTGGCCGCCCACAACCGGTAGTCCCTCGACCGGCTTGACGGCGTCGAGGGCATGCGGACCGATGAGGAGGACGTCGGCCTCGGGAAGTCTCGCCAGGTCCTTCACGTGAAGGAGTGGTACTTGGGCGTCGGCCAGGGCACGACTGACGGTTGTGTCCTGCCCTTCGTACACAGCGATGCGGACCGCGCCGGGCAGGTGAACCGATTGCTGGAGGAGTCGCCGGGGAAAGACCCAGTAGCGCTTCTCGCTCTCATACACGGGCTTGCTTTCTCGCAGCACGGTTAGAGAAAGCGAGACGGGCCGGACCGCGTCGGCTTCCGGCATCGTGGGGGCGATCTTCAGCTCTTGCCTTCCGGCTGGCGGCAGGTCGACTTGCTCACGGCCCGAATCGGCCACGGTGCCGTGGTCGAGGAGCTTCCAGTCGAGCGTGAGGGACGCGGCGTGCAGCGTGTCGTTGTAAAGATAAACGGTCCGCGTCACCCGTTCGCCAGAGAAAAACCGCGTGTCGGACTCGCGGACGAAAGCGGCGTTCTTCTCATATCCCCGTTTCACGGCCAGGTAGCGAGGATTCTCGTCCGAAGGGAAGTCGCCCGTCTCGGTGAGCGTCCAGGGGCACATGCCCGAAACGCCGCACGCCCGATAGGCCTCGATCTGCATTTCCCAGGCGAGAGCCTTCGTCTCGGCCATGGCCTGGTTGTAGCCGAGGTAGGCCGCGTCGCCGATGAGCACGGTGAACGGATCGGGCTCCCGGTAGTGCTGCAGATGCAGGAACTCGCCGAAGTAGAGCGGCTTGGAGCGATCCCACTGAAAGAAGGCATAGGGCCAGCCGCTGACCTTCATTCCCGTCTCCAGCCAGTAGCCCGCCTCGGGCCAGAGGTTCTGCTTGTTGAAATCGAGGGGATAGTGTAGATTGACTATGTCAGCGGCGCCCTCGGGATCGGCGTCGCCGTCGTAGAGGATGGGGCGCGTGGGGTCGAGCTGCTTGACCAGCCGGCCGGCTTCGGCAAGCCGGTGTTCGGTCTGCGGCACTCGATTGCCGCCGCAATGGAGGATCTCGTTTTCCAGGCTGATCATCACGATCGAAGGATGATTCCGGTGATCCTTGAGGATCGCGCGGAGATGGTCGTGGTAATTGTTCCAGAACTCGTCCTTCGACAGGGCGTAGGCGCGAGCGTAGCAGAACAGGGCCGATTCCATGATCACGGGCATGCCCACCTCGTCGGCCGCTTCGTACCACGCCTTGGGCCAGATGTTGGCGTGCAGGCGCATGGCCACGCACCCCGCCTGGCGGATCCGAGCGAAGAAGTCGAGGGCGCCCTTCTTGCTCAGTTCGCCGTCGAGCTGGCCGCGAGGATGGCCGGCCGTGGCGAGGAAGTTGACGGGCGTGCCGTTGAGGATCAGCTTGTCGCCGGCGGTCCAGAACTCGCGGAACCCAAACCGGTCGCGCCGCTCATGGCTCGCGCCGCCATCTTCGGTAAGGGTCGTGACGAGGTGATATAAGTGCGGGTCTTCGGGACCCCAGAGGCGAGGTTTCTCCCACGCGGTGTCGAGCGTGATGCTTGCGGTCGATCTGGCGGGCACCGTCACCTCGCGCTCGCCCACGCGCACGTCCGTATCGGTCACGTGGGAAGCCAACCTCACCTTCTTCGGCTCGGCCGCCAGGTTCTTGAGCGTATAGTCGACCTGGACGGCCGACTGCCGTACCGAGGTTTTGACAAACACGTCGTCGAGGAAGACGTCGCCACGAGTGAAAAGGGTTACCGGCTGCCAGATGCCTACGTCCGAATATCGCGAGCCGACCGGCGTCATGACGGAGTCCTCGGCCAGGTCGATGTAGCGCACGCCGCGCTGCGCCGCGGCGGACATGTCCTGGTCGATGACGCCGGTCACATCTTGCACCCGAACGAGGAGCAGATTCGGCGCGTCCGGCTTGCAGGCCCCGGTGATCTCGACCTCAAACGGCTCCCACCCGCCGCGGTGGCTTCCCACTTCGGTCCCGTTGACCAGCACCGTGGTGACAAACCGGGACGCCCCGATGCGGAGAACGAGTCGCTCTCCGGCGGCCTTGGGGGGAGTGTCGAACGACGTGCGGTACCAGAGGAACGGCTTTCCTTCGACGCGTCCGATCAGCGACGGGACGCGGATCGGTTCCCACTCCGCATCGGCCCCGGGCAGCGAGGCGGTCTGTTGGAAACAGGCTTCCCACGTTCCGTCGAGCGACGCGCCAAAGGCCGCCCACGAGGTCGGCAGGAACAGAATCAAGACGACGAAAGCTGTTCGGAATCGGCGCATGGGTGCTTCTCTCCCGTTTGCGATGGTACTTCCGGGGCCGCGGGCGGATCCGCCCGTTGAGAAGACGGGAGATGACGCCCTGCTCGAACTTCGCCTCACCTACAGAGCATAATCGACCGGGCGCGGCGGTGAAACCGGCCCGTCGTGAAGGCAGGTGTTTCTCGCGTGGCCGGCGCGATAGAATGTCGCCCAAACGGCCCTGCATGTACGACCCGGCCGCTCGGCTGACAACGACAGGAGACCATGCTGTGAAACGTCGATATCTCGCTGCATTCTGCGTCCTGGTCTTCACGCTATGCGCGGCCTCCCGATCGCCTGCCGGCGACGGGGCGGCTTTGCGGCTGGTTCCCTTCCCAAAGCAGGTGGATCTTGGAGCCGAGCGGTTTCGATTGAATCAGCCGCTTCAGATCCAGTCGCCGGAAACGGTGAGCGTGGCGGCCAAGACCTTTCTGGCCGAGGAATTGACCCGGGCGGGATGTCCCGAGGTTCAGCAGGGGGGCGGTCCCGATCTGGTCGTGCGGCTGTTGGGGAAAGAGGGATCCACGATCGTCCCACCCACGCTGCGCCCAGAGGCTGGGGAAGAGGATTACGCCTTGACGGTTTCGCCCAAGGGAGCCGTCGTCGTGGCCCGGGCGGCGCCCGGTTTGATCCACGGGCTGGCCACGCTAGGCCAACTCATCCGAGCCAATCGCAGGGACGACGGGATTCCCTGTGTGACGATCCACGACTGGCCGAGCATCCGTTGGCGTGCGTTCCAGGACGATATCACCCGCGGTCCGAGCACGAAGTTCTCGGAACTGAAACGCGACGTCACGCGTGGCGCGATGCTCAAAATGAATCTGTTCACCTATTACATGCAGCACCAGTTTGCGTTCAAGAAACACCCGCTCATCGGGCCGAAAGACGGTTCACTGACGCCGGTGGAATTGGCAGCACTGGTCAAGTTCGCGCGCCCGCTGGGCGTCGATATCCTGGGGAACCAGCAATCGTTCGCGCACATGCAGCACACACTGGCTCATGCGGAATACGCCCATCTGAAGCAGGACGATCGGACTCTCTCGCCGGTCCACGAGGGGACGTACGCACTGTTGGACGATCTTTACAGCGAGGAGCTGCCGATCCTGCTGTTCGAGATGTTCAACGTTTGCTGCGACGAGACGTGGGGACTGGGGTTGGAGGGGCCGACCAAGGCACTGGGCGACGAAATCGGCCCGGGAGGCGTCTACGTCCGGCACATTCGCCGTGTGTACGACCTGGTGCACGGCAAGTACGGCAAGCGGATGATGATGTGGGGCGACGTGATTCTCCACCATCCCGATCGGCTCGACGAGATCCCCAAGGACGTGGTCATGCTCACCTGGGGCTACAATGCGAAAGACAGCTTCGAGGACCAGATCATTCCGTTTGCGAAATCGGGCTACGAGTTTTTCGTCTGTCCGGGCGTCAACAATTGGAGCCGGGTGCTACCCAATTTCGCGGCCGCCACGACGAACATCCAGAACTTCGTACGCGACGGCGCCAAACACGGCACGATCGGCGTGCTCAACACCTCGTGGGACGACGACGGCGAGAATCTTAACGCTCCCAACTGGTACGGCTTCGCCTGGGGGGCCGAGTGTGCCTGGAATGCCTCGGCCACAACGCAGGAGGATTTCAACCGGCGGATCGGCGCCGTGCTGTTGGGCGAGCCGGGGGAGGAATTCAGCCGGGCGATCGCTCTGCTCTCGAAGCCGGGGCTTGGCGGCATGATGAATCGCCAGTTCTGGGAAGTGACGACCGGGCTGGTCCGAACCGATACCGCTGAGGCCGCCGAGACGAAATTGAAGACCGTGCGGGAGGCCGTCGAGCGGCTCGACGCCTGCCGGCAGTCAGCCACCGTCGACGGCGACCTGATCGATTCCCTCCTGTTTGGCGCCCGGCGTTTGGAGCACTACTTCCAGACGCAGATCGACCGGGAACTGGAAGCGACCGCCTACGATCAGGCGTTGAAGGCTAAAGGTGATGAATGCATCGCCGATCTGGACCGTGCCGTCGCGGCGGTCGAGCAAACCGCAGAGAGCTACCGCATGCTTCGCGATCAGTGGCAGACGTTGTGGCTGCGCGAGAACAAGCCGCACGCCCTCGACTGGTCGACGGCCCGATATAATGAAGCGATCGCCCGCTGCGATCGGTTGACCGATCAGCTTCGAGATGCTCGCAAGGCAGCCGAAGTGGGGAAGCCGCTGCCGGTGGCGGTCGATCTCGGGCTGCAACTGTGGAAGCGGCCGGAGAAGCTCGTCCGCCCGGCTCGGATCGAGTCTTCCCTGGGCAACTACCAGGACTACTATCCCGAATTCGCCTTTGACGGCAACGGGGAGACCTTCTACTGGTCGGATCGGGGGCTCGCGGCGGGCGACCATTTCACGTTGGTGCTCGACGAGCCGGCCGAACTGAAACGCGTCAAGTTCCTGCTCGGAACCGATCGGTATCGGCAGGAGTACATCCACGCGGGTGTGCTGGAGGTGCAGGACGCGGCTGGCGATTGGACCAAGGTGGTCGACTTGAATTCGGCCCGAGTGGAAGCCGGGCTCGCGGGCGGAAAGATCAAGGGGTTACGGCTGCGGGCCACCGAGCCGCAGCGGTTCTGGCTGATTATCCGGGAGATCGAACTGGAATGACGGGCCTTGGACGGAACAACCGAGGGGGCAGAGAGGTTCGTTACGGCAGTTGGCAGGGCGGCACCGGGCGTTTCGCGCGGTGTTTTGTGTTGTGCGGGACATGCTCGGCCGGCCGGTGAACATTTCTCCCAGGGGCTGCTATCACTGACGGCACCGGCATCGCCCCTTCCCCAAGCTTTCCGGGAGGATTATCGTGGGAGATTCGCAGACCGGCTCGGGAACATGAACGGATGTGGAACATGGGAGGCGCGCCACCATGCGTTGGACCTTGGCGAACCGAATGTCGATCGGCGTTGTGGGTGTGATCGGTTTGGCCGTCGTGAGTAGTACCACGGCGTTTCTCGGTCTGTGGCACGTCAACGAGCTAATGGATCTGACGCTCGAAGAGTACTTGCCGAGCGTTCGGGCGGCCGAGGAACTGGAGATCGCCGTTCTCGAGCAGCGAGGATTCGTGTCTTCCTATCTTCTCGACCGAGGGAACCGACACTGGTTGGAGGAGTTGGAAAAGCGGAGAGGAAGTTTTCAGGAGGGCTTGAATGTAGCGAGGGCGGTGTCGAGTACTCGTGAGGAACACGCGATCCTCGACCGACTCGAAACGGTTTTCGGGCAATACGCCGCCACTCGCGAAGAAGTTGTGGCACTTTTCGACCGCGGCGAAGTCGAAGCCGCCGAGAAACTGCTCATCCACCGCATGACGGAGCTTTTTGGGCAAGCTTACAACTTGTGCGAAGAGTTCATTGCGATCAACATCCGATATGTGGATACCGCTGCCGCTGATGCAAGACGGCAGGCCCGGACGGTCACCACCACCGTTGCGTGCTGCGCTCTTCTGACCGTGGTCCTGGGCTCAGTCGTGCTGTGGCTCTTCATCTATCGGATCGTCTTCCCCGTCCGCGCCTTGGTTGCCGACGCGCAAGGCTTCTCGGCCGATGTTGTCCGGGAAACAGAGCCGCTTCCCGTCGACGAGTTTCGCGCCGTGGGCATGTACCTGCGCGGGCTGATGTCGGACGTGGAGAACCGGCAGATGAGCTTGGATCTGAGCCGCCGACAACTCAGCGACGCCAACAAACTCGCATCCGTCGGGAAGTTGGCTGCTAGCGTGGCCCACGAGATTCGTAATCCGCTGACGGCGATTCGCATGTGGCTTTTCGCGATTCAAAAGGAAGTCGGCGGGGAAGAATCGGTGGATCGGAAGTTCAAGGTGGTTTCTGAAGAACTCACTCGGCTCGAGAGGATCGTGCGCGATTTTCTGGACTTCGCCCGGCCCCCGCAGTTGCAGCGGGTATCCTGCTCGATTTCCGAGATCCTCGACACGACGCTGGAACTGCTTCGTCCTCGGCTCGCCGACGAACGCATCGAAGTGGTTCGCTGCGACGAGCCGGGGCTTCCGCGCGTCAACGCCGACGCCGAACAGCTCAAGCAGGTGCTGCTGAACCTGATCGGTAATGCCAGGGATGCCGTCGCGGGCGGCGGCCGGATTCACCTGAGCGCCAGCAGTGAAACCGAGCCGGACGGGCGCAAGACGGTGACGGTGCGGATTTCCGACACCGGGACCGGGATCCGGCCCGACGTCCAGGCCCGGATCTTCGAGCCGTTCTTCAGCACGAAGGAGCGAGGTACGGGCCTGGGGTTGTGTATTGCCGCGCGAATCGTAGCCGGCCACGAAGGACGTCTCGTGCTGGAATCATCGTCTGAACGCGGCACCACTTTTGCCTTGCACGTCCCCGCCTTTCAAGTGACGCCAACATGAGCAAGATCCTTGTTGTCGACGACGAACCGAGCGTTCTCCTGGCCTTTCAGGAACTTCTGCAGACCGGCGGCCACGAGGTGGCCACGGCGACCAGGGCCGAGGCCGCCCTCAGCGCGCTCGGAAAAGCCCGCTTCGATCTGGTCATCATAGACGTTTGTCTGTCCGGCATGAACGGCCTCGACGCCCTGCGGAAGATCAAACAGGAACAGACCACGCTGCCGGTCATCGTGATGACGGCCCACGGAACCATGCAAACAGCCATCGAGGCCACGAAGCTCGGGGCCTTCGATTACCATCTCAAGCCTTTTGACCCCGGCGCGATGATGGATACGATCGAGAAGGCGCTGGCCTGCACGCGATTGAGCCGGACCGGAGTGCTCCTGGATCCCGAATCGAACGAGACCTGGACCGGGGACGTCATCATCGGAAAATGTGCGAAGATGCAGGACGTTTACAAGGCGATCGGGCGGGTGGCGTCCACCGAGGCAACCGTCCTGATCCGCGGAGAATCCGGCACGGGCAAGGAGCTGATCGCCCGGGCGATTCACCAGCACAGCGAGCGAAACGCCAAGCCCTTGTTTGTGGTCAACTGCGTCGCCATCCCCGACTCGCTTCTGGAGAGCGAACTGTTCGGCTACGAACGGGGCGCTTTCACGGGGGCGTCGGCGCGAAGAATCGGCAAGTTCGAGCAGGCGAACGGCGGAACCCTGCTGCTCGACGAAATCGGCGACATTTCTCCAGGCATCCAGGCGAAGATCCTGCGGGTGCTCCAGGAGCGTTGTTTCGAGAGACTCGGCGGCAACGCGACGATTGAAGTCGACGTCCGCGTTCTGGCGGCAACCAACCGAAATCTCGAGGCGGCGATCGCCAAGGGGGAATTCCGCGAAGACCTTTATCATCGCCTGAACGTAGTGACCATCTCGGTTCCGCCCCTGCGCGAGCGGCGCGACGACATCCCGCGACTGATCGATTTCTTCCTGGATCGGTTTGCGCGAGACCTCGGACTCGCCAAACCTCTCGTCGCCGAAGACGCACTGGCGCTGCTGGTGCAATCGGATTGGCCCGGCAATGTCCGCCAGTTGGCGCACTGTCTCCACCGGGCACTGATCTTCACGAAAGGTTATCCGATCCAAGCGGCGGATCTGCCCGTTGAAACCCCATCCGGCGAGAAGGCCTGCCGTTCGGGCGCCTCGTGGGAAGAGCGTTTGCGGGAGTTGATCTGCGACTATCTCGGCGAGCATCGGGGCGACCGAGTGTTTGCCGACTTCTCCGAGGCGGCGGAACGCCTGATGGTTTCTGAAGCACTTCGACAGACGGGTTGGAACCAGACGCAAGCCGCCCGATTGCTCGGCCTGGCACGTCCCACCTTTCACGCCAAGATGCGCAAGTTCGATCTTCCCGCCGATACAGAATAACGCGCCGACTGTCAGAATCTGGACAGCCTGTCCGATTTCCGACGCGATTTGACGCCTCGCCTCCTCTGGGGTGCTTCCGGCAACAAGTGCCAAGTGTTTTGCGGGCAACTGCTTACGTGATTCATGCTACAGTCTGCGCAACCGGTACAAGCTTTGCAGACTGTACCAGCCGATTCAACGTCCCAATTACGCTGCCTGGATGAGGCCAACATGGCGACACTGCTGATTGCCGACGACAACGCCGCCATTCGAGAGTTCTGCCGCTGCGAACTGGTGGAGGAAGGGTACTTCGTTCTGGAGGCACGCGACGGCGCCGAAGCCGTTGCCCAGGCCCGCCGATTCCGCCCCGATGTGATCGTCCTTGACATCTGTATGCCGAATGTCAACGGGCTGGAAGCGCTCACCCGCATCCGGCGTTTGCAGCCCGATGCGGCGGTGATCCTGTTTACGGCCTACGACGACGCCTGCCTTCACGACAAGAGATCGTTGGTCGCAACCGCCTGCGTGGCCAAGAGCCACGACCTGACGGAGTTGAAGCAGGTGGTCTCGGGCGTTCTCAAATCGAGGCGAGACAAAACCGATTACCGCGTCGGCCTGCCCCCTTTGTCGATGGCGGCCGGATAGGCCCCAGCATGTGGGCCGAGAGACCCAAATCGCCCCCCGGCCGGGGACATGCGCCGCGACGTCGGCCGCCCGGCTAACGCTTTTGGAAAGGAGTCCTGCCGTGTTAGTGCTGAGTCGAAAACCTGGAGAGCAAATCGTTCTTCCGAACTGCAATGTGAACATCGTCGTGCTGGAGGTCCAGGGCACGCGAGTCCGGCTGGGATTCGACGCGCCTCTGGAAGAGCCGGTGTATCGTGCGGAGTTGTGGAATCGCAAGTTGGAGGCCGAGTTGCGCGGCTCCTGCGACGAGATTTTGGTCGAGGCCTGACGGGAGCCGCGCCGGTGTTTGCCGGATAGACACAACTTCCCAAACGGCGAGGATGCAATGCGCAATCACGGTTCATCGACGGGCATCATCTATCCGCTTTCCGAAGATCAGTCGGCGGCCATCCAACGGCGACTTCGAACCGGAGGAAGTCTTAGTCTGAGACGAATCGAATGCGAGTTTCTTGACGGCCTCGTCGTGCTGCGCGGGCGCGTGTCGACCTACTACGTCAAACAATTGGCCCAGTCACTCTTGCTTGCCGATCCGGCCGTCGAGCGAGTTGAGAATCTGATCGAAGTCGTCGCGGCCGACTCGAGCGGCGGACGAGAGCCTTTGTGACCTTGAGCCGACAGGTCAGGTGGCTCGCTGGAGGCCGGGTGGCGTGACCGGAGGACCGGAGAATCCTGCCGGCGACAAGATGCAGTCCTGTCCCACGATCCGGCAGAAGGTCGACCGTGCCTAGGAACCGGCTTCGCACCCCTTGGGTCTTGCCTCAAACCCGAACCGTTCCTCGCACCAGGCGGCGATTTCGAGGAGGCGTTGGTCGCCGTGGTGTGGTCCCACAAGCTGAACGGCCACGGGCATTCCGTCGTCCGCCAGGCCGCAGGGCAGGGAGACGACCGGCAGCCCCGAGCAACTCCAGGGGGCCTGGAAGAGTTTGGGGCCGGTTGTTTCGGGCCCCGGGGCGGTTGTGTCGGTGGCGGGCACGATCAGGGCATCCACTTCGCTCAGCATTGCCGGGGCGAGGCGGCGGAAGTGGTGGAGGTAGCTCAGAGCGTCCGCGTAATCGACGCCTGATGTGGCGAGGCCCTGGTCCAACAAGCCCGCGATCATCGGACCGTAGGACGGGCGATGGGCGGCGAAGTCGTGGCGGTGGTAGGCTGCCGCTTCGACGGCCATGACGGTAGTGTGGACGTCCTGGATCGCCTCGAAGTCGACCGTGGGGGTGACGATTTCGACGTCGGCTTCGGTTGCCAAGGTGCAGATCGCTTGCTCGACCACGGCACGGACGTTCGGTGCGGCTTTGGTCATGAAGAACGATTCGACGAGGCCCAGGCGGAGCCTCGCGGACGGCGAATGCTGTGAGCGGTCGGTTGCTGGTGGCGGAACGAAGTCGTGTGAGGGGGGCAGGCACTGGAGCAGGATCGCCAGGTCGCGGACTCGTCGGGCCATTGGTCCGACGTGGTCGAAGTGGTAGCTGACGGGGACGACACCGGCCCGATCGACGCGACCAAAGGTTGGTTTGCAGGTGGCGACACCGCAATAAGACGACGGGCGGACGAGGGATCCACCCGTCTGGGTACCGAGTGCCCCGAGGCACATTCCCACAGCCAAGGCGGCCGCCGAACCGCTGCTGGACCCGCCGGGGGAACGGTGGAGATTCCAGGGGTTGCGTGTGGGAGGGGGATCGAAGCAGGCAAACTCGACGGTGACCGTCTTGCCGAGGAGGATCGCGCCGGCCCGCCGCAGCGAGGCAACCACAGGGGCGTCGTCGGGCGCGATTCGACCTTTGCGCAAGGGCGATCCGGCCTCGGTGGGTAGTCCGGCGACATCGATGATGTCTTTGATGCCGAGGGGGATTCCGTGCAGCGGGCCGCGAAAGCGGCCTTCGGCCGCCTCGGCCGTCATTGTCTCGGCTTCGCGCCGGGCGGCCTCTTCGTCGACGAGGACCCACGCCCGGATGTCTTTGTCGTGGGAGCGAATTCGCGTCAGGCAGACGTCGACGAGGTCGGTGGGGCGGAGTTGGCCCGAACGGACTTGAGCGGCTGCTTCCGTTAGATCGTGTTCCATGACGCTTCTGCTGCGGGTGTCTTATTCGCCCTGGCTGGAGTTTCCGCCTTCGCGCTGTGCTATCTCGCCTGCGGGTCCGGGTGATCGAACGGTTTCGGGCGGTTTTCCGGTGGAGACTTGATGACCTGGACCGTAGACGGACCGAATACACTCCCCAGGACTCGCTTGACAGCGTCGAGGTCGGTGCCCATCCAGTATACAATCCTCGCCCCAGTCGTGATGACGCTCGTCGTTAGCGCCAGCATGACCAAGACAATGCCTCCCAATGCCAGGAACACGAAGAGTCGCGGGCTAATGGCTAGTTCACCCCTGGGATCGATGATAGGCTCCGGGCCGCCGAAGTACTCTGTCCACTGGTCTATCACCGGGCCGAACTGGTCGGGCTTCGTCAGGGCGGCATAACCGAGCCCAAAGAGCTGGCTCGCGAAGTACAACCCCATCATGATCAGGAGCAGGCCGAAGCAGGCGGTCATTGCGCGGAACCAGTTCCGCAAGACTTCCGTGAACGAGACCTCGGGCTCCGAATTACGTGGTTCGTGTTCCATGTTGTGGCCCTCTCGAATTGTGCCTCGAATATAGCCGTTCCCCCCAATTTAGGCAAGTGATTCAGCATGTCTACGAAACGGAGGCATGTCCCGTTACAATACTCTATTCGCCCAGGAGGCGACCGCCTTTCCCTGAGCGATACGACCTCGGCTCATTTGAAGAAAGACGCTCTCCCATGGCACTGATCAACGACCCGAAAACTCTCGCTGCGACCTCCTCCGCGCGGTGGAACGTGCTCGCCGACTGCGTCTTGGAAGGGGGCAAGCTCTCGGCCGACGAAGCCCTGGCCGTGCTCCACAGCGACGACGACGAACTGCTCGGTCTGCTGGCGGCGGCCTACCGGGTGCGCCGGGCGGCTCACGGAAATCGCGTTCACCTGAACCTGCTGGTCAACGCCAAGAGCGGACGCTGCGGGGAGGACTGTGGCTATTGCAGCCAGTCGCGTGGCTCGAAGGCCCAGATCAACAAGTACCCTTTGTTGGACGATGACGAACTCCTGGCCGGGGCTCGGGAGGCGACCGAGCGGGGAGCGGGCACCTACTGCATCGTGACGGCCGGTCGCGGCCCGCTGGAGACGGAACTCGTTCGCATCGAGGAGACGGTGCGGCGGATCAAGCGGGAATACCGGCTTCGAGTTTGCGTGTCGCCGGGGCTGCTCACGCCCGAGCAGGCCAAACGCCTCAAGGCGGCCGGTGTCAACCGCATCAATCACAACCTCAACACGAGCGAGAGGTTCTACCAGAAGATTTGTACCACCCACAGCTACCAGGACCGCGTCAACACCTTGCAAGCCGTGCGGGCTGCGGGCATGGAGATTTGCTGCGGCGGAATTGTGGGGATGGGTGAGGCCGACGAAGACGTCGTGGAACTGGCGTTGCGGCTTGCCGAGTTCGAGGTCGACGCGCTGCCGGTCAATTTCTGGCTGCCCATTAAGGGCACCACCCTTGCGGAGGAAACGGTTCCCAGGCCGCTCGACCCTCGCTACTGCCTGAAAGTCCTGGCCATGTTCCGCCTCACCAACCCGAAGACGGTTTTGCGCATGGCAGCCGGACGGGAAGTGCACCTTGGACCGCTCCAGCCTCTGGGGCTCTATGTGGCGGATTCGATGTTTGTCGGGGACTACCTGACGACCAAGGGCCAGCCGCCCAAGGACGACTACGCAATGATCGAGGCGCTCGCTTTCGAGGTGGTCGAAGAGGGTGCCGAAAAGGAGCCGTGAGACACGGGAACGATTCTGTCGATTGCGAGCGGACGGCCCCTCCGCTTTTGGGGAGTTGCACCCAATTATTCGGAATCGGCTATGGAGCGGACACCAGGATGAGTGTATGCTAATCATCGGGTAACAGGGTTGAAGAACGGGGTCAATGTTTCGGGGGATTGAGAGGCTTCCTTCGAAAGGCACCTGGATTGTCGCTTGATGTGGCACATGATTCGTCATCACGATGGACGACGACCTGCAGCATCCGCCTCAGGAAATCTCCAAGTTGGCGGAAGCCATCACCCGCGACGACGGCGTCGACGCGGTGATAGGCGCTTATTTATGAGAGCAAGCAGCATTCCTGGTTCCAGAACGGCGGCAGCCGAATGTTGAATCGCCTCACCACGTTCCTGTTTGGTACATACCCCGACCTTCAGCTTAGCAGTTTCGAATCATTCGGCGTAGCGTCGTCGACGAGATGCTCCGTTTGCAGACCCGCTGCACGCGGATCAGCCACCTGTTGTTGATGGCCACGACCCGCCTGGCCAACGTATACTATCTGTTCCGTTACCTGTTCGTGGGAATGGAGCCCAGGGCACGGCCGCGATAGAAGGCGTTGACTCCCTGGGCGGCATCTTCCACGACCAGCAGGTTATGGTCGCCGGCAAGGGCCATGATGCGTTCGATTTGGCATGCCACTCCGGCACAGTGGACGACGAAGACGGCCCGGGTGCGTGGAGTGAGGGCTTCTTCCACGCGATCTGCATCCATGCCGAGCGTGTCGGGGCGAATATCGACAAACACGGGTTTGGCGCCGGTCTTGACGACGGCGTTGGCCGTGGAGACGAAGGTGTAGGAAGGCACGATCACCTCGTCGCCCGGGCTCAGATCGCACAGAAGCGCCGCCAATTCGAGGGCTGCCGTGCAGGAGGGGGTCATGAGGACGCAGTGGATGCCGAACTGATTTTCGAGCAACCTGGAGCAACGACTGGTGAAGACTCCGTCGCCCTAGAGGTTTCCGAAGGTGATTGCCTGGGCGATGTAGAAGAGTTCCTTTCCGGCGACGAAGGGCTTGTTCAGAGGGATGCTCGTCGTGCCGGCATCGAGGATCGAGTCGTCACCTTGGTCAGGAGAACGGGGTTGTCGCACGGGGACGACTCCGAGAACGAACGGGGGAGGGCAAGGCCGATCGACCTGTTATATGCCGGCTGTGGGATTGTAGCAATTGGGCGTGAGGGCAGGAATCGAGACCGTTCGCTGAGTGCCTGGATTCCCTCCTTCACGGGAATGACGCACGGCGTGGTTCTCTCGATCGGTACCATGTTTGCGAGGGCCTGGATTCCCGCCTTCGCGGGAATGACGGAGAATCACGCAAGGTGATTTGGCTCGATGCCCAAGGTTCACCCCCAGCTTGCCCCACCTCGCAGCGGGGACTAAACTAATCCGAGGGCGGTGAAGATCTGTGGCTGTTTCGATGCGGGCGGAGAAGGTCGCCGGGTCGAGAACGTGTGTCTCATTCCAGTCAGTATAACGGCTTGCTTTCCAGGTTACGGAATCGATGTCTGAATTGAAGCCAGCCAAGGTGAGTGAGTTGATCACGGGGGCGCGTCGCGGCGACGAGGAGTGCCGCGACCGTTTGTTCGCGCTTTGCCGCAGTTACCTGGGGTTTGCCGCGCGAGCCCAGGTGGAGAGTTGGCTTCGAGTCAAGGTCGACGCATCGGATCTGGTTCAGCAGACGATGCTGGAGGCGCACCGCGATTTCGAGAAGTTTCAGGGGAGCAGCGAGCAGGAATGGCTGGGCTGGCTGCGACGGATCCTGGCCCACAACGTTTCGGACTTCGTGCGGCGTTACAAGGGAACGGCCAAGCGGCGAGTGCAGAAAGAGATACCGTTTCGGGACCCGAATGTGTCGGGGCCGGCCCCCGGCGCGCCCGAGCCGGCCGCCGCCGTGCGGACGCCCAGCCAGGAGCTTGCGCTGCTGGACGACAGCTTCCGGGTGACCGAGGCCCTGAGTTGTCTTTCGCCGGATTACCAGGAAGTGATCGTGCTGCGCAACTTGGAGCGCCTTTCCTTCAACGAAGTGGCCGAGCGGATGGGCCGTTCCCGGCCGGCCACGCAGATGTTGTGGATGCGGGCCATCAAGAAGCTGCAGGAGGCGTTGGGCGACGAGGACGCCGCAGATGGTTGAGCTGCCCCAAGACGTGGTCGAGTTCTCGGCGTTGGAGGAGTATTTGAACCGCCTCCAGGCGGGCGAGCGTCCGGACCGCGAGAAGTTGCTTCGCGACCACCCGCAGCTTGAGTCCGCCTTGCGATGCCTGGAAGCTCTCGATGCGCTGGTTCCCGTCGAGGGCTCCGAGGGTGAGCCGGAGGGGAGCGATTCGCATTCGCTATTCTCGCATCTGCCGCGCGATTTCGCCCACTTCGAGCTCGAAGAAGAGATCGGGCGCGGCGGGATGGGGGTGGTGTACAAAGCCCGGCAGAAGGATCTGGATCGCACCGTTGCCGTCAAGATGATTCTGGACAGCTACCTGGCGTCGGAGGAGCACGTCCGGCGGTTTCACGAGGAGGCCAGGGCGGCCGCTCGCGTGGAGCACTCCAACATCGTGCACATCCACGAAGTGGGCCAGTGGAACGACCAGCACTATTTCGTGATGGAGTACATCGAAGGCACCAGCCTGGCCGAGAAACTGTGCCACAGCACGATCGAGCCGGAGCAGGCGGCCATGCTCGTTCAACGAGTGGCCCGGGCCGTGGAGCATCTCCATCAGCAGGGGATCATCCATCGCGATCTGAAGCCTTCGAACATTCTCATCGACAAGGACGGGGAACCTCACGTGACCGACTTCGGGCTGGCCAAACTTTTCCAGAAAGGTGGGCAGTCGACGGCGACCGGGATCATTGTCGGCACGCCGAGCTACATGGCGCCGGAGCAGGCAGCCGGAAAGAGCGAACTGCTGGGTCCGCGGTGCGACGTCTACAGCCTGGGAGCAATCTTGTATGAGTTGCTGACCGGTCGCCCCCCGTTCCAGGAGGATCGCCCGCTCGATACGGTGATGAAGGTGCTGTCGGGCGAGCCGCCTCTGCCGCGATCGCTCAACCGGAAGGTGCCGCGGGCCTTGGAACTCATCTGCCTGAAATGCCTGGCCAAGGTCCCGGACGAGCGTTACGAGTCGGCCGCGGCCCTGGCCGAGGAACTGGGACGTTATCTGAAGGGTGAACCGCTGGAAGTGCGACCTCCCAGCCTCGTGCGGCGAATCGTCCGCTGGAGCCGGCGGGAACCGGCCCTGGCAACCCGGTTGGGCGTTCTGGGAATCTTCTTCTGCGTTCAGTGGACCAACTTCTTCGTGAATCAGAACAGTGCCGACTTTGCGGCCTTCCATTGGAAGGCGCTGACGATCATCGGGATCTGGACGGCGTCGGCGATCGTCTTCCAGCGCTGCATGAAGAGCCCGCAATGGTGGATTCCAACATGCTTTGTGTGGGGGACGTTGGACTCGCTCATCCTGTTCTTTCTGCTGTGGATCGCCGACGGAGTGGCGAGCCCCTTGGTGGTGTGTTATCCGCTCCTGCTGGTGGCCTCGGGCCTGTGGATGCGAGTTCGATTCGTCTGGTTCATGGGGGCGCTGTCTCTAGTCTCCTATCTCGTTCACGTGGTCCATTTTTATGGCTGGCGACAGAAGCTCCACGCCGGGTTCGACATGGACCTGGACCGCCACGTGATCTTCGTGGTGATGCTTTTCGGCGTGGCTTGGGGCGTGGCGAACCTGGTTCGTCGGATCCGGGTGTTGAACACGTATTACGACCGAGCCGGGTAAGTGGTAGATTTTTTTCGTCCGCCTGCCTTAGATCCGTGGCGTTCTGTCTCAGGTTGTTCATTTGGGATAGATGGGTAATCGCGAGAAAATGCCGACTTCGCATTCTCGCCACCTTCCCCACCTTATCTGTTCGGTTTCAAGGGATTCTATCGCCGGACAAGAACATCCGGGCGAATCGGCTAAGTTCGCTAATCGGTGCAATCGATTTCTACCGATACGGCAAAGGACGAACTACAAGGCCCGATGCATGCGCCTCGGCTGGGCCCCTTCTGTTGGGGTCTTGGCCGCGTGTTCATCGGCTGTTCCTGAAGGCAGGGAACCCAGCAAGCGTTCTTGCGATCACAGGGAAGTGAAATGCGCCGCACAGCATACTACTCGACCATCAGCGTGATCATTTTCGGACTGGCCAATCTGGCGGTTGCCCAGCAGCCGACCACGAGCCGCGCCACCGGGTCGCCGACGCTGTTCGACATACTGCAATCTCGGTTGCAGGCGAGCGGCCTGGCGCCCCCAACCGAAAAGCCATCGGCACAGACGTCGGTCTCGAATCGCCAGGTTGCTACGCAGGAACCCCGGCCGGCTCCGAAGCGGGTGGTCACGCGAAATCCTCGAGTTCTGGTGGAGACCGACGTCGACGCGCCCGGTTCCGCACCGTTGCCCGAGGCGTCGAGCGAGAATCCCCAGTCATCGTCGAGTGCCGCCAACCGGATTCATCAGCGGCTTTCGGCGTTCCGGAACTCGCAGTTTGGAAGTTCGAGCCGATCTTCCTTGGACAGCACGAACGAGAGTGAACGTGAGGTCAGCGAGTCCCCCGCGGAGGAAGACATATCGCGTGTGTCTCCCGGGGAGGTTGCAGGGGCGCCGACGCTGGCGCCCGTGGAAGAGCCTCGGGTTGTGGGCGAGGCCCTTCCGGGGGCGAACCTGCCCCAGCCGCGTCTGGCAACGCCCTCACCCAAGTATGCCGGCGACGGGTCGGCAATTGCCGATTCGACGCCGACCCCTGCCAGGAGCCAGGTTTCCATCCCGCGGAAGAGAGCGGTAACGAACGAGACGGTCAGTTCGCCGCAGGTGTTGTTCACGCAGCAGAGTCCGATTCTCAACGTGAAGACGGTCGGTCCGGAGCGGATCGACGTGGGGCGAGAAGCGACTTTTCGGGTCACGATCGAGAACCTCGGCTCGGCCCCGGCCGACGAACTGATCGTTTCGATTGACTTCCCCCAGTGGGCGGATGTCCTGGGCGCCGAGGTCAGCACCGGAGCGACGAGTTCGGAGGTGGCGGTCAACGGGACGCGGCTGTTCCGCTGGAAGGTGGGACGGTTGGGCGCCAAGGACGTTCAGACGGTTGCACTTCATGTGGTGGCACGTCAGAGCCAGCCGCTCAATTTGGCGGTCAATTGGCAGCACGCCCCGGTAGCCACCGCGGCAAGCATCCACGTCTTGCAGCCCGAGCTCAAGCTGGACCTGGAGGGCCCGGAAGAGGTGCTGTTCGGGGAAAAGCAACTCTATCGGTTGAACCTCGAGAATACCGGGAGTGGAGACGCACGGGGCGTCAGCCTCTCCCTGCTGCCTGTCGGGACAGGCCAGGAGAAGCCGGCCGTTCAGCCGATCGGAGACCTGGCGTCGGGGCAGAAGAAGACGATCGAGGTGGAACTCACGGCGCGGAATGAGGGCGACCTGGTCATTCAGGTGGATGCGACCGCGGAAGGAAACGTGCGGACGCACTTGGCCGAGAAAGTGAGAGTGCTGCGTCCGGGTCTGGGCGTCGACGTGACGGCGCCGGAGTTCCAGTTCGTCGGCCAGGAGTTGACCTACCGGATCGTGGTGAGCAATCCCGGCACGGCCAAGGTGGACGAGGTCACCATCCAGGCAGCCCTTCCGGAGACGGTGAGTTACGTATCTTGTACCAAGGAGGGTCTGATCGCCGACCAGGACGGCGCGATCCGTTGGGGCGTCGAGGCGCTGGCGCCTCAGGAGAGCCGGACGCTGCTGGTCAAGTGCGTGGCCGCGGCGGCGGGCAACGGGCGGCTGGTTGTTACCTCGGAGGCTGCCGGCAATCTGAAGGCCAGCGGCGAGGCGGGCGTGCAGATCGACGCCATCGCCGACCTGGCTCTTGAGGTGATCGATCCGACGGGACCGGTGGCCACCGGGACGGAGACCACGTATCAAATCAAGATAGAGAACCGCGGCAGCAAGGCGGCCGACAACGTGGAAATCGTAGCCTACTTCTCGCACGGCATCGAGCCGTTGGGTGCCGAGGGGGGGAACTACCAGGTCGGGCCGGGCCAGGTCGTGTTCGACATGATTCCGACGATTGCCGCCGGGCAGGCGAAGACCTTCGTGGTCAAGGCCCGGGCGGAGTCTACCGGGAACCACATCATTCGCGCGGAGGTCTTCTGCAAACCGTTGGGTACGCGGCTTGTGGGGGAGGAGAGCACGTACTTCTACGGGAAGCGCGGCACGGATCCGCAGGACGTCGCGCCGCCTCGTCCGAGGTCGGCCGAGGACGGCGTGCTGACCGCCGATCAACGAGGGGCAGCTCCCGCTGAGACCAGCGAGCGGCCGAAAGAGTAAGGCAAGGTCAGCATATCGGCCAATTGACCCTGCATAAGCGGACGAACGGCGGAGTTGCGACTTCGCCGTTCGTTTTGCATTTGTGCCAGATCCAGTCGGCGACGCGTCGCAGGTTCTATGGCGTTGCCTCATCGAGTTCGATCTTCTGGGTCCAACCGACGGCAGCCAGGATCGAGTAGAGGCATGGAACCAGGAGGAGGACCACGACGGTGGCAAAGATCAGGCCGAACGAGATGGAGACTGCCATGGGGATGAGGAACTGAGCCTGGAGGCTGGTTTCGAGCATCATGGGGAGGAGGCCGGCCACGGTGGTCGCGGAGGTGAGGAAGACGGCCCGGAAACGACCGATCCCTGCGAGGCGGAGGGCTTCCTCGATCGGGCACCCCTCTTGCAGCCGGAGTTTGATGAATGCGACCAGGACGATCGAGTCGTTGACGACGATTCCCGACAGGGAGATGAACCCGATCGTGCTGGGCATGGTCCAGTCGTGGCCCAGCAGCAGGTGTCCCCAGACGGCTCCCACGAAACCGAAGGGGATTGCAGTCATCACGATCAACGGTTCGAGGAACGAGCGGAACACGAAGCTGAGCAGGAAGAAGATGATCAGCAGGCCGATCACGAAGCCTCTCAGGGCGCTGTCCCTGGTCTTCGCGTTCTCCTTGCTCTGGCCTTCGAGAACGACTCGAACGTCGGGATACTCGGCGCGGAGGGTCGGCACGAAGTGACGGTCGAGGTCGTCGACAATCTCGGCGGCGTTGGCTTGGGCGGTATCGAGGTCGGCGGTAACCGACACGGTTCGCATGCGATCGACGCGAACGATCTGGGAGAAGTCGCGGACGAGGTGATAGTCGGCCACTTCATGGAGCGGCCGGGTCTCGCCGCTGGGGGTCTTGACTTTGAAGTCGTGGAGATCGGCCAGACTTCTCCGATCGGCGTCGGCGAACTGGACCTCGACTTCGAAGCTGTCGGGTCCGCGCTGGAACTCCTGGACGAGGCTGCCCCAGAAGGCGCCCCGAAGCTGTGCTGCCAGTTCGGCCGACGCGACGCCGAGCGGGCGTCCGGCCTTCTTGATCTGGACGAGGAGTTCCTCCTTCCCCGGTCGCAGATCATCCGACAGATTGCGGACGCCGGGGTAAGCGGCGATCTGGAGTTGGAGGCGGCGACTTGCCGTTTTCAACTGTTCCAGGTCGCGACCTCGCAGTTGGATGTCGACGGCCTTGCCTCCCGGGGTGACCTGCATCTGGTCGTAGGTGAGGGTGACGACGTCGGGAAGATCGCCGACGGCCTGCTTCCAGGCCTGGAGGATTTGGTCGCAGGTGCGGGTTCGAATATCCGCTTCGAGGAGTTCGACGAGGACCTGGGCGACGTGGCTGCCGGTCTGTTGGCCGCCGGGACCGCCGGCCACTTCTCGGATGAATCCGAAGGAGGTGCTGACGTGCTCGATGAGTGGCCGGCGATCGGGTTGCTCGGCGCCGAATCGCGATTCCACCTCCAGGAGGCCGTCTTCGATACGGCTGACGATCTGCTGAGTGCGGCGGAGATCGGTTCCCTGGGGCAGTTCGACGGCTGCGACGATGAAATCTCCGTCGAGTTCGGGGAAGAGGCGGAACTTGAGCCGTCCGCCGGCCAGCATCCCCACCGAGACGAGGAACAGCATGACGATCACGGCGGTCGGAATGAGGGGAAATCGAGTCGACCAGTGGATGACCGGACCGTACCAGCGATGGGTGGAGTATTCCACAAAATCGTCGATTCTCTGACGGGTGCGGTTAGGGACCTTGGGGATCTTCTTCAACGAGTGGGTCAAGTGGTTCGGCAGGATCAGGAAGGCTTCGGTGAGACTCACGGTCAAGGCGGTGATCACGCCGACGGGGAGCACTCGCATGATCTTGCCGACTTCTCCTTGCATGGTGAGCAGCGGCATGAAGACGGCCACGGTGGTGAGCATCGAGGCGGTCACGCCCAAGGCGACCTCGCGCACGCCGTCGACGGCGGCCCTGGCCGGGCTCTTGCCCTGCCGGTAGTGGGCGAAGATGTTTTCGCCGATGACGATGGCATCGTCGACGATGATCCCCAAGGCAATGATCAGGCTGAACATGGTGATCATGTCGAGGGTCATACCGGTCACGTGCAACACCCACATCGTGCCCAGGAACGAGATGGGAATTCCGGCGGCAACCCAGAAGGCGAGCCGGATATTGAGCAGGAGCCACAACGTGAGGAAGACGAGCACGAAGCCGTAGAGCCCGTTGATGACGAGCATTCCCAGACGGTCTTTCACGTAGTTGGACCAGTCGCCCCACCAGGTGAGGTGCACGCCGGGGGGCAGGGTTCTGCGACGCTGTTCCAGATAGCGTTTGGCCGCGTCGGCCACGGTGATCGTGTCTTCCTGCTCCCCCACCTTGACCTGGATATTGACGCAGCGGCGACCGTTGAAGGTGGTGCGGGGCCAATCCTCCTCGAAAGTATCGCGAACAACCGCCACGGCGCTGAGTGGAATTCGGGCTCCGCCCGGGCCGACCTTGACGGCCAGGTTGCGAAAGTCTTCGGCGCGGCGCCGCTGGTCGAGAACGCGGATCTTGATCTCCCGCTCGGACGTTTCGATGCTACCTGCCGGAAGATCCAGGCTTTGGGCCGCGATCTCCCGGGCCACGTCGGTGATGGAGAGCCCCAGGGCGACCAGAGCGGCCTCGCGAACCTCGACGCGGATCTGGTGCTCGGCGAAGCCTATGACCTCGACGAGGCTGACGTCGTCCAAGGCGAGCAACTCGTTCTTGATCTGATCGGCGAGCAGGAGCAGATCCTTGTCGGTGATTGTTCCTTCCACCAGCGCGGACGACTCCATTTCCGCTTCGGCGTCGATTTGTGCTCCCGCCCAGAGCGAGATCGTTCCGGCATCGTTGATCTGCTTGACTTCCCAGATCAGCGGCTCTTCGATGTTCTCGGGGAAGTTATCGATCTGATCGACGGCATTCTCGACGTCGCGGAGGATGCTGACGACCTCATATCCGTCGGCCACCTCGATCACGATCTGGCCCACGCCTTCGCGGGCGGTCGCGGTCAGTTCCTCGATGCCCTCGATCCCTTCGATTTCCTCTTCGATCCGCTGGCAGATCGTCTCTTCGACCTCGACGGCCGATGCGCCCTTGTAGACCACGCGGACAACGATGAACTCGGAAGCGAAGTCGGGAAAGACGGCTCGCTCGATGCCGATCGTGCCCAGGACTCCCAGGGCGACGAAGATCAGCATCAAGAGATTCGCGGCCGTCGGATGGCGGACGAAGTAGCTGATCACCGGACGGCCTCCGCGGCGTCGTGTGCCGGGGGAGACGTTCCGTCGGAAAGCAACCAGGCGGGGCCCTGCCGATGCAGGCTCGGGGGCGTTTGCAGCACCCCGCGGAGCGGCATGGCCTGGCTGGCCGGTCCAAACTCCTTGGTCCCCCAGTGTTCGCGGGGGACGTAGAAATCGCCCAGGACGACCAGTTCGCCTTGCTCGATTCCGGAGTCGAGCACGACGACGTCGTCTTCTTCGACCAGAATCTTGACCTCGCGGATTTCGAGTTGCCCGTTCTCGAAGCAGATTTCTTCGCCTTGTTCCCGCCGACTCCCGCCGCGAAGCAGGTAGACGACGGGGACGAACTCGTTGCTCAGGTTCTGTCGCGGCATCTCGTGGATGCAGTCGCGCGGGATCACGACCACGTCGTCGACGGTTGCGCCGTAGAGAGTGACTTCGCAAAAGACGTCGGGAACCAGCGGCGGGCGCGTACCCGGCGTCACGTCCTTGTAGGGATCGGCCACTTCGACGATGACGGGGAAGGTGCGGGTGGCGGCGTCGGCCGTGCTGCCGATTCGGGTGACCTTGCCGCGTCGCGGGGGAGTGCCCCAGTGGATCTCCGCATCGAGGAGCCCTAGGGCCTTCCGAACCGGTTCGAGGTTCGCCAACGACTCGCGCAGGTTCAACGATCCCAGACCGGGAATGCCCCGGGGAAACAGGGCGCCGCCTTTGCCGGCGTCGACCATGGCGACCACCTCGACGGAGTCGAGACTGAGAAACATACCGAGCCGTTGTCCGACGTTGACATACTGATCCGGCTCGATCGACTTGGTCACGCAGCGGCCGTCGAAGGGGAGGCGGATGGCGCATTTCTCGATTTCGCGTTTGGCCTGTTCGACCTGGACGGTGGCCGCGTCGCGTTCGGCTTCAGCCCGGGCACGAAGCACGGGGATCAGCGAGAGGCTGTTGCTCGTCTCCTGAAAGGCGAGGAGCCGGGTCAGGTGGAGGGTGCGGGCTGCATCGGCCGAGGCTTCGGTCATGGCACCGTCGGCAAGCAGCCCCTGAATTCGGGCCAGGTCTTTCTGGGCCAGATCGAGTTGCTGTTCCTGGAGTTGGCGAATCTCCAACAGGTTCTTTTCGGTCGCCTGCAGTTCGTTGAGCTGGGCGTCGCGAGCCCGGGCCTCCGATTCGTAGCGCCGCTGGGCCAGGCGATAGTCTTCCGGATCGATCTGGACGAGCAACGTGCCTTGGGAGAGGATTTCGCCGGGTTCGAACTTCGGCTCCATAAAGGTCGCGTCGCCGTCGGTCTGGGCGATGGCGATCCACTCCTGGCTCGCACTGGCCGTTCCGAAGGCGGAGGCCGAACAGCGGTGAGGAGCACGGGTGGCCTCCATCACGCGGACGGTTCGCGGCTTCACCGTGATCGGACTGTCTTCCGGCTTGGGGCGTGTGACGATAAGGAATTGGGCAATCCCTGCTCCCACCGCGACGATTACGGCCGCGGATACGAGTTGGAGCAGCCAGGCACGGTGCCTGGGACGGTGCACGGGAGGATCGGGGTGGGACGCAGGATCAGACATCGGTAGCCTTGGAAAAGTCCGCCCGTCAACACGAATCGAAATGGTGAGGGACGGCGTTTCGACCGGCAGAATCGCCGCCGGTCAAACCGTCAGTCGCCCAGGGGTTCGATCGACAGATTACGGTACGCGACCGGGCCGTGGTCGCCCTGGAGCATCAGGGGCCCGAGCGGCTTCTCGTCGGAAAACGCGGCAGCCCGAGTCGGACCGGTCACTTCGACGTTCTCGTGGACCAGTACCCCGTTGTGCAAGACCTTGACAAATCTGGCGTTGGCCACTTTCTTGCCGGTTGCGTCGAATCGCGGCGCGCGGAAGACGACGTCGAACGACTGCCAGGCTCCGGGCGGGCGGGCGGCGTTGACCCTGGGTGGATGCCCCTCATAGCCGGCGCCGTCCTTCCAGCGCTGGTAGATGCCGCCACAGTCGCCGTGTTTGAGTTCCTCGACGCGCCAACTGTCAAACACCTGGATTTCGTAGCGGCCCTGAAAGTAGACGCCCGAGTTGGAGCCTTGCGGAACCATGAACTCCACGTGGGCCACGACGTCGCCATGCTCCAGTTCGGTGAACAAGTTCTTCGTGCGTCCGGTGTCGCCATTGACGAGGATGCCGCTCCCTTCGCCGGTGACGAGCTGTTTCGGCGCCGCCGGGTTGAGCTTTGCCTCACCCACGTTCACCCACTCGCCGTAATCGGCCCGCCAGCCGATCATTTCGTTGGCGATCAAGACCTGTTTGCCTGATAGTTCCGCACTGTTCGCTTGACACAAAGAAACCGCCAAAACAACGCTGGCAGCGATCGACAACGCCCTTCGAGTTCTCATGGTCGAGGCCCCTTGGCGGAAGGAGGTGGGAAAACGGTTGGTGATCCGCACACGTCTGGATTCTCCAGTTCTACTATATGGCGGGAGCGGCACAGTGGCAATCCAGAGAATCTGGAGAAACTCTGCCGATCAGCGGGGGCTGTCCCGATTCTTGTGGCAGGACGCCACAAGAATGGGAGTGTCCCCTTCCCGCAGCATCACGAGCATAGAATTCGGTACAGGCCCCGCGGCGGGGGCCGGATGGTGCGGGAGAATTCTCAGTAACCTGCTGAACAGGTCGGGCTTGTGAGAGGAATGGCCGGTCCGGATGATGCATGAACTTCAGGTGCCGACCCGTACGTCATTCCCGCGCAGGCGGGAATGCAGATGATGGATTGCGAGTGAAGTTGTTTCTGGTTTCCCGCCTTCGCGGGAATGACGGGGGGTGATTTGGGAATGACGGGGTTATTTGCGAAGGACGGTTGCGGTGCCGTGGATGTGAATGCGGTCGATGTCACCGACGAACTGCCGATTGGTCGCGGCGTTGAAGGCGCCGATGAGCAGATCCTGGTCATTCCCCAGGTCGTCGTGGGTGGTGTCGTCGCTGAACACGCCGAAGGCCCCGTTGCTGTTGGGCCCGTTCTGCACGGCTCCGACCAGCAAGCGTCCGGCGTGGGGGCCGCGCGCGAGTTGAATGCCGTGGGCGGGTCCGAAGGCCAGCCATCGCCAATCCGGCCGCTTCACCTGGTCGGTGATTTCGAGGGGCTGAGACCAGGAGAGGCCGTGGTCGTCGCTATAGCATACCCAGGCGGAGCGTGTGGCGGTGCTCGTGCCGTTCTGGATGGCAGTCTGATTGTCCTGGACGAAGTTCTGGTTGAAGAGCAAGACGATCCGGCCGGTCCGACGGTCGAGAATCGGGGAAGCATTACCGGCCGTGTGCGGTCCGTTGTCGACGACGAGAATCAACGGTCCCCAACTGCGGCCCTCGTCCGTGCTGCGCCGCAGCACGATATCGATGTCGCCCGTATCGGCAGCGTTGTGCGTTCGCCCTTCGCAGAAGGCCAACAAGGCCCCGTCGGCGGCGCGAAGGATCGCGGGTATCCGATAGGTGTGGTAGCCGTCCCGGCCGCCTTCGAACACGGTCACTTCGCTCATCGTCTGGCCGAACGCCGACGACAAGCAGGCGCAGAGGGCGACGGCAGCGTGACAAGGAATCATGGTTTCTCCGATCTGACGGACGGCATCTACGGACGGGAATTGGCGTTGGGCACCGGCCGGAGGAAAAACTCGCCAGGGACGACGGCACAACAGAGGGACATGGCCGGTGTTCGGCGTTCCCAGGCCGGGCGTGTGGCACAGCACGTGACAACGGCGCCGCCCGACTGCAGGAACAGGCAGTCGAGGTTGGTGAATTCGGCCGTCGGGTCGGTTTCCAGATCGCCGAGTTGCGTCCGTAGCGACATGACCAGTTCACCGTCGGCCAGTTCGGCGATCGAAGCCTCCATGGCGCCTCGTTTGGGCAAGACGATGGTGTCGGCCGATCGATGCCAGGTGCGGCCCTGGTCGTCGCTCATCATGCACCAGGCGTCGTTCTTCTGCTTGCTCTGCGTGCCCGCAGCCTCGACGATTGTAGCCCCAGCCGGTAGACTTGCAGACGACAGGAATCAACCACAGCCCCGAAATCTCCTGAAATTCAATATGTCCCGACCGCAAATCGTGATTCTCGACGACTACGCCCTCAATCCGGGCGACTTGAGCTGGCAGCGTCTCCAAGACTTAGGCGACTGCACGATCTATGACCGCACGCCTCCGGCAGATGTAGCGGATCGTATTCAGGATGCCGAGATCGTGCTCACCAACAAGGGCCTGGTCACACGAGAGGCAATCGCCAGGGCACCGAATCTGCGCTACGTGGGCGTGATGGCCACGGGTTACAATGTGGTCGATATTGAGGCTGCCGCGGAGAAGGGAATCATCGTCACCAACGTGCCTACCTACGGCACCAGTTCCGTGGCCCAGATGGTTTTCGCCCATTTGCTCAACCTGACCCAGCGTGTGGGCGACCACTCGGCGGCCATCCACCAGGGGAAATGGGCCGCGGCAGCGGATTGGTGCTACTGGGATAGCCCTCTGATCGAGCTGGCCGGCCTGACCATGGGTATCGTGGGTTTCGGGCGGATTGGGCAGGCGGTAGCGAAGTTGGCCGACGCCTTCGAGATGAAGGTGCTGGCCGTGACCGAGCCGGTGGTCCCGGTGCCCGACTACGTGCGGCTGGTCGACTTGGACACGCTGTTCCGCGAGAGTGACGCGATTACGCTGCACTGTCCCCTGACGCCCCAGACCGACCGGCTGGTGAACCGCGAGCGTCTCGAGAAGATGAAACGCACTGCCTTCCTGATCAACACGGGGCGCGGGCCGCTGGTCGACGAGGAGGCGCTGGCCCGGGCGCTCGGCGAACAGCGGATTGCCGGGGCGGGACTCGACGTGCTGTGCCAGGAGCCGCCGCCTGCCGACCATCCGTTGACGCAACTGGAAAACTGTTTCGTGACTCCCCATATCGCCTGGGCGACCGCCAGTTCCCGCCGGCGGCTGCTCGATGCGGTGGTCGACAACGTTGCGGCGTTCCTGGCGGGGCGGACGCAGAATCGGGTCAATTAGGGGCATACGCATGAAGGATGCATGGAAAACGGCAATGGAGCACACAGACATCACGACCGGGTTGGCGGGTTTGGACGAGGTGCTGCAAGGCGTTATGCCCGGCGACAACATCGTCTGGCAGGTCGAGTGCGTGGAGGACTACCAGCGGCTGGTCGTGCCGTATGCGAAGGCCGCTCGCCAGGCGGACCGCCGGGTGATCTACTTCCGGTTCGCCTCTCACGAGAAACTGCTTCCCGACGATCTCGGAGCCGAAGTGCATGTGCTCGATCCGGGGCTGGGTTTTGAGAGCTTCGTCACGCAGGTTCACCAGGTCATCGACAGCGTCGGCAGACACGCGATTTACGTGTTCGACTGCCTCTCGGAACTCGCCTCGCTCTGGCTGGCCGATCAGATGCTGGGCAATTTCTTTCTGCTCACCTGTCCCCGGCTGTGTGACCTGGAAACCGTGACGTATTTCGCGATCCTGCGGAACCATCATGCATCGTTCGCCTTGAATCCGATCACGGACACGACGCAGTTCCTGCTCGACGTGTTTCGGCACGACGGGAAGATTCACGTCCGGCCGGTCAAGGTTCAGAATCGGTCGCGGTCTCTCATGAACACGGTTCACGTGTGGAAGGGGGACGCGTTCCGGGCGATCACCGGCAGCGCGCCCCTTTCGGAGGCGCTCGCGTCGAGCCGGTGGCCCGGCCTGCACGCCGACACCCGGGTGGGCTTCTGGCGGCAGATTTTTGACGAAGCACAGCGGACCTACGACGAGGCGCGGGCCGGACGCTGTTCTCCGGCGGAGGAGAAGGCCGTTTTCGAACGTCTCAGCCGCATGGTCTTGTCGCGCGACGAGGCCATGTTGCGGCTCGTCCACCAGTACCTCAGCCTGGCCGATATCCTGGAGATCCGCGACCGCATGATCGGTATCGGCCTGATTGGGGGAAAGGCGCTGGGCATGCTGCTGGCCCGCGCGATCCTCAAGCGCGATAACCCACGGCTTCACAAGCTGCTGGAATCTCACGATTCGTTCTACATCGGTTCCGACGTGTTTTACACGTTTCTGATCCGCAACGGTCTCTGGTGGACTCGGCAACGGCGCCGATCGCCGGACATGGACCTGGCGGATCTGAAGGAAGCTCGCGAGCAGATTCTTCAGGGGGGGTTTCCCGATTACACGATGCGCCAGTTTCTGGCAATGCTCGACTACTTCGGCGAGTCGCCCTTCATCGTGCGATCGAGCTCTCTGCTGGAGGACGCCTACGGCAACACCTTCGCCGACAAGTACGACAGCGTCTTCTGCGTCAATCAGGGAACGCGGGAGGAACGCTTCGAGGCCCTGCTCGACACCGTGCGCCAAGTTTATGCCAGCACCATGAGCGAGAAGGCGTTGCGGTATCGCATGTCGCGAGGGCTTCTCGACCGCGACGAGCAGATGGCGCTGCTCGTGATGCGTGTTTCGGGCGGACGGTACGGCGACAAGTTCCTGCCGCAGATCGCCGGGGTCGGCTTTTCCTTCAACCCCTACGTGTGGCACGCCGATATCGACCCCCGGGCGGGCGTGCTGCGGCTCGTCTTTGGGCTGGGCACCCGCGCCGTGGAGCGGTCCGACGACGACTACACGCGGCTGGTCGCGCTGAATGCTCCCTCGCGCCGCCCGGAGAGCACCTTCGACGAGGTGTGCGAGTACTCCCAGCGCCGAGTCGACTATCTGGACCTGGCCGCAAACCGCTTCAAGTCGGGCCACTTTCTGGACCTGATGCCGGAGGCCCCCGGACTCCCGCTCAGCATGTTCACGTCGCGGAACCGCGCGGCGATGCCGGGGCAGGAAGATGCCCACTATGTGCTGACGTTCGACGGGCTTCTGTCGAACACGCCTTTTGTGGAGGACATGCGACAGCTCCTGAACGCGCTGGAGCAGGCCTACGGGGTTCCGGTGGACATCGAGTTCACGGCGAATTTTCTGGGCAGAGACGGATATCGGGTTCATCTGTTGCAGTGTCGACCTCTCCCGGTTCAAGGGGGCCACGGGACGGTCCTCCCCGAGCTCGAAATCGACGAGGCGGACCGGATCGTTGAGGCTCGGGGGGCGATCATCGGCCCCAGCCGGCTGACGGCAGTGGATCGCATCCTCTACGTTGCTCCGGCGCTCTACGGACAGCTCGCCTTGTCGGAACGGTACGAAGTCGCCCGCCTGCTGGGACGCGTCAACCAGACGCTGGGAGACGAGAGCGGGACGATCATGCTGTTGGGGCCGGGCCGCTGGGGCACCGCCAGCCCCGACCTCGGAATCCCGGTGCACTTTGCCGAGATCAGTCGCGCGTCGATTCTGTGTGAGATCGTGACCATGCGGGAAAACCTCATCCCGGACGTTTCGCTGGGAACACACTTTCTCAACGAACTGGTGGAGATGAACGTCCTCTACATGGCGATTTTTCCCGGACAGCGACGCAACCACATGAACGAACAGTTCTTTCTCGACGCGCCGAACCGGCTTTGCGAGGCGGTGCCCTCCGCCGCCCGCTGGCAGCCGTTAGTCCGCCTCATCGACTCGAAGGACATGGTGGGGCCGGATCGCAGGGTGTTGCTCCTGGCCGACGCCACTCAACAGGAAGCCAGGATCTTCATCGGCAGCCCAGATTTGCTTTCCCCACGAGACGCTCCCCTATAGCAATTCCGCATGCTTACTAGTCAAATGAAGCTGCGTAATTCGGGGACACAATACGCATATTGACACAATGGGCAAGATGCCATGAGCTCGCCGCATGGCTAGATTAGCAAGACTGGTGGTCCCAGGCCTGCCGCACCACGTCACGCAACGTGGAAACCGCCGACAGCAGACGTTTTTCTGCGGCGATGATTATGTGGCCTACCTGGATCTGATGGCCGAGTGGTGCGGGGAGCACGGGGTAGAAATCTGGGCCTATCCGCGAAGAAGAGTTGCGCGATCTGCGCGACCACAGCCGCACGGGCCGGCCCTTGGGCGGCGCCGACTTGGTTGACCGACTGGAACGCCTGGAATTGAACAACAGCGAATTGCGGCCGCCAGGGCGATTGCCGCCGAACCTCAACTCATCCTGGCCGATGAGCCGACCGGAAACCTCGACCGGGGCAACACGCAGGCATTCGCAGACTTCCTCATCGAAGAGAACCGGCAAGGACGCACCATCGTCCTCGTCACCCACAGCGACCAGTTGCTCGACCTGGGAAATCGCTCCGTCGAACTTGCCGACGGCCGAATCGCTGCCCCGACCCCATAGGTCGCTGTTCCCGACCATCCCCCGCCCGAGCGCAACCTGCGCGATTCCAGGAGATGGCCGCCATTGGGCTCGCCGCAGTGTGAGCCACGTTTGGTGACTACAAACGAGGACTGTTCTGCCGTTCGCTGCTGGCATCTCGTTGCTCGCTGAATCTGCTAAGCTATTATGCAGACACGAAATACTATGCCCACCCAATCACTCCGTCCTGGCATCATCCAGGGGAATTCAGGCAACTGGGCGAGCCGACCGGCGAGTCTGAGATAATACTTCCCATGTGCTGAAAGGTCCGCTCGATTGCTCCGTTCAAAGGGATAGGAGGAACACCGTTGGACCCGATTCCTGAGACCCGCGACAGCTTGCTGGTACGCCTGGCCGACACGGCGGATTGCGAAGCGTGGCACCAGTTCACGGCGATCTACCGGCCGCTGGTGTATCGGATCGGCAGGCGGAAGGGGTTGCAGGACGCCGACGCGCAGGATCTGACCCAACGGGTGTTGCTCTCGGTGTCGAGAGCGATCGAGCAGTGGCAGGCCGGTCCCAAGCGAGCCCGGTTTCGCACTTGGCTGCACACCATCGCCAGGAATGCGGTGATCGATCAATTGCGGGCGGCCAATCCGGTGGTCGGCGAGGGCGGAACAACAGCTCAACTGCGTATGCAGGAAAACGCCGACGGCAGGGCGAACGTGGCCGAGCTGGAGTTGGAGCGGGAGTATCAACGCGAAGTCTTTCGCTGGGCGGCTAGAGGGGTGCGGGATGAGTTCGAGGAGAGCACGTGGCTCGCCTTCTGGCTTTCGGCCGTGGAAGGCAGGCCTATCCCTGAGGTGGCGGACGAACTGGGCAAGTCGGTCGGTGCGGTTTATATCGCGAGGAGCCGGGTGATCCAACGTCTGCGCGACAAAGTCGCCGAGTATGAATCGTAATGACGGAAGAATGGAATAATGGGGTGAGGTCAACCAGACCTTCCGGTGATGCTCGTTTCCTGGGACATTCCATCATTCCAGTATTCCATCATTCCTGGAGCGGATGGTCCATTGCGAATCGGGTTGGGCCGAAAACGGTAACTTGCTTCTGGGTTGTCCCCAAGGATATGCAGACATGGACGCCGGTTCGAAGAATTGCGACGCCGAACGAATCGCTCGCTTTCTGCGGCATGAAATGTCCGACGCAGAACTGAGCGAGTTCACCCAGCATCTCGACGGGTGTGCGGCATGCTCCGAGAGGCTGGAGTCGGAGGTGGTCGACAAGAGTTGGTGGGACCTGGCGGAAGAGTATCTGGCGGACTCCCCATACGAGATGGAACCGTTGTCTGAGCAGACGCTTCCTGCAGATTCCCCGGCACGAAGCCTGATGGTGCAGCAGGTCCTCGATCATCTTGCCCCCACCGACGATCCGCAGATGCTGGGCCGCCTCGGCAGTTACGAAATCATGGGCGTTGTCGGCTCGGGGGGGATGGGGATCGTGCTGAAAGCGTTCGACCCCTCGCTCGACCGCTGCGTGGCCGTCAAGACCCTCAATCCGGTCCTGGCCGGCAGCGGCGCGGCACGGGCGCGATTCTCTCGCGAGGCGCGGGCCGCCGCGGCCGTGGTTCACGACAACGTGATCGAGATCTACGGCGTGGCCGAAGCCGGCAACTTGCCCTACCTGGTCACGCCCTATGTGCGGGGAACTTCCCTGCAGCGGCGGCTCGACGATTCGGGGCCGCTCTCGACGGCCGAGGTGCTGCGTGTGGGGATGCAAACGGCAGCCGGACTGGCGGCCGCCCATGCCCAGGGGCTCGTCCATCGCGACATCAAACCGGCCAACATCCTGTTGTCGGAAGGTGTGGAACGGGTGCTGATCACCGACTTCGGCCTGGCTCGTGCCGCCGCCGACGCCAGCCTGACCCGATCGGGCGTCATCGCCGGAACGCCGCAGTACATGTCGCCCGAACAGGCCCGGGGCGAAGCGGTCGACCGGCGGAGCGATCTGTTCAGCCTGGGCAGCACGCTGTACGCCGCGTGTACCGGCAGGGCGCCGTTCCGCGCCGAAACCAGCTACGGCGTGCTTCGACGCATCACCGACGAGGAGCCCCGACCCATCCAGGAGATCAATCCGGAGATTCCCCAGTGGTTGTGCGCCATCATCGGGCGACTCATGGCAAAACAGCCCGAAGGACGTTTCGCATCCGCCGGTGAGGTGGCCGAACTGCTGGAGCAATGTCTTGCCCACGTGCAGCAGCCGACGGCCGTCCCGTTGCCCGCCTCCGTGGCCTGCCCGTCGCGCGGCGGCGGTCGCCTGACGCGATGGCTGGCAATTCCCGCCACGTTTGCCTTCCTGTTGCTGGGGCAGTTCCTGTGGCAGGCCTCGGACCCGCCCGACATTGCCGGGATATGGACCGGAGACGATTGGGGCGAGGTCGTTCTCAAAGACGAAGGACGCGGCCGGTATGAAGGAAGCTACGAGGACAAACAGCGGTCAGGCACGCTGCGATTGAAGTGGTCGCGGTTCGAACAGCGTTTCAACGGCACATGGAGCGAAGATGACAAGCCCGGAGGGAGGATGTCGATTCGGCTTGTCGACGCTGAGATTCGTGGCGGCTGGACGACGGCGAAAGATGGTGAAGCCAAGACGCCGCGCCTGGGAGACTTGCTATGGGTGCGGCGAGTCCCGACGCAAACGATTATCCACGAACCGGGCATCCACGTTCGCTTGCCCCTAAGTGCCGCAACGTATTCTCGCGAGATCATGCAGAAGAACCTGGGCTGTGATGTCAGCGTCCATGCCATGGGGCTTTCCGGCAAGCTCGAAGACGGAACGCAAGTGGACAATTTCGTTGGGGTCCTTGGCACGCAATGCCGCTTGGATTCCTTCGCGGAGACGATGGACCAGGGAAAGAAGTGTTGGACCGCGGGAGTATTTGTTCCCCGACGCAACGGTGACAACGGAGCCAATTTCACACTTACGCAAGAGCGTATCGATCGTCTGGCGGAGACGGGCGTGGAGTTTGAACTGGGAGAGTTGTCGAATATTCGCTGGGATCCTGAACCGCCTGTGTGGCATCGCGCGGAGGCCCCACCGGAGGATTCTGGCCCGTTGGCCGATTGGCACGATGAAGCATCCGCGAGTATCCAGAACATGGATCGGGAGTTGAATGCGTTTGAGGAGCGCGCCGCCTGCGACTGGGGCGGTGCGGCGGTGGACGAGAAATAGAGGAGGCCGCGGCCTCGTCTTACGAGAAGGGGAGAACGTTATGAAACGATACGCCTGGATTGGATTGCTCTTGATCGCCTTGCTGCGGCCAACGCACTGCCTCGGCCAGGAGAACTTGCCGCGGGAAGTGTTCTCAGATCCGGTGGCTGCGACCGAGGCCTACGTGAAAGCGGCCCTGGACGGTCGAATCGAGGATGCCGCCGGCCTGGCAAAGCCGGACTCGAGCACGGCGCGTCGCGAATCCATTGAGGATTTTCACAAGCTCCTTGGCAAGAAGCTGCCCGCCATGGCAACCGTCTGCAGCTCGGAACGAGGGCGTGCGGCGTTGGTCCTGACTGAGGAGATTGCTTTTGCTGAACGGCAACCAGACCGGCAGAGCACCGGCAGGCTGTTGTTCACGCTCGTCCGCATCGGCGACAGTTGGGTTGTCGACGACGTCGACATCGAGCGGAAGGAAAGCACCGAGGAGGAACTCGCGGCTTTCCGGGAGCGCTACTCGGACACGGTGGTTTCGCAAATCGACTCATCGCCGCCCGAACCGGCGCCGAAGCCAGTAACCTCCAGCCCCCGCACGGCCGCGGAAGCCTATGTTGCGGCGGCGAGGGAAGGTCGAGTCGACGACGCCCTCGCCCTGGTCAAACCGGGAGCGCGAAACGCGTGGCGACACGAGATCGAGGGCCTCGGCAAGCTGCTTGTCGGGAAGCCGCCAGTCTTGGAGACCGTCCTCGTGTCGCAGCAGGCCGGTGAGGCGGCTGCCCTCTTCCTTGCGCACGTCACGACCGAGCAATTCCTTGCCCGGTTCCCGCAAGCAAATTCACCCCCCGACTGGACCGGCCGAATTCTCCTGCTGCTCTCTCGCGTCGACGACGGCTGGTTCGTCAGCGGAACTGAAATCGACTCTCCGGACAATGAGTTCGTCGCCACCGAACTTCACCACTTTCAATCGACTCACCCGGATGCAACTTTCGACTGGATGGTGGAGCAGAAGTGGAAGCGGCTATCGAACGTCGGTACAGTTCCCTCACTGCCGTCCGCGTACGCACCGGTGCCCGCGTACGCGAACGCGTACGTCCAGCCGCCCATACCCGTACCGAGTGCTACGGGGTACAAACCGCTGCCTGGCGTACAGGGGTCACGGTATTCGGAACGGGGCAACATCATCCTGTCCTGGTCCGAGGCAGGGGATGCCGTGTGGGGATACAGCAAGGCCCTGGGGAAGTGGACCAAACAGATGATCGATCCGCCTGCGGGAGAAGGTCTTGCTGTGACCATGAGCGAAGACCTCGCCTTCCTGCGGGCAGGCGATTCCGTCTACGGCTACAGCTCGCAATTGGGAAAGTGGGACAAAGCAACTCTGCCGCACGGCGCGAAGCGGGCCCGGAGCGATGTCTCCGACGATGCGATTGTCGTCAATCTGGAAGACAACATCTACACGTTTGCCAATTCGACCGGCCGTTGGACCTCCCGGAACGGAGACCCCGATCCCGCAAATCCGGCGGGGCTGGATCCGCTGACCATCGCGAATCTCAACGTAACGACAGCCCGCGAAGCCTACGATAGCTTGGAAAGCACGTCTGCGCAAATCGCTGCCGACTACCGAGACAACAAGAAGGAGAGGTCACCGAAGGAAACCGGGCAACTGGAAGGACAAATTCAAGCGATTGTCCAAAAGGCCTTCGAAGTACGCCAGAGCCTTCAGCGGGCCGAGTTGGAAGCCTTCCGCCGACGGCTCGATGCGGTCGAGAAGCAGATCGGCGAACGCGAGCGGAGAAAGGACGAGATCATCCAGCGTCGCGTGAACGAACTGCTTGATCCGAATCTGAAGTGGGGCGCTGTTGATGTGGGTGGACCAGGAGACGCGGCAAGAACCAACTTGCCAGTACCGGCTGTACCTGCATCACCTCCATTTGAGATCAACGCGCGTTTCTCTTCCACGTCCGAGTCGCCTACGCCAACCGATGTTGCCACCGCAGGCGAAAGCGTGTTTCTCCTGCTGGACGTGACCAGTCCGGCAAAACAATCGCTGACCGGTCTGACGATCTCCATCCAGTTGGACAAGGCCCTCTTACCTCGGACGGCGACTTCCGGGTTCCAGCGTGAAGGGAGCGTTGTTACTTGGCGGAATCAGAGCTTGAAGGCCGGTCAGAGGGGACATTACGCAGTGGAGTGTCTCTGCCCAGCCCCGACGCCGAATGCCATGTGTCGGGTCACCGTCACGGATGCCGGTGGGCGGCAGCAAAGCCGAGAAGTGCCTCTCCGCGTCGACCCCGGGCAGGCAAGTCACAGCCCCAGCCCGTAGGGTGGGCCAAGTGAACCACGACGGTATTCGTTCGCGCTACCGCCATTCGTGCCAATGCTGTACCGCAATGCGCAACGAAAACGCCAACGCGGCCCACCATGTTACGCGTTCCATTTGAAAACGGCCGCATCCTGCTGGAACGGGTCGGTGACTCGCGACGGGACACGGTTTGATTCGATGCAAGCGGCATGAAATGGGAGCCGCCCCACGGTGGGCCGTCCCTCGCGGACCGGCAATTCATACGGAAATGACCTTGGACAATTGCCGCTCGGTGAAAGCCGCTTGGCGCTGGGCCGTTTTGGCCCACCCTACGCTCCAGAAATCCGCGCACCTGTTCAATTCTTGTATTGACTTTTTCCGCCAAATAGGTATACTAATGTACATGCAACACAATACCCCCAGCCTTGTTCGATCCTCGACAATTTCCCTGTCGTCTATCCTTTGCCGAAAGCTTCAGGCTTCCATCACACACCCCTTTCGTGTCCTTTGCGTGTTTCGTGGTTCCCCACACTGACCACCCCGACAAGAAACCCCTCTTCTGAGCCAAGGGTGTCGGAAAACGTCATTCGCCGCGCAAAGTTGACTGCAACACTACCTGGCGGACCATTGCAGAATGCGAGACGCTTCAGACGGCTGAAGCAATACGAAAATTGATTCACGCCGTCGGATTGGTTACGCTCATAGCTTGCCCACCCGTTGCCTCAAGCCTGACCAATTCGTGCCGAGAACGCGAACCATGAAATCCATCTGCCTGGCCACACTCACCGTCGGCTTGTTAGCTGCCAGCGTATTCCCTACTGCGGCAGCCGAAGCCCCAGCCATCTCCCCCTCCTTCAGCATCCCGCTCATCGACCTGTCGCAGGACGCCGATCGCCAGGTGGTGGTCGCCACCGGCACGGAAACCGTTTACCAGGGCCATCCGACCACCGTGCTCCTCCCCGACGGCAAGACCATGTTCGCCGTCTGGACCTACAACCACGGCGGTGAGTGCGGACCCATGAAGCGAAGCGACGACGGCGGCAAGACCTGGAGCCAGTTGCTGCCGGTTCCCGAAAGCTGGCGCAAGGTCAAGAACTGCCCGGCCATCTATCGTCTGGTCGATCCCGAAGGGAAGGCCCGGCTGTTCGTCTTTGCACAACTGGGCGAGGGGCTGGTTTCTGCCTATTCGGAAGACGACGGCAAGACCTGGACCGACATGCGCTCGATCGAAGGCCTCAAGATGGAAAAGTCGGTCATGCCCTGGTGCACGATCACTCCCGTCGAGGGCGGCAAGAAGCTCCTGGCAGCCACCAACGCGCGGCGTGCGAACGACCCGGACAAGCGATCGAACAACGTCGTCCAGAGCATCTCGACCGACGGCGGGCTGACCTGGGGTCCCGTGCAGATCATCTGCGACATGCCGGAATTCAAGCCCTGCGAACCGTGCTTCATCCGGTCTCCCGACGGCAAGCAACTCCTCTGCCTGATGCGAGAGAACATGCGGACGATCAACTCGCTGTTCATGGTTTCCGACGATGAGGGCAAGACCTGGTCGCAGCCAAAAAGCGTGCAGGACTCGCTGACGGGCGACCGTCACCAGGCGAAGTACGCACCCGACGGGCGGCTCGTGATCGTCTTCCGCGACATGGCCCCCGAGAGCCCCACCCGGGGGCACTTCGTTGGCTGGGTCGGAACCTACGACGACATCGTCAATCAGCGTGAAGGCCAATATCGCCTGAAGCTGCTTCACAACTATGCCGGCACGGACTGCGGCTATCCGGGATTGGAGTTACTGCCCGACGGCACGCTTGTTGCCACAACCTATCTCAAGTACTGGAACGACCGGCGGAAACACTCCGTCGTCTCGACCCGCTTCAAGATGGAGGAACTCGACGCCGGCCAGGATCGAACCTGCGTGGTCTTCGACGGCAAATCGCCCAACAAGCTGGTCTGCGATACGACGCTCCGCCAACTGGCCGACGGCAGTTGGGTCCTGGTCATGCTGGGCGACGGCGACACGGAACCCATGCCCGCCAATCGCGTTTTTCTCGGGCGCAGCACCGATCAGGGCAGGACCTGGTCGGCAATGGAGCCGATCGATTTCGGCGTCAAGTCGAAAGATCCCAACAAGGCACTCTGCCCTTGTGAGCTGATGGTTCTTCCCGACCGTTGCACGCTCGTCGTCTCGGTCCACAACGGCGGCTTCGGCGACTGGAAGACCTACTTCGCCCACAGCACCGACGGCTGCCGCACCTGGTCGCCCCTGGAACCGGCCCCCGGCAAACTGGCCGATCGCTCGTTCATTCGCAATCATATCGAGACCCGCGACGGGCGGATTCTCATGCCGTACCAGTGGTACGCCCACTGCGACGCGGAAGCCCATAAGATCAGCCTCGGCCGATTCATCCACACGCCCCGCGATCCGCGAAACGGCGTGATCGCTAGTTCCGACGGCGGCAAGACCTGGGAAATCTTCGGCAACATCCGTCTGACCGAAGACGAGAACCACCACTGCTGGGCCGAAGCGAATATCGTCGAACTGGCCGACGGCACGATCGCCATGATCATCCGCGCCGACGGTCTAGGCGGTGTGCTCTATTACGCCGAGTCGAAGGACGGCGGCCGGACGTGGCCCGAGTTCGCCCGAAAGACCGACATCCCTAACCCGGGCTCGAAGGCGACCTTGTACGGACTGGGCGGCGATCGCGTCGCCCTCCTTCACAATCCGAATCCCAAACACCGTAGTCCGCTCGCACTCTGGATCAGTTTCGATGGGCTCAAGACCTGGCCCTATCGCCGTGTGCTCGTCGCCGAATCGGTCGATAAGGGCGGCCGGCTCAACTACCCCGACGGCTTCGTCAGCCCCGACGGACGCTTCCTCCACTTCGCCTTCGACGACAATCGCCACCGGGCGGTTTATTATGGGGCAGCGATTCCGATGGTGCAGAAGACGGGCGACTGAATCAGCGTCTACGCCGAAGGCGTTACATTCCACAGCCCGGCGTCGCGAAGCGCACGCTGGGGAACGACCGACGGCAAGTATCCGTACCCCAACGGGGTACAACAAAACGTGCTGGCGCATGATCGTTCATTTGGAAACCACAGGATTAGGACCGATAACCGAGCCTGTTGAACCCCTTCGGGGTACATGAGACATCTCGCTTCACATACCCAGCGTGCGCTGCGCGACGCCGGGCTTTGGAATACAACGCCTTCGGCGTAGGTGATGAAACGCCGTTGTTACTTGAGGAGAACCTCTTTGATGACATCTACCATCACTCGTTCGCTGGTCTACCTCGCACTCACCATGATGCCGGCGATCCACGCCGTTGGCGTCGAAACCCGCTCGACGCCATTCGAAGGTCCGTCCGCCGAGATCGAACTCTTCGAACAATTCGAGAAGGACGTCTTCCAGATCGGTGTCAAGCTCTACACAAATCGCGTCTACACCCTCAAGGAGGCCCCCGACTTCCTGCTCGGTCAACCGCTGGTCCGCAATTCCATCGATCGGACCGGCTTCCGCTGCACGAAGCCGGGTCTGGTGACCATCCTCACTCCCGACCCAAAGCATCCCCGGGCGGCTACCGTCTACAAGGAACTTGAGGCGGCCGGTTTCACCCGAATCGACACGGGCAAGCTCTACCAACTCTTCGGCGACGCCGAATACGACCTCGTCCGAGTCTATCAGAAGCAGCTCGAAGAGGGCGAAGAGTACCGCCTGGCCAAGTGGGCGGTTCTGGTCGGTCCGACGAAGATGACCCGCTGGCGCCCTGTGCCGCTCGATCCACCGAATCCATGGCCGGAAAACGACGGCGAACTGCTCTACAACGGCATCCGCTTGCCCAAGGTCTGGCCTCCGCGGCACCTCGACCCGGACGACAACGAACCGATGGAGGTCCCCTACCTCAATCATCCGCCCGCGGTAATCTCCATCGACATGGGACGCCAACTCTTCGTCGACGACTTCCTGATCGACTCGACCGACATGGAGCGCAAGTTCCACAAGGCCCAGAAGTATGAGGGCAACCCGGTCCTCAAGCCGGAAACAGGGTTGGAACTCCACGGCGAGGAAAACGCGATCGCCTGCCCGAAAAGCGGCGGCGTGTGGTGGGATCCGCAGCTCCAGCGGTTTCGCATGTGGTACGAGGCCGGTTGGATTCATACCATCTGCTACGCCACCAGCCCCGACGGTCTCCATTGGGATCGCCCCGAGTTGGACAACGAGCCCGGCACGAACCGCATCCTCGATCCGTCCCTCACGCCCGACTCGTGGACCGTCTTCCCCGACTACAAAGGCGGCAATCCCGAGCAGCGTTGGAAGATCTACATGCGTCCGCCGGGAGGCAATCTGCCGGGCAAGTGCATGGTCTCGGCCGACGGCGTCCACTGGAGCAAACCGATCGACAGCGGAATCACGGGCGACCGCAGCACCATGTTCTACAATCCCTTCCGCAAGAAGTGGGTCTATAGCCTTCGCTCCGGCGTTCGGGGCCGCAGCCGCCACTACTGGGAGGCCGACGACTTCCTCAAGGGGGCCGAGTGGCACGACTTCACCCAATATGCCGACGACCAGACGCCCGTCTTCTGGGCCGCCGCCGATCGGCTTGATCCGCCCGACCCGGCGATCGGTGTGCCTGCCCAACTCTACAATCTTGATGCCGTGGCCTACGAAAGCATCATGCTGGGGATCTACCAGATGCACCTCGGCCCGCCGAATGACGAGTGCATGAAGACGGGGCTCCCCAAGATCACCGAGTTGAACCTGGCCTACAGCCGCGACGGTTTCCACTGGCATCGCCCCGATCGAGAACCGTTCATCCCCGCCTCGCGCAAGGACGTTTGGGATCGGGGCTACGTGCAGTCGGTGGGCGGGCTGTGCACCGTGCGGGGCGACAAGCTCTGGTTCTACTACATCGGTTTCCAGGGCGACTCGACACGGCTCGACCCGCACTGGAAGAAGAACGGCATGTACGACCGCGGCAGCACGGGCATCGCTTTCTTGCGCCGCGACGGCTTTGTCTCCATGGAGGCCGGCCCCGGCGGCGGCACGCTCACCACTCGCCCCGTCTCCTTTTCGGGTGAATACCTGTTCGTCAACGCCGACTGCCCCGAAGGCAAGCTGGTTGTCGAAGTCCTCGACGAGCAGAACCGCCCCATCGAACCCTTCACTACCGATCGTTGCCGCCCGGTCTCAACTGACAGCACGCTCGCCCAGGTCGCCTGGCGCGATGCGCCGAGCCTCGCCAACCTGGCCGGCAAGCCCGTCCGCTTCCGCTTCCACTTGACCGGCGGGGCCCTCTATTCCTTCTGGGTCAGCCCCAACGCCGACGGCAGCAGCAACGGCTACCTCGCCGCCGGCGGCCCCGGCTATCCAGAACTCATGGACACAGTAGGGCACAACGCCCTAGACGCAGACAAATCGTTTAACCCGCTGCCGTAGGCGAGGCTGTGCTCACTCCACTGCTCAAGTTGTATTCAGGAAAAGAACGGCCTCATGGACCTGCACCTGAAAGACAAAACCGCCCTGGTCACCGGCGCCTCCCGCGGGATCGGGGCCGCGACGGCGAGGATCCTGGCCGAAGAGGGGGCCGACGTCGTCGTCGGCTGCCATGCCGACACCGACGGGGCGGAACGGACGGCCGAAACCGTTCGCCAGGCCGGTCGCCGGGCATGGTGCCTCCCGATGGACGTGGCTGATCCCGGCTCCGTAGCCACAGCCTTCCACACTCTCCGAGAGAGAATCGATCGCATCGACCTGCTCATCCTCTGCTCCGGAGAAAGCACGGTCACGCCTTTCCAGAAAACCTCGCCCCAGGAATGGGCCCGCATCGTCGACGTCAACCTCAACGGCCCCTTCTACGTACTCCAGGCTGCCACGGACATGCTTTCGGAAGGCTCGTCGGTGGTCACCGTCGCCAGCGTGGCCGGCCATACGGGCGTTCCCCATCACGCCCACTACGCGGCCGCCAAGGCGGGCCTCATCAACCTCACCAAGAGTGCCGCGCGAGCCCTGGCCCCGCGAGTCCGCGTCAACTGCGTCGCGCCCGGCATGACGCTCACCGAAATGGGCCGCCAGTCGGCGACCGCCCTGCCGCCCGACTACGCCAAGACCCAACTCCTCACCGGCCGCTTTGCCGAGCCCGACGAAATCGCCCGCGTCATCGTCTTCGTCGCCAGCCCCGTCGCCGGATTCATGACCGGCGCCACCATCGACGTCAACGGCGGGCGTGTACTGCGGTGACAGCTTTCGCGTCTCGGTAGCTTCCTACTTCATCCACCCTTCATACTTCCCAAACCGATAGTGCCCGACGAACCACTCCTCGCCGCCCCGATACCGGAACAACTCGGCCATGGCTAGAGCAACCATCATCGACCTTCCTTTCTCGGAAACCACGGAACCAGCGCACTCGTCGTCTTCTGATAGCGGCGAAAGTCGTCGCCGCGGCTGGCCAGCGCCTGCGCCTCCGTGGGCGGAATCCCCGTAACACAGAGTATGAAGTACAGCAAAACCAACGGAACTGCCAAGGCGACCCACCAGTAGCTCGTCCCTACTGCCAACGGCACGTAGGCCCACCAGTGGATCCACTCGAAAAAGTAGTTCGGATGTCTCGAATAGCGCCAGAGTCCTTCGCGGCAAGTCTTGCCTCGATTGGCCGGATCCGATTTGAAACGAGCGAGTTGCCCGTCGGCCAACACCAGCCCGGTCAAACCGGCCAGCCACAATGCCGCGCTCGCGATCCCTTCGACCCGTCCCAGAGGATTCGAATTCCAGGCCGCGACCAGAATGGGCAAGGCGAACGCCAGCGCGGCCAGAGCCTGCATCTGATAGAACCGAAAGAACCGCGCATCGGCCGCGTCTCCCCAATTCGCGCGAAGCGTGGCGTATCGCCCCTCTTCTTGATGCCCTACGACACGCCGATACAAGTAAACCGTCAGCCGGATCGACCAGAGCCCGATCAACGCGCCCGCCAGCAACCGCCGTCCTGCATGGCCACCCGAGGTGACGGCAAAGAACGTTCCCATCACACCGATCGAACCGGCCCAGGCCACGTCGACAATCCCCGCGTTCTTCGTGCGTCGCTGCACGAACCATAGCAGGCTCATCAGCCCTGCGGCGAACACGAGCCCGATCAGGATTTGCAGGACGGGATCGATCATTTCGTCACTGGTCAAAAAGTGGAAAGCGACGGCTCCGTTCGGCAGTGGGGCTTGCAGAGCAGGATCTGCGAAACGCCGATCTGCCTTTCGGCAAACCCAGCTTCGCAGTAGCACAAGTAGTACTGCCAACTCCGCAAGAACCATTCGTCGGCGCCCAGCGATCGGATTCGTTCCATTCGATCCAGGAAACGGATCCGCCACTCGGAAAGCGTCCGGGCGTAGTGTGTCGACAGGTCCTGCAGGTGCGATATTCGCATGTCCGTTCGGTCCCGGACGGCCGTCGAGATCGCCCCGAGCGACGGCAGGCATCCCCCCGGAAAGATGTGCTTCTGGATGAAATCGGTCGACCTGCGGTACGCCTCGTATCGCTGGTCCGGAATCGTGATCGCCTGCAAGGCCATCATCCCGTCGGAAGCCAGCAACTCGGAGCACTTGCCGAAATAGGTCGGCAGGTACTCATGCCCGACGGCCTCGATCATCTCGATCGAGACCAGCTTGTCGTACCTGCCCGTCAGGTCGCGATAGTCCTCCAGGAGCAAACCAATCCGATCTTGGAGGCCCTGCTCTCGAATTCGGGCGGCCGCATACTCGTACTGTTGGCGTGAAATGGTTGTGGTGGTCACCCGGCAGCCGTATCGCCTGGCGGCATGGATCGCAAACCCACCCCATCCCGCGCCGATTTCCAGCAGATGGTCTTGCGGACCGAGACGCAAAGCCCGACAAATACGTTCGAACTTGGCTACGGAAGCTTCGCGGAGTGTGCTCTCGGGAGTCTCGAAGATCCCGCATGAGTAAGCCATCGTGTCGTCGAGGGACTGTTCAAAGAACTCGTTTCCCAGGTCGTAGTGTGCGGCGATGTTCCGGCGGCTCCCAGCCCGCGTGTTGCGATGGAGCCGGTTGACGGCCATCCGCACCGGGGAACCTAGCCGGGCCAGCCCTCGGTTCAAGCCGCCTGCCACCTGTGAATTGCGACTGACAAGTCGCAGCAGCGTTGTCAAATCGTCGGTATCCCAATAGCCCGCAAGGTAAGCCTCAGCCGCTCCCAGGCTGCCGCCCAGGGCGATGCTCGCATAAAATCGCGGGTCGTTCACCCAAATCCGCGCCGACAACTCGCCTTGTACTGCGTCTCCGAACCGCTCGACACGGTCTTCGTCGACCATCTCCAGAGTCCCTCGCTCCAGCTTTCGCAAAGCGCCGATCACGAGGCTGCGCAGGAACCTCTGCGAGACGGTGCGACGATGGTTCGTCCTCGACCGGTTCTTCAGACCGCTTGCTTCAGGACGTGATTGGAGTCTTTCGGATTCTTGGGGTGCGGAAAGTACGGACATTTCTTCCACCATAAACGAAGGGCTTCGAAGTAGATGGCTGCGACGATCTTCGCGGTCATCATCGGATAGCTCAGCAACGTGGCCGCAAGCTGCCGGCCGGTGATTTCCCGCCGCCGCAGCGACATCCCGGCGCGAAACGCCGTTTCCTCGCCGCGGCGACTTTCGATCGATACCGAAAGCCGGTCCCCCGGCGTGTTGAGCTCCCAGCAGTACTCCGCCTCCATGCCCATGAACGGCGACACGTGGAACGTCTTCGGATGCCGGAAACGCAAGCGATCGGCATCCTGCCGATTTCCATCCCACAGGACATACGAGTGGCGCTCGCCCCACGGGGTGTTGTTCACTTCGGCAACGATCGCTCCCACGCCGTCCCCGGCTCGATCGAAGCAGTAGAACAGGTTGAGCGGACTGAAATAGTACCCCCAGTACCGTAGTTGCGTGAGCAGACGAATCGGCCCCTCGGGCCTCCGGCCCGTCTCCTCTTCCACCAGGCTCCGTACGGCATCTGCCAGAGGCAACCGTGAGTTTCCCAAGTGGTCCTCGCGGCGAAAACTGGCCGGAGCCACTTTGGAATCGGACAGCGCCCAGTGGCGTCTGAGCAGCGACGGCACCTCGTCCAGATCCAGGTACATCATGAAGAACGAATACTGGAACCGATGCTCGATCGCACCGTAGCGGGCGTGGCCGACTCGACCTTCGTAAATGCAGCTTTTCATCGAGTTGGGTCCTCACCCGGTGCGGCTCGTCTTGGTCGTTTGACTGCTTTCAGCCGGACCCTCGGCCAAGTGCTCCAGGCCGATCCCGAAATGCCGGCAGACCGCCAGGGCGCTATTCACTCCGTCTTCATGGAATCCGTAGCCCCAATAGGCCCCGCAGAAATAGACCCGGCGCGCCCCGTTGATTTCGTCGTGCCGGCGCTGCGCCGCCACGGCCCCCGGCGTGAACACCGGGTGCTCGTACTGTATCTGTTGCAGCATATGCTGCCTGCCGATCTTCTGCGCGTTGTTGAGGGTCACGCACACCGGGCCGGGCGTACCCAGGCCCTGCAACCGATTGACATCGTACGTCAACGTAACGGGCTGTCCCTCTTCCCGAGGAATCCCGTAATTCCAACTTGCCCAGGCTCGCCGGCGTCTGGGCAACAGCGAAGCGTCCGTGTGCAGCACGCACTCATTTTGCTGATAAGGAAACGCTCCCAGAATCTCCCGTTCGGCCGCGGTCGGATTGGCAAGCAGCCTCAGTGTCTGGTCCGCGTGGGTGGCGAGAACCACATGGTCGAACGTTTCCGCCGGACCGTGCCCAGGCTGTACGGAAACGTGCTCCTCGGTCGGGGTTACCTTCTGAACGGGAACGCTCAGCCGGATGCGGTCCTGCAGGGGCTTGAGCAACGCATCCACGTAGCGTTTGGCGCCGCCGGGAATGGTCTTCCACACAGGACGATCGCGCAGTTGGAGCAAACCGTGGTTGTGAAGAAATCCTACCAGGAATCGGGCCGGAAACTCGTAGAACTTGCTGGGACGCGCCGACCAGATTGCCGCCCCCATGGGAACCAGGTAGTGCTCGACGAACTCGCGACCGTAACGTTCCCGTTCGAGATACTCGCCGAGCGTCAGGCGGTCGTCATCTTCCTTCAGCAGTTCGAGCGACTCGCGATTGAAGCGGAGAATGTCGCGCAGCATCCGGTAAAACGCCGGCCGCACCAGGTTGCTTCTTTGGGCGAACAAACCGTTCAGCGAACTGCCCTGGTACTCCAGACCCGTCCGGTCGCAGCGGACGCTGAAGCTCATGTCGGAATCCCGCTCCTCGATTCCCAGCAGCCGCAGCAACCGGGTGAAATTCGGATAGGTTCGATGGTTAAAGACCATGAAGCCCGTATCGATCCTCAAGTCCCGTCCAAAGGCTTCAGTTCGAACGGTGTTCGTATGGCCGCCCAGGTAGTCGTTAGCCTCGAACAGGTGCACTTCATGTTTGCAGGCCAGCAGGCGTGCGCAGACGTTGCCGCTGATTCCGCTGCCGATCACGGCGATCCTCATCGGCGTCCCTCCTTCAGAACGTGAACCGGCACGGGCTTAAGGTCCCACACCAGCCCGACCAATGACAATCCTCTCAGCAGGTAGTAGGTCACGTCGATTTCCCACTAGAAGGGCTTGCCTCGCCACCTCATTACATTATTCGTACGCCCGGCCCACTCGGATTCAGAATCCGGGTATTCATCGCCGAACAAGGTGCCTGAATCGTCGCCTTACCGGTGGAAGAAGAACCCCGGATCGTGCGGCAGTTTGAATAGGCTTGCGGCCGTTTTCACGGCTTCAAGCGGCCCCGCAGCATAGGCATCCGCTCCCAATTGCTCCGCAGTGTCGGGACATGACCTCAGCGCCAGTCCCCCGACGAGTATCTTCATCGCGGCCCCGTCACGACGAGTTCGCACAGCCTGAACCGTCTCTCGCAGCGTTGGCAGATGCACGGTTTGCGTCACCGAAAGCGCGAGCAGATCGACGTCGAAGCAGTCGACCGCTTCCGCAAGATCTCCAATCGGCACGTCCGCCCCCAACTGGATCGCCTTCCAGCCTTCCATTTCAAAGAAATCGCAAACAACCTGGAGCCCGATATCGTGCCGGTTTCCCGCCACCGCGGCCGTCATCGCCGTCTTGCCGTTTCGCGCTCGCATCGGCGCCATGGCCAATAACTGCGCCAGGACGCTACGCGTCGTCGACGTCGCCAGATGCTCCTCCGCCACAGTGATTTCGTTGGCCAACCACATCCGGCCGATCTCTTCCTGGACCGGCAGGACGACCTCCAGGTAGATCTGGGGAACCGAAAGCTCCGCGGTACCCTCCTTCAACACGGTCTCTCGAGCTCGCCGGCGGTCTCCTTCGAGGGCTGCCAATAGATACCGCGAGGCAACCCGGCCCGCAGCCGTTTCCGAGCTGAGCCGGCTGACTGCTTCCTGAGCCGCTCCGCCGAATCGCTCCAATGCCCGGCGGAGGTATTCCTCGGCCAGGGGGCGAGCCTCCGCCGGCAACTCCTTCGCGAACACTTCACGTAGACACTCGATTCCCGCCCGGAAGTGCTCGGGTTCAATCCCTCTGGCCTGCAGGACGATCCGGCCCCACTGAATCTGAGCGGTGAAGATCTCGGGGCGACCTACTTCGATGGCGGCCGCCAATTCCTCAATGCGGCCCTTCAGCCAGCTTCGCCAGGTAGAGAACGGCTCTGCCCGAAAAGCCCGCCCCGCCGCGGGTCGCAATTCCAACAGGTCGCCCGCGGCGTAGCCGGCCAAAGCGCCCACGGAATTCCGCAGAATGTTCGCAACAAGCTCATGGTTCGAATCGCCCGCCACTTTCCGTCCCCCAAGGCGGGCCAAGCCCGCAAACGAACCTTCACAAACATGTGCGCACCATACGCACAAATCCAGCACAAAGACACTAAACCTGGTGTCACTCCAACATGTTACGCGATGCCGCTCGAATCTGCTCTCGAAGAACGGCAGGAAGCGGTTCCGGCGTCGCAATCCCTAGAGCCAAATGGCATATGGCGGCAACACGGTCCATCATTTCAAGGTCCATGTCCGGAAAAGCCTCAGACAATCCGTCCAGTTCGGCCGATTCCTCGACCTCCAAGCCGAAGATCGCCCGGTCTGCCAGCAAATTCCGTAAACGGCGGCGGTTCTCGCGCCAAGAGTCATTCATGGCTTGGCCCCCGTCGAAGAATCTACGGGGTCTGCCTCGAGCATCTCCCGCAGGCGGAGCAATCCGCGCCGGGCATGCGTCTTGACCGTTCCCAACGGCAGACTCATTGCCTCGGCAATCTCACTTTGCGACATGCCTTCGGAGATCGCCAGTTCCAGAACCCTTCTTTCGTCGGGGCGAAGATCGGCCATCCGGCGCCGCACGAGTTCCGCCTCTTCCAGTATTTCCACCTGCTTGGTATGCTTTTCCGCAACCGCGGGCTGCTCTTCCAGGGAGGCCGTTTCCAGCCGCCTGCCGGTCTTTCGATGGCGATCGATCAGGCGTCTCCGAACGATCATTGTAACAAAAGTGGCCTCCGTGCCTTTTTCCGGATCGAAGCGTGCCGCCGCTTGCCAAATCCCGACAAACGCCTCTTGCACCGCGTCTTCCGCATCCGCGTGGTTTCTGCAATGCCGGCGAGCAAGCGACCAGGCCAACGCACCGTACGCGGCAAGACAATCGTCGACGGCCGAGGAATCACCTGCCGCTACGCGTTGGAGAATGGTTTGACACAAGGGACACAATCCCGCTTCACAAAGACCTTCGTTCGATTCGCCCGGACGGATTCAAAGGACCAAACTCGGTCAGCCCAATTCCCGGATCGTCTTCAACGCCTCGCCTACATGGCCGTCCGCGGTCATCTGCGCATTGAAAACCAACCGGACTACCCCTTCCTTGTCGATCACATACGTCACCCGGCCCGGCAGGAACCCCACGGTCTTGGGCACGCCGAACAACCGCCGCAGGGCGCCGTCGGCATCGCTCACGAGATGGAACGGCAACCGATGATCGGCGGCAAATCCCCGGTGGCGTTCCGCCGAATCGGCACTCACTCCGATCACCACGGCGCCCGCCTCGACGAACTCTTCGTAAGCGTCGCGGAACGCACAAGCCTCCTTCGTGCAGATCGGCGTGCCGTCCTTCGGATAGAAGAACAGCACGACCACTTTCTTATCGCGACAGTCGCTGAGCTTGATCTCCTGCCCGTCGTGACTGATCACAGTGAAGTCCGGCGCCGGACTGCCAACGCTTGCCTTCATGTCGCGCCCCTTTCTTGCGAAAAGCGCAGGCCGATTCAGTCGCTCCACAAATCGGCGATCGCCGCGAGGGACCGCTCGACGAGCATCCGGCCGCCTTCGGGACCGATGCGGCTGCTCTGAATGACGGCACCGTAGCCGCCGTAACCTACGGCCCGTTCGCTGGGCAGATAGCCGCCCGCGTTGCAGGCGAGTTGGACAATGAACGTCTGGATGGCGGGACTGCGGGATTTGATGCGGATGCCGTAATCGGTGTACAACTCGAAATGGTTGGTCGCAATCGCCACGTCACCCAAGCGGAGGACGTGCAACTCCATCTTCTGATCGCCCTCGGTGCCGGCCTGCTGCGCTTCGTGACGATCGACCACGCGCTGGTGCCAGGCGTAGTTCCACAACTGGGCGGGATTGCCGGCATACTTGGCCGCTTCCTGCCTCGCTTCGGCGACCTCGGCGTCGGTGACCTTGCGGTAGGGCAAAGCGATCTCTTCAACCCGGTGGCGCAACACGACGTCGCCACGGACGTCCTTGCCCGCGCCTTCGTAGGCGTCCTCCCAGCCGCCCGCGATGCGGCGGGCCAGTTCCTCCAGACGCGTCAGACCTCGCAACTCGTACATCCGCTGATCGGCCGCCTTGCCGTACAGCGGCCGGGGGCTCTGATCGCCCGCGGCACCGATCCAACCGAGCACGAGCAGGTCCTTGCCGTGGCGCTGGCGAAGCATCTCGCGAACCGGATGCCAGAAGTCGGCGTGAATCGCCAGGCCCCCCTCCGCCTGCTGGGCGGGGCACGGCACATTGATGGCCGTCGCGATCAGCCGGCCCTCCTCGTCCCAGAAGAAGAGCACATCGAGGTTGTGATCCTCGTAGCCTTCGATGGCGTGGAAGTCTTCTGTATTGGTGGCGCCGTACATCTTGGCCGTGCCGTTGGCGTAGACTGCGCGGCGATTCTGCGCGATCACCGCCTGGCCCTGTCCCCATGCAACCTTCCCGGGTCGCCGGTTCTGCCAGCTCTCGACGATCGCGTCGGCGAGCTTGTCGGTCATGAACTCGACGTACTCGGTCGGCTTCATGATGTTGTCGCCGTCGGGGATGGCATACTTGCCCTCCTGGGTGACCGGGGCGTTGTGCGTGTGCGTGGCGTTGGCAACCAGCTTCATGACGTCGAAGTCGGACAGCCGCGGCTTCACCTTGTCGCGGATCTTCTCGAGGATGCCGTCGCGGATGGCCACGATGTCGCAGGAAACGAGGATCGCCTGGTCGAGCACCTTGTCGCCCTCGCGCGATTCGAGAGCCAAGGCCGTGGCCGTGACCGATGATTCGACCTTGTTCGACATCCGCAGGTTTCGGTGGCCGTCGAGGGCAACCGATTTGTCGGGCGTGATACTGGTCGTGGCTCCGCCGATATACAGTTCGGCGGCTGGTACGGCAGAAGCCGTCAGGGTAACGGCGAGGAAACACGCTGCAACACGTCTCATGTTGAATCTCCTTCGAAGAACGTCCTTCTTGGTGGTCGGGCAAATTGCATCTGCTCCGGTAAGAGTCTCATGTCACACCACCGGTTCATTGAAACCGCATCGAAAACAGGTCGGCGTTGTCCAGTTCAAATCGTAACCGGACTGGCTTGCCGGCCACGGAGCCCAGGTTGCCCCCCTTCCAGGCGACCACGTGTTCAATCTCGTCGCCTGTGATCGGTACGCAGTCGTCGAGAGTCAGACCGGGAATTGGTTTGCCGGCCGCGTCCTGCACTTCGACGCGGGTGCGCCCCTGGCTGACGATGTTCAAGGCGAGTTTCGAACCGGCAAAAGTCAGCGGTTTCGTGACGAGCGTGCCCGCACCGCTCGCGTGCACGGAGACGAAGCCGTCGGTGCGGAAGGTGAAGCGGCGGACACGGCTGCCGGGGCCGGTGTAGTAGGCCTCCGTCGCGTAGACGGAGAGTTCCCGATCGTTGCCCGGCAATTGCAGCAGTCCCCAGGTCATGTAGTTGCTGCGGTTCCCGTCGCGGTCCTGGGGCGCGGTGATGGGAATGAGGGCGTCATTCCATCGGCGGAAGTGGGTGCCGTCGCGGCTGGTCATGAAGATCGGCTCCACCTGCTGCGTCTTGGCCTGGAATCGCGTGGGGAAGCCGATGAACAGATGCGGCGCGCGGAAGTAGGGTTGAACGGCGTTCGTGTAGAGGTGTTCGTCGGGTGAGTTCTCGTACTCGAGGTCGGCCTGGTGCTCCCAGTGGAGGAAGTCCTTCGAAGTGGCCGTCCGGATCGCACGATACTTCGGCGCCCTCCCGCCGGGCTCGGCATGAGAACCGGCGGTGAAGATCCGCCAATAGGCCCGGTACTCGCCCCGGACGGCGTCCCAGAAAGCCAGGTTCTGCGAGTCGAAGGCTCCGTCGGTAATGACGGCCTCGGCCATCATCGTCCAGTGAATCCCGTCCGCCGATTTCAGGGCGTTGAGGCAGCCGTGCTTCTTGCCGTTGAGCAGAGTCGATCCCCCGGCCAGCGCCTTGTAGCGAGCGTCGGGCTCGTAGGCCGGATTGCCGTCTTTCAACGGCGTGAAGTTGTGCGTGCCGGGGTTGACCCAAATGATGTTGTTTCGCTTGGAGCCGTTGAACTCGAACAGTCCCAACTCGGGCTTCTGCCACATCAGTCCGTCGCTGCTTTCGGCATAGCAGGCGAACTCCGGATGGGCCGCTCGTTTCGCGGTCTCATCGAAGTGAGAACCGCGGTAGTACATGCGGAAGCGTTTTTCGTCGGGGAACAGCGTGTAGTAAGCGGACGTGTTGCCCTCCCACGGCTGGTCGCACACCAGCACCACGTCGCGGGGTTCCGGCTTGTGCATTCTCAAGTCCGCATCAACCAGGGTCTGGATGAGGAAATCATCGACGAACAACTCGCGGCGTGAACCCAGGGCGATCGGCGCGCTCTCGGCGGACGGCTCGCCGGCCCAAACCGTATCCCATGGCCTCGGCGCCGTTAGCGCGGCCAGCGCCACCCCCTGGGCAAGAGCATCGCGGCGGGTGATCCGGCAGGCAGGCTCACGGGCAGATGGCATGGTCGCGCTCCTTCAATTTGGGCGTGGCAGGGGAGGATTGCCGTTCAGTGTAGTGCCGAGAGCGGGGGGAAGCAACTTGCCGACGGAGCATCCAAGTGCTTGACTCCCGGTGGGCTGGGGAGTATTGGTATGCACTGCAAAGGAAACTGGTCCGTGGGGACCAAGTTCACCGCCCGATCGCTGAGGAAGCACCTGGCGCGAGAGCGCTGCCCGACCCTGATTCAGCAACGACCAGGAGGATCCACGTGTCTCTCTCACTTCATCGTCTGTTCCCGTTGACTGCGGCTTTGGTGTTCGCGCTGTTCGGAAGTGTCATCTCGGTGGCGGGGGCCGAGTCGTCCCCGTCCAACCCGGTTGCGACACAGGAGCCCGAGAAGTTGGCTCTGTGGTCCGGACGGGCGCCGGTGGGGGATGGGCAGTTCGAGTCGGGCGACACCTTCATCACGGTGCATCGTCCGCCCGCGGGAAAGGCCAACGGGGCGGCCGTCGTCATCTGCCCAGGCGGCGGATATCGCGGACTGGTGACCGGTGCGGAAGGGCACGGAATCGCCACGTGGCTCAACGAGCACGGCATCGCGGGGATCGTGTTGGAATATCGGATGCCCCAGGGCAGGTCCTTCGTGCCGCTGCTGGACGCACAACGGGCATTGCGCACGGTTCGGTTCAACGCCGCCCAGTGGGGTATCGACCCGAATCGTATCGGCATCATCGGTTTTTCGGCCGGCGGGCATCTGGCCTCCACGGCAGGCACCCACTTCGACAGCGGAGATCCGCACGCGGCCGATCACGTCCAGCGAGTGAGCTGCCGCCCCGATTTCGTCATTCTGGTCTACCCGGTCGTGACGATGGGGCCGCTTACCCATGGCGGGTCCAAGCAGAACCTGTTGGGCCCCGATCCAAAACCGGAGATGGTGAAGCTCTTTTCCAACGAGTTGCAGGTGACCGACCAAACGCCGCCGATGTTCCTGGCCCACGCCAAGGACGACACCGTGGTGCCGCCGGACCACAGCCGCATGCTTCACGAGGCACTGAAGGCCCATCAGGTGGCCACGGAATATCTGGAACTGCCCAGCGGCGGACACGGCCTCAATCGTTACCAAGGCCCCATGTGGGACGCCTGGCAGGCTCGCTCACTCAAGTGGCTGGCGGAACAGAAGATGATTCCACAGGACGACGCCCTGTAGCAGTGCATTGACGAAGTCGAATTCTCGCCAGTCTGAACACCGGAGGACAACGACCATGAACCGAACAACTCGTCGTGCTTTCCTGAGACGATCGGCGGCCTTCTCGACAGGCCTCTTCGCTGGAACCGGCCTCGGCCATGCTCCCTGGCTTCGGGCAGCCGGCGCCAACGACGCCGTTCGCCTGGCCGTCGTGGGCGTGGGTTCGCGGGTCAAGGCGGGCGGAATGGGTCGGAACGAAGTCCGCCATTTCCGGGGTATCCCCGGAGTCCGCCTGGTCGCCCTGTGCGACGTCGACAGCGCCAATCTCGGCCCGGAGGTCGAGAACCTCCGCAAAGACAACGTATCGGTGGAAGCCTACGCCGACGTCCGCAAGCTTCTGGAAAACAAGAATATCGACGCGATCGTCGTCACCACACCCAACCACTGGCATGCCCTGGTAACCATTTGGGCCTGCCAGGCCGGCAAGGACGTCTACGTGCAGAAGCCGGCTTCGTACAACATCTTCGAAGGCCGGCAAATGGTGGCCGCCGCCCGGAAGTACAACCGCATCGTTCAATGCCCCAACGGCTCGCGCTCGCCCAACGGCGGCGCCGAGGCCTTGGAGTACGTCCGCCAGGGGAACCTGGGAAAGATCCTCTCGATTCGCGGCCTGCGGTTTGGACCGCGAGGCAGCATCGGCAAGGTCGGCGGCCCGCAGCCGCTCCCGCCAACGGTCGACTACGATCTCTGGTCGGGACCGGCGCCGGTCGCAGAGTTGACGCGTCAGAACCTGCACTACGACTGGCACTGGAACTGGCTCTACGGCAACGGCGAACTGGGCAACTGGGGCATTCACCTGTTGGACGGCTGCCGCATGGCCGCCGGCGAGGGCCTGCCGCGTCACGTGATCAGCATCGGCGGGCGTTTCGGCTACGATGACGACGGCCAGACCCCCAATACGCAGATCATCTACTACGACTACGACCCCGCGCCCGTCCTGTTCGAGGTACGCGGCCTGCCCAAGGACCGGTCGTTCCACAAGAACGGCGCCGTCGGCAAGGACTCCTGGGGCAAGGACGCAATGGATACCTACCGCGGAATCTCAATCGGCAAGGTGATCCAGTGCGAAAATGGCTGCGTGGTCGGCAGCGTCAACGAGCACACCGCCTACGACAACAGCGGCAAGCAGATCCAGGCATTCCAGCCCGCGACGCCCGAACTCGGCAAGAACTTCATCGACGCCGTCCGCAGCCGCCGCGCCGCCGACCTGGCGGCCGACATTCTCGACGGCCACCTCTCGGCCACGCTCGTCCACCTGGGCAACATTTCCCACCGCCTGGGTCGGACCGCCCCCCAACACGAAACCGCCCAGCGGATCGAGGGCAACAAGGAACTTGCGGCCGCCTACGATCGGCTCAAGGCCCACTTGTCGGCCAACGGGATCGATCTCGACAAGACGCCCCCCACGCTGGGGGCGATGCTCACCTTCGATGCCGACGCCGAACGATTTGTCGGCGAGTTCAGCAAGCCGGCCAACGCGTTGGTCGCCCGGGAGTATCGGCAACCGTTCGAGGTTCCGCGGGAGGTGTAGAGGGGGGAAGAGGTGGACAGCCCCGGCGTTGATGATGCGCCGTGATTGGCGCCCGCGGAGAGCCTCGTTTTTCCGCACCATGCGTTGAGACGCGTCCACCCGGCAAACCTCACCTCGGTAAACAGTCTCCGCACAGGTTCGCACTGGTATTTTTGTCAATTGCCAATGACAATAACGCACTCTGCCCCCTTCTGCTTGCGTGAAACACGCCATCGCATTATCCTAGTGGTCACAGTCGCCGATCGCCGCAAGGTCCGTCGATCGTGGGGTCTTCGGCAGCAGTCGGCCATGCGAGCTGTTCGTCGAGCAACACGGGTGGGTTCTTGGTCGGTGTTTTTTTGTCTTCTATAGGCTTCTTTCGCATCCTTGCTTTTGTTGGGGGGTGAATCATGTTGGATCGCGTTTTCCGCCGACTTCTCGCCCGGGGTGCACGCGACGTAACTCGCACGGCGGCTTCCCGCAAACTCCGCCTGGAACCGCTCGAAAACCGCGCCCTGTTGTCGGCCACTCCCGTGGACTTGTGGACCGATGACGGCCAGATTGCGATGGGGATCGCCGACAGTCCACCCCCTTCCGAAGATTTTGTCGCTTCGGCGGCGGGCGCGGCCGACGCTCCCGAATCGGCCGTCATCCTCAGCGAAGTGCCCACTTCCCGCTGGACCTATGGATGCGGCGCTACGGCAGTCGGCATGCTTTTCGGCTACTACGATCGTGTCGGGTACGACAATATGTACACCGGTCCGACCAACGGAGGCGTCGCCCCCCTTACGGACCTCGGCCAAGGTAGCGACCCCGCAAGCCCGATCACAAGCTCCTGCTCGATCATTGCCAGCCAGAACGGGTTCGACGGTCGAACCACCGCCGGACATGTGGATGATTACTGGATCGCCAGCGGCGCTTCCGGTCCCGACCCCTGGGAAGCAGGCGGCATCGAACACGCATGGGGCGACTGCGTAGCCGATTTCCTGGGTACGAACCAATGGAAATGGGACACGGATCGGGACGGCACTGTCAATGCCAATGAAGATGGTTCCACCCGGTTCTACTACAACACAAACGGGTCGAAGATGTACGACCCCATGCCGGCCGAGGATCTCGGCTACCCACGCAACACGCTCTCTCACGGAATGCGGATGTTTGCCGAGAGCAAGGGGTACTTCGTCGCCACAAATTACAACCAGTTGACGAACAATGAGCATAGCAACGGCTTCACCTTCGCAGAGTACACCCGTCAGTTGCACAAATCCATTGATGTGATCTTGACAAAAGGCGGTGAAACTCGATGCTTTCCAGTGTAAGAAAAAGTGTCCCCAATGGGAACAATGGAAAACAGGAGTTCACCGCCAGT
>JAAYAY010000434.1 GCA_012719125.1 Planctomycetaceae bacterium | reverse complement strand
TCTTTGGCGGACGGCACGGCGGAGCGTGCCTGCTACCTTCTTTGGCGTACGGCACGGCGGAGCGTGCCTGCTACCTTCTTTGACGGACGGCAGGGCGGAGCGTGCCTGCTACCTTCTTTGACGGACGGTAGGGCGGAGCGTGCCTGCTACCTTCTTTGGCGGACGGCACGGCGGAGCGTGCCCTGCTACCTTCTTTGGCGGACGGCAGGGCGGAGCGTGCCTGCTACCTTCTTTGACGGACGGCAGGGCGGAGCGTGCCTGCTACCTTCTTTGACGTACGGCAGGGCGGAGCGTGCCTGCTACCTTCTTTGACGTACGGCAGGGCGGAGCGTGCCTGCTACCTTCTTTGACGTACGGCACGGCGGAGCGTGCCTGCTACTCTCTTTGGCGGACGGCACGGCGGAGCGTGCCTGCTACCTTCTTTGACGGACGGCAGGGCGGAGCGTGCCTGCTACCTTCTTTGGCGGACGGCACGGCGGAGCGTGCCTGCTACTCTGCAGTTCCCCTGGCCACGTCCCCCAATGCGTTGACGATGTGCCCCAGCAGCCGCTACACTTGCGACTTGGCGCGCCCACGCGGGGAGCGGGGGTGTTGTGCGCAAGGGTATCGAGGGTCCAGCTTCGGAACGGAGATTAATGTCGGACATGGCTGAGAATAATATCGAGCAGTTGGCGATCAACACCATTCGGACACTTTCGATGGACGCCGTTCAGGCCGCCAACAGCGGCCACCCGGGAACGCCCATGGCCCTGGCGCCTCTGGCCTACCTTCTCTACAACGAACAGATGCGCTACGACCCGGCCCACCCCGCCTGGCCGGCTCGGGATCGCTTCGTTTTGTCGGCCGGACATGCCTCGATGCTCCTCTACTCGATCCTCCATCTGGCGGGGGTCAAGCAGATGGGCCCCGACGGCCCTCTCGACGAAACGGCCGTCTCCCTCGACGACATCAAGAACTTCCGCCAGTTGAACGGCCGCTGTCCCGGGCATCCGGAGTTCGGGCACACCGGCGGCGTGGAGATCACCACCGGGCCGCTGGGGCAGGGCGTTGCCGGCAGCGTCGGCATGGCGATCGCTTCGTACTGGCTGGCCGGGCGATACAACCGCCCCGGCTTCGAGATCTTCGACTACAACGTCTACGCCGTCTGCGGCGACGGCGACATGATGGAAGGTGTCAGTTCAGAGGCGGCCTCGCTGGCCGGACACCTCAAACTGGCCAATCTCTGCTGGATCTACGACGACAACAAGATCACCATCGAGGGCGCCACGTCGCTCGCCTTCAGCGAAGACGTCGGCACACGATTCGTCGCTTACGGGTGGAATGTCATCGAAGTTGACGACGTCAATGACCTTGCCAAGTTGCGTCAGGCCTTGAAGCTCTTCCAACAGACCAAGGACAAGCCGACGCTGATCATCGTTCGCAGCCATATCGCCTGGGGCGCCCCCAACGCGCAGGACACCCACGGGGCACACGGCGCCCCGCTGGGCGAGGAGGAGATCCGGCTTACGAAAAAGGCCTATGGCTGGCCCGAGGACGCGAAGTTCCTGGTGCCCGAGGAGGTGCTCGCCCATTTCCAGGCCGGTGTGGGCGTCAACGGCGAGAAACTGCATGCGGTTTGGGAGGGATCACTTGCCGAGTACCGGGCGAAGTATCCGGACCTGGGTAAGGAAGTCGATGCGATTGTTCACGGCCGGCTTCCCGAGGGATGGGACAAGGGGATCGCCGAATTCCCGGCCGACGCCAAGGGGATCGCCAGCCGCGTCTCGTCCGGAAAAGTGCTCAATCAGGTGGCGAAGAATGTGCCCTGGCTGCTGGGCGGTTCCGCCGACTTGGCACCCTCAAACAAGTCGGATCTCACCTTTGACGGAGCGGGTGAGTTTGCGGTCGATACGCCCGCCGGCCGCAACTTTCACTTCGGCATCCGCGAGCATGCCATGGCGGCGATCGTCAACGGGATGGCACTGTGCGGCCTGCGGTCCTACGGGGCGACGTTCTTCGTGTTCGCCGACTATCTTCGCCCCTCGATGCGTCTGGCCGCTCTGATGAACCTGCCCGTGCTCTACATCTTCACCCACGACTCGATCGGCGTCGGCGAGGACGGACCGACCCATCAGCCGGTCGAGCACCTGGCGGCGTTGCGATCCATCCCAGGATTGGTTGTCCTGAGACCCGCCGATGCGAACGAGGTGGCCGAGGCCTATCGCGTGGCCGTGTCTTCGCGTGACAAGCCGTCGGCTCTGGTGCTCACCCGTCAGAACCTGCCCACGCTCGATCGATCGGTCTACGCTCCGGCCACGGGAACTTGCAGGGGCGCCTACGTCCTCGCCGACTGCGACGGTGCTCCCGACGTAATCCTGATCGGCTCCGGCAGTGAGGTCGGACTCTGCCTGGCGGCTCAGGAGACGTTGGCGGGAGAAGGCGTGAAGACTCGCGTGGTGAGCATGCCGAGCTGGGAGTTGTTCGACGTGCAGGACGAGGCCTATCGCGACTCAGTCCTGCCTCCGAGCGTGCCCTGCCGAGTTGCGGTGGAGGCCGGAGTGGAACTGGGCTGGCAAAAATACCTGGGCGACCGAGGAGTCTTCATCGGCATGCGCGGCTTTGGCGCTTCCGCACCCTATGCCCAATTGATGAAGCATTTCGGGCTCACGGCCGAGAATGTCGTTGCCCAGGCCAGGAGGATTATCGAAGAGTCGTCGAACCAATAGCTGCCGTATCGTCGCCTTTCGCTCTGTGAAAGCATCGCCACTTTCGCGGAGCAAAAGGCGACAGTCATTTCCTGGGCGATCCTTACCCCAATGGTCGCAACGTCTTTCAGAGACTTCGGTAGAGACCGGCTTCCACGTCAAAGAAGAAAAAACGCGGCCCCCCTCAAAGGGATGGGGCAGGGAATCCCTTGAAGGAGAGAGGGGCCGCGCGGTATTGAAGCCCGCCGCTTGACAACGGCGTCTCGCCACGGGAATTATGCACCTTGTGTCTCTGCTAGTCTATAGTGTGAATCGATCCCCGTGAAGATCATCGGCCACGGATTCTTCAAAAATCCAGTACGCTTATACGCTTTTCCGCATGTGGTTACTGTTGTTTCGCCCAGAATAAGGGGTGATTCGGGCACAAACGTACCGATATCGGAATACTCTCACCTCGTTTGAGGGGGAATCGCCGCAGGCTGACGGGGTGGATACGGTACCCAAAACCTGCTGCTGACCTTTACTTTTTGTGACGCATGACCAAAATGGGAGAGACACTGCGGTTCGAAGTTGCGCGTTTGTGACAGGTTGACTGCCGAATTCCTCGCTTCCGTTTTCGGATAGTCCTTTTTCGGCGTTCCCTTCCAACCGATCGTGTGTCAGAAGACCGGCGGTTGCCGACTCGAACAGGCAACCGTGTTTTTTTAGGTTAGCTTTCCATTTGGAACCGCCCTGCGAGGAGGAACCTGATGACGGATCGTATTCCGATGACCCAGACCGGCTACAACAAGAAGAAGGCCGAATTGGAGCGGCTTCAGAACGTGGAGATGCCTATCATCGAGAAACGCATCGGCGAGGCCAGGGCGGAAGGCGATCTGAGGGAAAACGCCGAATACCACGGGGCGAGGGAAAGCCAGGGTCTGTTGCAGGCCAAAATCAACCAGCTTCGGGATGAACTGTCGCGGGCGGTTCTCATCGATCCGTCGAAGCTGCCGAAGGACGAGGTCGCCTTCGGGTGTACCGTCGTGGTGAACGATCTCGACCTCGACGAGCAGGAAGAGTTCACCCTTGTCGGAGCCGGGGAAGAGGACTACATGAACGGCAAGATCCTCATCACCAGCCCGCTCGCTCAAGGCCTGGTCGGAAAGAAGATCGGCGACAAGGTCGAGATCCAGGTCCCTGCCGGAATCACCCGTTTCGAAATCCTCGACATCCGATTTGACGAGGATTGACTTGCGGCGGCCGTTGCGCTATCGGTGACCGGCAACTCGGCTAAGACGGCCGCCTACTTCTTGCCCTTTTTCTTTCCCTTCTTCCCTTTTCCTTTGCCGTTCTTCTGGCCGGACTTCTCCTTATCTTCCTCTGGTTTCTTCCCTGCCTCTTGGCATCGGTTGGTGCAACGGCCTTTCTTGCACAACGGACACGACATCGATCTCTCCCATGTTGACAGTTCAAACGCCCGGTTGTGGGGAACCTGGCTGGCCTCAACAAGGTTCGGTGACGTCGGCGCGCGGGCCGATCGTCATGACGGTCGAACGGGTGAGCGGATAGCTCGTCGCAACGGCATTGACCTGTTCTGCCGTCACTTCGGCGACGGCGTTCAAATCCGTCCGAACCGAGCGATACTCGCGCCGTTGGATCCAGTCGCCCCCTATCACAAACAGGCGTCCCAGCGGTCGTTCGCTCGACAAAACGATCCGTGAACTCACCTTGTTCTTCGCCTGCTCCAGTTCTTCCGCGGTTATCCCACGGCATTCCAGGTCGACGAGCAGGTCGTGAAGACGCTGAAGGTTCTCGCCGACCATGTCGGGAGTGCAGCTCAGGTAGGTCACGAACGCACCCGCGTCGTCGAATTCGTCGTGGGCCAGACTGGCCTGCTCCGCTAAACCGGTATCCACCAACTCCCAGAAGATCCGGCTCCCGGTGTCGTCTCCAACGACCGTCGCCAGAAGCCTGGCGGCAAAACGGTCCGGATCGTTGCAGTCCGGCCCCGGCGCAAACTGCACGACGTACTGCTGGGTCGCGGCATTCTTCTGGACGACGTGAAAACCCGTAGCGGGGTGCGCCGACGTCAGTCTTCGCTCTTCGCCGTTGCGCTCCCAGCGACCGCACATCGCCTCGGCGGTAGCGACCAATCGCTCAAAATCGACACGGCCCGCGGCCGCGAGAACCACATTCTGGGGACTGTACCGCTTGGCGAAGTAATCGCGCATCGCCTCGGGAGACAACGCCGTAATGCTGTCGATCGTTCCGAGCACGCTCCGAGCCAAAGGATGCTCGCCGAAAAAGGCGGCCCGGCACTTCTCGTCGGCGCCGAACGGAGGTTGATCCTCGTGCATGTAGATCTCTTCGAGGATCACCTGCTTCTCCATGTCGAAGTCCTCGCCCCGGAGGGAGGGACGGAGAATGTCGGCCAGCAGCGCGGTAGCCTGGTCCTGGTACTCGGGAAGAACGGCCGCGTAATACACGGTGTGTTCTTCGCCCGTGCCGGCATTGTACGACGCGCCGATTTCGTCGAATTCCCGATTCACGTCGTCGGCAGTCCGGCTCGGCGTTCCCTTGAACATCATGTGTTCGAGGAAGTGGCTGACGCCCGCAATTTCGTCGGTCTCGTCGCGGGCGCCGGCGCGGACAAAGAAGCCGAGAGCGGTCGAGTAGGCCTGGGCGTTGCACTCGGCGACGATCTCCAGGCCGTTCGCCAAGGTGTGCTTAAGAAACTCCAACCGGCACCTCCAGTTCTTTCCGCCCCAGGGTGACGACCGTGAAGTCGCCCGGCGGATTGTCGCTCAAATAGGTGTTGATCTTGTCCGCCGCAAGCCCGTCGATCCGTTGGTTGATTTCATCCAGGGAACGGGGCCTCCCCAGGTGGTACCAGTCGCGTGCGATCGACGCACTCCGGGCGGAGCTCGATTCCTGCTGCATGATCAAGGCACTTTTGATTCTCGCCTTGAGTCGATCGAGTTCCTGTTCCTCCACGCCTTGGGCCAGCTTGCGCAGCTCGTTGAGCGTCACGTCGAGAGTCTCCTGGGCTCGTTCCGCGCTCGTACCCGCATAACAGAAGACGCTCCCGCGGTCCAGCAGCGAATGATGCGTGGCATAGACGCTGTAGCACAGCCCCCGACGCTCGCGAACCTCGGTAAAGAGCCGGGCACTCATCCCTCCGGAGAGGACGCCCACGGCGCCCCAGGCAAGGAAGTAGTCGTCGCTCCGGTAAGGGATGCTCCGATAGGCGATCCCGATATGAGTCTGATTGGAGTCGTACTCCAGGTGGGTGTAGACGCACGGCTGAGGCGATTCGGGGACCGGCTGAACGTCCCTCGGCTCCCAGTCGGCCAGCAAATTGCCAACCATGTCCAGAAGCGGTTCCCAGTCCACTCGTCCGGCAACCCCGACAATCGTCCCGCGCGGATGATAGGCCCGCTGGAAATGGCGACGAATGTCGTCGATCGTTGTGGCCTCGATCCCGTCGGCATCACCCTGGCTCGGCCGACCCCACGGATCGGGATAATGCTGTTGGCGAAGCCGAAGCATCACCTTCTGGGCCGGCTCGTCCTCGACCGCCAGAAGATCCTGGACCATCACTTGGCGACCGGCCTCGAGCTGATCGGCGGGCAGGCGGGGCCGACGCAGGAGATCGGCGAAGATCTCCAGACCCCGGGGCAGGTTGTCGGCGACCGTCGCACCGCCGTACCGCGTGTGGGCTTCCCCCACCGACTCCGATCGTTCCACGCCCAGACAGTCGAGATCGTTGATGAACTGGCGGCTGTCCCGCGGCCCGGCCCCCCGCAGCGCCATCTCGCACGTGAACCCGCTCAGACCGCTGCGATCCGCCGGTTCGTGGATGCAGCCCGCGGGGACGAGGATCGTGAAGGCGGCCGACTCGAGCCAGTCCATCGGTTCGGCAAGCAAGACCAGCCCATTGTCGAATTGGTGCGTGTGGATCATGGTTACGCGGCAGTATCGGATCGCTGTAGGTGAAGGTCGTACGTATTCAGAAGGCTCTCATTGACAATCAAGTCCCAACGCTCGATTCGTGCGGAGGACGCGCACATGAATTCGCACGGCAGGCGGATGAGAAAAATCTACCAGTTAGACGCACAAATGGGGCCGGACGGTCGATGAGAGTGCCGGTCAAGAATAGGCAACCTCTGCGACCTTGAAAACCGTCTTCACAGTTCGAAAACCGTGCCGTTCGTAAAGGCGAATCGCGCCCTCGTTCTCTGCGGTCACCTCGAGGCAGACGCGGTGAACCCCCGACTCGCGAAACCCTTGAAGAGCCCGGAGCAGAAGGATCGACCCCAGACCCCGATCGCGATAAGCCGGGGCAATCCCGAGATTCTGGACGGCGCCGACGCCCTCCCGATCGCGAATCCCCTGGATGGTACCGCACTTCTCGCGTTGCCGTACGTCGGTCGCATCGGTAACGGCCAGCCAGGTTGCCCGTTCCAGAAAACCGCCCTTTCGTGTGATTTCGCTCATCAGTCGCCGGCAACCGGTCAGTTCACCCAGGCACGGAAACACGTTGGCGTCAATCTCATTACAGAAGCTGAGGTATTTAACTTCGGCATGAGCGTCAAGAAGCGACTTGTTCCAGGGAAGCAGCAGATAGCCCCTCGGCACCGGCGGAGCCACAAGGTCCCTCTCCCGCAAGTCGATCTCCATGCGGTAGCGTCTGAAATAGGTCAAGACCATCTCACTCAAAGTCCCGCAAGGCGGCAAGGCCCGCAAGAAGGAACTGGCGTCCCTTCGGCCGGACGCGACGGAAGTCTGCTGCGCCAACCAGTTTCAGTGTACCGGCCCATGCCGGCATGGTCAACGAGAGGGGGACTGGTCAACCCGCCAACTCCCTGAGGACCCGAAGGTTGATCGCGTCGAGATCCTGGCCGCCCTCGACCCCTTTGGGAGTCTCCAGGATCATCGGAATCTCTCGAAAACGCCGGTCGTTCAACAGATGCCGAAAAGGGGCCAGCCCCATCTCGCCCCGGCCGATGTGGCTGTGACGGTCGACCCGGCTTCCACATTCGCGGCGACTGTCGTTCAGGTGGAAGACGCGGATTCTGCTCAAACCCACCAGCCTGTCGAATTCGGCCATGGTAACGCGGTACTCCCGTTCCGAGTTCAGCGAATAGCCGGCAGCGAACACGTGACACGTGTCGAAACAGAAGCCAATTCGATCGGGCTGGCGAACACATTCCAGAATGGCGGCCAGTTGTTCGAAGCGCCAACCGAGCGACGTCCCTTGGCCTGCGGTTGTCTCCAGAATACACTGCGTCTTCAGTCGTCCCGTTCGCCGATGGATTTCGTTCAGAGCACGGGCGATCCGGCGGAGCCCCCGCTCTTCGGAGCCGGTTGTATACGCTCCCGGGTGGGTCACGACCGCGGAAATTCCAAGCGCATCGGCACGCTGCAATTCGCCGATCAGCGCATCGACAGACCGCTTCCAGAGCACGTTGTCTGGCGAAGCCAGGTTGATCAAGTACGAATCGTGGGCCACCGTGTAGGCCAGCTTCGATTCGTCCGCTGCCCGCCGAAACCGCAGGGCCTCCTCTTGCGTAATAGGCTTGGCTCCCCACTGATTGCAGTTCTTGGTGAAGAGTTGGACACATTCGCACCCTAACCTTACGGCACGCTCGATTGCCTTGTGGTAACCGCCTGCGATCGACGTGTGAACTCCGAGTATTGCCATGTTGGCGACTACTTCCTTGTCGAAACTGGTTGCCAGTCTACCCACTCGGCAGACGTCTCCGCAGTGAGGGCGCTGGGCCGATTGGCAATGAGGGAATCTACGACATCAACTGCCCGTTGTTCAACCTTCCGTGCGGACTGCCACAGTGTCAGCAAGCCCCTCACTGGACCCATTTTGCCCGCCCCAGAGGCCGGGGTGCCGCGATCCCCTCGAAAAGGGTGGCTGCAATCCGGGGCGCCAACCGGTTCTTTGGGCATCCCAAGGAGAGATCGGGCGATAGCCCAGCATTTCCCAGCCGATGCGGCCGGCTCCACGGCAAGCCCTATCCGGCCGTATGGGGATGGAATTGTCCAGATTTGCTTGCAGACCGGAGGACAAAGCATTTAGAATGCTTATATGAGGGAACGCTGCTCTCAATGACGGGGGTAAATGATGCAAGGATACTGGTGGATCATATTGGCGACCGCGCTGTTGGGATTGAGCGCCATCGCTATTCTTTGGCGTCCGCTCCTCACCAGTTGGCGCGAGACGCGTTTTGCGGAGGCTTGCCGCGATTTCCACCTTCAGCGCGAGCGTCTGGAAGCGAAGTTCATGATCCTTGGAATGGTGGAGAACCGGCCCGTGGAGGATCGCTGGAATGACTGCCGGTTCGACGACGACGTCGCCTATGCACGGAGCCGAGCCTCGGGCGAGCTGTCGGCTTTCGTCGCGGTTACGATTCACCTGGATGCGCCCGCGGGACCGCTCTCGGTCGAGGGGGACCTGGTGGATACGTCCTGCGAAGCCACGGCCGTCTTCCGCTTCGACGGACGCCACTGGGACACCGAAGGTCGGGCGATCTTCAATCTCACCCCCACCGAAGCAATCCACTTCTTCGAACGCGATCTGGAAATGGTCGGGCAGGAGTTGTCTCACCGCTCCTAAACGGCCTTGCGCGATTCCCAAAGGGTTTCCCGGGGACCTCATTCCCGCGCAGGCGGGAGTCCAGATCCTTGGCAAACTGGGCTAAGTCTTCTGATTATTCCGTTTCGCCCCGATCGTCGTCTAATGATGACGACTCCCATGGCCGATCCTTAAAGGGGGGAAGCTCCCGCTCCATGGTGAGTCGGACCGCTTGTCTGGCGACCGGTTTCTGGGGCGGCAAGAACCCGTCTGAGACCGAGGCTGATGGGGATACCTTTTCAATTCGAGACGGTCCACGCTCTGGCTGTCCTGCCCATAGCAACCACCGGCAAACCAACGGTGCCTGCCGACGACTGTGGTACCCCTCCTGCGGAACGCGCTTGTGCCGACTGTCGGGCCTGTTGCATTCACCTTCCCATCGCGGCCGGTGAGGTCTGTGCCAATGCAAAGCCGGCCGGAGTGGACTGTCCCCACCTGACCGACAAAGGGTGCGGCATCTACCAGCAACGTCCCGAAAGCTGCCGCCGGTTCCGTTGCGTTTGGCATATGGAGCCTTCGTGGCCGCAGACGTGGCGTCCCGATCGGTCCGGATTGCTGTGCCTTCGTGAAGAAATCGATGACGGGCTTTTTGCTGCCCTGGTCTACGAGATCGAACGAGATGCGATCGCTCGCCTCACCACCAAGCCGATCCTGGCAAAGCTGCAGGAATCGACCGCCGTCATTGCCTTGGTCAATCTCCAACGCCAGCGGCAACTTCTCCATGGCCGCCAGTGGGTCGAACCGGCCGAACCGGCCGTACGGCGGCCGCACTTCCTCCGCCCAATCCGCGCAACCGGAACCGATGCACCCGAGACGATTCGAGACGCTTCCTGAGTGCATCTGCGTGATCCCAGAAGGGATTTGCGAGAGAGTGATAGCCGCGTGGGCTTGCCCCGCGCCGCTAATGATCTAGAGGCTCCCCGGCACGACGCGATTCCTTGGGCAGACCATCGTTGGGCGGATTGGCATCAACCACGTGTCCCCGCTCCAATTCGACCCACTGGCCGCACTGGCAGCGGACGCCGTGACCGAATTGGAACAACGTGACGTCGAACTGTGCGCCGCATCGGGGGCATGTGATCGCCATGTCGGGCAACCTCGGTTCGCCTTGTTTTCGCACGCTCCCCACCGGTTTCCCCGTTGGCAAGACGTGCACGAGTTCCCACCCCATCTGACCACCGCCGCCTAACCAAGGCAATGGCCAGGGCGTTCCGTCAACTGTCCAGCAACCGGAACGCGCCAACTGCCTTGTCTTCCGCATGGGGGGGTGGTTCTGCCGGCTGTTCCGCTCTTCTGATTCCGCCAGGGCACGAATCGTAACACGTTGTCTTGAAATACTTTGTAATTGATGTTCGGTTTTGGCGGCTCCAAAGGACAGGTTTCGTCGCAGGGGGCAATGCGGCCTTCTTTCGTGATCTTGACAGGTGCAATCCGGGCGAATATGTTTGATTAGAAGTGTTAATTCTAAAACTTTGTTAGTTTTGTGTCGTTAATGATTGAAGGCGACCATAGCGAGAGAAGAAACAGGTTGGAACGGCATGACAATTCCGCCATTCACACGAATTCCCGACAAGCACGGTCTCTACGACCCGGCTTTCGAGAGGGATAGTTGCGGCGTCGGGTTCGTGGCCCACTTGAAAGGGCAGCGGAGCCATCAGATCATCCGCGATGCCGACGTCGTACTGCAGAACATGGACCACCGCGGCGGTTGCGGCTGCGAGCCGAACACGGGGGACGGCGCCGGCATGCTGACGGCCCTGCCCCACGAGTTCCTCGCCAAGGCGGCCAAAGCCGACCTGGGAGTCGAGTTGCCGGCGCCGGGCCGGTTCGCGGCAGGCAACGTGTTTCTTCCCACGCTCGAAGCGGAACGGGCCAAGTGCAAGCAGACCGTGGAGAAGATCGTTGCCGAGCAGGGGCAACGGGTCGTGGGGTGGCGCAGGGTTCCGGTCGACGCGGATCGGGCCGACCTGGGCGAAACCGCGAGAGCCGGCGAACCCCATATCGAACAGTTGTTCATTGCGGCAGGCGAAGGTCTGGAGGGCGACGCTTTCGAGCGGCAGCTCTACATCATCCGCAAGAGGTCCAGCACGGCCCTCCGCGGCGACCGGTCGATGGAGCAGGCCAAGATGTTCTACGTCTGCTCGCTCTCGACCAAGGTCATTGTCTATAAGGGCATGCTCACCTCGGCCCAGCTCTGCCAGTACTACTCCGATCTGGTCGATCCGGACTACACCACTCATCTGGCCATGGTCCATTCGCGATTCAGCACGAACACCTTCCCGAGCTGGGACCGTGCACAGCCGAACCGCTTCATGAGCCACAACGGGGAGATCAATACGCTCCGCGGCAACATGAACTGGATGCAGGCCCGTCAGGGCGTGGTTCGCAGTGAGTTGTACGGCGACGAGTTGGAAAAGACCTTTCCGATCGTTGAGCCCGACTGTTCCGATTCGGGAACCTTCGACAACGCCCTGGAATTCCTGCTGATGAACGGGCGCACCCTTCAGGAAGCCGTCATGATGATGATTCCTGAGGCCTGGCAGAACCACGAGACCATGTCCGAATCGATGCGGGCGTTCTACGAGTACCACTCCTGCCTGATGGAGCCGTGGGACGGGCCGGCGTCGATAGCCTTCACCGACGGCCACTACATCGGCGCCGTGCTCGACCGGAACGGTTTGCGTCCGAGCCGCTACTACCTGACCACCGACGACAAGGTGATCATGGCCAGCGAAGTGGGCGTCCTGCCGCTCGATCCTTTCACCGTCAAAGAGAAAGGCCGCCTTCAGCCGGGGAAGATCTTTCTCATCGACTTTGAACAAGGCCGGATGATCCCCGACGGGGAACTCAAGGGCCAATGGGCCCGGCAGCGTCCCTACAGCCAGTGGGTCCAGAACCGGCGGATCGAGCTTAAGGAACTCGAACCGGGCGACGACGCCCACGGCTTCTGCCCCGACACGCTCACCGAGCGAATGCAGGCCCACGGCTACACCAATGAGACGCTGCAGTTCATGCTGTTGCCCCTGGTCCAGCAGAAGCGGGATCCGGTCGGTTCCATGGGAAACGACGCGGCCCTGGCCTGTCTCTCCGATCAGCCGCGGCTGCTTTACGACTACTTCAAGCAACTCTTCGCCCAGGTCACCAATCCGCCCATCGACTCGATCCGCGAAGAGATCATCATGTCGCTGGAGTGCTACATCGGTCCCGAGCGCAACCTGCTCGAGACGACCGAGGAGCACGCCAACCGCCTATTGGTTCCCCATCCGATTCTGACGAACGAAGAGCTGGCCGCCGTCAAGGGAATGGACCGCAACGGCTGGAAGACCCGGGTTATCGACATCACTTTCCCCCGAAGTGAGGACGGTGAAGGGCTGACGGCCGCCCTGGACCGCATCTGCCGCGAAGCGGAAGAAGCCATCGACAGCGGTTACACCCTCGTCGTGCTTTCCGACTGCCGAATGGACGCGGAGCGGGCGCCTCTGCCGGCGCTGCTGGCCTGCGGGGCCGTCCACCAGCATCTGATCCGCCGGATCAAGCGAACGAGGATCGGCATCGTTCTGGAGACCGGCGAGGCCCGCGAGGTCCACCATCACTGCCTGCTGATCGGCTACGGTGCCGACGCGATCAATCCGTACCTGGCCTTCGAGGCCCTCTGGCAGGCCCGCCGCGACGGACGGCTTTCGCCCGAGGAATTCCCCGACGACGACAAGATCGTGGCCACCTACCGCAAGGGCGTCGCCAAGGGCATCCTCAAGGTGATGGGCAAGATGGGCATCTCGACCCTGCAGAGCTACAAGGGGGCCCAGATCTTCGAGGCCGTCGGATTGCGCGACGAGGTCGTCGATCGCTGTTTTGCCGGCACGCCCAGCCGGGTGCAGGGCGTGGGGTTCAAAATCCTGGCCGAGGAATCGCTGCGGCGCCACGCGATCGGGTTTCCTGTAAATGGCAACGGCCATGACCCGATGCTCCCCAGCCCGGGAGAGTTACACTGGCGGCCCAACGGGGAGAGGCATGTCTGGACGCCGGAAACAATTTCCTCGATTCAGAACGCGGTTCGCGGCAACCGCCGCGACGAATATCGGAAGTTCGCCGATGCGGTCAATCACGACGGGCGGAATCGCTGCTGGCTCCGGAGCTTGATGCGTTTCAAAGAGGGAGCGAACGGCGGCCCGATTCCGCTGGAAGAGGTGGAGCCGGTCAAGGAAATCGTCAAGCGGTTCTGCACCGGGGCGATGAGCTTCGGCTCGATCTCCCAAGAGGCCCACACCTCGCTGGCCATGGCAATGAACTCCCTGGGGGGCAAGAGTAACACGGGAGAAGGGGGCGAGGACCCGGCTCGCATACGCCCCCTGGAGGACGGCAGCACGAATCCGCAGCGGTCGGCGATCAAGCAGGTCGCTTCGGGCCGTTTCGGCGTGTCGATCTACTACCTGACCAATGCCGACGAGTTGCAGATCAAGATTGCCCAGGGGGCCAAGCCGGGCGAAGGGGGCGAATTACCCGGACGGAAGGTCGACGACAACATCGCCCGGATTCGCCACGCGACCCCGGGAGTGGGACTGATCAGCCCGCCGCCGCACCACGACATCTATTCGATCGAAGATCTCAAGCAACTCATCCACGATCTGAAAAACGCCAACCCCAGCGCGCGGATCAGCGTCAAGTTGGTGGCGGAGATGGGCGTGGGCACCGTGGCGGCCGGCGTGGCCAAGGCCTTTGCCGACCATATCGTGATCTCGGGCCACGACGGCGGCACCGGCGCCTCGCCGCTCACGAGCATCAAGCACGCCGGACTCCCGTGGGAACTGGGAATCGCCGAAACTCATCAGACGCTCGTACTGAACGATCTGCGAAGCCGAGTGGTGCTCCAGACCGACGGGGGCTTGAAGACGGGGCGCGACGCGGCGATCGCGGCCATGCTGGGCGCCGAGGAATTCGGTTTCGCCACGGCCCCGCTCGTCGCGCTGGGCTGCATGATGATGCGGAAGTGCCACTTGAATACCTGCCCGGTCGGCGTGGCCACGCAAGATCCCGAGCTACGCAAGAAGTTCATGGGCAAGCCCGAGCACGTGATCAACTACTTCTTCATGGTCGCCGAGGACATGCGCGAGATCATGGCGAGGCTCGGCTTCCGCACCGTCAGAGAGATGGTCGGAAGAGTCGACATGCTCGAGCGCGACGATACCGTCCGCCATTGGAAAGCCGACGGCATCGACCTGACCTCGATCCTCACACCGGCCCGAAAGAAGAACGACGAGACCGAGGTGGTTTGCACGCGGAAGCAGGACCACGGGCTGCACCTGGCCCTCGACAACGAACTGATCGACGAGGCCCAACCGGCCATCCAGGACGGAAACAAGGTCCGGATCGAGCGGCCGATTGTCAATACGAATCGCACCGTGGGCGCCATGCTCAGCCACGAGATCGCCAGGAAATGGGGCGAATCGATGCTGCCCCACGACACGATCCACATCAGGCTGAGCGGTTCGGCGGGCCAGAGCTTCGGGGCCTTTCTGGCCAAGGGCGTGACCCTGGAACTGGAAGGCGACGGAAACGACTACGTGGGTAAGGGCCTCTCGGGCGGCAAGATCATCGTCTACCCGCCCGCCGGAAGCCGGTTCAAGCCGTCGGACAATATCGTCGTCGGCAACGTCGTCCTCTACGGAGCCATTGAAGGCCAGGCCTTCTTCCGCGGCCGGGCTGCCGAACGGTTCTGCGTGCGTAACAGCGGCGCCGATGCTGTGGTCGAGGGCGTCGGCGATCACGGCTGCGAATACATGACCGGCGGAAGGGCCGTGATTCTCGGCCCCACGGGCAGGAACTTCGCCGCCGGCATGAGCGGCGGCGTCGCCTACGTCTGGGATCCCGAAGACGTGTTTCTGGGCAACTGCAACCTGGCCATGGTGGAATTGGAGCGGCTCGAAAGCGACGAGGAGATCGGCGAGTTGAAGCGTCTGATCGAGTTGCATCGGCAGTACACCGGCTCGGCCGTGGCCGAACAGGTGCTGTCCGATTGGGACAACTGTGTGCCCCAGTTCGTCAAGGTCATGCCGACCGAGTACAAGCGGGCCCTCGAAGAGATTCACCAGGCCGCCGAGGCGGGGAGCGAGAGCTGAGGCGGTGAGAAGAGGAGAAGGGAATGATGGAATACTGGAATGGTGGAACAATGGGGCGTTCAGGTTCGATACGGGGCCGTTTGTTGGACAACGCCGTTTCGGGGTGGTGCAGGGAACCGAAACCTTTGCGGCAGACTCGTTTAACCCGCTGCCGCAGGCGAGGCGTGCCATGCATCCCAAGGCGGCCTGTAGTCGGTGAACGACCTCGCCTGCGGCAGCGGGTTAAACGAACTCTCTGCTGGGACTTGCGTTCACCAACATTGGTCAATGTGGCGCTGTCGAATAAGACAACCCCATCATTCCAGTATTCCAACATTCCGTCATTCCGCTGAGCCACGCCAACCGACGCTAACACAAATCACACGCGAATATGACGGGACGACGAGGGCCATGGGAAAACCAACCGGGTTCAAGGAATTCGAACGGGCGACGATTCCGTATCGCGATCCGTTGCTGCGGATTCTCGATTTCAACGAATTCAACGAAAAGCCCGACGAACAGCACCTGCGAACGCAGGGCGCTCGCTGCATGGACTGCGGGATCCCGTTCTGCATGTCGGCCACGGGCTGCCCGGTCGACAACTTGATCCCCGAGTGGAACGACCTGGTCTACCGGGGCCGCTGGCGCGAGGCCCTCGACCGGCTGCACAAGACGAACAACTTTCCCGAGTTCACCGGCCGGGTGTGCCCCGCGCCGTGCGAAGGCGCTTGCTGCCTGGGCGTGACCGATCCGCCCGTCACGATCAAGAACATCGAATGCACGATCGTCGATCGCGGGTTCGAAGAGGGCTGGATCGTTCCTGAGCCGCCCAAGCACCGCACCGGCAAGTCGGTGGCCGTCGTCGGTTCCGGCCCGGCCGGGCTGGCGGCCGCGGCCCAGCTCAACAAGGCGGGACACCGGGTCACCGTGTTCGAACGGGACGACCGCATTGGCGGGCTGCTCATGTACGGCATCCCCAACATGAAACTCGACAAGGGCGTCGTCGAGCGCCGCGTCGACCTGCTCCGTGCCGAGGGCGTCGAGTTCGTGACCGGAGCCCACGTGGGCGTGAACGTCGACGTCCGTGAGTTGCGAGAGAAACACGACGCCATCGTCCTGGCTGCCGGTGCCACGAAGCCGCGCGATCTGCCCATCCCCGGCCGCGAGCTGAACGGCATCCATTTCGCCATGGATTTCCTCCGCCCGAACACGAAGAGCCTGCTCGACTCGAACCTGGAGGACGGCCGGTACCTTTCGGCCGAGGGCAAGGACGTGATCGTGATCGGCGGCGGCGATACCGGCACCGACTGCATCGGCACTTCGCTCCGCCACGGCTGCAACAGCGTGGTCAACTTCGAGCTGTTCCCCAAGCCGCCTGCCGGGCGTGCCGCCGGCAATCCCTGGCCCGAATGGCCGCGGATCTTCCGGGTCGACTACGGCCACCAGGAGGCGGCCGCCAAGTTCGGCGAAGACCCTCGCGTCTATCAGCTCATGAGCAAGGAGTTCTTCAGCGACGGCGCCGGCAACGTGGCCGGCGTGACGACCGTGGAGGTCGACGTCGACTTCTCCAGCGGGCGGCCCGAGTTCAAGGAGATCGCGGGGAGCGAGCGCCAGTGGAAGGCCGACCTGGTCTTCCTCTCGATGGGCTTTCTGGGCCCCGAGGCCACGTTGGCCGAGGCACTCGGTCTGGAAACCGACCCGCGGAGCAACTTCAAGGCCCAGTTCGGCAAGTTTGCCACGAGCCTTGAAGGCGTCTTCGCCGCCGGCGACTGCCGCCGCGGCCAAAGCCTCGTGGTATGGGCGATCCGCGAAGGGCGTGAGGCGGCGCGGGAGTGCGATCGGTTTTTGATGGGGAAGACGGGGTTGGTGTAAGTGGCTCTGCACCAACGCGGTTTCGTTATCGATTCGCCTTGCCCGGTTTCCGCAGAACGTGCGAGCCGTCGGGTGTGATGACGGAATCGCCAAATCCGCGTTGTGCGCTGGGAGGGTATATCAGGTAGGGAACGCCGGCCGAACGGAGCCAACGCACCGCCTCTTCCCATCGCTTGAGTTGCAGGTGTTGGGAGAGGTTGCTGCCCGGTGCCAGCCCCTCGAAAAGTGCTATCTCGCTCCCTTCGACGTGCACGTACTTCCTCTCCCAGAGGCGGTTTCCGGCGGCTTCGAACAAGGCGACGTAGGGCGTCAGGTCGGCCGCGGCAGCGAGGGCCGATCGGATCTCGTCAAGGGGTGTCAGCGCCGAGTCCTGCGACTGCTTTTTCTTCTGGTACGTGATTTCGATCAGCAAGCGGGCCGGGGCCCCATCTGCAACTCGGATTTGCCGCCCCTGAAGTTGTCGCGAGAAGTGATCTCGAAGTCCCTCTTCTACCGATTCCAGGTCTTCCCAGCCGGGCGGCAGATTCCGGGGAACACCCTCGATACGAGTCTCCAACGACACGGTTGCTCCCGGGCCAAACAGCGGTTTGGGAAAGGCGTCTTGCGTCAACAGCGCCTTGGTTTCCGCGTCAGGCAATACGGCAGCCGCCAATTCGGTCGGCTTCGGGTAAGAGGGACAGTGCAGGTACCAGTGTCGCCCGTCGGGTGAGTCCCAGAGATCGGCACGTGCCGACATCCGGTAGTTCCAGACGATCAGTCCTCGTTCCACGTCGAGTAGTGACTCGAACTCTTCTTTACCGGGTTTGCCTTCCAGGAGGACATAGTCGTCACCGCACCAGACCAGCCCCCACGGCCGCATCGGCAGGGCCACCTGCTGGAGCCTGGAACCATCGTTCAAGTCCCAAACGGTGACGGTCGCCCCTCCGGAGCCTACGAACAAAGAAGCCATCCGTCGCTCGTCGCGGGAGAGGTCGCTTTCCGTGTGCACCCCTGGCTTGCCTTCCTCGAAAGACGCAAGGGTCCCCAGAGGCGTCCCTGTCGACGTGTCGATCATCCGTGGTGTATTGCCATCGGACAGCAGGAACAACACCCGTCGATCGCGTGTCATGCCTACGATGCTCCCTTTATTGGTTGGGTACCCGTAGAGGGCCCGGCATTCGGGGAGTTCCCAGGCGATCAGCCGGCTTGTGCTCGACTCCGTCATCACGTGTTCTTCATCGAGAAAGCACGCCCATTTGACAAGCCGCCCTCGCCCCTCTTCCTCCGCGAAGGGCCGAAACGCGAGAACGTGTTTCCCGGTTTCCAGATCCCAGATATCCAGGCGATCCTGGTCGGGCTCAATACGGAACAGACCGAGCTTGCCGTTGGGACTCAGATCGAGCAGATTCGTCTTGAAAGGCGCGGCGAACTGGGCGACTTTTTTCCCGGTGCACAGGTCGTGCAACTGGTAGAGATCGGACGGCCTCAGAGACACCTTTCCGAGAGTGACGTCGATACTTCCCGTGTGGTGAACCACGATCCGTGCCGCATCGGGCCGGGAGAAGAACGTCTGCAACCGGTCGAAGGACCCCGGGCCGAGCGCGAGGCGGTCCCGTGAACGCGCGGCGTCGGGAAGCAAAACCGGTGCGGCCCGGTACGCCCAGGCCACGTCCTGCGGTAACATCTTACGGATGCCCTCGACGTTGGCCTGGGTGACCGGCGGCAGACCGATGTCGGCCGCCTCGCCGCCGGCTGCAACAAGCTTGCGTGCCTCCGCGATTTCGTCGTCGGCGAACGAAACCAGGCGGAGTGTATGCTCCTCACGCTCTCCAGAGAACGCCAACATCCGGCTCGCATCGACCATTCGGCGCGGCAGAACGCCGGTTTTGCCAAGCGAACCTTCGTCCTGCCAAACGATTTTGCCAGTTGCACGATCGAGGATCACGACGCCGTGCAGCAACCAGCCGCTGCCGTCCGCAAGCCAGTCGATTTCGCGACCGGAATAGCCTGTGTACCCGAATTGTTCGACCGGGTGTTTCTCGAAATGCCGTGTCAGGACGCGCTGGCCGCTGGTCATGTCCCAGACTTGCAGCGACGTCTTTGAGTCGTTGCCAAACCAACACGCCAGCTCCTTGCCATCGGGCGAGAAGACGAGACACGCGGAGTCCGTGTATCTTCCGATATCGACTCCGAGTGTCCCTGCGCGAATTCCGTTGCGTGTGTCGTAGACCTCAAGCCGCTGGTCGCTGCGAAAGTAAGCGGCCAGGAAGCTGCCGCCGGGACTTATGGCGTATGACCGCCGGCTGTTCACGGGCTCCGTGTCGATTCGACAGATCTCCTTACCCGAGCGAATGTCGAAGATGAAGTACGCGTTTGCCCGGGAATCGCCAATCACAACGCGGTTCGGGCCGGCGAAATCGACCATCTGGACGGAGGGACTTTTTCCTGGCAGCTCAATTGTCTGAACAACTTTGCCGGATGTGAGCGACCAGATCTGAATCCCATCACGATCCTCAGTGTTCAGAAGAGCGAAATGTTGTCCGTCAGGACTCAGGGCCGACTTGTCGTGCTCATAGAAATGTGCCTTCAGGCTCCCAGATATGGACCCGGTTCGGAGATCCCAAACCTGCCGAGTATCGTCCACATTGCGCCCTCCCAGCATGACAAACGGGCTGGGCACGGCAGGAAACAGAACCAGTGTTACAAGCGGCCCCGTCCCCACCTTGATGTCCACGGAATCGCCGGGCTTCAAACCGAAGCCAAGTCGAGTTGGATCGGGGACGACCTGCCATCCCGACATGTTCGAATCGGCAAGCGGCGGCGTCCCGGGCTCCACCACGGCTGCCGGTTCCTCCAACGCGGGTCTCGCGACTTGACTGGACTTCGTGACGATTGTCGACACGGCCGCCGACGCTTGGACCGCATCGTTCACGTACTTCACGTCGCTGAAGCTCAGCCGATCCAGCGGAACACGAATCACGGGGCCGTCCTGCCGCCGCAGAACGACCTGCCCCTCTTCGACGGCCAGCAACTCGGCCTCGATGCGGTATCGGCCGTCGCGTGTGATCCACTGGCGTGCGGCAACGGTATCGCAGGCCAAGAACAGGCTGGCGATCAATGCCGCCCTGACATACATCTGCATGTTCTCATCCTCCCGGCCAAGCGGCTGCGCTAGATGATTGTGCGATTCTATCGGGCGGCTTCCTAAGAGACGGGCTCGGGGAGCGCAGGATCTTGGTGCCGTCCGGGCCGACGGTCGATTCCCCAAGACCTCGTTGCAGGCTCGGGTCGTAGATGGGGCATGGGATCTGCACGGTGCGAAGCCACTTGACTGCCGCTTCCCAATACTTGAGCTTCATGTGGGTTGCGGCGTCCATTCCCGGCGGTCGTTCCGTGTCGGTGGCATCCGGAGCCGCGAGTTCTCCCTGCTGTTGCCAGACCGGGTTTCCACGGGGATCGAGGACGGTAACGTAAGGGACCAACCGAGACGACGCGACCAGCAAGGTGCCGGAGCGCCCAAGAGGTCCGCGAACCCGCACACTACTGTCCTGACGCTCGTTCTTGATTCCGACGAGGAGACGGACCGGACTTCTGGCAACAACGTTGATCTTCTGCTTCTGCAATTCCCGGGCAAAATAGTCCTGGATTGTGTCGTCCAGGGCAGTAAGATCGCTCCAGCCTTCGGGGAGGATCTGCGGCGGTTTTTCGAACAGTGTCTGCACGCTCACATCGGTCCCGGGACCGACGAGCGGAACGGGCATTTCCATCTGTGAAAGAAGATCGCCGACTTCCGGCTCGGGCAGCGTGACCGCGGCGAGTTCAAGCGGTGCCTTGGGATCCTTCCGGCTGCAGTACCAGACGCGCTCGTCCGGCGACGCCCACACGCTTTTCCCATCCTGGAAGTGGTACCGCCATTCCACCAGCCCAGTGAGAACGGAAATCATGGGGCAGCTCCTGCCGGCATCTACGGCGGGCTTCAGCAGGATGTGATCCGTACCGCACCATGCCAAGCCGGTTGCATCGTCGGGCAGTTCGAGTTGCAGCAGCTTCTTGCCCTGAACAAGGTCCCATACGACGAGAAGATGGCCGCCAAGGTAGAAGTACGCTTCTGCCAGGCGTTCTCCGTTGGCAGAGACGGCGGCCTGTCGGGGCACAAGTACCCTTTCCGTAGCGACTTCCTCGAGAGTGCCGATTGTCTCACCGGATGAAGCATCGATCAGCCGCGGCGTGCGACGTGACATGACGATCAACGTTCTTCGGTCGTGAGTCAGCCCGACGATTCTGCCCGTTCCCGAAGGAGCAGAATAGACCAGCCTGCCTTCGGGAATCCTGTAGCAGCCAAGTCGCTCGCTCTCGGTGCCCGCGATCACATGGTCGTCTCCGGCGAAACGAGCGCACGTGACCTTGCGGTCGCGACTCAATTCTCCTTCGAAGGGTCGAAAACCCGCGATGTGCTGTCCGTTTGACAGGTCCCAGATGTCCAATCGATCCTGTCGATTGTCGATGCGAAACAAGCCGAACTTGCCGTTGGGGCTCAGATCGATCATCTCCGTGGGGAAGGGGATCTCGAATCGGGACGCAACCTGCCCTGTCCGGAGGTCGTAGGGCTGGCATATGTGCGGCAACGGGGCGGACGACTTCCATGACGCAGTAGAGGCATTCATACTTTGTCCCAATGCAAAGACGGCGGCATCTGGGCCGGAGAAGAACAGTCGGCCGACGTCGAACTCTCCCGGCCCCAGCGAGACTCGAGTGCGCGTGGCGGCCTCCGGTGGCAGAGCAATCGGATTGGGCAGATACTTGCAGACAGCGTCAGCGAAGGTGAGTTCCTTGGCGTCTTGAACATCGATTCTGGTGATCGGAGGCAGGCCGGCGTCTGCAAAGTCTCCACCAGCAGCAATGGCCTCACGAGACGCGGCCAGAGCGTTTTTGGGAAGCGGGATGAAGCAGAGGGTGGTCAGCTTGCCTTCGAGACGAAAGCCGACGATACGGTCGGCATCCAGGATCTTTCGCGGCAGCCGGTGGCGTCCATTCGCGGCGTCGGGGTCTTGCCAGACAACCCTGCCGGAATCGGGATCAACGACAAATGCGCCGGCCACCAACCAACCGCTTCCATCGGCGAGACGATCGAGTTGCATCCCGCGGAAGAGGCTGCCTCTGAGACTGCGGGTCGGGTCTTCGGCAAATGGATGGGTGACGGTGCACTTGCCCGCGGACATGTCCCAGATTTTGAAGATCGCCTTGGAACCCGATCGGAACCAACCGGCAAGTTCCTTGCCGTCCTGCGAAAAAGCCATGGCTTCTGGATTTCCGGTTCCCTGCTCCTGCAACGGGAGACGACCGGCGCGATGGCCGTTGCGTGTGTCGTAAACCGCAAGCCCCGTGGGGTACGAGTAGATGGCGACATAGTTGCCGCCGGGACTCGTCACGCAACTGGCCGCATTGGAGTCGGGCTTGGCATGGATCTGGCAGATCTGTTCTCCAGAAGCGACATCATAGACTCGGTAGCAGTTGGTCGAGACCTCCCCGACAACAATCCGTTTGGGTCCGGCAAAGCCCAGATAACCCACCGTGGGGTACTTTTCGGTCAGCTTGATCCGCTGGACGATTTGGCTTGTTGCGAACGACCAGATATCAATCCTGTGATGGATCTCACGACTGGACACGGCGACGTGTCTGCCGTCAGGACTCAGCGACCACACGTCGGTTTCGCCGACCGCACACTCGATTTCTCCGGCAACCTCTCCCGTTCGCAGATCCCAGATCTGTCGACGGCCGCTCTGAGCATCCTGGCCCAGCACGACAAACGGGCTCGGCGTTGCGGAGAACGCGACGAACGGAAGACGGCTTTCCACCGCCACCGAGGCAGTGAGCTTTGACTCGGGACCCAATTCATAGCCGCCTGCCGACGGATCGGGGACAACCTGCCATTCAGACGTATTGGACATGGCCAGCGGCGGAGAACCGGGCTCCGGGATCGGGTCAGGCTCTTCGGTTTCCTCTTCCTCTTCGACCGACGGAGTCGGCAGGGTCATGAGGTCGGCTGGCTCTCCGTTCGTCGGGGGTCGCCCTCCGGCTTCCGGGCGAGGAACGGCCCCCGGCAAGGCCTTCAGCGCATCCATGGCCTCCTGGACGTATTTGAGGTCGCTGAGACTCAACCGATCCAGATCCACTTCGACGGTCGAACCATCGTCACGCTTCAACACGGCCTTTCCGTTGTTGACCGACAGGAGCTCCGCCTCGACCGTGTACTTGCCGTCGCGGGACGTCCACTCCCGTCCCTCGATTCGTCCAGAGAGCAATAGCAGACAAATCGTTAAGGCAGGTCCAAGGGATATCCGCATCGTCACACTCCTCTTCAACAAGTCATCAGCCTCGTCGGCTGGTCGTGTCGCTCGACAGAGCGGAGGTCTTCATCCGCGCGGAGCTGGGTTCCCGAATGATCTCCGTGCCGTCGGGCTTCACCAGGGATTCCCCGAGGCCTCGCTGCCACCCTGGATGGAACACGGGGCAGGGTACGACGACGGTTTTCAGCCAGCGAGCGGCCGCGTCCCATTGCAGCATGTTTGCGTAGGTGATGGGATCCATCCCCTCGGGGAGCGAGTCGAGATCCGGCAGCTCGCGTTCGTCGTCAGGATACTGTCGCTCCCAGACACGATTCCCGTCGGAGTCATGGAGAACGACGTAGGGTGTCAAGATGGTTGCCGAGATCAACGCGCTCCCTGATCTCCCGTAGGGCCCGCGAATTCGCACGCCTTTCTCGGCGCTCTGCGACTTGATACCAATCAGCAGGCGGGCAGGAGCGTCGTCCTTGATTTCGACTTGTTTTGCCTTCAACTGTTGCGAGAAATGCTTGTACAGCGTTTCGTTGAGCCCGGCCAGTTCTTTCCAGCCGGGAGGCAACTCGGCGGGGATTCCTTCGACGAAAGTCTCCACCTTCAAAGGCACGCCTGGGCCGATGAGAGGATCGGGCATCTTGGTTTGCGAAAGGATGGAAACGACTTTGTCGTCCGGCAGCGCGACGGCGATCAACTCAGCCTGAGCCTGTGACGTTTTGCGGTACCAGTACCAGTGCCTGTGGTCGGGAGAGGACCAGAAGCTCAGTCCGTCTTCCAGCTTGAAGTTCCAGACGACGAGTCCCCGTCGGATGTCGAGGATTGGCTGCAACCCGCCGTAGGGTACCGTCAACGGCTGGAGGAGCAAATGGTCGCGGCCACACCAGACATGGCGGAACACGGAGAATTGCAGCTCGACCTTGTTAAGCAACTCGCCTTTGGCCAGATCCCAAACGGCCAGCATGCTGCTTCCAGCCTTGGTATACAACACGGCCAGACGTTGCTCGTCGCAGGAGAAATCGGCGTGCGTCAGGTAGAAGTCGTCGTCAAGGTCGACCCGGGGAAGCAATCCTGCTGCTTCGCCGGACAGGGAGTTCACGAGGAAGGGCGTGCCCTTCCCGTCCAAGACGAGATTCTGCCGGTCGCGGGTCAGAGCAAGCAACCGCCCTTGTTCCTGCGGGACGGCGAAGAGCGCTCGGCAGTTCGGGATCTCCCAGGCAATGAGCTTGTGCGCCTCGGACACCGCGACCGCATGGTTTTCATCGATGAGATGGGCGTCTGCCACTTTTCGGTCGCGGCTCTCCGTGCCCACAAAGGGCCGAAAGCCAAAGACATGCTGCCCACTCGTAAGGTCGAAGACATCGAGGCGATCCTGGCTCGGCGAACTCCGAAACAGGCCGAGTCTTCCTTCCGGCCCGAGATCGATCAGTTCCGTCGCGAAAGGAGCCGTGAACTCCGCCACAAGTTCCCCGGTCCGCAGATCATGGAGGCGACAGATCTGCGGCAGCTTGTCCGACGGCATTGGCATTTGATCGGACGTGTCGGCCTTGTTGCAGATTGCGACTCGCGCCGCATCGGGTCGTGAGAAGAAGACCCGGTCCTGGCCGATGACTCCCGGTCCAAGAGGCAGGCGATTTCGGGAAGCGGCCTCAGGCGGAAGCGAACGGGGAGCGGGTACGTAGCGCCACGAAGTCGCAACGGGAAGCTCATCGCGAACAGATCCCAGGCTGGCCTCGGTGACGGGCGGCAGCCCCGCGTCGTCAGCACGGCCTCCGGCCGCGACTATTCGTCGGGATTCGGCGATCTTGCTGCTCGGAAGCGGGACCAGACACAGCGTCTGCCCTTTCTCGCCCTTGCGGAACTGCAGCATCCGATCACCGTCAATCATCCGACGCGGAACGACGTCGTTGAAATCGCTGATTGCCTCCTCGTCACGCCAGACGATCTTGCCCGACTTTCGATCGATCACGACCGCGCCGTTGAGCACCCAGCCGTTGCCACCGGAAAGCCATTCGAGCATGCGACCGCAGTAGCCATTGATCCAGATTTCAGAGTCTGTTTCTTCGCCGAAGCGGAGTCGCGTGACCTGTGTTCCACGGCTCATATCCCAGACGACCAGCTCGTGTTCCAGCCCCCGGAACACACCTGCCAGCGACTTGCCGTCGGGTGAAAAGGCGAGGCACAAGGCATTGGAAGTTCTTTCCATGTTCGACTCGATCCGTCCGGCTCGGACTCCGTTGCGAGTATCGCAGATCGAGATCATCTCTTCGTCGGAGTCGTAGACGGCAAGGTAGGCACCACCGGGACTCAGGGCAGGACTTTCCCGGTCTATTCCGTCGAACTCAATCGTGGCAATGCGTTCTCCGGAAGCGATGTCATAGACCAGGAACTCGTCTTCCAAGACGTTACCCGCCACGAAACGATCCGGTCCGGCGAAATCGAACAGGGTTAACGAGGTGTGGCGATTGGGTAGCTCGAGGGTCTGGACGACCTCGCCGGTTGCGAAGGACCAGATCCGCACTTCGCCCCGGGACCTGGATCCCGTGCAGGCGACCAGCTTGCCGTCAGGGCTCAGGGCAATGCCTTCGCCGCTGATTTCGACGTGGACCTCCCCGGTCATTTCCCCCGTGCGCAGATCCCACAACTGCCGAGCACCTCGGCTCCTTTGAGAGCCCAGGACGACAAACGGACTGGGCGCCGACGGATACAGCACGAATGGGCGAGAGTGGGACACTTCAATCGGTATCTCCACCGAAGCGCCCGGCAGAATGCCGAAACCCAACGGACTTGGGTCCACATGAACCTGCCAACGTTTGTTTTGGGAATTTGCCAGGGGCGGCCCCGATTTCACCTCCAATCGCGCCTTGGATGTATCCATCGTTGTGGAAGGCCTGTTCGCTCCCGCGACTGTGGCGGCATCCAGGTTCGTATTGGCCCGCAACGAAACCAGGCGAAGTGTATGAGTGCGTTTTCCCGCCGGGAACATGAGGATCTGGTCGGCGCTGACCATCCGGCGAGGCAGCAAGTCGTCATGTTCTTTCAAAGCCTCTTCGTCTTTCCAGGTGATCTTGCCCGACTTGCGATCAACGACTGCTGACCCGTTGACCAGCCATCCGCTTCCGTCGGGCAGCCATTGCAGCACGGAGTCGCTGCACTCAAGTCGCCAGATCGGCTCGTCGAATTCGTCGGGGAACTGATACTTGGCGACGGGCTTCCCTTGGGCGATTTCCCAGGCCAGCAGCGTCATCTCCGAACCGCTGGTGGACCACAGCGCCAGTTCTTTGCCGCTGGGAGCGAAGGCGAGGCCGTCTGCGCGGGAGAAGGTGGGAAGGCCGGTCGCAATCCGTCCTGCCGGGACCCCGTTGCGCGTATCGTAAATCACGATCTCGGTGCGTTCTGCCACGTAGACTGCGAGGTAGTTGCCGCCGGGGCTAACCGCGGACTTTCGCGTATCGTCATCCGGGCCAATCTCAATTTGGCCGGATCGCTCTCCAGAGCGAACATCATAGACGGTGTAGATGTGGTCGTCGTCGTTTGCAATGATGACCCGATCAGACCCAAGGAATTCGAGGAAGTCGGTATCGAGATGGTCCCACGATACGGGTATGTCGCGGACGACGTTGCCCGTCACGAACGACCAGATCTGCAATTCGCCCGATTCCGAGAAGCCGTGGACGGCGAGAAACTCGCCGCTGGGACTCAAGGCAAGCTTGTCGTCGTTCTCGATCTTCCCGTCGATTTCCGCGACGGCTTCACCTCGTCGCAGGTCCCAGAGCTTCCGCGGACCTTCGTCGGCTTCTTCTCCAAGCACGACGAAGGGGCTCGGCATGGTCGGAAATAAGACGAAGGGGGGCCGGTCGGTCAGAGGAATCTCCAGCGATGCATCGGCGGCGAGACCGTACTGCCAAGATGCCGGGTCTGGTGAGACTTGCCAGCGATTCGATCTCGGATTTGCCAACGGCGGCGCTCGCCCGGCGGGCACCGGGACGGGCTGGAAACCCGGGGATTCGGCGGGCGGCGGTGGGGGTGACGCGGGCGATGGATGGGCCTCGATTGCTATGCCTGCCGCAGCAAGCGCCTCTTGCACATATTTCACATCCGCCAGACTCAATCGATTCAGTGGAACGCGGATGACCGTGCCGTCTTCACGTTGAAGTACGGCCTGATCGCCGTCGACCACAAGCAGTTCAGCTTGCACGGTGTACCTGCCGTCGCTCGATGTCCATTCTCTTGCCTCGGCCTGAGCGACGAGGACAAGACCACCAATGAGCACAAGACGAAGAGAGTACCGCATGAACCGTCCTTTCGGTCGTTGTCACTGCGTGTCGGGTCGATTCGTGCCCGATTGCACGCAGTTTCCTTCATCGATCTGGTTATGTCAACTGAAACACACCACGAATTTGGCCCTCGAAGGAGCGTTTCTCTCCTTGTTTTGGCAAGAACGATAGGGCCCCGGAAATCAGGGATCGCGGACGCGAGAACGCCGAAATCGCCCAACCGTGGTCACTGTACGCCAGCATCGGCACGAGGTTACAATGGCCATCTGTGTACGCCAGGACAGATTGCGAGTTCTTACCCGGGCATATCCCCATGAAACACCAACTCCTTCCCCCCCTGATTGCCGCTTTCCTCCTCGTCCTCCTCCCCCCCCATGCCCACGCCATCGAAACCCTTTCCTTCCAATCCGCCCAGCCCGTTTGGGCTAAGGGCCGAGCGGAAGAGATGAACCTGTCGTTGGGGTTTCGGGCGGTCGTCAACGTCCGGGATCTGAACGAAAAGGTCGTGCTGCGGGTGGCCGCCTCGACGATCTACCGGGCGTGGATCAATGGGGAACTGGTGGCCCACGGGCCGGCTCGCGGGCCGCACGGGTTCTACCGGATGGACAAGATCGATGTCACCCCGCAACTGAAAGCGGGCAGCAACGTGGTGGCCGTCGAGGTGGCCGGCTACAACGCCAACAGCTACTACGTGCTCGATCAGCCGTCGTTCCTTCAGGCCGAAGTGATTCAGGGGGCGGACGTGCTGGCGTCGACGCTGGGTGAAGGGCAGTCGTTCCAGGCCCGCGTGCTGGACTACCGGGTTCAGAAGGTTCAGCGGTACAGCTTCCAGCGGCCGTTCATCGAGGTCTACCGGCTCTTGCCCGATTCGCTCCGGTGGATCACCGCGGCGGATGGCGCGACGGCATTGCGCGTGGAATTGGAGGCCCAGCCCGAGAAGATCTTGCTGTCGCGGCGGGTGCTCTATCCCGAGTTGACCGAGATCCCGCCGGTGCGGCACGTGAGCGCGGGGCGAATCGAGCATCTCGACAAGGTCGAGAAACCGTGGAAGGATCGGAGCCTCACCGCCATCAGCCCGGAACTGAAGGGGTATCCGGAAGCCGAATTGGACCTGGTGGTCTCCACCGAAATGCAGAAACTCGTTTCCATCGACAGCGAAAGGCTGGAAACGTCCTGGAAGAACAAGCCTGAATTGACGCTGGCGGCCGATCGCTACCAGGTGCTCGACATGGGCGTCAACCGGACGGGCATGATCGGAGCGACTGTCGCCTGCGACACGAAGAGCGTGCTGTTGTTCGCCTTTGACGAGATTCTGACCGACACGGCCCAGGCCAAGGACGACGTGAACTTCCGCCGGCTGGGTTGCGTGAACGTGGTCCGCTACGAGTTGGAGCCGGGGAGTTACCAGATCGAGTCGATGGAGCCCTACACGTTCCGCTACCTCAAGGCGATCTGTCTGGAGGGTCAGTGCCGGGTGAGCGGCCTCTATCTGCGCGAGCTTGCCCATCCCGCGACGCCGCAGGCTCATTTCGCCGCCAGCGACGAGCGGCTCAACCGGCTCTATGCGGCCGGGGTCGAGACCTTCCGGCAGAACACGCTCGATATCTTCATGGACTGCCCGTCGCGAGAACGGGCCGGCTGGCTCTGCGACAGCCTGTTCACCGCCCGGGTGGCGCCGGACCTGACCGGCACGTGTGTGGTCGAGCGGACCTTCCTGGAGAACTTTCTGCTGCCGGATCGGTTTGCCCACCTGCCGGAGGGCATGTTGCCCATGTGCTATCCGGCCGACCACTACAACGGCAACTTCATTCCCAACTGGTCGCTGTTCTTCGTTCTCGAGCTGGAAGAGTATTTGGCCCGGAGCGGCGACCAGGTGATGATCGACGCTATGCGCGGCCGGATCATGCCCCTCCTGGACTATTTCCAGCGGTTTGAGAATGAGGACGGGCTGCTCGAGAAGCTGGAAGGCTGGGTGTTCGTCGAGTGGTCGGCTGCGAACAAGTTCGTCCAGGATGTCAACTACCCCAGCAACATGCTCTATGCGGCCGCCCTGGCGGCCGTGGGGCGGATGTATCACAACGACCATTTCACCGCCAAGGCCGAGAAGATCCGCGAGGTGATCCGCCGCCAGTCCTACGACGGTCAGTTCTTCGTCGACAACGCCCTTCGCAAGGAAGGCAAGCTCGAAGTAACCCGTAACCGCAGCGAGGTCTGCCAGTACTTTGCCTTCTTCTTCAACGTTGCCACGCCCGAAACCTACCCCGAGTTGTGGAAGAAGCTCCGCGACGAGTTCGGGCCCGACCGCAAGGACACCAAGGCCTACCCGGAAGTCCACCTGGCCAACTCGTTCATCGGCAACATGGTCCGCATGGAGCTGCTATCTCGCGAAGGCCGCGGCCAGCAGATTCTCGACGAGTCGGTGGCCTACCTGCTGTACATGGCGGATCGCAGCGGCACGCTGTGGGAGAACGTCGGCACCACGGCCAGTTGCGACCACGGCTTTGCCTCTCATATCGTCCACACGCTCAATCGCGACATCCTCGGCGTCTACCGCATCGATCTACCGAACCAGGTCGTTCAGCTTCGATTCGGCGACGTGGACCTCGAGTGGTGCGAAGGCCGCATTCCCCTGGCCGACGGCGAAGTCAACCTGCGCTGGGACCAGGACGACGAGATGCTCCGCTACCGGCTGAGCGTACCGGAGGGTTTTCGCGTGGAGGTTGAGAACCGGTCGGGGCGGAAGTTGGTGCGGGTAGAATGAGCTACCTGCGGCAAGCTCACGCACTTGGCACGTCCGGACGGGAGTGGTGGTCGTCGGAAGGCATATGAACCAGCAACGGTAATGCCGGTACCAGGTCAATCCGAATGCCCTTGTACAGACCAGACTCCTCGTGCGACATCGGCGCAGCTGCTTGACGGCTAACGCGTTGCGGCGATATCCTGCTGTGAGCAAGTGCACGAATGCCGAGCGGATAGTACAATGAGTGGGAGAATCAAAGCGGGAGGTTCCCATGACCATGATCATTGAAGTCGACCTTCCAGGCGAGTTGCCGCAGTTTCGGCTTCCGAAGGCGGTTGACGAGCGTCTGCAATCGCTGTTGGACCGGCAAGACTCTGGCCGGCCGCTGAGTGTGTCCGAACGAGAGGAAGCCGAAGGACTGGTGAATTTGGCGGAGTTCTTGACCCTCTTGCGGATGCGGGCAGAGCGAATATCCCAATGAAAGAACGAGTCACCAAGACCTTTGGCTTTCTCAGAACGACGGCGATTGGCGGATTGATCTTCCTGTTGCCGCTGGCGGTGATCGGAGGGCTTCTGGGCTATGTCTACAATGTGGTGCTGGGGGTCTACAAGCCGCTGAAGACATACCTGCCCGTCGACACCGCCACGGGCACGGCGATCCTGTTTTTGATCGCGGTGGGCATTCTCGTGGCGTTGTGCTTCCTATGCGGTTTCCTGGCCAAGCGAGCGATCGCCCGCAAGTTCTCGGAGCTTGTCGAGAAGTACCTGGTGATGGCCTTTCCCAAGTATGCGATCTACAAGGACATTCTGGCCGGCAACGTGGGGGGCGACGCGGCGATGCCTTCGCTTAAACCGATAACGATCCAACTCGACGACATGATTCGCATCGGATATGAGGCAGGCCGGACGGATCGCGGCCTGGTGATCGCCTACCTGCCGGGCTCGCCCGACCCCTGGACCGGGTTTGTTGCCCTGGTCGAGGCGGATCGGGTTCAGCCTTTGGGTCTCAACTTCGGCGAGACGTCGGCCGTTTGCGAGCGTCTCGGCCGTAGTTCGGCACACCTGCTTGGGCCGGTTCGCATGGGCCGGTTCGGTGCCTCGGAGGCTACCGGCGAACGCTCCTAGGCGACGGGCCGCAACCGTCCTCGTCTACTCCGGCAGCGTCACTTCCTTGCGATAGTTGGCGGCGCCGAGAACGACTTGCTCGCCCGCCTCGACCCCCTCCTGCACAATGACGTGCTTGCCGTTGGACGGGCCGACCTCGATTTCCCGTGCGTGAAATCCGCTGCGGTCGTGGGTCAGGCAGAACCGCCTCTTGCCGTGTTTGAGAACGGCCTGGAACGGGAGCGTGAGTTGTTCCTCGCGCCGATCGACTTCGATGAACACTTCGGCGCTCAGCCCGGGCCGCAGGTCGACACCTGCCGCCTTGGTACTTTCCGTATCGATCGTGATCCGAGTCTCGAAGACCTTGGTCTGCGGCCCCCACCAGTTAGTCGGCGAAGCGAAGTCGTTGACCCGCTTCACGGTGCCCACCAATTCGATGTCTGGAAAGGCTTCGCACTGGATGCGAGCCTTCTGCCCCGGCTGGACGAGGGCCACCTTGTCTTCCGGAATCATGACGACGACCTGCATCTCGTCGGAATTGGGCAAACGGAACACAACGCGGTGTTCCCAGACCTCCGCCCCCGGTTCGATCATCAGCGTCTGGCCGTTGCTCTCGGTGTTCGCATAGACTACGTTTCCCGACGCCGGAGCGGTGATCACACACTTCTCGATCTGTTCCTTGATGTGATCCAATTCCTTGAGGGCGACCTCGTAAACATAGCGGCGATAGCGAGCGGTGGCATTGGCCACTGCCAGGCTCGCTTCGAGTTGCTGGAGACGCATCCTGCGGGTGTATTCTTCGAGGACCGAGAGTTTCGTCTCCGCCTGTCTCAACTTGACCTTGGCACGTTCCGCCGCATACTCGTCGGCTTCCACGGCCATTTGCGTGACGAATCCGCGACGATACATATCCACGCTGAAGCCGAGTGTCCGCTCCGCCACGCGAGAGTCTTCCTGTGCTTTTCCTAGCTGGTTGGCGAGAAGCTGTTGTTGCTGCGGATAGAGCCCGTCGGAGTACTCTTCGAGGGCGATGCGAGTCGTTTCCAACGCCGCCTCGGCCCTGATCAGCTCCGCTTCCATCCCGCTGCATTCGATCGTCCGACGAACAAGCAGGTCCTCCAAGGGACTGGCGTCGAGGCTCATCAGAAAGTCGCCCGGTTCGACGTAGGTTCCTTCGGGCACTACCTCGAGGATCTTGGTCGTGTAGAACCCCTTGGCGTCCGCTTCGCTCTTTACCTCCACGTTGCTGGCGCACTCGATCGTTCCCTTCTGGGAGACCTCGTGGACGAAGGTGGCGTTTCGAACCTCGCAAGTGAGCGGTCCTTTGACAACGTCGCCGCCGTTCCACCAGTTGTCCAGGAGAGCCCAGCCTGTCAAAGGAAGCACAATGGCGACCAGAGTGGCCGCGGAGAGGATGTGGGTACCGGTCCCGTAACGCCGTGTTGCGCGTCGATTACGATGCATGGGCTGCATATCCAGGCGAGGCTACGGACAGTCGGCCCGTGACGGTTTGGGATCGGCGGTCATTTGGAGGTACAGGTTGTACCCCAAACGGACCGCCGGCAGGAAACTGCGGTGTGTAACCTTATGGTAGCAACCCCACCCGAAAATGCCATACGAACCTGGCCATAATTGGGCAAGAACTTGGTGGGTTTGGCTTCACAAGACACGTCACGCCAGCACCAGTCCGAGGATGACCATACAGGCCAAAAGGAGGGTCATGGCCAGGGCGTCGGCACGGTCTACACGACCTTCAGCCCCCGATAGGCCGAAGTGGCGTCCCAGGCCGTTCCACACGAAGAGGCCCGCGGCGGCCACCGGCAGACCGGCCGCGATGAGAGCCCAGGGGGGGATGCCATGAAGGACGAATTCGCGTCCGTCGCCTCCTTGAAGAAACGCGTCCCCACCCAGGTAGGCGCCGTTGGCGACAAGGCAGAATCCGGCGAAGAACGCAGCCAGGTACGAACGTGCCGGCAGAAAGCGTGCAACGATCCACCAGAGCAGCAGCGGAAACAAGACTCCCCAGAGCGGACCGCCAACGACCGTCACGAGTGGGTGAGGATTGACGTTGGGCAGGGTGTGGGAAAGTTTCAGAGGATGGAGCGTGATCTGCTCGATCGATCCGCCCGTCGCCAGCAGATGGAGAACGTGCCCCGCTTCGTGGAGCACCATCATTGCCAGCCAGGAGAAGGCAAGCGTTGACGAGATGAGCAGGATCTGCCAGCAACGATCGCGAAGGTTCACCGGTGGATCTACGTCGGCAGGTTACTGGCGTTTTACCGACCAGCCTCCACTGCTGGCCGAAGGAGACGGGGCTGGTTTGGCGTCCGAAACGTCGAGTGTCTGCGGCTCGGTGCCTTCTGCGACTTTGCCGTCCTGGATGGAGATGATTACGCCTTCGATCTCCTGGCCTTCCACCATTTGGCGAGGCATGATCGGGGCCACGAAGTCGTTGCGGCCCAACTCACCCGGTATCGTCGGTTCGGATTCGACGACGGCACCTTCTTCGTAGACCGTCTGCTGGCTTGCTCCAGTCAGAATCGATCCCGAGCGGGGAGCGCACAGGCCGCACTCTTCACCGCATCCGCCCATCACGGTTGGCCCGCAATAGTCGAATTTGCTGGCACACATGCGGCAGCCGCTCGACAGGACCAGCAAATAACCGATCACGAAGGCAAGTCGCAGACGAGTCATCGAATGACCTTCTCTCTTGCGTGAGTGTATCCCTCATAGCATCAGGCCAAGTTGCACGGCCGAGCCATCGAATCCTTTCGCTGGACCAGTTCGGCCGTGCCAACGCTTGGCGGAACACGAGGCCGAAGTGGCCCCGCACTCCCTCGATTGCCCAGATTGCCAGCGTCCCTGTTGACAGTCCGGACTGCACCGCTATATTCGGCCGAAAAGTCTTCCTAACCCGCATCTTTTTCCATTGAATTGGGCCGAAAATGGCCGACACGGACGCTATGACTGAAGGTTCTTTGTCCCAGTCTACCAGAGTTCGCCATTTTTGGGCGATCCTTCTTGTCCTACTGCTGTTCACCGTGGGCTACCGCAGTTTGGGGATCACTCGGCCGTTGGTGGGGAACTTTTCGACCAAGAGTGTGATCTACGCGATGATCGCCAGGAATTGGGCCGAGGGACGGGCCGGACTTTTGTATCCGACAATGGACGTGATGGTGGGCGGCGAGCGATCGCTCCACATGCTGGAATTCTCGGTCTCGGCCCAGTTAACCGGGGCGCTCTGGAAATGGTGTGGCGGCTCGCTCGACGTCTGGGGCCGGGCGACGAGCATCGCCTTCCTGACCGCAAGCGTGTGGCTGCTGGTCGTGATGGTCCGGCGTCACCACGGCGACGCGGCCGCGATCGGGGCAGGTGCCATGCTTGCGTTCTCGCCGATCAGCGTGATCTACGGGCAGACGTTCATGCTCGATGCGTCGATCGTTTTCTTCACCATCAGCACGTTCTACTGTACCGATCGTTGGCTGACGTCGGGCCGGGCAATGTGGCTGGTGCCGCTGGCGGTGAGTTACGCCCTGCTGCTGTTAACGAAGGTCTATCTTGCCGTCCTCCTGCTCCCTCTGGCGGCAATGGTGCTCTGGCCGACGAGATTCGGTCCGACCCTCTGTGAACCGGCACGGCCTCTTCCTCGCCGGTTGCGGCTCGCCCTGGTGGCAGCGGTGGTTTCTGCGATTCCGGTCGGGCTCTGGTGCTTTCATGCGATCCGCACGGCGGCGCCCGGGAGCCCCTACGCGGAACACATCTACTCGTGCCTTCAAGGCAACGCGACCAGCTACCGTCCGCCGGATCCCCTGCTTTTCACGGGCGACTTCTATCGCCAGGCGCTCGACAATCTGACCACGGTGCTGCTCACGCCGGTCGGATTTGCCTTGTTCCTGGCCGGTTTTCTCAATCGCAGTTGGCTGCGTTACTTGCCCTGGCTTGCGGCAATGGTGTTGCTCGTGCTGGCCCTGCCGCGGAAGTTTCACGAAATGAACTACTACTACGTGGCCGTGCTGCCGCCACTGTGCATCCTGGTCGGGCTGGGCTGGCAGGTCATCGCGGAACGGGTCCGACCGGGGCGTATTGCTGTGGCCGGCCTGCTCTTCACGGCCCTGGTTTTCTCTCTGCGCTTTGCCGCCAAGCCGGCCTACGAGACGCCGGCGGAAGATCGTGCGGTTGTCTCCGCCGGCCAGGCAATTCAGAAGATCACGGCCCCGGAAGAACCGGTCGCCACCATGCACGGAACGAGCATCACCCTCCTCTATTACTGCCATCGTCCCGGGTGGTTCATCGAACCGGATACGCCGGACCTGAAAGCGGTGTTGGAGGATTGTCGGCGTCAAGGCGCCCGATATCTGGTTGCCGCGGGTTCTGAAGGGGAGGATAATCGGCTGGACGAACGTATCGGTTGCAGACCGGTGGAAGTGGGTGGCGGATACCGAATCTACGCGCTCTCGTTCGACAAGCGATTCAAGCAGCGGTGACTGGCCAATTGCCGCGCAGATCGTTACGATTCCTGGGAGAGCGTGTGTTCGAGTTCCCCTTTTGAAGGAATCGCCGATGTCAGAAAGTCAGCCCAGTTGTTCCCGTGGCGCCATTCGCGGCAACGTGCTTGTGGTGGAAGTCCTGGTGGATCAGATCCGTGATCCCGAGACGTCGTACGCCTTGCGCGACGAGATCCTGTCGCTGATGAAGGCGGGCGAGATCCACCACGTGGTGATCGACCTGGCACGCGTGAAGTTCCTGGGCAGCGTCGGGCTGCTGGCGTTCCTGGCGGTGCGGCGTCAACTCGAAAGCGGGTCCATCATTCTCTGCAAGGTGGCCGAAGGGATCCAGTCCATGCTGGAGATCTGTCTGCTGGTGTCGAAAGACCCGGGTAAGATGGCTCCTTTCCAGGTGGAGGCGTCGGTGGATGAAGCCGTGGCAAGGGTTGGCTGAACGTTGGCGCGCTGCAGGAAGCACTCCGTTCGAACCGGTCATGGGGCGTTGGTTGTGACGCACCTTCGAAGCACTGCCGAAGCGTCGCCGTACGCTTCCTGTGACGGTTAAGGGGCAATACCAACGGCATCGATAATGGACTCTACACCTTCGTTCGACAAGTTGAACGTCGCCAAGAACGCCAACACTTCGTCGCGTTTGGGAGCAAACACGCGGTTGTTATGCAGCGCGGCGAACGGAACAGTCGCGCCACCCAAACTCCCCCGCTCCGCAATAAATGTATGAACAACATTGCCGAGTCTATCGCGTGTCAGCCATACGCGAGGTTGAGTCTTGCCGCCGGACAGATTTGCCTTGAGAATCTGCAGGAGCCCCCCGTGCTTGAGGTACTCCACAGCACTCGACTCTGGAATTGATGCAACTTGGTCTTGTGCAATAACGAGCTCATCTCCGGGCATCTCGATGAACTCGTCGTCATAGGGGTCATTTGGTATGAGTACTCTGTAAATCCGCACTCTGTTTGTGCCGATCGGGCCGCGATCTTCTATCACGACGCCCCGGATTGGAGTAGTCCCAAGCGTGAAACAAACGTTGTCGCCGATGGAAAACGGTTTCTGAGTTACCATGGTCGAACACCCGCAATGTGCACAACGTGGTCACCGAGGACGTCGTCGAAGACGACGGCAAGCTGTTCACAGGCCGCACGCCATTGCTTGACCATCGCCAATCTCAGATGAATTATACCACCGAGCTTCGCAGGGTCAAAGGCTTGATGCGCGATGGCATTGCGCCATCGGTTGAGATCCTCCAAGTGGTCAATCCGGCCAATGTTCCAGCGACTCCTGGCTCGAATCTGGTCGAAGAAACGCAAGCCAAGCCGATTGAAGTCCGCCCCGATGTTACTCGGGTTCGGGTTTCCGCTATCCAGCTTGCGGTGCAGCATGAAATCGGCGCGAACCACAGCCTGCAAAGGCACGGGAGTTACCGAACGGACAATGTGGTCTACCGCCTCGGAGTGCAGGTCCCGGCAGAAGCCTTGGAACTGCGACGATAGCAGCATCGTGTATGCGTGATTGATCTGTTCGGTAGCGTAGCGACGGCCACGCCCGGAGCCGCCGACGCGACGGTGGGCATGTGCAATTTGGTCGAGTGCCTGTGCCCGCGTGGTGTTCCAACGATTCAGCGAGTTGGAGGGCATGACACCTTTCCCTGCCGTATGTCGCAATGTTGAGCCACAATTGACTGCGTGGATGGAGCAACGTGTTGCTGCCGTTTAGGAACGCGACTCAAACCGCACGACTTGGCCGGTCCGCGACGACTCTGCGGCCGCAACGATCAGGCCGACGACGTCGCGGGATTCCTGGGGCGTGATCCGGTCGGGCGTCCGGCCGCGGAGGATGCAGTTGGCGAAGTACTGCAGTTCCGCTCGCAGGATACCGAAGCGCTGGCCGAACACGGTCGGCCAATACATCGTATCGGGCGTGCTCAGGCCGGTGGAGGCATGGATTTCCAGTCCGGCCTGCCCGCAGTTGACGTAAAGAGCGCCCTCGGTGCCGATGATCTCCATGCGGGCGTCGATTGTGTAGGGCGTCGTGTTGGGCAGGTGCCAGACCGATTCGACGACGCCCACGGCGCCGCTGTCCAGCCGCATCATCGCCCAGGCACAGTCCGGATACTTGCATGGGCCGGGATGGACTTCCTGGGCGTAGACGCTCACCGGCGCAGCGCCGGCGAACCAGAGCATCAGATCGGCGTCGTGGATTCCGTCGCCCATCAGGGCCGAGATCTTGTCGAGATTCGCCTCGCCGATCGCCTTGGAGAGATTTCGCCGCGCGTGCATCGAGATGATGCGTCCCAACTTGCCTTCGTCGATGGCCTGCTTGGCCATGGCCGCTCGCGGGTCGAACCGGCAGATGTGTCCCACCATGAACAGCCCGTCGCTCTCCTCAGCAGCGGCCAGGATCTGTTCGCAGTCCTCCACGGTCGGCGCCATCGGCTTCTCCAGCAGCACGTGCTTGCCGGCCCGCAGGGCGTCGACGGCGATATCGCGGTGGTCGTTGATGTGGGTGGTGATACTGACCGCGTCGACGTTCGGATCGGCGAGCAGGTCCTTGTAGTCCGTATAGCGGCCGGCGACGCCGTACTTGTCGGCCACCTCGTTCAGCCGATCCGGGCGGCGCGTCGAGAACGCCGTTAGTTCAATCCCCGGCATGTCGGCGAGCGTGTCGGCGTGAATCTCGCCGAACCACCCCAGGCCGATCACTCCCCAGCGGACGGTTTCGTTCTGCTTCGCCATGATTCTCCCTCCTCGATGATGGGATTCCGGGTGGCACGGCCCTGAGCTTGCGAAGGGCGTGGATTCCGGGCACACACCACGCCCATCGCCTGAAGCTCTGGGACGTGCCACCCAAGTCTGTGATCCGGCTCAGAGCGAGACCTTCTCTCCCGATCTTGCCGAGTGTTTCTCGGCCAAGACGAGCCTTACCGAGTCGACCGACTGCCCGGGGGTGATGATCTGCGGCACGCTCTCGCCCCGGACCGCCTTGACGAAGTGGGCGATTTCGTTGGAGTAACCGTCGCCGGAGGCAACCTCGGGCGTAAAGGCATCGCCCTCGACGGGGCAGACCTTGAAGGCCGGACTGCGAGTGCAGTCGTAGACGATTGTCGCCTTCTCGAGCACGATGTTGAAGCTCATCTCGAAGCCGAAGGTCGGCGACATGGCCCAACCGCCCTCGGCCGTGACGACGCAGTCTTCCTCGTAAACGTACTGGGTGACGATGTGGTCGGCGTCGTTGGAAGGTCCGCGCGCCGTGCGGCTGAAGACGGCCTTGGGCATGCCGAAGACGTACTGCACATAGTCGGAATCGTGGATGTGCAGGTCCACGGCCGCCGATCCGCTCCGGGCGGGGTCCATGAGCCAACCGTCCCAGGCCCAGCCGGGCGTGAGGCTCAATCGCTGGAACATCGCCGCGCGGATCTTGCCATATTGGCCGGAGTCGATCAATTCCTTCGTCTTGGCATACTCGGGCCAGAAGCGGATGCAATGGCCGATCTGCAACAACCTGCCGCTCTTCTCGGCGGCAGCCTGCATTGCCCGGCCGTCTTCGACCGTCAGTGCCATCGGCTTTTCGCACAGCACGTTCAGACCGGCACCGAGCGCTTTGACGGTGTGGTCTTTGTGCAGGTAGGTCGGCAGCGTGATCGAGATCGCATCGAGATTGGCCTCGGCGAGCATCTTGTCGAAGTCGGTGTACAGGCCGATGCCGGTGAAATCGAGCGGGGCCTCGGCGCCGGCAATGTTGCCGGCCGTGCCGCTCGTATTCTCAAACTTGGTTTCGTCAATGTCACAAATCGCGGCGACCTGGACGCCTTCGAGGGCCTGATAGCAACGGAAGTGCATCTTGCCCATAAAGCCCAGGCCGACAATACCTGTCCGGATCATGGTTCGGTTCCCCACGGAGTTTCTGATTGAGAATTGGATCTTGGTTCGGACGCTTGGCGGACGGAATACGGGAAGGATGGAACACTGGAATGATGGAATGTTGGGGTCAAGGTGGGACGCGAGCAACGAGCCAGACGCACGTTCCCATCATTATTCCGTTATTCCATCATTCCAACACCCCCACGCCCCACTTCAGCGGCACATCACCCTCGCGGCCGCTCGCACTGTTTCAACGGAACAGCTTCTTCATCGCCTCGGCCGTTTTCTCCGGCCTTCCCGGTTGATAGGGGAGCATCTCGGCGGTGACGTAGCCGTCGTAGCCGACTTCGGCCAGGGCTTTCTTGACAGAGTCGAAATCCACGTCGCCCTCGAGCATATCGACGAACCCAGCGGCCGTGCCGATCGACTTCTTGAAATCCTTGACGTGCACCCGCACGATCCGCTTGCCCAGGATGCTGATCCAGTGCTCCGGATATCCGGTGAGCAGGATGTTGCCCACGTCGAGATAGCTGCCGACGGCGCCGGACTGGAAGCTGTGGATGAAGTCGCGCATCTCCAGCGGGCTGAGAAGAAACTTGTTCCAGACGTTCTCGATACCGAGCGTCACGCCCAGCTTCTCGGCCGTGGGGAGGATCTGCCGGACGGCGTCGGTGGCCCGCTCGTAACAGACGTCGTAGGGCACGACCGGGCTGTTCTCCAGGAAGAAGACGTCGACCGCCCCGGGGACGAACAGGTAGGCGTCGGTCCCCAGCCACCTGGCGACTTGCAGGGCCTTCTTGGTGAATTCGATAATCCGGCTGCGGACCTCCGGATCGTCGTCGGTGGGCGAGCATCCCCAACTCTCGCCGCTGGCGACGCTGGCAATCTCGAGTCCCAACTCGGCGGCCTTGGCCACGATCGCTTCGCAGTCTGCCTGCGTCGCTTCGTGCGTGAGGGCTCCGGAACTGGCTACGCAGAGTTCGATCGCGTCGAAGCCGAGCGCTTTGGCCTGGGCCATCGCGTCCTCCACTGGGAGCGTCGCCTCCAGCCCGCCCTCAAACATCCAGTAACTCGCGCTGATCTTCATCACTTCAATCCTTCTACCAGCGGTATTTCATCGACCGTGCGCCAATGCTTGTTTGCAGGCAGTACCCGAAACCTGGTTGCACTGCTAACAAGTAAGCAGTGGCACACGGTCGCAGGCAAGCAATGGCACACGATCGTCCATTCACATACTCATACTTCTTCCGGGAAGACGTAGGGCGCGCGGTACTCTTCGCGGCGAAGGTAGCGATCGGCCTCGGGGTCGTCGACGAAACGTTCCGTCTTCGGATCGAAATGAACGCTGCGTCCCAGCTTGCAGGAGATCTTGGCCAGGTGGCAGACGCTGGTCGAGAGGTGGCCCTGCTCCACGTCGGCGTTGAGATCCTCGTGCTTCCGGCTCCGCATCGCACCGATCCAGTTTTTGAAGTGGGGGGCACTTTCGCTGCGCCAGTCGATCAACTGGGTGGAAGAGACGGCGTCGCTCGTCTGGCCGGCCGTCTTGAACGGGCCCGGCTCGTTGTTCGGACCCAGGAACGAATAGTAGCTCGAGTAGTCGGGGAAGATCATGTAGCCTTTCGTGCCGAAGAAGATTTCGCCGACGCACTGGTTCTCGGCCACGAAGGGGTACTTGTCGCGCATCTCGGCTTCCGAGTTCGTGTACCAGTGGCGGAACTCGAAGGTGACCAGCACCTTGCGATCGGCCCACTGGCACATGAAGGTCTGGGTGTTCGGCGTGTCGGCGTCGTCTTCGTCGCCGGGCGGAAAACGGTCGCCCATCGACATCACCGTGATCGGGTGATCGTCGAGGCCCAGGCCCCAGCGAATCTTGTCGATGTCGTGGACGGTCTGATTGGCCACGTCGCCGCTGGCGAAGTTCGAGTTCCAGTACCAGCGGCGGTGCTGGAAGTTGCTGTACTCGGCCATCTTCGCCGGCCCGACCCAGGCGTCCCAGTTGAGTCCTTCCGGCACCGGCCGCGGGCTGTGCTTGCCCAGGTTGCCCCGCATCTTGTAGGTCATGCCGCGGGCCATGTAGAGATCGCCGATCAACCCGTCTTTGAGTTGCTGCATCCCTTCGCAGATGTTCGGGCTGGAACGGTTCTGCGTGCCGATCTGGACCATGCGGCCGTACTTGCGGGCGGCCTTGACCATCTGCCGGCCTTCCCAGATGCACCAGGTCGGCGGTTTCTCCACGTAGACATCCTTGCCCGCCTGGCAGGCCCAAACCGTTTGCAGGGCGTGCCAATGGTCCTGCGTCGAGAAGCTCACGGCGTCGATGTCTTTGTCCTCGAACAGCTTGCGCTGGTCGTTGTAGCTCTTGAGCTTTAGACCTTCCAGATCGGGATAGGACTTCACGGCGCTGTCGAGCTTGCTCTGGTCGCAGTCGCAGATCGCGGCAATCTCCACGTTTTCCGAATCCTTCAGGACCGTCAGGCTGCCGATGTGCGATCGCATGCGTCCGCCCAGGCCGACCATGCCCACGCGGATCCGATCATTCGCGCCTCGAACGTTCATGGCGACTGCCGGTACGGCCAAAGCGGCCACTCCCACCGTTGCCGATGATTTCAGAAAATGGCGTCGTGTAGCCATCGCAGGACTCCTCGGTTGATGTTGAAACTGCCGTCCTGTCAGAACGGATGGTTGATTACGGGGCATTGCCGGCGTCGGCAACGCCAACTCGTTTGTAGGACAGGATTGCATCCTGTCCGGACAGGTTGAAAACCTGTGCTACAGTACTCCCCTATGACAGATTACAAACCTGTCCTACACGGAAACTCGAAACAACCAGACTACGTTTCCGACCACACGCCGGGAATCGGCACGGGATAGAAACCGTCGGGCCCCACTTTGACAGGCGGCTCGCTACCGTAATCCAGGTCGTCGATGCTCTCGAGGAACTGGAACTTCGAGTTGTACATTTCGTCCCAGGTGATGATCTTGCCCGAATGGACGGCCGCTCGGCCCATCAGGTCGGCGAAGTTGGAAAGGGCTGCCCGTTCGGCTTCGTTCTGCGGTTTGTCGTTGCGGATATTGCTGAGCAGCACGTTCCACTCGGCGTCCCAGGGGCTGTACTTTTCCGGCGGGGCTTCCCAGGTGATGTTGTCGTCCTGGATTCGTTGATCCTTGTAGAGCCGAGTGGTGCCGGCGTGGATGTTCCCCGAGAACTGGGCCGCACACTTGGTCCCGTGGGCGAAGGTGGCAAATTCCTGGAAGCAGTGTCCGCCCAGCCAGCGGACGCCGTCGATGGCCTTGGTTCCGTCGGCGAAGGTCCACTCGATCGAGATCGAGTCGAAGCCCTGCCCGTGGTTCGTGCTGTTGGCCATGCGGCCGCCGATCCCGCGTGCTTCAACCGGATAAGCACCCTTGAGCCAGCAGATTTCGTCGATCTGATGGATGTTCATCTCGGCGAAGAGCCCGCCCGACACCCAGAAGAAGCGGGTGAAGTTGCGGATCTGCCAGAGGAGTTCGTCGTAGCCCTCGGGCTTCGGCCCCATGCCGCCGACCGGGTGGATGCGGTAGGCCCGGATCAACTGCAACTCGCCCATTTCGCCGTCGCGGATCTTCTGGATGAGCGCCTGGCGGTTCACGCTGTGGCGGCATTGCAGGCCGGCGGCGATCTTGAGGTTCTTCTTCTCCGCCTCCTTGCCGGCTCGCATCAGGCGGTGCAGATTCGGCGCGTCGGGGGCGAACGACTTCTCCATGAAAACGTTCACGCCCTTGCTCACAGCGTATTCGAGCTGCATGGGGCGGACGTAAGCGAAACTGGTCAACATGGCCACGTCGCCGGGACCCAGGCAATCGATAGCGTCTTTGTAGGCCTTGAAGCCCACGAACTGGCGTTCCTTGGGAACGTCGACCCGGTCGGCAAACTCTTTGGACAGGGTCTTGTGGGCGCTGGTCAGGCGATCTTCGACGACGTCGGCCATGGCATGCAGCTTGACCGGTCCGAACTCCGAGTTCATGGCATTGGCAACCGCGCCTTTGCCGCGGCCGCCGCAGCCGATGAGGGCCAGGCGGATCGTGTTGTTCTCGGCCGCGTGAACGCGCGGCGTCGGGGTCAGGGTTGCTGCCAGTGCGGCCGAGGCGGCCGCGGCACCGGTGCGCTGCAGGAACTGGCGGCGGGACGGTTTTTCTGAACTGGTGTTCGACGGACGGTTCATGGCAAGCTCCGTGGGGAAGGCGATAGGCAAAAGGGAAATACGAAATACGAAGCCCGAAATACGAAACAAGCTCGAAACACGAATACGTAAGGTTCAAAACGGCCGGCCGTCATCCGCGAGGTTTGGTACATTCTGCTCTTGGATTTGGGATTTGTTTCGGATTTCGGATTTGGTTCTTCGGTGTGGTTCATTTGATCGCAGCGGCTTCCTGCTGCGCTTTCTTCATCACGCTTTCCAGCGTCACCGGGCAGCCGCCCTGGCGTTTGCTTTCGTCGGCGGCTTCCATGAAGGCGAAGATTTCCAGCGTTTCGGCTTCGCTGACGGGCGCTATGCCCGTCTTGAAGAACTTGACGATCTCGACGATCAACGGCTCGTAGCCGTCAAACCCGCCGCCAGGTACGATCCCCTTCGTACCGAAGACCGTGGAACCGTAGCCCCGCTGACCCTGGCGGATGCCACGGAACGTGCCGATCCGTCCGTCGCTCCAGACCCCGACGGCCATATCGGTTCCCTCGGTGTGGACCCGCGAGACCGACACGCAGCCGGGCCCCATGATCGTGAACAACGGCTCCACGCCGTGGATTCCGTACCAGAAGAAGTCGGGATGGTGCGGTTCCAGGCTGCACGGGGCATACTGATCGCAGCCGACAAGTTCGCCCAAGGCGGGGTCCTTTCTGACGTTGAGCGTCCGATCGGCAAACCGCAGTGACGAACTACTGAAACAAGGAACGTTGTGCTCCTTCGCCATTCGGAAGATCGCGATCGCGTCGGCCAGCGATCCGGCGATCGGCTTGTCGATGTACAACCGCTTGCCCGAGGCGAACACCGGCCTGGCCTGCTCCAGGTGCGTCCGGCCGTCGATGCTCAGGATCAGGACCACGTCGACCTTCTTGAGCAGTTCGTCGATCGAGTCGACGATCTCCACGCCCATTTCGGAGACGGGTTTCACGCTCTTTTCGAGCAACTCCATGCTCTGGGGAATGTCGGGGCTGCCGCCGGGATAGCCGGCAACCACGGTCATGTCGGCCAGTTCGCCGGTGGCTTCCGGATTGTTGATGATCTTGGTCCAGGGCAGGGCGTGGGCGTCCATGCCGATGATGCCCGCCTTGAGCGGAAGGGTGGGTTCGGCGGCGGGAGCGTTGCCTGCTGTCAATGCCAAAGCCAGAAGCACGGCCGCAAACACGAGGACGAAAAACGGATTCCTATTTGGCATGGTTGTCTCCTCGATGGGTGAACTCTTCTTCCCCCTGAAAGCCAGATCATAGCCCTTTCGTTCGCAATATGGAAATCAACGCCCGTAATCTCCACGTGGCCTACCCCGGATAGAGGCATGCGGAGCGGGTCTTTCCGGCGGCGCGGAACGCCAGGGCGTCGTCGACGATGCGGAAAATGTCGTATTCAGGGGTGAAGCCCAGGACGGAGCGGGATTTGCTCATTTCAATGCAAAAGTCGTTGAACTCGCTGACCTCGAACCGCACGACGGGCAGGTTGAGCTTCTCCGCTACATAGTTGGCCATGGCGTCGTAGGCGAAAGGCGACGGGCCCGACACGTTGAAGGCCTCGCCGATGGCCGTCGGATTGCCGATGGCCAGCATGATCGACTTGACGACGTCCTTGATGCTCACGATGTGCCGCTTGCCCGCACTGCCGTCGGCATGGACCAGGCAGGCGACGCCGTTCTTTCCTTCCTTGAAATAGGCTTTCTGTTCGGGCGTGACGGCCCAGTCTCGCCAGACGGGCACGCCGAGACACGGCTCCTCAAGGGTCACGTGGGCCAGGATGTCGTCTTCGTCGTGGACCCAGGAGAACCGCAGGATGGTGATCGGCGTCTGGTACATGATCTGGTACTGCTCGCACATCACCTCTTCCAGCACCTTGGAGAGAGGATAATAGCCGGGATAACCCGAGTGGCGATGGTTTTCGTCGATCGGGATCGGCTGGGGATAGTAGTAGATCCCCGCCCGGGCGTCGGAACCGGCCTGGATGAACTGCTTGACGTTGCCCGCCTCTTTGCAGGCGTCGAGCAGATAGAAGGTGCCCTTGATGTTGGCGTCGAGGAACAGTTCCTTGTTTTCCTTGACGTTGGCCATGTGGATGACGACGTCCATGTCGGCAATCAGTCTCTTGGCCGTGGAGGGGTCGCGCAAATCGCCGGTGACGACTTCGACGTTCGGCAAGCGGTCGACCTTCAGCCCGTCGGTGTATTCCAGTGCCCGGACCGAGTAGCCGGCCTTGGAGAGTTCGGGCAGCACAGCCCGGCCGATCTTCCCTGCCGCGCCGGTGAGAAGGATATTCTTCACGTTCATGAGTTCGTTCTCCGTCTTGTGCCTTCTGAATGGGCCGCTCGGCTACCCCTTTCTACCGCGCGAGTTTGCCCCGTCGCTTAGAGCTCAGAAATGATCTTCCGGGACCGGCAGGGGAACATCAATAGTGTTTTGCGTCAATCGGTTTGTGATTTTTCGTCACAGAGACGATTCTCTCTCGGGGGGGTGCTGGATGGAAATGTGCCGAAACTAGCGATATACTCGGAACGAGTTGCAGAGGATGGTCACGGAGGGGTGCTGGCACGTATTACGATTATTCATCGCTTTCGGCGGGTTCTTCGCTGCGAGTTAGCCACCCGCGTGTGTGGCCGAGTGAGTCTGTGCTCTGAGTTCCTCGCCTGCGGCAGCGGGTTAAACGATCTGGCCTGCGGTCGCGGCGAGACTGGTTCTTGTGATTGGCCGGATCATGCCCGAACGCCGCAAGATCGCACTGCTCATCGAATGGTCCCGAGCTTACGGGCGAGGGGTGCTCGCGGGCATCGCCCATTACGTGAAAGCCCACGAAAGCTGGAAAATCTACCAGACCGAACGGCGTCTGTGCGACGGAGCCCCGGGCTGGCTCAAGAATTGGCAGGGCGACGGCATCATCGCCCGGATCGAGAACAGGGAGCTTCTCGGCGCGATTCGAAAACTGGGCGTGCCGGTTGTCGATCTGTTCGAGCACCGCAGCACCGAGGGTATCCCGGGCGTGATCACCGACAACCGGGCGATCGCCCACCTGGCCGCCGACCACCTGATCGAGCGGGGGCTCAAACATTTCGCCTACTGCGGCCTGCCAGGCATCTACTCCTCCGAGGCCCGCGGAGAATGCTTCGTCGACTACCTGAACCGGCTGGGATACGAGGTCAGCGTCTACGACAACCCCCGGCAACCGGGCACTTCGTTCATTTCGGCCAGTGAAGACCACGAGTTGCGTTGCGAAGAGACTGTGGCCACTTGGGTCAGCTCGCTGCCGAAGCCGGTGGGGCTGATGGCCTGCAACGACCTGCGGGCGCACCAGGTGCTCATGGCCTGCAGCGACCGGAATATCGCCGTCCCTGAAGAACTGGCCGTGATCGGCGTGGATAACGACGAACTGATCTGCGAACTCTGCCATCCGCCGCTCAGCAGCATCGAGCAGAATTCGGAAGGGGTCGGCTACCAGGCGGCCAGCCTGCTGGACCGGCTGCTCGACGGTGAAGCCCCGCCGGCGGATCCAATCCTGGTGGAGCCGTTGGCGGTTGTGCCCCGGCAGTCGACCGACATCGTGGCTGTCGGCGACGCCGACGTGGCCGCCGCCGTCTACTTCATCCGCAGCCGCGCCTGTGACGGCATCCAGGTAAGCGACGTCGTCCAGCACGTGCACGTCTCCCGCAGCACCCTGGAACGCCGTTTCAGCCGACTGCTGGGCCGTTCTCCCAAGGCGGAGATCCTTCGGGTGCGGCTGGATCGCGTAAAACATCTTCTATCGATGACCGACTATCCGCTGGTGAAGATTGCCCGGCTGGCAGGATTCGAGTATATGGAATCGATGTGCGAGTGCTTCAAACGCGTGACCGGCCAGACGCCGGGGGAATATCGCAGCGGCAGCCGGGCGGACGACTGAGCACACCAGAAGCGACGGAGTCGTTGATTCACGGACAGGAATGATGGAAGAACGGGAGAACGGGAGAACGGAATGATGGGTTGTTGTGAATCTGCCCCTCGCTCGCATCCCTGTCTCCCTCGACCATTCCATCATTCCACTATTCCACCGTTCCATCATTCCATTTCTCCGGCCCCCCTAACACCTGGAAACGCCGATGACCAAGACCTACGAAGCCCGCTACGTTCCTGGTGCCGAAATCAATCTCGACGGCATCATCAATGAACTGGCCTGGGAGCAGGCGAACCTGGAGACAGGGTTTGCCTTTCCCTGGGAGAACCGCCCGGTGCCGCGGACCGAGTTCCGCGCGTTGTTTGACGACTGGGCTCTCTACTTCGCCTTTCGTGCGGACGACGACGACGTCGTTCTGGCCGAAGACTATCAGGGCAAGGAAGACGTCGTTCGCGAAGATCGCGTGGAATTGTTCTTTGCCCTGGACGACGAACTGGCCAATTACTATTGCCTGGAAATCGATCCGCTCGGCCGGGTGCTCGACTATCACGCCAATTACTACCGCCGGTTCGATCGCTCGTGGGCCTGTCCGGGTCTCGACGTGACGGGCCGGCGAACGGAGGAAGGCTATCGCGTGGAGGGGCTGATTCCGCTCAGGTCGCTCCAATTGCTCGGATTCCCGGCACTCGATTCCGGCCGGCCCATCAAGTTCGGCATCTATCGGGCCGAATTCAGCCACACAGAGGGTTCGGGGTGGAGCGAGAGTTGGATCAGTTGGGTCGATCCGCAGACGGCGGAGCCGGACTTTCACGTGCCGGCGTCGTTTGGGCGGCTTGTCATGCGGAGGTAAGTGCTTTCTGTGGGCAGGGGAATTGGCGGTTGCTATAGTGGAACGGCGGTAGATTCTGCATCACAAGACTCGGTTCCGGAGCAGTACCATGATGATCAAAGGGATTCTAACGTCAGCCCTCGTATTGGCGGCAAGCGGCATTCTTTCAGCCGCTGAGAAGGAAACGCCCGTTTACGAACTGCGCACCTACTACGCGGCCCCCGGCCGATTGAACGATCTGAACGCCCGATTTCGGGACCACACGCTGGCATTGTTCGAGAAGCATGGGCTGACCAGCATCGGCTACTGGGTGCCTCTCGACAATACCGACAACGTGCTCGTCTACCTGCTGGCTTTCCCCTGCCGGGAGGCTCGCGAGCAGGCCTGGAAGGCTTTCTTCGCCGATCCCCAATGGCAGGAAGTGCGAAAGCAGAGCGAGGCCAACGGCAAGCTTGTCACCAAGGTCGAATCGGTGCAGCTTGAGGCCACCGACTACTCGCCGGAGATCAAGCCGTCGGTGGCCGAGAACCGCGTGTTCGAATTACGGACCTACACGACCTCGCCGGGCAACTTAGACCGCCTGAACGCCCGGTTCCGCGACCACACGGTGGCCCTGTTCAAACGTCACGGCATCGAGCAGTACGGCTACTGGAACCCGGTCGAGGGTCAGCCCGGTGCCGGCGAGAAGCTGATCTACCTGCTCACCCACGCCAGCCCCGAGGCGGCCAAGGCCTCGTTCGACGCGTTTCGCGCCGATCCCGACTGGGTGGCTGCCCGGAAAGCCTCCGAGGATGCAGCCGGCGGGCCCTTGACCGTGAAAGACGGAGTGAAGTCGGTGTTCATGAAGGCGATGGATTATTCGCCGACGAGGTAGGGTGGAATGGTAATGTATTCACGTTGCAAGCAAGTAGTCAAGTTTGTGTAGTAGTAAATTGATGGCAGTAAACAAGATTTATCGTGCCGAAGTCACTGTAGCGATTAGGCAAACGAAGGCTCTGACTTAACTTGCGGATTTGACTACGTTTGTGTTAGCCCGTAGATTCAGGGTCTCGCGGTGAGAGGGTGACGTTCGCACGTGAGTGAGGGACATGGCAAATCACCTAGAGCAACTGGTGGCGGAATGGCTTGAGTACAAAGGCTATTTCGTTCGGCGGAACGTCAAAGTCGGCAAACTGCCCCACGGCGGTTTTCAGGGGGAGTTGGACATTGTCGGCTATCACCCTTTGAACAACCATCTGATCCAAATCGAACCGTCAATCGACGCACATACGTGGGAAAAGCGAGAGCAACGTTTCCGGAAGAAATTCGAGGCTGGAAGGAAGTACATTATTCCAGAGATCTTCCCCTGGCTTCCGCACAACAAGACTTTCGAACAGTGGGCTGTGCTCTGGGGAAGTGACAAGAACCATTCGGTGGTTGGAAGCGGTAAGGTTGTTCCCATCTGGAAGCTGTACAAGCTAATCGCGAAGGACATCATCGCGATCGGCTCCCCGGTCGGCAGTGCCATCCCGGAGCAATTTCCGTTGCTCAGGACCATGCAGTACACTCTGTACTGGGCAGCACCAGAGAAACTGGAGGATGAAGACGCATAGAAAAGAGATGGCGGCAATTGAGAACTCTTCAAGCTCGCATTTGCTGTCGAGGGTATTGACTATCAGACTCACCTCGCCGCCTCCGGCAATTCGTCGCCACACCGGCAGACAATCCCCTCCGCTGCCTCGACCAGCAGCGATTCTGACCCCGACAGTTTGTGCTCGGTTCCTGCGACGGTGACCGCCGCACAGTCGACCGCCAAGGCGGCGCCGCCGTCGGCCCGGTCGATCAATAGCGAGGCCGGCCGGGAAGAATCCAAGCCCGCGGTAATCCGCCAATCGGCCACGCGGATCGTGCCGTCGGCTTCGCGCCGTGGCTCCTCCGGAGTTGTTGCCTTGCCGGGGCGGATCTGGAGAACCGCCAGGAATCGGGCCTTTGCCGATTTCTCGTTCGGCACGACCGCCAAGTGCCATTGGTTCGGATACTTGATCGTCTTGCCACTGTCTTTCTTGTCTCGCCAGTTGAGGGCGGGTGGGTCGAACTGGTCGGAGACGGTTCCCTTCACGGGGCTGGATGCGAACATGTTGATCCGGGCTTGGGCGTTGTCGGTCGTTGCGAGGAACCGGTTTGTGTCGACGTCCGTTTCGATCTTACCGGGACTGTGGAGCAGCCAACTCCACTCGGCGGCATGATCGGCCTGGAGGTCGTCGTAGATGACCACGATATCGGGACGCAGGAAGGCCACGTGGCGGCGGAACCGCGTCAGCCCGGCGTCGCCGTAGGCGCTGGAGGCGTCGCCCGTGCAGTAGGTGATCTGCCGGCCGTGCAGGTAGCGGGCGATCCAGCCGTAGCCTTCCGCGCCGCGAACCTGGCCTTTGCCGTCGATAAGGATAGAGTTCTGGCCCCGGGTGTGGGTGTACCAGCCCTGGAAGTGCTCGTCGCCGTAGGCGATGTAGTAGCCCGACCCGGAGAACAGTCGTTTGCCGCCGCAGACGATATGCAGAGCGTTCTGGTCGCTGTGCATGTGGTTGTAGGACCCGAAGGGGCTGGAGCGATAAGCGAGCATCAGGTTGTCCTGCGGTGCCGCAAGGTCGGTGTGCATGGTCACCAGGCCGATGTCGCGAAACGCTCGGGCTTGGGGCAAGTCGTCGGGCAGGGCCGGCTCCGGAAGCCTTGGCCCACCTTCGCTCAGCACACGATCAAATAGGAGCATGGGGGGCAGCAGCGAATCGAGATTGCGATTCCCGACGATCTGCCGTGCGTACCAGAGGGCCACCGGATCCTGGAAGCGGGTTGCCAGAAAGTGGGCGAACATGGCCCGTCCGCCCGACGGTGAGTCCGGCCGTTCGGCGCCGTCGCCGAAGCCGTCGGAGGCCGATCCCGGCGGCCAGGCGTAGAGTTGGTAATAGATCGTGTTGCGATACCAGGGATGGCCGCAGAAGTCGACGCCGCTGAAACGTCTCAGCAAGGTCGGCATCTCCATCAGCGTCTTGAAATTCGTGCCGAAGTAGCTGATGCCGTTGGCCCACCCGCCGTCGTCGCCGCCCAGAAGGGGAACGCGAGCCGGCCAGAGTTCGTACACATAAGAGAGCCACAATTCCGCCTCGGGCACGTCGCCATACAGGGCCAGGGCCACTTCGGTGGCCTGCTGAAGGATGTGCTGCCAGATGTGGGCGTTGAACACTCGCGATTCCAGGTCGTTCATCTGCCGGGCGAACCACGGCGCAACCCGGGCGACCATGGCGTCGCGAAGTTGGGCTTTCTCCGAGTCGGAAAGCAGGTCGTGACAGCAATCGTAGACCAGTGCCAGGGCTTCCATGCACGAGCCGTCGGCGAAATCGCTGACCGAGCGAGACGTGGGACCTTTCGGGTCAAATCCGGCAACCAGGATACCGCGGCGGATTGCCTCCCGGGCGAAACGCTCGTCGCCTGTGGCCAGGTAGGCCACCGAGAGCGACTTGATCTCGTCGAGCAGTTTCCCGGCGTAGCCCTTGCTGGCCCACTTGGCGAAGTTCTTCGATTCGAACTGGTTCTTGCCGGTCTCGGACGGCAGCGCACCTTCAACCCCGCGAACCGACTTGCCGACCAGCCTCTCGGCCACCCGGACGTAATCCTTTCGTATCTCGGTTCCCTGGAGCTTGTCTCGCAGCCGAGAGAGCTTGTCCGCCGGCACGAGGATCCGCGGATGCGCTCGGGGCACACCGCCGAGCATTTCCGCCGCCGGGGGCGTGACGAACTCCCGTGCCGTATCGTCCACCTTGAAGGAATGAACCGGCGACCACTCGGCATCCGCACCGGGTTTCTTCGTCGTGCCGACCTGCCAATACCAGGTGCCTTCGTCGAGCCGGCGGTGTGGATTGAACATGGCCCAGCGGAGATCGCTCGCTTTGATAGTCCCGCCGTCGGCAAACCGTTCCTCCTGCGAGAGTCGCACTTGATACCGGACGCCGCTGCCCGAGGTGACAGGCCAGAGAAGCGAGGGCGGGTTCACCGAGACAGGATGACTGCCCGCCGGGCTCGCTTCGGTCCGCCTTTCCGGATGAATCGCGTCGGCCTTGAACGCCGGAGAATCAGACCTGGCTCGCTCCACCAACGTCGCTGCAAAGCTGGCAACGAACACGAACCGAGCCGCTGATTTCAGAAACCGCGCGGTGCCAGGATGGGTGGATAACATGAGAATCTCGGTTTCTGCGATTTGGATTACTTGAACAGGAGGAAGCAGAGGAATCAGAGAGAGTAGGAGTGAATTCTGTGTGAGCTTGGGTTATCGACAGGCAGAACGCATCGTCTCTTGGCAGAGATTCCAATCATGGGTGTCGAACAAGCAGAGAGGTAATCCTTGTCAAGAGAGTCTCTCGTACGTTCGCGAGATTTGATTCTTTCGTGACTTAGCCGTCTTCTCTTCAGCCTGGCAGCACGGGATCTTGCATAGCTTGGACGCTTCCGTCCTATCCTCTGATACCTCTGCTTCCTCTTGTTCAGAATCCTCGAGCGATTCGTTCTCGCTACTTGGCTCGCTTGACACAGCGGAAGCCGTAGTCGTCGGAGGCGACGCAGGCGTCGGTGAAGCCCGGCTCGTCACAATAGCGGCTCCAACTGGTGCAGGTCTCGGCGGAGCCGGAGAAGGCGCCGCCGCGCAGGACGGTCTTCTCGCCCGAGGCGGGCCCGCGGGGATCGGCGGCGGGGTCGGCGGAGTAGGCGTCGACGGCGTACCAGTCGTTGCACCATTCGCGAACGTTGCCGGCCATGTCGTACAGGCCGAAGGCGTTGGGTTCTTTCTGGCCGACGGGATGATGCTTGCGCCCGGCGTTGTCGCGGAACCAGGCGTTGGCATCCAGCCGGTCGGCGCCGCCTTCGAAGTAGTAGTCGCCCGTGCTGCCGGCCCGGCAGGCATATTCCCACTCGGCCTCGGTGGGCAGCCGGTAGCCGTCGGCCGAGAAGTCGCAGGCCCGGGTCTCCAGGTTGTAGCAGGGCGTCAGGCCCTCCTCGGCCGATCGAGCGTTGCAGAACTTGAGTGCGTCGGTCCAACGGACCCGTTCGACCGGATTCTGCTCGCCCTTGCGCCTCGCCGGATTCTTACCGATGAGCCGCTCGTAGAACGCTTGCGTCACCTCGTAGCGGTCCATGTAGAAGGGGCTCACGGTCACCTTGTGGGCGGGCGCGGCGTCTTGCTGGCCGTCGCTGCCCATGGTGAACTCGCCGCCGGGGATCAGGACCATCGGGACGCCGCCTGAGGTTTCGATCTCGCTCGGCTGTTCGCTTGCAGACGCTGGTTCGTTTGACGTCGGCGTCTGCGACGTTTCGGGCCGTGTGCGTTCCACGCAGCCGACGGTCGTCAGTGCGAGCAGAGTTACGAGAGTGCACGTTGTGAACGATCGCTGTTGCACGTCGTATTCTCCTGGAAGACGGGGTCGCATTTGTCTTGGACAGGTTGCAGGAACTGCAAACCTATCCTACGGACTATGGTGCGCCGGGATTGCTTTTGGGAAGGTACTTGCGGCAGGGCTCCCACCAGGTGGGCTGGCGGATGATGCCTCGGCAACGGGCGATGATCTGTTCCGCCAGGCGGACGTGCTGCGGAGAGGCGGTGCCCATCCGGGCCGCCTCCTCCATAAGGCGGATCGTCACCACGCACAAGTTGCGGGCCATGTCGTCCTGGGTCCCGGCCACGGAGCGGCACTTCTGCGTCAAGGCTTTGACGGTCGCCAGGTTCTTCTTCTCGGCATCCGGCGTGAGTTGTTTGACGGCGTCGGTCCACTCGCGGACCGTTTCGAGCGAGATGTCGGGCAGATCGTCGGCGGCGATGGCGCGGATCTCTTCCAGGATCTCCTCGCACGGCTTCAAGGCGTCGGCCAGTTCCGGCTGCTTCTTCTGCTCGGCCTGCAGCAGGTCCTGCAGTTCGGCGGCAAACTGGTCGAACTGGAACACTCGCTCGCGGATGAGCCGGATGAAAGTGGCAATGTCGTCGGTAAAAGGCCTCACCTCCGCCCACGGCCGAGCGTCGGGCTCCCCGGCAAAGCAGCCTTCGATCTTGTAGGTCATGGCGCACACGGCGTTGCGGTGTTCGAGCAGGGTCAACTCCCTGGTCCCCTTGAAGTCGAGCAGTTCCGCGGCCGCGTCTTTGCCCAACGACTTCTGCATCACGCCCACCGGCGACAATTGCCCGCCGTTGTCGTCGTAGGTATCGAGATAGTAAACGAGGAGATCGCCGACGGGCGGGAATTTCTTCTCGAAGTGAACCATCGTCTTGTCGCGGTCGAACCAGACCGGGTAGTAGAACCAGCCGCGGATGTAGCGTCCCCAGAGCTTCTGCCGCTCGGCGAGGAAATAGAAGGGGAAGTCGTATCCGTCGGAGTCGATCAAGAACCGTCCGACCCACCGGGCGTCGAACGGCCGCTGCCAGGCGATCGCCGTATCGGTCTCCAGGTACTCCTTGCGGAGCGGCTCGGCGTGCCAGATATTCGGGTCTTCGATGAAGCTGACGAATATGGGCTTGCCGGCGGTGTCGAGTTCGAAGGACTCGACTCGACGAGTGTCGCTCTGCTCCTGGACTAGCACTCGAGCCAACTGGTTAGCCGGAGGCCAGACGGCTGTCAACATACCGGAGCCGCCTTCCTGCAGGCCGACAACCATGTTCAGCGAGGGCAGAAAGCTGGGCTTTCCGGCCGGAAGAGTTTCCGGATCGAAAAGCAGATCGGTGCCGATCAGCGAAGGCACCAGGGCATATCGTAACGGGCAGCGAACCGTCACGGTTCGCGCGGACGGTTGCCGGATTTCCAGAATCCCGTCCTTCGAGAGGGCAACAATCTGCCGCAATCCTTCCTGGCGATCGCCGATTTCCAAAGCCATGCCGTGCCGCTCGTCGGCCACGATTCGAGTCTGCGGAGAGTCAGGAACCGAGTTCAGAAGAACCTCGCCCTGCCGCGTGAGCCGACCGTCACGGCGCGTCCAGAAGGCCAGGACACCCGGATCGGCCGTACATGAGACGACGACCGTTTCGGTCTCCAACACGGCAAAGCTCGACACCTGTGCCGGCAGTTGAGCGAGCGACAATGTGTTTGAAGAAGCGTCGTTTGGCGACGCGCTGTCGCCCGAGAACGGTTTACTGAGAACCCGGATGGTGACGCCATCGTGGGATACGGTGATCCCGCCGGCTGCCTGGGCCGGCTGGGTAGCTCCGAGCATCAACACAATACACAACGCAAGGAAAGGAGTGGGAATGTATCCGTGATCGAGTCTCATACTTGTGCCTCCGCAGGCCGTCCAAAGTGCATGGATGTTTGCCTCGGTAATCCTCCGCCTCAGGACCCGTGCGGCGCCCGGGACCTACGGGTCATTCCGCAAGAAACTGACGAAACGAATCTTCTTTCATAAGCTCTTCTGCCAGGAGGGCGTAGCCCTCGGCGGTCGGGTGGCTCAAGTCGGCGTAGTCCTGGCTCGGCAGGGCGTCGGGAACCGTACAAGGAATCCCCTGCTCCTCGTGCCACGCGGCCACGGCAGACTTTCGCTGATTGTACGCAGCCAGCCCCTTTTCCGTCAGCATGTGCTCGTTCAGCGGGCCGATCATCACGAAGACTCGATTACCCCGCTGCTTGAGCGACTCGACCGTCTGCTGGAAGAACCGCCATTGCAGCGACTGTTCGAGCGGTACCCACTCCGGATTGACTTGTCGCAGGCCCTTCTCGTTCCAGGGCCGGGCGTCTGGTTCCGGCGACGGCGGTTCGTCGGGCGATGGAAGGATCAGCGTCACCTGGTCCAAGGGGTCATTGTGGGGGTGCTCCAGCGTCCAGGTCGCCAGATCGTCGCTGCCGAAGTAGGCGATACGAACATGATCAGCCCAACCGAGAAATCGGAACTGCCTGGCGACGACGATCCCCAGCCGCTCAGAAATCGACGCCCGATAGGAGGGAATTCTGACGGCAAACTGCGGAACGAGGGCCGGGTGGTTGAAGGGTGATTCCTTGTCGGAGGAGAGGTCGTGTCGCGGAGAACTCATCCACAGCAGATTGCAGTTGACGACGACCCGCTTGTTGCGGATCGCCCCGCCAAAATGCTCAACAAGGCCGGCCAGAGCGACGGGGTGGATGCCGTCGACGCCCAGGTTGGCGAACTCACTGCCGCCGGAGACCTCGTTGAGGTAATGGGAAAGCGTCTCGTGGCTGTCGACGTAATGGCCCCAAAGAACCGAATCGCCGACCAGAACCGTCTCATCGCCGCGGCATACTTCGGTGCTCGTTCGCCGGTAGTTCCAGTAGTCGTTTCCCAGCCGGAAAGGGATGCGGTAGTCGGGCTCCAGGTTCAGCGGTTCGATCTTCTGCCAGGCCAGCGGGATCAACCAGAACGCCAGCAGCGTCAGGGCGGCCGCGAGCAGCCATCCGCGAGGAGAGAGGCGAACGTCGTTTGCGGCGAAACGTTCGTCGGGAGCGTCTTCTGTGACGGAATGGGTCGTGTTGGGAGGTTTGTTGTTTGCCATGGAGCCATGTCGTGTTAGGGCCACCCTGTTGGGGTTCGTGGGCAAATGGTCTTTGGTCCCAGGGTTACGCGATGCTCGCGTCGCTCACATTCGCTTCACCCTGGGCTGGCTTAGGGGCGTCCCTTCGGGACGGAATGTCTGCATGATGTCTGCGTGTTGAATGAGGTTATTGGAAACGGAATCGATTCCTCTCGTGCCGAAGGCACATCCCTATATCAGCCCAGGGTGTAGCGCACGTGTGCGAAGCGAACGTCGCGCAACCCTGGGTCGGAAATCCAAACAAGATCAACCAGCCCCAACGGGGCGGCCCTAACAAATACGTCACCATCGCCGTTCCTAATCCCAAACGTACCGTTCATCAATTTCGATCCCATGTTTCTCGCAGATCCTTCGGAACTCGTCCTGGAACGAGATGCGCTTGTGGTGCTCCTCCTGATTGGCAATGTAACGTTTGACTTGTTCGACGTTTGACTGGCTTACCGAAAAGACTCCGTATCCTGCCTGCCACTGGAAACCGTCGTGGCCTTGTCTCTTGATCCATTTCGACGTTTCTGTCTTTGATCTCTTGACGACGTCCATGATAGCGAACTTGCGGGACAGCAGACACAGGATGTGGAGGTGATCGGCCATGCCGTTGATCAGGATGGCCGGTGAGTCGACTTCATTTTTGAGTATGGTGGCAGTATAGGCATACAATTCGGATCGCAGAGTGGGGTTGCGAAGCCACGGGTGGCGTTGCTTGGTGCTGTAAACGACATGAACGATCACCCTGGCCAATGATTGTGGCATGTTCTCGACCTTGTTTTAGGGCCACCCCTTTGGGGTTCACCATCGAACAATCATCGTGTCCCAGGGTTGCGCGACGTTCGCGTTGCTCACGTCGCTCCACCCTGGGCTGGCTTAGGGTCGTCCCTTCGGGACTGAAACGAAAACGGGATCATCGGAACCGTCCCAGGGTTACGCGACGTTCGCGTTGCTCACGTCGCTCCACCCTGGGCTGGCATAGGGTCGTCCCTTCGGGACTGAAACAAAAAGCGTCGAACAATCCTTGCATCCCAGGGTTGCGCGACGTTCGTTGCACTCACGTCGCTCCACCCTGGGCTGGTTTAGGGTCGTCCCTTCGGGACTGAAACAAAAAACGAAATCATCGGAACTGGGGCTGCTAGAAGCGGAAGTAGATGAACTCTTGATTGCCCGATGTCACGACGGTGGCCATGTAAACGAGCATACCGACAACCAGCGCCAGCCGCACCGGGCCCGCGCTGACGATCTTCTGGAACTTCGATTCAAAAACGTACTGGTATAACCAGATCGACAGCACAAGCCCCGCCAGCAACAGGGGGAAGGCCGGATCGCCTAGCCCGCTGGTGAAGATTCGCCCGAGAATCAGCCACGCGTCGCCGGTGCTCTGCGCCCGAAAGAACACCCAGGCCAGCATGACGATGGAGAAGGTGAGCACCTGCTTGGCAAGCGTGGGTACGCGATCGCGGTAGATGGCGGTCTGTTCCAGCCACCGGGTCAGCACGCGGCCGGCGGCGTGGACGGCGCCCCAGAGGACGAAGGTCCACATGGCGCCGTGCCAGAGACCCGAGATCAACATCGTCAGGACCATGTTCACGTAGGTTCGCAGTTCGCTGTGACGGTTGCCGCCCAGCGGGATATAGACGTAGTCGCGGAACCATGTGGAGAGGCTGATGTGCCAGCGGCGCCAGAAATCGCCCAGTCCCGTGGCGAGGTACGGATTGTTGAAGTTGAGCATGAGGCGGAAACCGATCAGCCGGCCGATGCCGCGGGCCATGTCGGTGTAGCCGCTGAAGTCGAAGTAGATCTGCCAGGCGAAGGCAAACGTGGCCAGGAGCAGGGCCGGCGACCGGTATTCTTCCGGGGCGGCATACACCGGGTCGACGTACATGGCCAGGTAGTCGGCCAGGGCCACCTTCTTGAATAGACCAACGACGAACAGCGAGAGGCCGTCGGCCACGTCGTCTCGCGTAACCTTCGGCGTTCCATACAACTGGGGCAGGAGGTGGCTGGCCCGTTCGATCGGCCCGGCAACGAGTTGCGGAAACAACGAGACGAAGGTGGCGTAGCGGATGAAGCTGCGTTCCAACTCGACCTGTCCCCGATAGAAGTCGATCGTGTAGCTCATCGACTGGAAGACATAGAAGGAGATGCCGACCGGCAGCAGGTAGCTGAAATCGGGCACGTGGTAGGGGAGGTGCAACGACGAGAGAACCGCGTTCAGGCCGTCACTGAGAAAGCAGACGTTCGGATCGCTCAGCGCGTAGGGCAGATCGAACCGCTCGGCCAGCGCGTTCACATTGTCGACCACGAAGCGGCCGTACTTGAAGAAGCCCAGTAGTCCGAGGTTGTTGACGATGCTCACCGTCAGCCACAGCCGTTTCCAGCCCGTCCGTGCCATGGCCAGCACGGCCAGGTAGTCGACGGTCGTGGCCCAGAGGATCAGCAGAAGATAGACCGGATTCCACCAGCCGTAGAACAAATAGGAAGCGGCCAGCAGCCACGGCAGCTTGAGCCGCGTTCCCTTGATCAGCAGGTAGATCGGGTAGAAGGCGAGGAAGAAGGCCAGAAAGACCCAGGTGTGGAACAACATAGGCGGGGGATACGATTCTACAGTGTCAATTCCATGCAGAAGAAAGCGTCCGCACGTGTGCCTCGACGGAGGCCGCCAGACCGTCCAGATCATAGCCTCCTTCGAGGACCGAAACCAGACGCCCGTGGCAATGCTCTTCGGCGATTTGTTTGACAATCGACGTGAGTTGGGCGAAGCCCTCCGTCGTCACTTGCATCCTGCCCAGAAGATCGTCCTTATGGGCGTCGAAACCGGCCGAAATAAGTACGAAGTCGGGCCGGAACTCCCGGGCTGCGGGTACCAGTTTCTGCGTGAACGCCTGTTGGAACTCGGCGTCGCCGCTGCCGGCCGGTAGCGGCACATTCAAAGTGAAGCCCTTGCCGTCACCTTCCCCCCGCTCGTCGGCGCTGCCCGTACCGGGATAGAAGGGGTGCTGGTGAACGCCGAAGTAGAAGACGCTCGGGTCCTTGTAGAAGATGTCCTGCGTGCCGTTGCCGTGATGGACGTCCCAGTCGACGATCAGCACCTTGCCCAGCTTGTGTTGTTGTTGGACGTAGCGGGCGGCGATGGCCACGTTGTTGAGCAGGCAGAATCCCATGGCCCGATCCGGCGTGGCATGATGGCCCGGCGGCCGGACGGCGCAGAACGCGTTTCGGACCTCACCCGCCATCACGGCGTCGACGGCCGCCAGGACGCCGCCGACCGCCACAAGGGCGACGTCATAGGACGACTCGGAGATCGGCGTGTCACGCGATCCGGCAAACCGGTTCCCTTCTGCGTACAACTGGCGAAGGGCTGCGATGTGCTCGGGCGTGTGAACGGCAGTCAGCCACTTCTCCTCGGCAGGCCGCGGCTTGATGCGACGCAACTTCTCCAACAGCCCGGCGGCCTGCAGCCGATCGACGATCGCCTGGAGCCGTTCCGGACGCTCCGGGTGTCCGGAGCCGGTGAGATGTCGGAGATAGACGTCGTCGTAGACAAAACCCGCAAGTTTCGTCTTCTCGGGTTGCGCACGCACCACAGACGCCAGAATCGTGAGGCTGGAAAGCGGCATGCCGGGCGCTCCTCTTAAGACGCCTCCTCCTCGCCCCTCTTGACCACCATTTTCCCTGCCCGTTGCATCGCGGACGATACGTTGCTTCAAACGCGGCAGGACCCTATTGCAATCGTTGGCGTCGGGAGCTCTCATGCAGACATCGAACAGAGAAGAATCACCGGTACTTCGACGCAGAGTACCGGTGCCTCTTCTCTGTTCACGGCTCTCTGCAAGGATTGCATTATTCGGTTCGATGCGAGCGGATGTTGATTTCGACACGAGATCCGTGGTGGTTGGACAAGAGCTTTGTTTCACCCGCAGATTGTGCGGCGGAGTACTCGCCGACAACGGCTGTTGCGGGGCTCCCTCTGCCGGCGTTTCCGCAGCGGCCTTCCTCACGCAGCGAAAACCGATCGCATCTCGGGCGAAGCAGGCGTCGGAAAAGCCGGGTTCTTCGCCGATTCGAAAAGCCGACGTGCACGATTCGGAGCTGGCGCCCCAGTGGCCGCCGCGGAGCACGTTCTTTTCCCCTTCGGCCGGACCGCGGGGATTCTCTGCCGGACTTTCGGCGTAGTAGTCCGGGGCATAGAAATCGTTGCACCATTCGGCCACGTTGCCGTGCATATCGTAGAGGCCCCAGGCGTTGGGGCTCTTGCGTCCGACGGGGTGGGTCTTCTTGTTCGCATTTCCGGCGAACCATGCGTGCTCACCCAATCGGCCGGCATCGGAGCCGAAGTCATAGGCAGAGTCACTGCCGGCGCGGCAGGCGTATTCCCATTCGGCCTCCGTGGGCAGGCGGTACCCGTCGGCCTCGAAATCGCACTCGCCGTACTCGTTGTAGCAGGGCTTGAACCCCTCCGCCTCAGACCGCATGTTGCAGTACAAGGCCGCCTTGCCCCAGCCGATCATCTCGGTGGGCAGATCGGGGCCTTTGAAGTGCGACCCGTTGACCGGGTCCATCTTCGCATAGACCGCCTGAGTCACCTCGTAGCGATCGATATAGAATGCATCGAGTTCCACCTCGTGGGCCGGTCCCTGCTCGGGCGGGCCGTCGTCGCGACCCATCACAAAACGGCCGGCGGGGATGCGCACCATCTCGGCACCGCTCTTGGTCACGAAGACCTCAGCCGAAGGCGGAGCCGCCGGGGGCGGTGCGGAACGATCGACCTTCTGGCACGCTCCGGAGGAGGTGATCGCCGCAAGGACGGCAAACGATAGGACACGTCTCATGGCGATTCCTTGGCAGGTGGGATCCAGTCGGGTTCCTTGTTGCAGTTTCCGTCGGATGTGATCGGCATCCAGCGGTTCGTCTGGCTGACGTCGGCCACGCCGATATCCCAACCTTTGGCTTTCGCCCCCACGACCTCGGGAATCGTGCCCAGAATCTTCCGGTCTGGTCCTCGGCTGAAAGCGATGTACTTCCCGCAAGGCGACCAGTCGACGTGGTAGATCTTCATCGGCTTCTCGCTGGTCACCACGTCGCGGGCGTTGAGCACCTTGGGCGTCTCGCCGGAAAAATCGAGGTCGCCGATGCGAAGGGCCCAGTCGCTGGGGCCCCAGGCGATGCGTTTGCCGTCGGGACTGATGTCCGGCCGGCAGCCGGGGATCTCCAAATCATAGACGTCCTGCCCGTCGGCTTCAATCGCCAGAATGCCGTGCTTGTAGCCCATTCCGGCGTGGACGGTCGACACGAACCACTTGCCGTCGGGCGACCAGCAGACGTTGTAGAGGTGCATGAGATCGTGGTTGGGATGCTGCCTGTGCTCGCCGCTCGCCAGGTCGTAGATGAAGATGCCTTGGGTGGCATAGTCCGTGAAGGTGAACTGTTCCACTTCGCCTTTCAGGTAGGCGATCGCGGTGGAATCGAACTTCCAGCAGGGCTGCCGGGCGTTCTTTGCCACCAGCTTGCGGTCGGTTCCGTCGAGATTCATGACGTAGACGTTCCGAATCTTGTCGGCGCCCGTGCCTTCATCGCATACGAAACAGATCTTGGTGCCGTCCGGCGACGCGTGCGGGCACAGTTCGTTCTGATCCGGCGTCTTGGTCAGATTGACCATGTCGGAACCGTCGGCACGGATCGTGAACAGTTCCCAGTTGTCGTTCTGCCAGGTCTCGTAGACGATTCTCGAGGAAACCTGCTTCATCTCTTCCGCAAGGTCTGCGGCGATTGCGGTTGTCGGCAAGAGCAAGAGACACAGATTGAACAGCCAGAAACGCATATTGCGGCAACGTGGGGCATTCATCGCTCAAATTCTCCGGTAGGGTGCGTCTTGACGCACCGGGCGTTAGTGACAATGAATTGGTGCGTCAAGACGCACCCTACTCCAGAGTATCACTCGCCGGGCGGGTACGCCTCGAACAGGGCCCGGCACAATTCGCAGGTAACGTCCGTCTGGAGGACGGTGCCGTAGGACGACGGGTAGCCGGCCGTCAGTTCGATGAGCAACCCGTAGCGATTCTTGGCCGAGTTGTTCATCAGGAACGGCGTCCGGCCGCCCTGCTGGACTCGCTCGAGCAGGTACTGCTTGCAGATCTCTTCCGGCTCTTGCCGAAGCAAATGGCGGCCGCGGAGCCGCGCATTGGCGATCTGCTGGAGCCGCGTCGCCCGAATGCCGTTGTCCGCCCGGGCCGTTGCCGGCAGTACGGCCAGCTTGTTGCTCGTGGCGCTGGTGTTGCCGTGGAAGTCGAGAACACAGTAGAGATTCTCGCGTTCGGCGATCGAGCGGTAGACCTTTGCTTCGGGTTCAGTCAGCGGAGCGGTGCCTTTCCAGTCGTAGTCGAAGGCCTCCCAGGTTCCGTTCTCGTTGCTGTCGCGGCCCTGGAACCGTTCCCACTCGAATTCGCCCTGGCGATTGAGGTCCACACCGTTGGCGTTCTGCCGCCGCCGGGCGTCGTAGCCGCTGGGGTTGAGCAGAGGAACAATCTTTACTTCCACCTGGCCGAGATCGACGACGTCGGCAAATCGCCCCTCGGCAAGCAGTCCGGCGAGACAGAGCAGCCCGTAGCCGGGCTCCCACTCGCTGCCGTGGGCGGCGGCATAGAAGAAGTAGAGGGGCTTGCCCGCGGTTCCCAGGTTGAGGCTGCAGATCGGCTGCCCGTCGCTGGCCGGTCCTTCTTCCGCGAAGCGAATCTTGGGGGAGGCGTCGGCGACGGCCTTCATCTGGTCGACGAACTCGGCGTAGGTGAACTTCCTCGCGAAATAGCGGCCGAACTGCACCGGGTTGGTGAGCGTGTTGGTGATGGGCGTGTACTTGTAGTAGGCGTCGATATTCCGGCAATAGGGTTCGCGCAGCGAAAGCACGTCGGCGGCAACCACGAGGCCCTCGCCAACCTCGAGTTGCACGATCCCCGGCTCGTCTTGTGCCGCGACGGCGAGCACCTCCATACCGGGCCGTTTGAAATCCTTGGGGAGCACCCAGAGGTTCCCTTCGGGGAAGCTCGCCCGGGGCATGATCTGACCGGGGGCAAAGCCGGCGGTAACCGGTGCCGCGGAGACAATGCGCACTCCGGCCTCCATCTGAGTCTCAGCCGGAACGCCCTTCACCGTTCCCACCTTGACCTGAACGGCCTGCGCTGCCTGCCACTGGGCGAAGTTACGGATGTCCATGAAGACCCGTCCGCCGGATCGGGCGAACGATTCGATAGCGTCACAGACGGCCTTCGGTGCTTCCTGATCCTCGTACAGGACGAGGCACCCTCGGGCGTCGGCCAGCGCTGTCGCCGCCTCGTCGGCCGCCACAGGGATCAGACCGTCCTCGAACAACGTCTTCAAGTCCGCCAAACAACGGCTGTCGTCCGGCAAGTCGCTCAACAAGACGACCTTGGGGGCGGGTGGCCGGGGCAGCGGCTTCTGGCGAACTGCCAGTTCGACGTCGTCGAAATAGACCTTGCCCGTGCCTTCCTGCACTTGCAGGTAGGCCATGACATAGGCCGTCTCCTCCGGCACGGCGAGCCAGACGTTGGCGCGCGTCCAGTCGAAGGCCCCGCTCATGGCGGGCGATCGCGGCTGTGCCAGAATGCCGTCGCCGGCGGCATCCATGCAATAGACCTGCAAGGTGATGTCCGCGTCGTCGGTCATCTCGCTCCGTACCCAGGCGGATAGTTCGATGAGGCTGCCGGGCTCGACTGCGATCGAGCGGTCGGCGCCCTGGCGGAGCCGGGTGTAGGAGGGTTGGATATTCTCCAGCACGGCCGCCGCGGAGCCGTTCCGGCCGGCATGTTCCACGCGGCGAAGCGTGTGGGTTTCATCCTCCGGCGTGCGTTTCTCCCAATGCGGTGCGAGGGCCGACTCAAAGGCCGGATTGCTGAGCAGGTTGTCGGCGGAGCATGGGGAGCCGAGGAGGCAAGAAAAAAACGCGACCGTCAGAGCGGAACGGCCGAGATGCACGGTGCGGCTGCGGTAGGTGAGGATCTGGCCGATCAAACAGCCAAAAGCAGGCCAGAACGCACCCGCGCAGAACACGAACATCTGCTTCTCAGAGAACGGTTCTGCGATACCACCTTGCCAGAGAGCGAAACAGCCGGCCAGGAGAGGCGGCGTCGCGAAAAGCCAGCACAGAACGCGAACAACCATCGACCGGGCAAAGATACCCCCAATACCGATAACCACCAGAGTGGTCACAACCAGCGCAGGCGACATGCTCATTGCTCCTTCTGCGCCACGTCCTCGGCCGTGGCCCGTGCATGCTCTTCACGCAGCGTTTTGAAAAGACGCCGGATATCCAAGGCACCACCGATGGTCACGACCACGGCCAAGACGGTGAACAGGGCCACGCCCCCGATGAGCACGACCTTCCAGAGAAAGATCCAGTATTCCAGAGGCATCAGGTATCTCCTTCATTGGCGTCGGGGACTTGCCCAGCGTTCTTCTTGCGGTCGGGAAACAGTAGCGAGCCAAGAACCATCACCAGAATCGTGGCGGCAATCGAAACCAGCCCCACGCGTTCGCTGCGAATCTCGATGTGGACGGCGTTCTGAAGCGGGGTCATCAGGCCGACGTTGGCAGCCACGCCTGCCAGCCCCGTCAGCCACCGGCCCAGAGCATCCTGCAGGGGCGTCAGGCCGAGGATTGCGGTCCCGCCGGTCAGCAAGGCCAGAAAGGCGCCGGTGGAACTGGCCCTCCGCCAGTAGAGTCCGCACAACAGCAAGGCGAAGGCGCCGCTGAAGTAGATCGCCCCGGTAACCGCCATATAGTCCCAGACGTCGTTTCGCCCTTCGTAAAGCCATCCCCAAACGAACACGCCGATCCCGATCACCACGATGAGAACACGCGTCAACACGACCCTCGCTCTGGAACTGAGCGGCGTGCCGCGCGACTGGCGGATGGGAGCGATCACGTCCTGAGTCAATACGCTGCTCCAGCAGAGCAGGTAGCTGTCGTGGGTCGACATGAAGGCGGCGATCATGCCGGCCGTCACCAGACCGATCAGCCCGACCGGAAGGATCTGCCCGAGGAACTGGGGCATGGCGTAAAGATTGTCGGCTGCGACCACCCCGTCGGGGAGCTTCGCCGGGGCCGGGCACCCCGCCGGGAAGTACAAATCCCTGAGATTCTCATGCTGGGCGACAAACACGAAGGCACAGATGCCCCAGAAATAGGGGATCAGGAACCGAATCATGAAGGAAACCGACGTGAACATGTACTGGCGTTTGACGGCCTGCGGGCTGTCCATGGCCAGGGCTCGGGCGACCGACGTGGGCCAGATGCCGCAACTGACCAGGCCCAGGAAGCCCATCCAGATGACGTACTCCCAGCCGAAGCCGCTCTCCGAAACGGTCGGGTCGAACCCGCCCCGCCCCATCTCCGCCTGCACGGTCTCGAAAATGTTCGTCCAACCCAATTCCGCGACGGCAAGCACGCTGGCCAGCACCAGGGCAAACGACAGCACGACGAACTGCACGTAGTCGGAAACAACCACCGAAACCATCCCGCCCAGGCAGGTGTAGATCAGCACGAGAATCGTGAGGGCGGCCGAAATCGCGGGCAGCGCCATGGCAACGTTGGCCGTGCCGGTGATGCCTACGATGAACTTGGCGCTGACGCTCAGAAACAGCCCCATGTTCAGAATCCCGCCAAAGGCCATCATGATTCCGCCGAGGATGCGAGTCTTGCGGTCGAAACGCCGTTCGTAAAACTCGGGGATGGTCATCACGCCCATCTCGCGGAGCCGGAATACGATGAATCCCGTGGCCCCCACGACAAAGGTGACAATTCCTGCAATCAAGGCAATGTGAAAAGCCGCGAATCCGCCCGTGAAGCCCTTTTGGGAACTGTACATGACCGTGATCAAGCCCAGTTCCGTGCCGGTCATCGTGGCGATGCCCAGGCAGACACCCAGCCCGCGCCCGGCCACGATGAAATCCTGGATGTTGACGACCAGCTTGCGAACATACAGCCCGATTCCCAGAGAGATCAACGGGTAGGCGATCACAATCGCCCAATCGATCATTCTGAAGTTCGTTTCTATCAGCGGCGTAGACATGAGCAACCGGCCTCAGATCCGTGGCGATTCGGGGACTCTGTTGTGGGGATGTTAGGATCATAGCAACACAAAGAACGGCTTGCCACCTCCTGGAACCGTTGGAATCGCCAGATTATAGCCCCCATCAAGGGGGCTTGGTTGACCACTGTCGGCATGTCCCCGAGAATTCCTACAGACGATGTTTCACGCAGGGCCATGATGAAGGCAACACGGTGGTCTTTCGGGGGCCGCCGCTGATTGTGATGCTGCTACTCGCAACGAACCGATGAAAGCCGACATAGCAGCGGCGCGGACGGAGTGCAAGCAGAAAAGGCTGGGCCAATGATCACTCGCCTATATGTGGACAACTACAAATGCCTCGTCAATTTTGAATGGCTGCCGGCTTCGCTGCAATTGATCCTCGGTGACAACGGCTCCGGTAAGTCGACCGTATTCGACGTTCTTGGGATCCTGCGCGATTTCATTGTGGGCGGAACGGGCGTCGATTCAGCTTTTCGCGAAGGGACACTTACAGCCTGGGACCGACGCCAGGAGCAGACGTTTGAGTTGAACATAGAAGGCGACGGTGTTTACCGGTATCGGCTGTCCGTTGAACACGAACTGTCGCGAATGAGACGAAGAGTCAAGAGCGAGGAACTCACGTTCGACGAGAAGAAACTCTACTGTTTCGACGGAAGCGATGCCCATCTGTTTCGCGATGACGGTTCCCGCGGCCCCAGTTTTCCTTTCGACTGGTCCCGCTCGGCAATCGCGACCATTCCCGACAGGCATGATAATCGCCGGTTGACGTGGTTTCGCGATCGTCTGAAGGACATCTATGTCTTCTCGCCGGACCCTCGAAGAATGGCCCCGGTTGCCGACCGTGAAGTCGATAGCCCTGGCCTGTATCTGGAGGAGTTGGTCGGATGGCTCCGGCACCTTTCGCAGCAGTCTTTTGAAGTCGTGAACTCGCTGCGGGAATCGTTGAGAGATGGAGTGTTGGAGAGTTTTCGCGACTTCCGGCTCGAACGCCGCGGGGAATCAGGTCGAGTGTTGCAGTTTGACTTCGAGTTCAGCGGCCCCTCGGCAAACCGACAAAAACCCTTCTCCCTTTCTCTCAACGACCTGTCTGACGGCCAGCGTTGTCTGTTCGCTCTTTTCACCATGTTGCACGCGGCCGTGAAGCCTGGCGCGGTCCTGTGTGTCGACGAGCCCGATAACTTCGTGGCTCTACGAGAGCTTCAGCCCTGGCTGACACAACTCAGCGACCGAGTGCAGGACCAGGAAGGACAGTGCTTGCTCATATCGCATCATCCTGAGCTGATCGACTATCTGGCAGCACAACACGGCGTACGGTTCTTCCGCGAGGAAGCGGGCCTCGTGACGGTGAAGCCGTTCGAATGGACAAATGATGAGGTATTGCCGCCCTCCGAAATCGTGGCCCGAGGGTGGGAGTGAGGCATGGTCTGAAAGCGAGGCGTTCGCGTCGCCGTCCTTGTGGAAGACAGGCTCTTGGAGCGATTCGCCCGCGAGGTTCTTCTCAAACTGGGATATCACCGCAAAGAGCTTCGAGTACTGCCTTATCCGGTTGGTCGTGGGTCGGCGAAACAGTGGATCGAGAAGCAATATCCTCTCGAAACTCAGGCTTACCGCCGCAAGGCAAGCCATCAGCGAGTTGGGCTGCTCGTCGGCACAGATGCCGACGAGTCCTCGGTAGAAGGGCGATGCCAGAGACTGGCTTGCGCCCTCGAATCGAACGGACTGACGCCACGGAGCGATAACGAACACATCGCTCTCTGGATTCCCAAGTGGCATATCGAGACGTGGATCCTCTTTCTCTCGGGCGAAGCAGTCAACGAAGAGGCAGACTACAAGGACCGTATGAAGCATGTCCAGATTCCGTTTGCCCGCATCGCCGAAGTCTTCGTCGAGCGGTATCGTGCAACGGACAAGGTGCCCGGCGACATGTTGCCGTCTCTCGATATCGCGATTACCGAAACCGAGAGACTTGACTTCTGATATTGGCTCAGACGTCTTCCCGGGCCGACCATTGTGCTACGAAAACTTGTACTTTCCCGGCATGGCCACCGGCTGAATCGGGTAGTCGCCGAACTGGAGTTTCTCGGGACCAAGGCGAGTGGTGGACTTCATGGCCTCCTCCCAACTGATTTCCTTGCCACTATAGGCGGCTTCCCGCCCCAGAATGCCCGTCATGGTGGCCTCGGCGATGGCCTGGGCCTCGTTGATCGGCTCGCCGGCGCGGACGCTGGCGATCAGGTCCTCGTGTTCCTGGCGATAAGGATTCACCTTCTCGCCACGGAACCGCCAGCGATCGCCGCCCGAAACGATCCAGTCGCGGCAGTTGCTCTCGCCCTGGGTGCCGACGACGGCCTCTTCGACCTTGTTCTGGCACCCGTTGATCTGCCGGGCCTGGCTGAACATCCGCTGCCCGTCCGGATACTCGAACTCCACGGCGAAGTGATCGAAAATGTAGCCGTTGACCTCGGCCGTGCGGACCTGGCGGCCGCCGATTCCGGAGATCGCCTTGACCGGATGCGTCCCGAAGACCCAGTTCATGATGTCGAGGTTGTGCACATGTTGTTCGACGTAGTGATCCCCAGAGAGCCAGGTGAAGTAGTTCCAGTTGCGGATCTGCCACTCGATGTCGCTCCAGCCTTCTTCACGCGGGATGACCCAGATCTCGCCGCCGTTCCAGTAACAACGTGCGTAGACAATCTCGCCGATGGCGCCATCGCGAATTCGCTGAATTGTCTCCTGGTAGTCCTTCAGGTGCCGCCGCTGGGTGCCCGCGGCAATGCCAAGGCCCTTTTCCCTGGCTGCCTCGCCGGCGGCCATCACCGTAAGCACGCCCGGCACGTCGACGGCAACCGGCTTCTCCATGAACACATGCTTGCCCGCCTTGACGGCGGCTTCGAGCTGCTCGGCGCGGAATCGAGGCGGCGTCGCCAGGATCACGTAGTTCACGTCCGAAAGAGCCAACAGTTGCCCGCAGGCGTCGAAACCTGTGAAACATCGATTCGCAGGGACGTTGATCCCCAGCTTCTCGATCTGCTTCTTGCACTGTTCCAGCCGATCCGGGAACAGATCGGCCAGGGCGGCGACCTTGATGTCCTTCTTCTCGACGGAGGCCCCTTCGGCCACGTCTTCGGTGTGGTAGCCGAGTTGGGGATAGATGACCTTGGTGGCCGCCCCCAGGGCGTCGAGCAGCGCGCCGGTCCCGCGTCCGCCGCATCCGACCAGACCAATCCGGACTTCCCCGAGGGCATCGGCCCCGGCCCCGTGGGCCGTCCGCAGTTGGGTCATTGCCGTGGCTCCGGCCAGGGCCGCCGAAGTCTGAAGGAATCGTCGTCGAGAGACGTTCAGGGACAGGTTGTAGGTTGGTTTCGTCATGGCCGAGTATGCTCCAGGAGAAAGGGAGGGTGTCCGACAGATGCCAGACGCCTATCTTAGCCCGAGTCGGAGAGACAGTCCACTTCGCCGCTGCCGTCGGTCGACTCTCCCGAGCCGACCACAAGAACCGCCGGAAGACTTGCCTCTGGAGAACCCCACTATGTAGTCCCACCGACGGAACCGAGCCGTTCGAGCAGCCCTTGCAGGTCTGGTGAACAAGCGGCCTCGACTGCCTCGAACGCCTGATCGACATGCTGCGGGTTTCTCGCGCCGACGAGCACCGACGTGACATGGTTCTGACGCAGGACCCACGCCAGGGCCAGTCGTGCCATGGGCAGACCGGCTTCCTCCGTCAAGGACATCAAAGACTCCATCACCTGAAAACCGCGATCGGTGAAATAGATGTCCTGGTGCGCCGGCTTGACGTCGAACCGGGTGCCGGTCGGAACGGAGCCCCCGCGGCAGTACTTGCCCGTCAGAAACCCGGCGCCCAGCGGGCTGTAGGAAATCACACCGACGCGCTGCGAAGAACAGAACTCCAGCAGCCCGTCCTCGATATGCCGATCGACCAGGTTGTAGATCGGCTGGATGGACGCCAGCGGCCTCCAGTTTCGCTCCGTGGCCAGCGACCGGGCGCGGTTGAGTTGGGTTACGTCCCAATTGCTGCAACCACAGTAGCGCACCAGGCCGCGTTCGACCAGTCGCTCGAATGCCTCCAGAGTCTCTTCCAGCGGCGTCTGGTTGTCCCAGTCGTGGGCTTGCAGCAGGTCGATTCGATCGGTGGCCAGCCGTCGAAGGCTCGCTTCGGCCGAGGCGATCACGCGATCGCGGGTGAGAAGCCCGGAGACCTTTGTTGCCAGAACGACCCGGTCTCGCGTTGCTCGGAGGCCCATCCAGCGTCCAAGGATTTCTTCGGAGGCCCCTTCGCCATATACGGCCGCGGTGTCGAGGAGATTGACACCTCGTTCGACGGCCCGATCGAGGATGGCCAGCGACGTCTGTTCGTCGATCTCGCGTCCGAAAGTCACGCAGCCCAAACCGATGGAGCTGACCTGGAGGTCGGTGGTGCCGAGTTGGCGATACTGAATCACCATCGGATCATTCACGGTCTCGGAATCCGCGAAGAAACTACGACTGTGGGACACGTACCTTGTGTGGGACCCATGGAAAACGTATCTTGCCCTACGGTCGCGAGCGCCCGGCTTCGCGGATAGCCGCCAACCGGCCCTTCATCTGCTCGGCCCGCTCGGGCTGTTTCTCGATCAGGTTCGTCGTTTCGCCCGGATCGTCGGCCAGGTTGAACAGTTCGAACTTGCCGGGCCCCTTTTCATAGGTCAGTGACTGAACGGGCTTGGCGGTCGGGTGTTCCAGGTACTTCCAGTCGCCCACACGCAGGGCCAGCCCGCGGCCTTCCTGCACCAAGTGGTCGCGGCCTTGGCTCCCTTCCTGGCCAGTCAAGGCGCCGAGGACGTTGAAGCTGTCGGGGCAAGCGGTCTCCGGCAATTCAGCACCGACCAGGGCGGCCATGCTGCCGGGCAAATCGACCGTGCAGACGATTTCGTCCGACACGCCCGGCTTGATCTTGCCGGGCCAGCGGGTGATGAAGGGCGTGCGGGTGCCGCCCTCGTAGATGCCGTACTTGCCGCCGCGGTAGCGGCCGGCCTGCTTGTGCCCGTCGATCTTCTCGATCGCGTCGTCCTTGTAGCCGTCGTCGAGGACGGGGCCGTTGTCGCTGCAGAAGACGACCAACGTGTTCTCGGCCAGCTTCAACTCGTCGAGCGTGTCGAGCACCTTGCCGACGCACGAGTCCATCTGCTGGATGGCGTCGCCGCGATAGCCCAGCTTGCTGCTGCCCTGGAATCGTTCGTGAGGCATTCGCGGCACATGGATGTCGTGAGTGGCGAAGAACAGGAAGAACGGTTCCGCCTTGTGCTTCGTGATGAAATCGACGGCCTTGCCGGTGAACACGTCCCCCATGTCCTCGTCGCGCCAGCGGGCTTTGTGTCCACCGGTCATGAAGCCGATCCGGCTGATGCCGTTGACGATCGACTGGTTGTGGCCGTGGCTCCAGTCCATCTTGAGGGTGTGGCGATGGGTGATTCCCGTTGGTTGGCCGTCGGAGTTCGTGTTGGTCACCGTGATCGGATCGTTGGCCTCGAGGTTGACGACCCGATGGTTCTCCACGTAGACGCAAGGCACGCGGTCGCCCGTGGTGGGCATAAGGAAGCAGTAGTCGAAGCCGATCTCGAGCGGGCCGGGGTTGAGGTCGCCGTTCCATCGGGGCTCGGGTTTCTCGCCCAGCCCCAGGTGCCATTTGCCGACGATCCCGGTGGCGTAGCCGGCCTGTTTCATGATCGAGGCCAGGGTGACCGTGCCCGGCTGGATCAAGGCCGTGGCGTTGGGGGGCGCGATCCCGGTGCCCGGCTGCCGCCAGGCGTACATGCCGGTGAGCGTGGCAAAGCGGGTGGGCGTGCAGGTCGAGGCGGCCGTGTAACCGCTGGTGAATTGCAGTCCCTCGGCCGCCAGTCGGTCGAGATTGGGCGTCTTGACGGCGGCCGTGCCGTAGCAGGCGATGTCGCCGTAGCCCAGATCGTCGATCATGATGAGCACCACATTGGGCCGATCAGCGGCATGGGCGAGACTGTTGAAGGCCAGGATGACCACGATCGAAAGCGTTGCGAATCGGAACATAAGAATACCGCCGGGGAAAAGGCTGTTGTTAGTTCACAGGGCAGAGAGGCGGCTTTGGCCGTTGGAGTCCAGGCTTCAGCCTGCCGATGCGGCCGTTGACTCCCCACTGCGATTGAGCGGCGATATGCGCAGGCTGAGGCCTGGACTCCAACAGGTCTATTGTTGCTCCCGGTGGTGCATCGAGCAAGACACCAGGAGAACTGCAAAGTCCTCTTGTGGCAAGAAAAGTAGCAGGCACTCTCCGATCACCGTTCGCGGGAAATCGGGATTTCCGGCAGTTCTGCGGACGGCACGGCGGAGCGTGCCTGCTACTTTGTAGTTCCCCTGAGCAAGGCACCTACGCCGGCGCGTCCGCCGGCCCGCAGGGCGCCACCTGGCGCAACTGCTTCTTCTGCTTCAGCCACTGGTAGCAGTCGGGCAGATCGACCGTCGCCAGGATGTCCCACACGAAGCTCGACAACGGCCAGGTGTAGTCTTCCGATTCAGCGACGGCCGAGTAGGAAATCAAGGCATTCTTCAGGGTCACTTGCGCGACTCGCCCCGACACGACCGCGGCGAACGTCGCTGGAATCGCCCCCCAGCCCTTGGCGGCCAGGTGCACTTCTTCGTAACCGTTGTCGGCCAGCCACTCGAGCACGCCCAGCACGTCGCGGGTTCGCTGGGCGGGCATGGCGTCGTCGAGCATCAGGCTGTGGGCGGCGCCGAAGAAGTCGCTGCCGTAGGGCTGCAGATACTGGTTCACGCCGCAGGTGTCGGGCTGCGATTCGCCGATCCCGCGGACGTCGCAGGCGAAAAAGGGCACGCCCGATTCGGCTTCGAGCAATTCCTTGACCAGCGGCTCTTCCCGCAACTCGGCGTCGGCCGACTGGTGCGAGACGTAAAGGACGGCTCGCTTGCCTTCCCGCGGCGGGCGGCTATAACGCGACTCATCCTGCAAGAGGGTCACCAGGGCATGGATGCCCGGCTCGGTCTCGACGGCATACGCGACAGCCGTCTTCTTAGGATACTTGCGTCCGCCGATCGGACGCAGGATGCGATATTCCGGCACGCCGACCGTCTCGGGCAGCTTGAGCACGCCGACAATCGCCTTGGCAATCGCGTCGCCCGCCGGCTGCTTCCTCTGCTTGCGGAGTTGTTCGGCCTTCTCCTTGGTGAAGGAAAACACGGTCCGCGAGCCGAGTTCCGACACCTGCCCCTTGGGCGTGCACTGGATCGTCTCGTCCTTCTCGATTTCGAGAGCCGGTTCGGTCTGGGCGTCGCTGATCTGCGTGACCCGGTTGAACCAGCGATACATGGCCTCGCGGTTCTCCTGCGTGTAACCGTGGTAGGTCGGGCCGATGAAATGGGCAATATTGTCCTCCGCCCCGAGTAGCGTATAGAGATGCTTCAATCGCCGATACGACTCTTCCACTCCGCGGGCGTCAAAGTAGTCCTTCTCCTTGCCGAGAATGATCACGGGCGCCGGCGCCAGGGCGGCCAGGAAGTCGGAGTGGTCCAGACCGAGGGCCAGGGCCTTGGGCGGACACTGCTCCGTATCGGCCGGCAGTTCGTTCTCGGCATTTCGACGGAAAGTGGTCACAAAGCACGCCGGGGCCGCCATGGTCCAGCGGTGCTCAACGCCGCACAGCCAGGTTGTCATCGTGCCGCCGCCCGAGTTGCCCGTCACACCCAGGTGTTTCTTGTCGACCTCGGGGCGGGTGAGCAGGTAGTCGAGGGCCCGCACGCCGTCCCAGGCCCGCCACGATCCAAGGAACTCGCCCACGAGCATCTGCTGGTTGCCGGCATAGAGGTGCTCGCGGACGCCCACGCCGATGCGGCTCTTGAGTTCTTCGGTCACGTACTGGAGCCGTTCGCCCTGTCCGATGGGGTCGTAGATAAGGACGACGTAGCCTTGCCGTGCCAGTGCCTGGGCGAACGACTGATACGCCGTTTCCGCCTTTCCGTTGGTCGAATGGCCGCACGTGCCCACGACGCCGGGCAGGGGGAACTCGCGCCCCTTGGGCACGTAGAGGTTGGCCGTTACCAGCATACCGGGGCGGCTCTCGAAGATCACCTTTTCGATGTTGTAGGCGTCGCGTTCGACGACGCCGGTGATCTGCGGGTTGAGCGGCGTTCGTTTCGGTTCGGGGCCGAAGCAGGTGCGGATCCGCTCGCGGACGCTCTGCACGTACTTCTCGGCATCGGCCTTCGTCTTCAACGCCGCCCGGCGTTCGTTGGCCAGGGCCTCGACCTCTCGGACGCGGCGAACCAGGTAGTTCTGCATCATTCGGGGAAACCGGTTCAGCGGCTGCAGGCCGTCGGTCGAGGATTGGGCCAGTGCGATCAACTCGTCGGTCATGATCCAGTCGGCCAGGGCCAAACCGAGAAGAGACGCGCCCGTAGTCTGCAGCAGCCCGCGCCGTGTGGTTCGAAGTTGAGCGGCCATCTTGTTCCTCGATTCGTCTTGAAGCAAGTGTGCAGTGGGTGATGCCTGCCGGGTATCACTCATGAATCAGGCTGAGCGTGTCGCGATGGTACCTTACCGCCGATCTCTCGGCAAATCCCAGACCACGGGCGGCGGCAGGATGCCACCACGACGAAGGAGTTGCACCCGGCAGGTGCAACCCACTGCTGACGGTTGTAACCCCGCAGTCAGAGCGGGTCAACACTCGGAGTGACATTCCGAAGAGAGCCCGCCCTCGGGCTCACCAGGCGAGATTCAGCGTTGTGAGGGTTTCTCGGAGTTTCGCCAGATCGATCATTCCGATCGTTCTACCGCCGTCTCCGACCAGCAGGTGCCGTCCTTGCGAGGCAAAGGCCAATTGGGTGATCGGCAACTGTCGGTAGCGGACGTGGAACACTTCCTCGCCCGCCGGCAGGTCCCAGAGCGTGATGGATCCGTCACGGTATCCCAGGGCCAGCAGCCGTCCGTCGGGACTGAACGCACAGGCTCGCTCGTTGAAATCCGAGGGGCCCGTGATGGTCTGGCTGGGCCGGCCGTCGGTAAGGGGCTCGACCATTACGTTTGGCGCCGCCGGCGGCAGCCCCAATTGCCGCTCGGCGATCGCGTCCAACGGATCGCTTTCCGCGCCGACATGCACGACCATCCAATTCCCGTCCGGACTGAAAGCCGACGGCCGGACTGGCTCTCCCGGCAGTTCCCTCTCCGCCAGTCGTTGTCCCGTGAGCGACTGGCAAAGGACCATTCGGTCGGACTCGTTGCCGAGAATCGCCAGACGATCGGCGCCGGGGCAGAACAGGGCCGATTGAACCGGACCGGCTTGAAACGAGTGGACGATCCGCTTCTCCTCGACGTTCCATACGGCCACCGTGTCGTTCCCGATGTTCTCGGCGGCCAGGCATGCCCCGTTTGCAGTGAATGCGACAGACGTGAGCAGACCGCGAAGACCGGCCGCGCGGTCGAGACGTGCCACCTCGCTCGCTTCGGCCAGATTCCAGATCACGACCGAATAATCATCGGCGGCAACCAGGCGGTCTCCGCCGGGGCTGAATTCCAGGTGCGTCACCGCCGGGAGGCCCGTATCGGCAAACTCGCGTGCCGCCTCGGCTGCCTGGCGATCCAGCAGTCGAATTCGCTGCCCGTTCTCGTGCACTGTCGCCAGCCAGTTGCCGTCAGGACTGGCGCCAAACGGTGCGGCAATCGAGTCGACCGGTATTTCGTCTGTCGGGGTGGAACCAAACTCGCGGCACGCGAGGATACCGCGATCCTGGCGTGAGTTGGGAAGATCCAGCCCCCAGGAAATCAGGTCGTTGCCGTCCGGTGACCAGCGCAGATGTACGAGACGGCTGCTATGCGCGCCGGGGATGGCAAGGCTCGTCTGCTGCCGAAGCAGGTCGACCACGAACAGACGTCCGTCCGTGGTTCCGGCGGCGAGCGAGTTCCTTTTGGGGTGAAACGCCAGCGGCGCCGCCTTGAGCGGGAAATCGGTGGTGATCTGTGCCGTCTCCCGCCTGTCCACGAGGTTCCAGATCACGAGCGTTCCTTTGTTGGGATCGGCATTCGCCCCGGCCAGTGCGAGTCGTTGCCCGCTCGAATCCACCGCAAACTGGCCCGCCAGGGTGACCGGCAAACGAATCTCGGACGCACCGTCCGGCCTGGTGACGTCCCACACGCTGATCACATCGCGCCCGGTGGCGTAAGCGAGTTTCGAACCGTCGGGTAGAAAGATCGGCGGGCCGAGGTCCGTGTTTTCGGGCATGGTTGCCAGGACTCTTGGCTCATCGGGCCGATCGAGGCACCAGAGCATCAAGGTCTGGTCGGTCGGACGCCGGCCGACGACGGCGAGATAGCGCCCGTCGGGACTGAACACGATCTCAGAACTCCAGACGAACCGCGGCCGCCCGCCGGAACCGTCTGGCCTTTCGTGTTCGGGCCAGACCAACTCCCTCAAGACGCGGCCGGTCGAAGCGTCGATCAGAACAAGGCCAGGCTTCGTCGCGTCGAATGCCGCGGCCGTTTTGGCCGACGGGGCCAGCCCGAACGCCGTCGCTCCCAAAAGTGCCGGATTGCTCCAACTCGCCAAGACCCGGCCGCTCTGCAGGTCGGTGACCGAAACGACATTCGACTTGACAAGATACGCAATCGCCTGCCGCGAGTCGGCAGTCAAACCCGGCTGGCCGAATGACTCGAGACTTGCCTGCCAGCGCACCCGGGCATCGGCCAACAACAGGGCGGTGACCGCTTCGCTGCGGAGCTCATCTTGGCGGGGCAGCACGGGCTGACGCTCGCTTCCGTGCGAGAGCGTCCCCTGCGCAGAGCGGTTGCGCGTCCGGAGCGTCTCGACCTCTGCGACCAGTTCGAGGATCGTCCAGCGACGGCCGGGCGGGCCCGCGATCGACAGCGCCCGGGCCTGCTCGAAACGGCTGCGGGCCAGGGCATCCCGCGTCTCCTCTTCCGACCACCGTGCCTGGTCTCCAGCCATCCGCGCTCGTTCGAGCGCTTCGTTCAGGCTCCCGATATAGAGGCCGGTCATGCAGACGATGATTGCCACGGCGACGGTAATGACGGCGGTCAAGGCCGGGTTTCGCCGGCATCCCCGGCAAATTCGTTCGAAGGTTCCCACGGGCCTGGCCTCGATGGGCAGTCCCTTCAGCCAGCGCCGCAGGTCGAGGGCCAACGCTTCGGCCGATCGGTATCTTGCCGCCGGCTGCTTCTCCAGGCACTTCAAGCAGATCGTGCTGAGGTCGCGATCGATCTTCGTATCGACGGAGCGGGGGGACGAGGGTTCCTTTTCCAGCACCTCAACGATCGTCTCGGCGGGTGTGGCGGCACGGAAAGGCGGAGTACCGGTCAGGAGTTCGTAGAGAATGGCGCCCAGGCTGTAGACGTCGACGGCCGTCGTCAGCGAGTTGTCGCCTCGGGCCTGTTCCGGGGCCATGTAGGCGGCCGTTCCCAGCACCGCACCCGATTGCGTCAGGCTTCCGTCGGCCTCCAGCAGCTTGGCCAACCCGAAATCGGTAATCTGCGGCTTGCCTTCGCTGTCGAGCAGGATGTTCCGCGGCTTGAGGTCGCGATGGAGGATGCCTCGCTGATGGGCGTGGTGGACCGCGTCGGCCAGGGATGCGACCAACTCCGCGGCTGCTCGGGGGTCGTTTCGATAACGGGCTCGATAATGGGTGAGGTCGCCTCCCTCGACCATCCGCATGCTGAAGTAGGGTTGGCCGTCCTGCTCGCCCACTTCGTAAATGGGAACGATATTTGGGTGATCGAGCCGAGCGGCAGCTCCCGCCTCGCTGCGAAAGCGGGCCACGGATTCGGCGGAAGCCAGCCGGCCTGCAAGGATCATCTTGACCGCCACCGTGCGGTGCAGGCTAATCTGGTTCGCCCGGTAGACGATCCCCATCCCGCCCCGGGCGATCTCCTCGACGAGTTGGTAGTCGCCTACTTGCCGCGGCAAGTCTTCGGGCGATGAGTCTCCGTCGCGAAAGTCGCTGTGCGGGGCCGGCGCCTCTGGAACGAGACGCGAAGCCAATTGGCTGAAGTGCTCACGATCGTCGATAAACTCGGCCAGTTCGTCAGCCAGATCGGCGTGTGCGTGCAGAAAGACCTCCCGATCCGGCGTCTGGCCCGATTCCGCGGCTTGGAGGTATGCGGCGATCGCCGCGTTCACTCGGTCTTCGCGGGCGGAATCCGGATCGGGAGGCATGGGCATAAGCGTTATGATCTTGCCTGGCTGACGGTGGCCGTCATTTGCCGTTCTTCTCGGACGGCTCCACGGGCGTGCACACAGCACTCGTATTGACTTCCATTTCTTGTTGCATCTCTTGTCCCATGACCGAGATCTGCATCTTCATGGTCATCTTCCCCTCGCTCGTCGTGAATCGACCCAACGCATTGTCGAAGTAGATCGTGCCCGAGCCGCTCTGGTCGGTGACCTTGATCGCCGCCTTTTCGCCTTCGTCAAACTGGAACTTCATTTCCAGATCGATTCGTTCCAGTTCCCGGCCGTCGCGGGTCTCCGGCCCCACGTAGCGCAGCGTCGTTTCGACATTGGCATTGCCCGCGACCGGGTTCTTCATCGATGCCTCGCAAGTCCAGGTGTCGCCCGGGCTGACAGGGGTCTCGGGAAAGGTCACGATTTCGGCCATATCCTTCAAGCCCTCCTCAGAGAGCGCGTTTCCGAGTTGTCCTCCGCCGGGGAGCTTGGCCATGCTTTCCGCCAAACCTTGAGGGATCGTCATTTCCACGACCTTGCCCCGAGGGTCCATTCTCGCAACAAAAGGCTTGTTGACCATGGAATCGAACATCGGGGCGAACATCGCGGCCATGCCCTGGGGCTTCTCACCCGAATCCGAGTCATACTCCATCATCACTCCCTGCGGCCCCTGGATCTTCATGCGGATCCGAGTCACCGTCTCGGTCATTGTCGCCACGCCCTGATCGTCGACGGCGGTGACCTCCCAGAGCAAATCCATCGTCCAGGTTGCCGTCGTGAGAACGGTCTGGTCCTTGATCACCATCTTCATCTGCATATCTTGCGTCATGATGAGATGGTTCTTCTGCCCAACCTCGTATTTCCAGTGAAGCAGAGTCTCCCCTTCGGCCGGGACCGAGACAGCAACGGCTGCCACCAGGGCCACGAGCAACGTGGCAGGTGAGAAGCGACGAATAGACATACCAAGACCTCCTTAGTCAGATTGCATTGGAAACCGGCCTGCCGGCGGCGTCAAGTCGCCGCCTCAAGCCGTACCCGAAGTTGCCGGAGACCACGCTTGATGAGTCCCGCCACGGCGGCCGTGCTGCGATCCAGTTCCACGCTCACCTCGGCCAGCGACCGCTGCTCCAAGTGATGCAGCACGATCGCCTCCCGCTGCGCCTCGGGCAACTCGGCCAGGGCCCGGGTCATCCGCAGGACTTCCTCGTTTCGCACCGCCTTCTGGCTGGGCGACGAGGCTCCGTCGGCCAAGAGTGCTGTGACTCGCGAGGCCGACTCGTCCAACGCCGCTTCCAGCGACCGCTCACGCGAGACGTCCCGTTTACCGCAGGCCTGGTCCCGAGCGAGGTTGGCGAGTTGCCGAGCCAGGATCTGGCGCAGCCACCCGGCCATTTCCGCCTCGGTCTTCCCACGAAACCCCTCTAGCCTGCGGATTGCCTGGACCAGCGTCTGCTGAACGACGTCCGAAGCGTCCACCTTCGCCCGGACAGAGGAACGCAACTGAAGCCGGGCCAGCAGATGAAGATAGCTGCGATACCGCTCCAATTGTTCCGTCTGGCCGCTGGCGGCGTTCTCCATGGTGGTCTCCTACGGTTCTAGACACCGGGAGGGCTGGAATTGGGCGCACGGGCCGGAAGAACTTCTCAGATGCATAGCTATTCGGCGTTTACACGCGACAAGCAACTCAAAGGGAAAACCGATGACTGAACAAACAAGGCTGGAGGCCGGAGACCGAAGGGCTGTAAACACAGGGATTTGCAGTACATCGGAATCGGCTTGCCCTATCGGCCCGCGTTGCATCCAAACCTAC
>JAAYAY010000433.1 GCA_012719125.1 Planctomycetaceae bacterium | reverse complement strand
GATTATCAACGCTACCCGTACGCGCTATCGAAGCCCCGAATCGTCGATCAGCTCTCCTCTGACCCCGCCACCCCCTCAACTAGCCCGTTGCAGAACCACTCGATTTATGCAACAGTTGGGTGAACATGCGTGCCAAGCGTTTGAAATCCCACAAGAGCTTCGCACTACGAGCCTGGAAGACCGATGGCTACAACAATTGCACTGGGCGAAGACCTCGAGATCCCGTTTGTCGGCTCGTTGAGCGAGTTTCGGCAGTGGGCGCTGTCTGAAGATTTCCCCGAGCGAGGACGAATCGACTACCTGCCTGGTCGTATCGAGGTCGACATGACGCCTGAAGACTACTACACCCACGGGACCTTGAAGGTGGAAGTGATCGGTGTTCTGAGAGACGTCGTCAAGGCAGGCGACCTGGGAGACTTGCAGTCTGATCGAACGCGGGTCTCGAGCCCTGACGCCGAGCTCTCCGTGGAACCGGATCTGGTCTTCATCGCCCACGAAACGTTTGAGAGCGGCCGGGCGACACTGGTGCCCAAGGCAACGGGCGAAGCAGACCGATACGTTGAGGTGGTTGGCTCTCCGAACCTGGTCGTCGAGATTGTCAGCGACCATTCAGTCACGAAGGACACCGAGCGGCTCCCGGCCGCGTACTGGAAGGCCGGCGCGGCCGAGTATTGGCTTATGGACGCCCGCGGTGAAGAGCTCTTCTTTCGCATCAACCGGCGCGGAGTCGCCGGCTTCGAGCCTGCCCCGGGGGATGCCGACGGCTTTCAACACTCGGCGGTTCTCAGCCAATGGTTCCGATTAGCACGGCGTCGCGATCGCCGTGGCGGGTGGGCGTTTGATTTGGAGCGGAAGAGCCAGACGGACCAACGCGATCGCTGACACATACTATGGTTCTTGGACACGGCACGTGCCGTCAGTTCTCTACGCGATTCCCTCACCGCGCACCTGCCGCAGTTCTTCCAGAATGTCGCTCTGGAGCGATTCGACGGTGCCGCCGACCTCCAGGGCCAGGTCGATCACCCGGTCTTCCATGTCTTCCACGCGAGCAAGGTCGGCGATCGAACCGCGATAGGAAACGGTGATGCCCATGATGAGCGGCTCCCCAAATGCAAAAGACCGACGCCCGCTGCCAGCCGGGCACAGACTGCCTGACGACCCAACCCCCAAAACAATGCGGGCGGCCTGCATCCGAATTGCAGGCCGCCCGCCATTCTAATCACGCGTCGCGGTAGCAGCTAGGGGCGTCAGAATTCGCCCACCGTTTCGCCGCCGTCCTTCGTTCCCAGCGCGCCCCACACGCCGTAGACGCTCTGGCCGGCGGTCCTGGGCGCCGCATACATGTTGCCGGTATCGATCGTCTCGCTGATGAAGCGGACCGAGGCGTCGCCCATGGCCGCATTCACACCGCCCGGGTGGTTGCTGGTCGGCGGGTGGACCATGCCGCCGGTGGTGTTGTCGTTGGCCAGTTCGGCGCAACTCGGACCGTTGGGCGGCAGCACCGTATTGAAACCGATGTGCGACATGGCTCCGTGACACCACCGTGTGCCCGGCCAGTTCGTGACCGACCCGACGAACAGGGTCCGATCGTTGGGGTCAATTTGAGCGTAGCAAACGCCCGGGCTGGCAAGGATCCCCGAGACGTTGTAGGCATTGCCTTGTCTGACGGTGCGGCTGTTGGCGGCAACGAGGTGTTCCGACAACATCACCGTGTTGCTCGTGCCGTCCGCGACGCTGGCGAAGGTGATGCGCCCGCGCGCGTTCGAGAACATGCCGCGAGGGTTGATCCCCTGATTGTTGCCGTAGGTGCCGTTGGAGGCGTCGACCGAATCACCGCAACTGAACACGTAATTGTTGCGGCCGTAGTCGGTTGCATTCTTGTTCGGTCCGTTTCCATCGGACGGGCAGAGCAGCGCCCCGACCTGGACGTCGTAGATCTCGTAGATGTCGCCAGCGGTGCCGCCCCACGGAACCGGCCCGAAAGCCGTCCAAGTGCCGCTGGGAAGGGTTTGGGGACTTGACCATTGATCGTAGAGGGCCTGCTGTTCGTAGAACGGCAACAGACGCATCCAGCCAGATCCGTAGCCGGCGTTCCGCGTTTGATCGGTGCCGGCTTGGTCGGTGCCGCATTTTTTCGGCGGAAACGCCTTGTGCGTATCCGCATAGTTGTGAACGGCCAGGGCAAGCTGCTTGAGATTGTTGGTGCACTGGCTGCGCCGGGCCGCCTCGCGAGCGGCCTGCACGGCGGGCAGCAGCAGGGCGATCAAGATGCCGATGATGGCGATCACCACCAGCAACTCGACCAACGTGAAACCGGAAGAACGATGCGATCGAAACATGACAAACCTCCTACACCCCCGAAAGTACATGAACCCGGGAAAGAAGAACGTGCCTCAGGACAATCTCATTCTAGTCCATGGGTGCGTTGTTCGGCAAGCGATCGCCAACGTCCGCGTCGTTTTTGCGTACAAGAATGTGTTTTTCTTAAGAGCCCGGTCGCACGTCGCCAGGAGACACTTGGGTCCCCTGCAGCAATGACTCGGAGTCACAGCAACGCGAGCACACCCTTCCAGAGGCGTGTCGCAGCTACTCCATACCTACGACGTGGCGGTCGGAAGAAAATAGGAGCAAAATATCCATCCGTCCGGGCGATTACTCCCGAGTTTCTGAGGGTAGCAGCCCGGTTCTTGCCGGCGTTCGCGGTCGATTGGGCCGCCCAATCACGCGTTTGCCGTCGGAGGCTTCCGCCGCCTGGCAAACGAAACACCCATATTTGCGGACGGCGCGTTCCTTCGGGCTGCCAGGCACCCCTCCACCTTGTTCGGTACGTCTCTGCACCGTGATCGGCGTCATGGCCAGTGCGCAGGACGCAATTGTTGATCGGGGCCGTCACTTGTCCGGCGAGGTCCGGTGCGTTGACAGGAATCCTCAGACGCCCTAAAGTCGTAGTTGGAGATTTGTGTGTACGGTATGCGCACAATCTCGTGACGATCGGTTATCCGAAAAAGGAACCCAACCAACAGGAGTTGTCATGCATCGACTCGTAATTGCTTCCGTCGCCCTCCTTTGCCCGGCAATCGTTGTGGGCTGCAGCGGCGGCCCGGCGGCCAATCCGAACCGGCCCGCCACCGTCGCCGTGAGCGGTACCGTGACTTACAACGGCCAGCCGGTCGACGGGGCAACCGTGGCATTCTTGCCGCAAAAACCGGACGGAACAGGCGCCAGTGGACTGACCGACGCCGCCGGCAAGTTCACGCTCACGGCCTTCGAGCCGGGGGACGGGGCCGTGCCGGGGAGCTACCTGGTCACGGTCACCAAGACGGAAGCCCAAGGTGGCGGTGAAGTCCAAGAGAATTCCGAAGCCACCCCAACGGCGCCCAAGAGTCTTTTGCCGGAGAAATACGGCAACCCCCAAGGCTCGGGGCTCACGGCGGAGGTCAAAGAGGGCGAAAAGACCGAGTTCGTCTTCGAGTTGAAGGATTAGCCGGCTTTGTGGACGGTGAAGAAAATGCTTGCCTTACACGTGCTCTTGTGCGGCGTTCTTCTTCTGGAAGCCGCACCGGCCCAAGAATCGTCGGTCGCAATCGACGCCGATTTTCCCGGCGGGAATATCGTCGTCGATTCGATCGAGGGCGACGTGGTCAAGTTGCGCCCCGATCTTCGCGATACGCAAGGCGACTGGTTCTACTTTGCGTTTCGCGTGAAGGGCGCTCAGGGACGCACCGTCCGATTTGTGTTTGATCACGACAACCGGATCGGCGCCCGGGGGCCGGCCGTCAGTCGCGACGGCGGATTGAACTGGAAGTTCCTTTCCAGCGAGCCGGGATTCAATTCTCGCCAGTTCAGCTTCCAGTTCGGACCGGAAGACGAGGAGGTCCGCTTTGCCACCAGCTTCGTCTACACCCAGGCCCACTGGGACCGCTTTCTGGCAAAGCAGCCGGACCTGAGAGCATCAGTTCTCTGCAAGTCTCGCAAAGGCCGCGACGTGGAACTGCTGCGGCTCGGCAATGCGGAGGCGAGGTTCGGCTGCTTCGTTTCGGCCCGCCATCATTGCTGCGAAATGATGGCCAACTTCGTGATCGAGGGCATTCTGGAAGAGGTCTTGTCCGACGGCGACGACGGCGCCTGGCTCAGGGAGAACGTAAGCTTCTTCATAGTCCCGTTCGTCGACAAAGATGGAGTGGAGGACGGGGACCAGGGAAAGAACCGGCGGCCTCACGATCATAATCGCGATTACCATCAGGCCATCTACCCTGAAGTTCGTGCGATCAAGACGCAGCTTCCCGAGGCGATGGAGGGCAAGGAGTATATCTTCCTCGATATTCATTGCCCCTGGCTGCGAGGAGGCAAATACAACGAGGCCCTGTACAGCCCGGGGCCCGAATCGCCGAAGATGATTGCCGCTCTGAAGAAGTTCTGCGATCTGCTGGAAGTCCGGCAACAGGGCGCGATCATTCCCTACAAGGAAAGCAACAATCTTCCCTACGGCCAGGGCTGGAACACGGCGTCGAACTACCAGGGGGCAGCCGATGCTCCAATTCAGATGGCTTCGAAGACGTGGGCGGCCGGCCAACCGAACTGTGTCTTGGGCATCACGTTTGAGGTTCCGTATGCCAATGCGGAAGGGGCCGTGGTCGACGACGTGAGTTGCCGCGAACTGGGGCGGAACATGGCCAAGTGCTTTCGCCGGTTTCTGACGGCGCCGTGAATCGCCTGCCTGTCTTACTCCGCGAGCATTCGCTGCATGTAGACCACGTCCAGCCAGCGGTCGAACTTGAATCCCACCTCGCGCAGGCGAGCCACTTCGACGAAGCCGAACCTGGCGTGCAGGGCGATGCTGCCCGCCTGTTCGCTGTCAATTCCCGCGATGATCGTATGGTGCCCGAGCTTGATTGCCCGGTCGATCAGGTCCGTGAGCAGGGCCCTGCCGATGCCTCGCCGCCGCGCGTCGTGCCGCACGTAGATTGAGTCTTCGACCGTGCGATGGTAAGCCGCCCGGGGGTGGAAGGGGGAGAGCGAGCCCCAGCCGAGGATCTCGCCGTCGACCTCCGCCACGGTCACCGGGTGCTTCGCGCCGTGGCTGTCGAACCAGGCCTGCCGAGCTTCGCGGGTTTCCGGTTCTGTCTGGTAGGTCGTCGTCGAGTGGACCACGTAGTGGTTGTAGACGGCATTGACGGCGTCGAGGTCCCGAGCCGTCGCCGGACGAATCCGCGGTTGTTCCAAGGTAGTCTTCCTGTCGAGCATTCCGGCTACATTGTCCGTTTCACGTGCCGGTACATCGGCAGATGGCGGTAGTAGACCTCCAAGGTGAGGAGGGCCATGCCGGTCGCGTACATCCGCCCGCCCCGTTTGCCTTGATCGGCGCCGTCGGGATTCCAACTGCCGGCCTTGTGTCCCGATTTCTGCTGGGTGCGAATCAGGTGCTCGCGCATGCGGTGGTTCCACAGGTCGAAATTGGGGCCCTCCATGTGATGCAGTACCTGCGTAGCGTAGTAGTGGTAGTAGATCGCCCCCAGGCTGCCTCCCGACTCGGGCGGCAGATGCTGCATCAGGTACTCGCTGCCGGCAATCAGGTTGGGCTCTTCTCGGGGCCAGCCGAGGTACTGCTGGGTGAGCAGCCCGGCGGCGGAAAGGGCGAGTCTCTCGTCCTGACCGGGCATGTAGGCGTAGCGGGACAGCTTGGCTTCCTCGGGCCCCACCGCGCACGACTCGGCGAACCGTCCGGCGCGGGTCAGCGGGAGCTTCTGGATGTCGATCCCCGCCAACTGGGCGCTGCGGATTGCCAGGAAGACCCAGCCGGTCACCGACATGTCGCCCGCCTGCTTGGGGCTGTAACGCCAGCCGCCTTCGGAATGCTGCGCGTTGAACAGATACTTGAGCGCGAGCTGGGCATTGATCTTGAGCCGGTCGTCGCCCGACAGGCCGTAGGCTTCGCAAAAAGCGATCGTGCCCAAGGCGTGAGCATACATGCTCCCGCCAAGATGCCCGTCCTTGTCGTCGTTGCTGCGTTTCTGGCCCCTGGCCAGGAAGATCAGGCCGTTCTCGACGACCTTCTGGTAAGCGGCCAGTTCGGGTGGAGACTTGGGCGCCCGGTTGTGAGTCACGCCTGCACCCAGGAACGGGAGCACGCCGAAGGCCGTTCCGGCCACGACGCACTTGTCGACGCCGTTCTCGAATTCGCCCTGGCAGTCGCAGCCGGGGATGTCTTTGGAGTATTCGTGGAGCGGCCAACTGCCGTCGGGATGCTGGTGCCCCGCCAACCACTTGAGGCCGTGCATGACGGCGGCCTCGGATTCGGGCGTGCCGCCGTAGAAATCGAGCAGGGCCTGCTTGGTCTCGCTGGTCAACCGCCCGCCGATCGACCCGCGGCGAAGCAGCGGTGCTATCTCCGGGTTGGCCGTCAGGGCGGGGGGAAGGTAGGTATCGTCTTCCTTGCCGATACGAATCACGATGGGCCCCGAATCGGTCAAGTGCCCGGCCTTCGACACAACACGCGACGATTTCACCCGCTGCTCCAGGCCCGGGGCGGCCTCCAGTTCCAGGACGGCTGTCGTCGCGCCGGGCGCCGCTTCCACCTGGCTGACCTTGACGCCCTTGGGAAGACCCTCGGCGCCGAGTTGCAGCGATCCCTTGTAGCTGCCGCGCTTGATCGGCAATTCAACCCGCTGTTTCTTACCGGGCTCGATCGTCACCACCCTGAACGAGTCCACGTCAAACGGTTTGCTTTCCACCTTGATCGGCAATTCGGCACCGATCTTCCGCCCGAAAAGCGTGGTGGCCACGCGGATCTTGAGATCGGCGTTCGGGGCGTCCCGTGCGGCCGTGATCTCCAGTTTCGTGGCGTCGTTCTCCACCGACGCGGCGGCCAGCTTGCATTGGACCTTCTCGGTGGCGCCTTCGACACTCAGCGGCACGGCGCCCTGAAACCCGTTGCGGTTCAACTTGACGTCGACCGTTCGGCTCGTGCCGGGCTGGAGCAGCACCGCCGTCATGGGCTGCAGCGAGGGCAGATTCAACTTCGGCACATTGACCGCCAGCGGCTGGGAGGCGGTCTGCTCACCGATGGACGCGGTTACCTCAACGGAGGTCGCCAAGGGCTCGTCGCCCAGCGATTGGGCGGCCTTGACGGTGAGGCTGCCCGCCGATTCCTCCGCCGAGACCTTTGGAGCCTCAACGGTGATCCCCTTGGGTAGTTCGCCGAGTTTGATTTCGACCGGGCCCTCGTTGCCGTTCCGCTCGACTTTCAATTCGACGTTCGCCTCGGCTCCTGGCTGGAGCGTGAGCGGCTGGAACCCGGCCAGGGCGATGGGCTGGGGCGGCGGCGGTTCCGGCTCCGGCTTCGGGGCCTCGACCGCTGGCGGTTGCGGTGAACCACAACCCGTGAGTGACAAGAGAACCAATGGAGACCAGACAATCAGCAGAATAGCCGACGCTCTCATGACGGTGCCTCCCGCTAGGTCAGAACGACATGGAGAAGAGAACGGTGCCCGCACCGGGACAGCAGGCCCCCCCCCACGATTGTCTTCCCCTGACGGCGTGTGTCAACCGTTTTCCGGGGCCCCGGGGAGTATTTTTACCAATTCCCGTTGGAACAAATCCCGATCTTCGCAGACGTGACAGACTTTTTCGTCAGGTCTTTGGGCAGGCGGCTAGAAGGCGTACGTGGGCGGGACGCCGCTCGGTAGGCAGGCGGAGCGGCGTTTTGGCTTCTTGGGCGTTGCGGCTGCGATGGAGTGGGCGGTCCGTGTCGGGATTGACGATGGTTTGCAGGCATCGGCAAACAGCGTCTCTCTTGGCTCGAGTCGAGGGACTTTTTGAACGCGTTTAGGGGTGGCGGTTGGGTGGATGTCGGGCGACGGGCGAGGGCGTAAGTGGTTTCATGGGCGTGTCTTCTGGTGATAGGGGCGAACGCAAGTGTACTTATGTCCATTGGGGGGCGTTCAAAAAGTCATCAGGGGGTCGGCCTCTGCGCCGCCAGGGGGAGTTTTGCGGGTTGGGATTGGCGGTGGCACCGGAGGCGGATCAGGGCGACGACGGCTTTTTTTCGTCGGTCATGATCGGGGCTCCGTGTTTGGAGGAAAGGCACGCACGAAATGCACGACGGGCACGAAAGGGGTGCGTGGTGGGAGCCCAAGGTATTGGACAAGGGAATGGACGAAAAGGGAATTGCCAAAGAGCGGGCGTTGCCGCGGATACATGAACATAAGTATATATATCTGGCGGCGAAAGTCAATACAAGAATTGAACACCTGGGCGGATTTCTTTGAGTCGAAGGCCCGGGGGATGCAAGGCGTTTTGCACCGGACGGGGGTTTGCGCCGCCTTTGAGTTTGTTGCAGAACGGTTGGGGCGCGGGGCGTTGTCGGAAGTGCTGGGTATCTATCGTCAGGCAGCACTGCTTGGCAAGCAAGCAGTGCCACAACTTGACCCCAACGGGGTCCATACAACGAAGCCCAGGGTAAGCGACGCGGCCATGCCGTGGTGCGCCACCCTGGGAACGAACCGCCAAAACACCTCAACGCTGAAAGCGTTGCACAAGGCTCAAAGCTCATAGCTCACCGCTTGTCGCCCAGCGTGCCGAGCAGGGCGTCGATCGGCGTGCCGGAGGTGCCCACCTGGTTGCCCTGACTGCCATCGCTGATCCCGCTCATGCCCGTGCCGTCGGAGATCAGGCCTTAGTGTCTTTGTGCGGGACTTGTGGGCATGGTGCGCGCATGTTTTTGTGAAGGTTGGGTTGCGGGCTTGCCCAGTTTTGGGAACTGGCGGCCAGCACGGCGCCGTCGACGTCGGGATAGGCCGTCGTGGCCGCGTTGTCGGCGATTGTCAGTTAGTCGCCAGTTCTGGCAGACTGTTTGAGTCCCGATCCCGGTGGGCGTCTTGCGGGAGCCGCGAGTCAATCGCAGAGCGCCATGCATCTGGCATCGGCTGCTTGAACGGGACAACCGTCGTGCCCCAACCAAGCTCTCTGGCTACTTCGCCGGGTATGGAAAGGCCCAATCCGGTACTCGACAATGTCGATGGTTTTGGCGAACGGTACACCGTTCCATCGCTGAACTCTAGACGAACGATGCAGGGAATCCCAAATGTAACATCAACGGCGTGAGGTCCGTACAACCAATCTTCGGAGCAAGAAAAGCATTCTTGGATGTAATCGAGCGTCGGCGGATCGCGACAGACGATGCGCTGTCCACGAACTTGAATGGATATCGCTTCAAGCGATGGAACCCCAGTTCCAAACCAGGACTGACAGGACTGCTGCCCCGCTCTGTATCCACGAAACCAACTCACGCCATACGCCAGGAGAACGAGTATGGACGACATCCCCAAGAGCACCAACAACTGCCGCAGTACGCGTTGCTTATAGGATTCCATCTTCATGCAATGAACCTAGTATCTGGATCGACTATAGATAACTCGTCCAGCGCCCAAGCGGTATCGTCTTCGGAGCCGTCGTCAACCGTCTCATCGGCCAGAAGCAGATCGACCGAGTTGCCCCAGAGATACCGGTGGGCGAGGTCGGAGTTGCCCGCGGCGGCCGTGCCGGTCTTCTGGAAGTCCAGCACAATCTGCCCGTTATCATGGACGAAGACGCGAGACTCCTCGATCGTGCTGTCGGCATTCGTGTCGAGCGTCTTCCGCACCCAACGCTGGCCGTAATCGTAGGCATACTCAACGATCTTCGTCGGCGGGCGTGCCGCCGGAGTTCTTGAAGGTTGCCTTCACGAGCCGATTGCGGTGGTCCCAGGTGTACTCAACCGATTCGCTCGTCGAGATGTTCGTCTTGGTCAGGACGTTACCTTCGTTATCGTACGTGTAGTTGTACGTTCCGTCCGACGTCAACCGGTTGTGGTCGCCGGTGGTGTATGACGTGCTGCCATTGACCAACGTTCGATTCCCGTTCTCATCATAGACGTACGTTTCATCCGTCTGGAAATCATAATCCGCCCCGGTAAGCTGATTGTTGAACTTAACCGAATACTGCTGCATTACCAACACACACGAATGCACTGCTAGCAGTGCTGCCTATAAATGGCTGGTTTCAGGGCTGCTTCCGAATGTTCGGGATGTAACGGTTAAAAGGACTT
>JAAYAY010000432.1 GCA_012719125.1 Planctomycetaceae bacterium | reverse complement strand
GCCCGCCTCCTGCGGGCGAGCAGGGGGACGAGTCCCCTCCCCCTGCACCCCCTACCCTCTTCTCCGTTCCAGGACAGGAAGAATCCGCCGAAAAATCCGCGATTGCCAGTTGACACGGACAGAGGTAATCGTAGCGGATAGTGACTTGCTCTTTGGCCACCGTGTCGAGAAGATTCTCGGAATTGAACGAGAACTGTATTGCGTCCGAGTGTTGGACAAGATTGCCGGCGGGATCGTAGTTGCACGGCTGACCCCCACGACCGACCAGGCGACCAGCCCAGTCGAACTCACATCGAACAGCTTCCCCGTCGGAGTCCGTGTTTGCGACCCTGTTTCCCAGTCGGTCGTACGCGTACTGGAAGACCCGACCGCCGACATCGCTACAGCTTGACACGCGTGATACGCGATGCATGAGGTCGTACTCGTAGGTCGTCACGCATTGCAGGCCGGCCAGACGCTCCCTGACCTCACGAAGGAGACCATCAGGAAAGTGTTCATAGCGGAATTCGGCGAGGCATTGACCCCCAGCACCGAGGTGCACGATCTCCACAAGTGAGCCTCGCAGGTTGAAGGTCCAGGTCGTCTGTATCCCGTTGGGGAGAGTGCGTCGAACGGCGAGTCGATGAGGGAGGTACTCGTAGGAGGCCTCGCCTCCGGGGATCCTCATAGACTTGAGGCGTCCGAGGAAATCGTACCGGTAATCAGACCTGAACCGACTGATCGAGGCGGCAATGAGTTGGCCGAGGCCGTCATATTCCACATGGAGTGCCGGCATCCCGGTCCGGGTAGCGGATGTCAAACGGCCGAATTCGTACCCGTACTGCACGGTCCCTTGGGAGTCATACATCGCGCTGACCCCATCCTCGCCAAATTCCCAGACGACGCGCGTGCCGTCGGGCGCCCGCTTGACCAGCCGGTCGCCGCTGCCATTCCCCCGCGGCTCGCCGTGATAGGTTGTTGTCCTGCCCCCAGGGTCCGTCATCGCGGTGATACGACCCTTTGTATCGCGATCGATCTTCCATTGGACGACGGGCTCCTTGCCGCCTTTGGCCTGTTGATGCGAACGAGCGGCGGCCGGATCTGAATCTTGTGATTCAGAGTGGTCGGAGCTTCCACTGGAACGACAGCCACCCAGCAGGGACAGTACAATCAGAAGAGAGCAAAGAGGCTTCATGGCCGTACTTCCTCGACAAGGATTTCTGACACGCGTACCCCGATAGCCGCGGGTGATGAACTGTCCGGCTAATCGCCCATATCTTGGGGCTTCACCCTGAACAGTTGGGCGCCCTCGCCCCAAGGTCGTGGTCGCGGATGGCGGCCACGAGGAACTGCTGAATCCTTTCGCGCTCGCGCTCACCTGGCTTGCCTGGGCTAAAAACCATGTCGGCCGACATTCGGCGCGCCGCGTCTTCAGGATTTGACTGACTCCGCTCCAGCCACTCCGTAAACCACTGCTGCACCTCATCGGACATCCCCTGCTTCTTGGGAGGCGAGCCCATCCGGAACTCGCCAGCGGGCAGCGTGATGAAGCTGTCACGGAACGTCCGGGCAACCCGGCGGGCCTTTCTGCCGTGTTTGCCGGCCAAGATCTCTTCAAACTCGCCCAGGAAGGAATGATGTACGCGCATTGCCTCCGCTTCTCCTTCTCGGGCGTATTGCTCCATCGGTATCCATGAGCGGTAGATCATCTCACTGGGGCGTCGGTCTGCAGGACCGTAGAGCGTCTCCATGGCCCCAATCCACGACTCCGGCTCTCGGGCATCGGCGGGCATTTCCGTGGCGAACCGCCATACCCAGTAGTACTCCTCCCTTGGCGGATCGTCGGCGAGATACACCCACTGGTTCAGTTTGGCGGTAGCTCTCTCCTCCTTGGTGCAGTGTTGACTGAGCCAGTAGGCCGCCAGGAACTCCTGTAATGTGCGGTTTCGCCACAGAATCTGATCCAGTCCCTCCGACTTGCTGGAATCCACGTCGAACAACCCCTGCTGAAGGACGTCGTTCATGGCGCCCAGGCGATGCACATCCTGGAGGAAGTGGGTGTAGTCGGCCTCGTAGTGCGGCTTGCGTACCCGCTCGTACACCCGCTCGCAGAACTTCTGGAACTGTCCGCGCTCGACACCGCGGAAATTGGGAACTCCGGTCGGTTCCTCACTGGAAGACGGGTCAAGATCTCGCGGCACACGCGTGGCCACCATCTCGAAGGCCATCGCTCCGAGCAGCTTGAATGCCTGTTGGACGGATTGTCGCTGTACGGAACGCGGCACGGGGCTACCGACGGGCAACCCAAGTAGCCTGGCCTCGTCCGCCAAGAGGCCTCCCTGGATCATCCGGTTGATTGCCTTCCAATACACGTCGGCGGGAGTCCGGATCTCCGTGAGTTCTCGGTCCGACAACCGCTGCAAGTACTCCAACACCCGCGGTACGGAGAGGATTTCCCGGGCTTCTTCTGGAATGCGGTCGATCCGATCGTTGCCCTGGTCGTCCTTTCCCAGGTAAAGCCGCTGCTGCGGCTCGGTGAACTCGTCCAACTGGAGGAATCGCCAGCCATCGCCGTTGGCGCCAAACAGCACCGTCCAGTGGCGTCGCAACGCGTGCGGACGGCCGCTGATCACGAATCGGCACTTCTGCCAATGAGTATCGCCAAGCAGATAGGCAAGCGTCCGGATTGCGCCCTCGTTGCCGCCCGTCTGGTCGATGGCATCGAACAACAACACCAATCGACCCTGGCGTCGAAGCCGGTCGAGCAAGCGGATGGCTTGGTCTTCAGGAAGTTGACGCTCCCCATTCCTCTCTGCCTGCCGCAGCAAAGGAAGAAGGATTTTCTGGGAGAAGTCCGGCCCGACCTGGGGGAGACTCGCCAGTTCGATCAGAAATGCCAGCGTGCCGCGGCCGGGCTCGTTGAACATATCATGCAGCCAGCCCATGTTGACCGACTTGCCCATGCCCGCGTCGGTGGTAAGCGCGACCCGGCTGAAGTCGCATCGCCTGCCCGGGGCAAATTGCACGGAGTTTCCCACCACGTCGCGGCGGGTGACGGGGATCCAGGCGCCGTCATCTGCTACGGGCGAGCCCGGGGTCCCTGGACGCCGGCTGCGAAAGTACTCGACCCGCAAGTAGTGCAGAGGGTTGTCGGTCTCAGTGAGTAACCGGATCCCCTGGTCTGTGATTAAGGGCGGTTTGCGACTCATCGGTCCATTCCCAGCCACGACTCGATCTCAGGTCAGCGAAGATCCATTGTTGATATTCCGGCCCCGTGGATCAAGCCGCCTCAGCTCCCTGGCGAGTTGTGGATGGCCGGGTCAGCAGAAGGCCTGCAAAAGAAAAGGCACCTGGCCGGATCTCAAATCGCACAAGCCGGACAAAGGATCGATCGAATGGGTCAACCATAAGCTGGAAAACCCGAGGGCAACCGAATTCCAAAAAAGGAGACGCAGCCCGTTTTGAACTGCCTTTTTGGTGGTAAGGGACGAAAAACACAGGGGGTTCAACGATGCCTGATGGAAAACGGAAGCGCCGGCACTCAGGGAATCCGGCGAAAAAGGCTTGGTATGCTCACTACCGCAGTCACCGCTTTCGGGATCGGTACGGTCGGTTGTCAGATCCCGATCCAATTCGGTCGTTTCAGTCCAGGCGGAATACCTGACGGCGTTGGCCTGCCATGGCTTAGCTCTGCCCGGCCGGCGCCCCACGAGCCCCGCATACCCGGCAGTTTTTGGATCCGCCCACGGGGCCCTCGTGGATCTCCAGACCTCGGCCGGCGTGCCAGCGCAGCCGGGTCCAATGACTGGTTCGCAGCTCTCCACCGAGCAGGTCCAGCCACAATTGCACGCCGACTGCCACACTCATGGTGTTGATGGTTACTAGGGAACCTGCTCTTTCCTCACTCCACTCGCGGGCCGCTGTGCGCCGTAATGCCCCCGGCGGTGCCAGAAGCTCGTAACGAGCTTCCTCCTCATCGGGCAGGCCGCCCACGCATTTGACGCAACCTTGACGAGGGACGAGAAGACGAACGTCGGCTGCAATCTGCCGCTCGCCCGCCTCGTTGATCGTGACTCCCGTTCCGATATCCAAGTGGACCTTGAGATAGCGATCGGCCAGCATCGCCACGGTCAGACGAGGTGTATCGCTGTCCGTGCACGTAACCAGGAGGTCGGCCGCACGCACCCTATCTACCACGCGGGCATCGGCGGCGCTGCAGTCCAGTCCCTGAACCAGCATGTCCGAGCGGAACCGTACGAGTCGCTTGGCCAGCGCCTCCACCTTCTTCTTGCCCACGTCCTCTTCGGTCACGCCCAGCATCGAGTCCAGGTTGTGCACTTCCAGCGTATCCGGGTCACAAAGCAGCACGCGACTTACACCCAGCGCGGCCAGTTGCAGGGCCAGGATGGAGCCCGACCGCGAAGCACCGAATAAGGCCACCTTCGCCGTCCGGACCTTTTGCCATACCGCGTCACCGAGCGCACCCCGTGACCGACTCCAGCGGAGCAAGGCGGTGCTGGTCATATCGCCATCGACCGCCGAGGGAGGCTCTCGATCCGCCCGCACCATTCCGGGGCCAATCACGCGAATAGTACCAAGGGGCACACGATTCTCGCCTTGAACCACCATTCCATCCCAACCTGTGTGGTCGTCGCCTATTCCGATTAGCGCCACGACCAGGAGTTGGGCTGCGCGAGGGCGCAACCGCGCGACCCAATCCTCTGGAGAATGAGGATTCATTGAGGAAGGGCAGACGATAACGACCCAGTCGGCCAGGGCGGGATATTGCGTTCCTTCCGGCAGCTCGTTGGTCACCTCCAGATCGCGGACCAGCAACTCCGTCCGTTCGTCGTATCGATTCAGGCGCAGTTGTCCGACGGCCGCCGTTCCCGGCCGTGTGACGAGCGTTGGGAGGACCTGCTCCCAAGCCCCGCGGGCAATTACTAGCTCGTAGCCAGGCATTCGAGGCACTCCTTCCAAATGAAACTCGCGTTGGCTTGATGGCTTGAACTGGCGTACCCGATATAGTTGCTATCTCCCTTCAGTGGGTCAGCTTCGTTGGGCTGATCGTTTCCGAAGCACGGCCCGTCACAGTAAAGGCACGCAGAGCGCCCCAGATTGGAGACCTCAGACTGGATGCGACGATGGACGGCAGAATAAGTCGCGGGATGGCCGAGGCACGCCGCCTCGCCACACACTGATCACCTCGCAAAGAAATTCCGCCAGATGGCCATCGGTACTCTTCGATGCCTTGTGCCTCTTGCTGGTTGGGGCCGTTGCGGATTTCGGTCCCCCTGCGTTGTTAGAGACACCCCAGCAGGAAGGTTGACCGGGATACACGGCAGGCCGGAAAGCAACATTCATTGAGATTAACGGGGTGCCAGATGGCATTGCCGCTGGCAGACGGCGCGTTCGGTTGTTACGTGGTGATCGCGCGCCTGGGAGAATCGAAGATCGGCCGCCCCTTGCAGGAAGGCCGGTCGGTGTAGTTGGTACGGTTAGGCCATCGCTGTCGGTTGACCTGTGTGTGGGCAGTGCGGCAAAATGGGGGTCGCTGGACGAAGGCGATCGGGGAACTCCGCTCCCAGCGACGAGGCGCATCGTACGTTACACAGGCACTCTATTGGCCAAGGACGTGAACCATGTCGACTGTAACGGTCTCCGCAATCGACCCTCCGCCCTACATCGCCGACCAGGGACTGGTGCTCCTAAAGGCCAATGCCCCCAACCCGCGGCAGTTGCTCAGCCCCGAGGCCTTCCGCTCGGCCCGGCTGGGCGAGAACGGCCG
>JAAYAY010000431.1 GCA_012719125.1 Planctomycetaceae bacterium | reverse complement strand
GCGGCGTCCAACCCCAGGGCCGCCTTCTTCTCCCACCCATTTATTTGCCCTGCCATTCCTCAAAAAAACCTCTTCACACCAGCGACAATCATCCAGCTTTACCCACTAAAAACCCGGAATACCCGAAATCCGCTTCGCCGGACTGCCGCGACAGGCCGAAAGCGTGGGTGTGCACGTCGAGCCGCGGGCATAACGCCACATTGCGCTCGAGCACCTCGAAGATCGCCGGGACCGGTTCGAAGGCATATACCGTAACACTGCGACAGATTGTGTTGAGGAAGACCTCGAACAGGCCCGTGTTGGCTCCCACATCGAAAATGCATTGACCGTCACCAATAGTGATCCCGTGCTGCCGATAGACGTCCTCCACGAAGATCTCGCCGTACACCAGATCCGTGTCGGTTGAGCTGAGGGAAAAGACGGGGATACCATTTGCCAGACGGTAGTTCGGCTTGGTCATGACACTCCTTCCGGCGCTGAGACCTGGAGAAACGAGTCCGTTTCACGGTGAAACCGCTGCCGAGCATGAAGGTCCTGTACCCGAATGATCGGTTGAGCTTCCACCACCGCGTCACTCCGCCGGCCGCACGTCGGCCGTATCGCCGGTGAGTCTCTCGGCGCCGCGGACCACGACCTCCTCGCCGGCGCTGACGCCGCTGGCGATCTCCGCGAGCGAACCGGAACTGGGGCCGAGCTGAACGGTTCGCCGGTTGGCCACGTTGTCGCTGACGACCCACACGAAGTTGCCTTCCGGGCCCGACTGGACGGCCTCCCGGGGCACGACGATCTTGTCGCGGACGGCGCCGGTTTCAACGCCGGCCGGTGCGTCGTCGGGGAGGAACTTGACCCGCACGCCCATCTCGGGGAGGACCGCCTTCTCATCCCGGTCGAGGAAATCGACACGGACCTTCACGGTCGCCTTGCTGCGATCGGCCCGGGGGAGAATCCGGCGAACTCTTCCGGGAAAGACTCTGTCCGGAATGGCGTCGACCGTGATCGCCACCCGTTGGCCGGGCCGGACGCGTCCGAGCTGCGTTTCGGCCACGTCGACTTCGGCTTGCAGGGAGGTCCAATCGGCAATCGTGACGATGGACCCGCGGGCCATGGAACCGCCGATGCTGATGGGGGCGATAATCTCGCCCACCTCGGCGGCCTTCTCGGTGACCATGCCGTCGAAGGGGGCGTAGATGAAAGACTCGTCGCGCTGGCTCTCGACGACCTGGACGCGGGCAACGGCCGATTCTCGGCGAGCCTCCGCGGAATCAACGGCGGCGCGGGCGGCGGCGGCCTGGGCTTCGACGACGGCGATGCGACGCTCTGCCTCGACGACGCGCTTCTGGTTCCAGTCAATCTTGGCCTCGAGCCCCTCGAAGATCGTTCGGCGATCCTCGGCTTCGGAACGCGGGACCGCGTCGGTCTTGAGGAGTCTCTCGTCGCGCTCGAGAAGACGCTCGGCCTGGGCCAGAAGAATCTTGTATTGCTCGTTCTCGGCGACGACCGTTTCCAGCGACGCCTTTGCCGCAGCCAGCTCGGCGTCAGCCTGGGCGGCGGCCTTGCCGAGCCGCTGCATTTCGGCGTCTGCTTCGGCCACTTCCGCCTTCGCCTGGTCGAGGGCGGCGTCCAGTTCGGTGTGATCGAGTTCGGCGACAATGTCGCCCTTCTTAACGAAATCGGCTTCCGCCACGTTCAGCCTGGCAAGCCGTCCGGTGAACTTGGCGGCAAGCACCGACTGCCGGTCGGCGACCACATAGCCGGCGGCGGTGAGTTCGGGGCTTCCGTTGGTCGGCTGCCCCGTTGCGGCAGAAATCCTGACGGCGGGCGCTACGGCGACTTCCACCACCGACAGCCTTCGCATCAGACGCGGCGACAACAATGCCACGGCGACAAGGGCGACCAATGCGACCCAGATCCAGGGCGACATTCGCCTTCGCCGGGAACGGTCGATTCTCAGCGCCTCCAGACCATCCGAAGACATCTTCTCCGCTCCACGCGAATCCGCCGCCACATCAAGTCGCATCGCAAGGGGGCCTATTCACTCAAGGTGTATCCAACCGCCCGGAAAGTACAGACTATCTATTCTACCTGGACCCTTGCGGTTCCGTCCACTTGCCGGCAGCGGAATGGCGTTCCCCCCCTCCCCCACCACCTCGCAAACAGGGGGATTCACCATCGTTCCGGCCCCTGGAGCGGGAAGGGGAACTGCAAAGTAGCAGGCACGCTCCGCCGTGCCGTCCGCAGAACTGCCGGGAATGGACGTTCAAAAGGGGGCCGTGAATAAGCGGTTTTCCGGTCGTAGCCGAAGTCGCCAGACTTTGGCAAGCTGCCGAGAAGGCCAAATTCTGGCGAATTCGGCTACGATCAATTCCCGGACACCCTCTGCAAGCAAGCAGCGGCACACGATCCGTTTACAGCAGCGTGACGTTCTTCTTCCCGCAGGCCTCGCGCATGGCGTCGGGCCAGACGCCGCAAGCGACTTCGCCCACGTGGGCGGCGCGGAGGAAGTACATCGAAAGCCGCGACTGGCCGATGCCGCCGCCCATGGTCTGCGGCAGTTGGCCGGAGAGCAACTTGCGGTGGAACTCGAGCCCGAGCCGCTGTTCCATGTTGCGGATCTTCAATTGCTCCCGCAACGTCTCCGGGTTGACGCGGATGCCCATCGAGGAGATCTCGAAGGCCCGCTCCAGGATCGGGTTCCAGAGCAGGATATCGCCGTTCAGCCCCCGGCCGCCGGCCGAGTTGGGAGTCGTCCAGTCGTCGTAGTCGGGTGCCCGGCCGTCGTGAATCGTCCCGTCCGCCAGTCGGCCGCCGATGCCCGTGATGAACACGGCCTTGTGCTCGGCGCAGACCAGGTTCTCTCGCTGCTTCACGTCCAGGTCGGGCCAGCGCTGCTGCAACTCCTCCGAGGTGATGAAGACAATCTCTTCCGGCAGGACCGGGCGGATGTGGGAATAGACCGAAGCGACGTGGAACTCGGTGCGGCAAACGCAGTCGTAGATCTTGCGAACGGTTTCGTAGAGCGTATCGAGATTTCGCTGTTCGGGGGAGATGACCTTCTCCCAGTCCCACTGGTCGACGTAGATCGAATGGATCTCGTCGATGATCTCGTCGGGGCGGATGGCGTTCATGTCGGTGTAGAGGCCTTCGCCGACGGCAAAGCCGTACTCGGCCAGGGCCAGACGCTTCCACTTGGCCAGCGACTGGACGATCTCGACCTCCGCGCCGCCGTCGTTCTTGACCGCAAACCGCACGGGCTGCTCGACGCCGTTCAGGTCGTCGTTGATTCCCAGCCCGCTGCGGACCGCCACGGGCGCGGTCACACGAACCAGCCCCAGGGCGGCGGCCAGTTCTCGTTCGAAGAAGTCCTTGACGTCCTTGATGGCGGTTTCGCGTTGGCGGATACCGAGCGTGGGCCGGTAGGTTTGCGGCAGGTTGAGCACGGAAGAATCCTGGGGAGTTAGAACCTTCAGTCATAGGATGCACGCACTGTGCGCGCACCTCTGAAATTCGAAATCCGAAGCACGAAATCCGAAACAAACCCAGAATACGAATATCAAAGGTTCGAAACAAGACCGTACGTGCGTACCGGAGTGAGTCTGTTCATCTGGTTTGAAACATTCAGATTTCAGGTTTTGAGTTTGTTTAGAGTTTCGGATTTCGGATTTCGGATTTCCCTGTGGCCGGATCGCCACGGCAGTTCCCGCACCTCAATGTCCTTAAACCGGATGGTCAACTGGTTGCCGGGGTGAATCTGGAGGCCGATGTGCCCCTTCAGCCCCACGTTGCGGCCGCGATGGACTTCGTCGTCGAGCCGGCCCGTTCCGTCGTAGTCGGCGACCACGACGCCGTTGACGATCGTCTTGATCCGGGTACCTTTGCACACCACCTGGACCTCGTTCCAGACGTTGCCGTTGTCGGCGTGCTGCCACTTCCATCCTTCGGCCGCGTGCTCGGGCTTGGCGTTGGCCGGTTTCCCCACGTCGGGCCAGAGCCAGACCTGCACGCCCCGCGTTTCGTCGTAGATGAAGCCGTTTCGCCACGGGCCGGGCGGATTGATATCGACCTGGGGACCGTCGAGCCAACCCTCCGCATCGTCGTAGCGGCTGCGAAGCTGAATGCCGCTGTTGCCGGTCGTGCCGGCGTAGGTCTGAACCTTGAGCCGCAACTCGAAGTCGCCATACTCCTTCTCGGTCAGCAGCCAGATGTAATGGTGCTTGCTGCCGGGCGGCGTCTCGGCCGTGATCGTGCCGTCGACCACCTTCCAGTATCCCGTCTTGTCTGCGTCGCCGGGACGGCACTTGACCCGCCAACCGTCGAGATTCCGCCCGTTGAACAGACTGGTCCAGCCCTGGTTCCTGTCCGGTTCTTCGCATTTTGCGAGGCTGATCGCGGTCACAAAGATGGCGGCTAAGAGTATCGGTATTCTGAGTTTCATGGCCCTGAATTCACTTCTTCTCGTTGAGACACTGCATATAGTACTTCTGCACGTAGGCGATGCAGGGCCGCCCGTTGGCCGCCATTTCGGCGCATCGGGCCGCCGGCGACTTGGCCTTCTCGATTACCGCCTTCACGCGTGTCGTGACGCCTTCCCGCACGTCCTGTTCGATGTCGTCGCGAGTCAGGCCGAAACAGGCACAGATGGGGGCGGTGGGGTCCTTCGGGTAGACGGGGCGCTCGATCTCCGCGGCTAGGATCGTTCGCTCGAAGCTGTCGAAGTAGACGACGTCGCACTTGGGAGAAGGGCAGAAGGCGGCCGATTCGGCGATCGCTTTGCGCTGCTCTTCGGTCAAGAACGCCTTGAGTGTCTCGCTTCCGACCGGCTCGCCCCTGGAGCCGCAGCCCGGGCAAAGATCGGCGGTGTTGTCGGGTTCTCGGACGAAGGCTTTGTTCATGGGGGACTCAGCACGAATGCGGATGGTTCGGCAGTGTCGATTCTACCAGCGTGAATCGGCGGTTGGTAGAATGGGTCGTGATCCTGGTGGCCGGTCACCTGGGCGTCAGGTCCAAGCCAAGTCTAATCCCAGGCAAACGAATCGGCATTTTCAGCCCGCAACCCAAGGAGACCTTCAAGATGAGGATTCTCGGTTCCCTGCTCCTACTCCTCTTGCTGGCCTCCACCGGCAAGCCGGCCGATCCGGCCGACCAACTCCCGCCCGCGCCCGAGGGACAATCCTGGAACCTCGTCTGGCACGACGAGTTCGACGGCGACAAGCTGGACGAGACCAGGTGGGTCTACCGGCCCGACGGCCCGCGCAAGGGCGGCTGGTGGAACAAGAAGGCCGTCTCCCTCGACGGCGACGGCCACTTGGTGATCCGTACGTATCTCGACGGCGACAAGCCCACCGACGGCTGCGTGACCACCCAGGGCAAGTTCGAACACGCCTTCGGCTACTATGTCGCCCGGGTGAAGTTCCAGAAACAGCCGGGCCACTGGTCGGCCTTCTGGATCAACGGCTCGGGCATCGGCAAGGTCGGCGACGACGGCCGCGACGGCACCGAGATCGACATCATGGAGAAGCCCTGGCTCGACAACCGGGTCCAACACACCTTCCACTGGGACGGCTACGGCAAAGACCACAAGTCGGAAGGCAAGGTGGTCGAGATTCCCGGCGTGATGGAAGGCTGGCACACCTTCGGGCTGCTGTGGACGCAAGACGAGTACGTATTCTATGTCGACGGCAAGGAGACCTGGCGCAGCAAGGCGGGCGGCGTCTGCCAGGTGCCCCAGTACATGCTGCTGAGCGACGAGATCGGCCCCTGGGCCGGGGATATCACCAAGGCCCGGTTGCCCGACGATTTCCTGGTGGATTATGTGAGGGTGTATGATTTGGCGCGAGAGTGACTCGGCCAGCCACGGTGACCGCGAAGCCACTGAGATCGGGATTTGCGGCACAGTTACAGCCTACCCATAATGGACTGCGAGAAAGGTCACAAGGATATGCGAAAGCTCTTTGTTGTGATCTGCTGGGGATATTGCCTGCTGCTTGCGGTTGTTGGACTTCTCTACCTGGGTTGTTTCGGCGGATTCGCAATGGGCCTCTTTGAAATCGGGGACATCGTTGGAGAAGGCCGCCTATCTCGTCAGATCTTCATGGGTGGACTATGCTTGTGGGTGGCCTGTTTTATTCCTGCGATTCCATTGACCATCTTGTACGAACGTTGGAGAGACAAACTCCACCAATCGAATCACTCGAGCGACGAGTGAAGTGTGATTGGCGGTTTGAGGAAGATCGGATTGTGGAGAATAGCCCGGGAATGTTACCGAGAGGGTGCTACTGAGCTATGAGCGTAGGTTGGCTTCTTGACGGCGACCTGTTTCATGGATACCGCGACGCCTTGATTGCGGCGATTCACGCACAAGGGCACGACGTGAAAGTGATCCACACTCCAAGTCCGCCGTTCCGCTGGGATGACGTTGGTTGTTCCTATCGCGAAACGTTTCCCAAGGACGCTTGCGTTGTGTCGCATGGCGACATTGAACTCGTCACCCGCATTGTTCGCGAGCGTCGCTGGACTCCGGGAGCGTTTGCCACGGTCGAGAACTTCTTCTGTTCCAGCTATGCCTGTCACTATGGTAGATTCCTGCTCAATCGTGACTACGTCATGTTGCCGTTTGGCGAACTGGCACGCTGTAAGGAGTTTTTGTTTGCCTCACTTGGGCGTGATGATCGGATCTTCGTGCGTCCCGATTCACCGCTCAAGCTGTTCACGGGGCAGATTGCAGGACGCGACACTTTCTCCGCCGATCTCGAATTCATGGCCTTCTACGAGTTCGCACCAAGCACTCTTGTCGTCGTGAGTTCTCCCAAGGAGATTGAGTGCGAATGGCGTTTCGTTGTCGCCGATCGGAAAATCGTCACTGGTTGCCAGTATAAGCAGGACGCCAAGCTCGACTATCAGCCTCGTTGAACTTAACCGAATACTGCTGCATTACCAACACACACGAATGCACTGCTAGCAGTGCTGCCTATAAATGGCTGGTTTCAGGGCTGCTTCCGAATGTTCGGGATGTAACGGTTAAAAGGACTT
>JAAYAY010000430.1 GCA_012719125.1 Planctomycetaceae bacterium | reverse complement strand
GCCCGCCTCCTGCGGGCGAGCAGGGGGACGAGTCCCCTCCCCCTGCACCCCCTACCCTCTTCTCCGTTCCAGGACAGGAAGAATCCGCCGAAAAATCCGCGATTGCCAGTTGACACGGACAGAGGTAGGCGTAGATCTGGGGCGTGCTGCCGCTCTGGATCACCACCCCCAGGGCGTCGACAAGGGCCCGGGTGGAGCCGTGGCCGTCGGTGAGATGGCGATAGACGCCCGCGGCGACGGCCTCTTCGATGCAATCCAGACCGAAGGTGTACGATTTGACCACCTGGCCCGTGGCGCCGTTCATCTCTTCGAGCACCTGGGCGTAGCCCGTCGGGTTGCGGCAGTCGACGTGGTAGTCGGTGCGCTGGGGCGTCTCGTCGGAGAGATCGCCGTCGTTGTCGGAATCCTCGGTGACGGTCTGGGCGACGCGGATGCCCGAATTGTCGTATTCGTATTCAATGCGGCTTTCCAGATCGCCGTTGCCGTCGCTGTCGATTTCGACCTTCGACATCCGGCCCTGGAGGTTGTAGCCGTAAGCGGTTTCCGACAGCCTGGTGCCGGTCTGCGGGTCGGTATCGGTGCCCTGCCAGACGGTTTTTGACGTCTGCCGGGTTTGGTCGTAGCCGTAGGTGGTCGTCTGGTCGACGCCGTTGGCCTGGGGCACGTCGCTATCGAGCGATTCGGTGAGTAGCCGGTCGTTGAGGTCGTACTCGTAGGTGATGACTTCGTCGACGACCGCGTCGCGGCCCTGATCGACGGTTTTTGTCAAGCGGTTGCCGACCAGGTCGAAGACGTAGTCGGCCGTGAAGTCCAGGGCGTTGTTGGTGGAGTCGTAATCCTCCTCGATCAGCCGGCCGAGATTGTCGTAGAACCAGTCGATCTCGATCGTCTCCTCGACGTCGGGCTGGAATTCTCCGTCGAGGTCGTAGCCGAGCGTTTCGGTGACGGCGGTCCGCTTGCCGTCGGCCCGGACGGTGTATTCATAGCGGGCGACGGCCAGGTTGTCGGTGAGGATGGTGAGATCGCTGTCGTCGTAGACCCACTCGTCCGGGCGGTAGTGGGTGAGGACCTCGAGGCGGTTGAGGGAGTCGTACTCGTATTTAGTCCGATACTTTCTTCCGCGAAAGAGCCGGCCGGAGAAGGCCGGGCGTTCGCTGCGGTCGGCGGCCTGCCAAGTGGGCGGCGATCGTGCCGGCCTGCAAGTTGCGGCCCACGCACCAGGTCTCGCAGTGGAGATCGATCCACAGGTTCCACGCCGAAGTCCGCCGCCGTACAGCACGCCCAGAACGACTACCCAATGAAGGTTCTACCTGCCCCACGCCAATCCGCCACAAGAACAACACATACGACGCCGCGTACGACCAGCCGGAAAGGGTGGGAAAAGACGGTATCGTACAAAATGCCTCTTGAGACCGGCCCGCCACCGCAGTAAGCTCGGGGGAGTATGAGCGGGCGTAACCCCGGTCGATTCCCCAAGGAGCCTGGAATGAAGATGCCAATTCTCGGTGCCGCGTGCAGAGCGGCTTGCGGTGGGTTGTTGATGTGCGCCTTATTGCCGGCGCTGACGCAGGGGGCCGAACTCAAGGTGGGGGCCGCCTCGGTCGACATCACTCCCAACAAGGCGGTGGCCCTGTGGGGGCAATTCGGCCTGCGGCTCTCGACCAAACCCGATACGCCTCTGACGGCCAACGTGGTGGCCCTCGAGTCGGGCGACGCCCGGACGACCTTCGTCTCGCTCGACCTCTTGCAGTTGCCCGAAGTCTTCGTCCAGGCGGTGCGCGACGCGGTAGCGAAGAAAGACGGCTCCATCCCCGTCGAAACGATCGTGCTCAGCGCCACGCACACCCACACCGCCCCCGTCCTGCGACCGGGGACGCCCGGCATCCCGGTCAATCCGGAAACGATGACCGTCGAGGAGACCATCACGTTTCTGGCCGACCGGATCAGCGACGGGATCGTGGCTGCGTGGAAGAACCTCGCTCCGGGCAAGATGTCGTACGGGCTCGATCGGAACAGCATCGGCTTCGGCCGCCGCGTCGTCTACTCCGACGGCTCGGCTCGAATGTACGGCAGCACGAACCGGCCCGATTTTGACAATCTGGAAGGGATGGACGACGACGACGTGGGCTCCATCTTCTTCTACGACGCCCAGGATCAGTTGAAGGCGATCATCGTCAACGTGGCCTGCCCGTCGCAGGTGGTCGAAGGCCAATCGGCGGTCAATGCCGACTACCGGCTACCGGTCCGCAATCGTTTGCGGGCGCGCTACGGGGACGGGGTTGTCGTGCTCGGCTGGGGTTCCGCGGCGGGGGACATGTCGCCGCGCCCCTTGCTGCACAAGGCTGCCAACGTGAGAATGCGAGGTTTGCGTGGCATCAACGAGATGGAAGAACTGGCTCGGCGGATCGACCTGTCGGTGAGCCAGACGTTCGAAGCGGCCCAGAAGGAGAAATTCGCTGAGCCCGTTTTGAAACACGCCGCAGTTACGCTTCAACTGCCGCTCGCCAAGATCTCGGAGGCCCAGTATCAGGAAGCCCGGGCCGCATACGAAGAGGTCATGGCGCAGGTCGAGAAGGATCCGAACTGCGCGGCGAAGGTCGCCTTCATGGCCCGGGATTGGCACCACGGTGTCATGGAGCGCTACGAGCGGTTGCAGAAGGACCCGGACGCGACCTATCCGGTCGAGATCCACGTCGTCCGGCTGGGCGATCTGGTCGTGTGCTCGAATCCTTTCGAGTTGTTCTGCGAATACGGCATTCGCATCAAGGCGAGGTCGCCCGCGACGCAGACATTTATCGTGCAGATGTCGGGCTTCGGCAGCTACCTGCCGACCGAGCGGGCCCAGGCCGGCGGGCACTATTCGGCCGTCCCGCAGAGCAACGTTATCGGTCCCGAGGGTGGCCGGATGCTGGTCGACGAGACCGTCAAGATCATCGAAGAATTGTGGAAATGAACTGGTTATCGGACGCCCCGCGGCGCCCTGCACCTTGAACTTTGCGAGCGTCAACATGAACCACAGCATCTCCCGGCGACGTTTTCTGGCGGGATCGCTTGCCGTCTCCGCGGCCGGCCCGCTTGTCCTTCCCTCGGCCGTCCTGGGGAAAGAGGGTCAACTCCCGCCCAGCGAGCGGATCACGATCGGCGTGTTCGGCGTCGGCAACCGGGGCCGGCATTCGCTCAACGCGATGCGTCCCCTCCCGGATCACCAGGTCGTGGCGATTGCCGAAGCCCGGCGTGACCGGGGCGAGAGCGCCTGCCAGATGACCGAGCAGTTTTATGCGGAACGGCTGGGCGCCGGCTCCTATAGCGGCTGCAAGCTCTACGGCGACTTCCGCGAAGTCCTCGCCCGCGACGATATCGACGCCGTTTGGGGAACGGTGCCCGATCATTGGCACGGCTGCCTGTACAGCCGGGCGATCGAATCGGGCAAGGACATTTATGGTGAAAAACCCTTGTCGCGATGGATCGCCCAGGGCGTCAAATTGAAGACGCTGGTTCGCCAATACGGGACCATTTTCCAGGTCGGCCTGCAACAGCGGAGCGATCCGAAGTTTCGCCTGGCCTGCAACCTGGCACGAAACGGCTACCTGGGCAAGATCTCCGAAGTGCAGGTCGCCGTGCCCGGGGGGACGGTCATTCCGGCCGTGCCCCCCTGCGACCCGCCCGAAGGATTCGATTGGGATCTATGGACCGGGCCCGCCCCGCTGTTCCCCTTCGACCCGCGGCGGGTGGAATGGCTGGGTCTGTATATGATTTCGCACTATTGCGCCGGCTTCATCACCAACTGGGGCGTCCACCACCTGGACATCGCCGGTTGGGGCCTGCCCGAGATCTTCGAGAAGCCCTTCGAGATCTCCGGTCGCGGCATCCTGCCCGACAGCGGGATGGCCGATACCTGGATCGCCTGGCAAATGCAGATGCGCTACGAAAGCGGACTGGTGATGAACTTCTGCAACACGGGCAATCCCTATGAGCAAGGAACCCGGTTCATCGGCGACGAAGGCTGGGTCCACGTCAACCGGGCCGGGATCAAGGCGAGCGACGAGAAACTTCTCCAGATCACCCTGAAAGACGGCGATACTCACCTGCACGCCAGCCCGGCCTGGGCCGATACCTACACGGCGCACACGGCCGACTTCTTCCGCTCCGTGCGCACCAGGAAGGAGCCCGTCTGCCCGCTTCCGCAAGGCCACTACGCGACGACGCTCGGCAATGTCTCGGACATCTGTCTGCGACTGGGCCGCAAGCTGAAATGGGATCCGCAAAACGACTGTTTTGTCGGCGACGACCAGGCCAATTCGATGCTCAGCCGGGCCGAACGCAGCCCCTGGACCATGTGAGAAACGACCAGTGATCGAGCGGCGTGGTTCGCTCCGCGGACCAGCGCCTAATCGCGGAGTGAAAAGCGACGATCGGAACCATAGGTGATTCACAGGACCCCTCCAACTCAAACGCAAACGAGTCGATAGCCATGAAACGTGCATGTTTGGTCTTTGTGCTCTTCCTCGCTGCCGGTTTGCCGGCGCCGGCCGACGACTGGGCGACCACGGGCAAAGGAGGCAGCGCAGGCAACCTGACGCCTGCACAGATCGAAGCCGCATGGGCAGAAATGCCTAAATACGAAGCGGGCCAGGACCAGAAAGCCCTCCTGGCCATGAACTGGGTCGTCATCAACGCCATGAACGACCCCAACCAGCGGGCGGCCACGGCGGCACGCTTGGCGAAAGTGCTGCAGGACCCGGCTACCACCCCCGCAGCCCGGCAGTACATCTGCGCCCAACTGTTTCAGATCGGGACCGACGCCGAGGTGGCCGCCGTCGCCCCCTTGCTCCTCGATCCGGCAACCTCGGACAACGCCCGGCTGTTCCTGGAAAGAGTCAAGTCCGAGGCCGCGATCGGCGCCCTGCGTGCCGCGCTCGACAAGCTGCAAGGTCGTCCCCTGACGGGCGTGGTGAACTCGCTCTCCATCATCCGGGATCCAGCCTCTGTCGATAAGATCATCGCCTTGACCAAGAGCGACGACCCGATGGTCGCTCTGGCCGCCTGGCGAGCGCTGGGCAACTTCGGCAGCCTGCCCGTAGCCGACTTTCTGATCGGCGGCCTGAAGAAGGCCGACAAAGCCTTCGCTCCGTTGGAATCCGCCGCCGTGCGGACGGCTATTCTGCTGGAATCGGCCGGCAAGCAGGAGAAGGCAATGGAGATCTATGGCCTTCTCACCCAAGACGGGCGTTCCCTGGCTGCACGGCAGGCGGGCTTTCGGGCTTTGTTCGCCGCCGCTCCGAAGGGCCGCAAGGCCGCCTTGATCGCCCAATGGTCGAAATCGACCGACGCTGCCCAGCAGCAGGTTGTCATTTCCCAGTTGACGGCTCTGAACGACGAAGCCTTGGAAGAAACGCTCAACCTGAAGGGGCTCGGCAGCAAAGTGCAAATCGCCCTAATGGAAGAGTTGGCATCTCGGCAGGGAGACAAGATGCTCCCCGCGATGCTCGAAGCGGCCGCGAGCGACGACCCGGCCAAGGTCCAAATGGCCTTGCGGTTTCTCGGCTCCGCCGGCGATCCCCAGGTCATTCCCGTTCTGATCAAGGCCTTGGGCGCCGATGAGGACAGCCGAAGAATCGCCGCCGACGCGCTGGCCCAGCGGACCAAAGAGACCGTCGGTCCCGCCTTGCTGGAAGCCCTCAACAAGCAGGTCGAAATCCGCGAGCAGGTCGTCGACATCCTCTCGAAGCTGAAATACTACGAAGCAATCGACCCCCTCGTCAAACTGGCGCGGAATACCGACCCGGCAGTCTACGAAGGGGCCGTCGAAGGGTTGCGGGCAATCTGCGATCCCGACGCCACCGACCTGAAACGCATGTTCGCCCTCTATCTCGACGTTCCTGCAGGTGCACAGCGAGATTATGTCGAACGAGCAATCGCCTTCATTTGCGAAAAGAACCCGAAGGTGCCGGATCGGGCCACGATCCTCCTCGGTCTGGTCGACGGGCATCCCGACAAGGACCAGGCCGCGTTTCAAGCCGCCGTCCTGCCGCTGCTCGGACGGCTGGGAACCGACGCGGTCTACGGCAAGATCCAGCCACTCCTGAACTCCCCACAGCCGGAACTCTCCGCCGCGGCAGTTCGGGCACTCTGCAACTGGCCCACCGCGGAACACGCCGGTGCCCTGTGGGAGTTGGCCGCGAAGTCGGACTCGAAGGCCTATCGCTCCCAGGCATTGCGGGCGTATATCCGCGTGGTCACCCTGCCCAGCGACCGGCCCGAGGCCGAGACCCTCAAGATGCTGCAGGATGCCATGAAGCTGGCCGACAGCAGCGACAACAAGAACCTGGCCCTTTCGCGTGCCTCCTCGATCCGAACGCTCGAAACCGTCGACTGGGTGGCCGGTTATCTCGACGATCCGGCTCTCGCGCAGACGGCCTGCCAGGTGATCGTCGAATTGGCGCACCACCGTTTCTTGCGCCAGCCGAACAAGGCCCATTTCGAGCCGATCCTGCGGAAGGTCGAAGCAACCGCCAAAGACAAGTCGATCGTCGAACTTGCCGAAAAGGCCCGGATGGGTATGTAGCCATGAGTCTGTTGCACCGCTTCCGGCCGCCCCAAGGTCCTCTGTCGTACTGCAGGGCAGGATTGCATCCTGTCCAGACAGGCTACAAACCTGCCCTACGACGGTTGTGGATTCTTTGGTCCTCAGGCTTGTTCACACTGCTGATGCTGCTTGCTTCAGTCGTGCAGGCGGCGGAGCGGCCGGAGGTCGACGTATGGATGTCGGCCGGCGGGAACACCTTGAGCTGACGGCCGCGCCAGTCGTATTCGTAGTCGGTCGTGTGCCAGGTGGCGGCGTCGACGTGGCGGGTTTGGGAAACGAGTTGCCCCGCTCCACCGCCGCCGCAGGAGCAGCCGGCGGCGCCGTCGCAGTATTCCCGCTCGGCGACCAGAACCATGTTGTTGTTCGGGTCGGGCGTGCCTGACGACGAGGAGGACGAAGAAGAAGCTGGACTGGTCAACGCTGAGTGCGCATGAGAAAACCGGGAAGTCCGGTTCGGGGTGAATGGGACTTCCCGGTGGTGAGAGTCAGCGGTTATCAGTTCGGCTCGTGGTCAATCCGTCCGATGTCCGGAGTTGCCCCCGAGTCCCTGAGTCCTTCCCCGTGGTAAAGGTTACGAGTGCTCGTATAAAATGATGTTCTGCAAATTGCCGTTTCGTGTTATGATCCGCATCGAAGTTGGTGATCCACTGGAAAGGCCCACGCACACGGAGGTGGCGAGAATGGTAGCGGCAGTTACGAAGCGGGACGGCGATTCGATCACGGTTAGCGTCACGGTACGGTTGGACGGTCCCAT
>JAAYAY010000429.1 GCA_012719125.1 Planctomycetaceae bacterium | reverse complement strand
CGGGCTTGCCCCGTTTTGGGTGCAAGCGAACGGGGGGCGTGCTGGTGGTTGGATGCGTGGTGTGAGTGCCTGGTGCAGGCAGTTGTAGCGGGGGACCAAGAAGGAACGAAATGAGTATTGTGTCCCCTGATTTCAGGGGACCAAGAAGGAACGAAATGAGTATTGTGTCCCCTGATTTCAAGGCAGTCAGGTGCGGGTGGATTCCGGGTGCGGTTCAGGTTGAACAGGAGACGTCTGAGGGATCGGAGAGAGGGGGCGGCGAATCGTGTTGAGGACGATTCAGAGTTGCGTGCGAACGGCTCTGCACCCCAATGGCCTTCTGTGTCTGCGAGTGGCACAATAGTACTGGGCAGCGACGGTTCTGGACTGGTTTGACGGAATGGGGGAAGCGGGACACGCCACAGTCTGTCTGGTCGCGGTTCTCTTCGCTGCAACCGGCGTTTGCGATTCTCGTCGTATTGCCGGCGATCGGACGCCAATCCAAGTCGCCGGAGAGCCCTGGGTCGAAACCCGGCAAACAGTCAGACACACAGGAGGAGCCCGAAGTGTTCAGCAGTCCTCTCAGGCGAGCCATCACACGCGGTATGAAACCGGACGGTGATTTGGCGGACGAGTTACGGAAGCTGGGTGATTACTCGATTCGTTCGAAAAAGGATGCCAAGGCAATCTGCGAGGCGTTGAGCGCGCTCCCCACGGAACGGTCGTCCGGCAAGAGCCTCTTTTCGTCACCTCTGTACGCATTGACCTCACTGTTTCAGGATGTCGATGGATGCGATGTGCCGGCGTTCGAGGTTCTTTCCCGGGAAGGTCTGCCGCAGCTCATCCGGGTTTTCGATGAGAGATTCCGAACAGGCAACGAAGACGATGCCGACAATCTCTTGTTTGTGCTGAAGATCCTGGCGATGTATGGCTCGCGTGAAGGGGCAGAGAAGGTTGTGGAGGCCGCAAGGCGGCCGCTCGATCCCGAGGCGTACATGTGGCACGTGATCCTCGCGCTGGTCTCCGGGGGGCATCCCCAACGCGATTATGTGTTTCGAGCGTTGGCCGATCCCCTTCCGTCGGGATTCCTTGCCGTGGCCTTTCTCGATAGTGCGAACGGCGCGGCGATTGACGGCGGGCTGCAGGAGCATCCGTTCGACTCGCAAGCCGGGTGGAATAGGCTGCAAAGCTGGCTTGAAGACTCCGACCCGGATCACGCCAGTTATGCTCATAGCGCAACCGCGGCGTTACCGTTCATCAGTAATCCAGCCCGAGACCAACTGCTGGCCCTGGCGATGGAGCACTCCGACACGGGGGTGCAAATGGAAGCGGCGTGGGCGGCCGGCAAGCTGGGCCGAGAGGGCGGCATGAAAGTGCTTGCGAGGTTCTGCCTGGACGTCAGTCATTCGGACGTCGCGCAGCGATACCTCGCGGAACTCAATCGAGAAGATCTCGTTCCAGCGGAGGCCAAGGCCCCGGCGTTTCGGGCCAAGGCAGAATTTGCCCGCTGGTTGGCCCACCCGAATGAACTCGGAAGGCCCCCGGACGAATTGGAGATTGTGGATCACAGACAACTCGCCTGGCCGCCGGAACGCCAGTTGCAGCCGTTCTGGTTGATACGGTATCGGTTGCGCGACCGGACGGGCCTTGAGGAAGACGACGTCGATTGCGGCCTGGTGGGCAGCACAACGTGGTGTTTCTTCTCGTACAAGATGCACCAGCGTCCGCCCGAAGATGCTTACGCGATCCACTGCTATTGGGAGATGGAGCACGCCGACCTGATCGACGAGAATGAAGTGACGGACGCGTCGGAGTACGCCGGATTGCTGGGCCAGTGGCAGGGCGCCCCGATCGAATCGCCAACGATCACGCGGGTTGCCGAACTCTCGCCCAAGTTACAGACCGCGGGGCGGTTCGTAGCCTTGGCGTCGGCCAGGCAGGACGGTCAAGATGGTTGGGTCGTGCTCGACGGCCCTCGAAGCACCTGGTATCTGAAGTCGGAGCAGCCGGACGAGACTCATGAGAGCGTGGTCCTGAGAATTCACGTCGGCCGACAACTGCTCGGCTTTCAAGATCCACCGGACCGAAAGAAGCACCTCGTCACCGACCGCCCTTACCGCTCGCCACAGGACTACATCGCTGCCTATGAGAAGCTGCTTTCTGAGGCGTCGGAATCCGCTGCCGAACGGCAGAAGGAACTGCTGGGCAGTTGGAGCTTGCTGGCACGCCACTTTGACGGTTATGTCGATGCACTCGTGGAAGTCGACGGCGACAACAAGTCCGACACGGTGATTCGCGTCTACGGCCGTTTCCTGGAACTTGCCGCCACGGCGGACCGGTCGATTCGCGATGAGGCTTACGGTTCCCACAGCGTGCTCGGCGAGAATTTCGACAAGTATGTCGATGCGCTCGTCTCCCGAGAGCGGTTTGCCGACGTCGTTGAATCGATCGAGACGTTTGCGCCTCATTGGGATCACAATCTTGGCTACGGGAGGCTTGGGAGCGCCGCATTCAAGGCGGGCAACAGGAAGATCGCCGAGCCATTCCTATTGAAGGTTCGGGAAGGGCGCGAGAGCTACCATCGTTCGGAAGAAATGAGCATGCTTGCTGAAATCTGGCACGAGCGCGGCGACGTGGAGAAAGCCCGCGAATTGCTGGCCGACTGCCTGCGCAAGCTCGTCCTTGCGATCAAGGAAAGCAAGTACAACTCAGATCGAAAGATGTTTGCTGAGGAATTCCGCCATCACCGACTGACGTACCTGCGTCTGTTTCCCCAAGGCGAGAAGGAGTTGGCGGAGCTTGGCATTCCGACGGAGCCGCTCTGACGGCAAATCACCCTCGCGGAATCTTCACCTTCGCCAGATAAATGCTCGTCTTGCCTTCGTGCGACGAGTAGTAGCTGATCCACAGCATCTGGTCGTGCCAGACCAAGCCGGCGTAGCTGCTGTCTCCGCCAGATGGAAGTTGGAGCGCTTCGGTCAGCGCCGGTTTGCCTGGATCGAGCCAGCAGAGGGACGTACGGACGGACGCGTCGTACATCCGCACCACGGCGACGAACCGGCCGTCGGGCAACTCGATCATGTTCGGCCCGCCGATTTGAGCCCCCAGGTCATGCCACGCCCAATCGGTATACGGCGGGCGAGCGATGCCCAGGTGGCCGTGGACCGTCTTCGCACCAGGCATGCTGTTCAACCGTAAGAGACAAAGCGCCGTATCATCCGCCCGGAAGCGAACCGTGGCTTCACTCGCGCCGGGCACGTGGGGAAAGAAGTCCCGGTCTTTCACCACGACCTCGAACCGGCGTCCATCTTCGGCTCGGTAGAGTCGCGGGATGCGTTCGGCCGCAATTCGTCCCACACTGTAGGCCACGTCCCGATGCCACGTGACACGCCACAGCCAGTATCGATGCTCTCCAATCCTGGCGGGCAGGCCCCAGGTCGTGCCGTCGTCCGAGTACCAGGCCAGGGACAGCAGCTCGCGCCGATTGTTGTAGTACATGCCCGCGTTGAGCATCAGCCGCCCGTCTGGCGTGATGCAGAGTTTTGGGTCTCTCAGGTCCATTTCGGGCCCTTCGGGCGGGACCAAGGGCTGCAGGTCGTTCAGGTCCTGCAACGTCAGACGGACGAGCGCCGCCGATTCCCACTCCGCTCCATCCGGCGACGTGATCACGCGCAGCACCCCGTCCTGCGATCCATGCCCTTCCGCTTCTCGAAACACACAGTACCAGCGGTCCTGGAAGCGAACCAGATCGGTGAACGCGTTGTGCGGCGCTTTGTCCCAAATGCAACGTGATTCGACGAGGACGGGAGCGCCCGAATCCTCTGCCATTGCCACGACCGACGGCAGGGAACAAAGAGCGATGATGAAATGCAGGTGTCTCATGACTGTCCTTTCGGCCAATGGACTGCGTGAAGCGCCGGGTGTGCGGCATTGAGCGGGAGGTCTTGCTAAGGGTCAATAGTCACCTGTGCGAGTCTGGCACAGCCATGACGCGGTCGCGGAACACTCGCAAGTCGATAGGTCTGGTGCTCAAGGGGTTGTCGCCGAACGACCGGGATCACAGGGCCGCGCCAAACGATTCTCCATCCCACACGAGGTTATCGCGGTTCCCGCGGATCCCCGTGACTCGCTGTTCGTTTCCCTTTCCACCAATGCGCAACCGCCGCCGCCACTTGCTCAGGGTACCTCGCCTGCGGCAGCGGGTTAAACGATTGGCTTCCAAGAACTTGCGGTTACTGGCGTCGACAGGACCGCTGATGTACAACTACGCGCAGCCCTCCCTCCAGACGACATTCCTGAATACAGGAAGACAAAAAATGAACTTGCCGCCCAGAGCGTTCTACACCCGGTCCACGAAACCGCAGGTGGCCCTGGCCGTTTTGGCGATCTTGCTGGCCGCGTCCAGCCCCTCCCTCGCGGCCGATTCGCGGCCCACCATCGGGCTCTACGTCGCCCCATCGAGCCAGTGGTCGGCCAAGGCGATCGAGGCCCTGTCCGTCGCCCTGGGCCGCTCGGGGAACGTGGTTTCGGTCGACACGAGGGCGAGCGACGCCGCGATCGATCCGCGGGAATGCGCGCTTGTCGTCGTGGCCGACGCCCGGCGAGTGCCGGCCGAACTTCCCGAGGCGCTCGCCGCCTACGTTCGCTCGGGCGGAAATCTGGCGCTGCTCGGCGGGCCGTTCTTCGAAGAGCCGCTCTGGGACTATGGCGGCAACACGCTCGATCGCCAAGGATTGGTGGAGGCAGTGGCTCGCGATCTGGAGCCCGACGTGCTTCTCGATTTCGACGCATCCGAGTTGGCCGCCTGGCAAAACCACTCCGATCGCCGCTCGGAGCAGTCGGCGGCCCAGCGTATCGAGGGCGGCGCGGACGGCACGGCAGGGGCGTTTCAACTATGTGTGTCCGGCGAAGCAAGTTGGGACACTTTCCAATCGCCTCCGCTCCAGGCCAAGTCCGACGCTACCGCCACCTTGACCACCTTCTGGGCGAAGGGGGACGGGCCGCAGAGTCAGCTTGTCGTGGAGTGGCGGGAAGCCGACGGCTCCCGCTGGATGACCACAGTGCGTCTCTCCGACCAGTGGCATCGCTACGTGCTGCCGGTGGATGCGTTTCGCTACTGGCACGATTCGCGAGCCCAAGGCCGCGGCGGGAAGGGCGATGTCTTTCATCCCGAGAACGTGGCAACAATCACGCTGGGGCTGGCCCAATCGCATGCGGTCTTTTCGGCGACCAAGGGGCACCGGACGATCTGGATCGACGAAATTGGCCTGGCGAGGCCGCCGGCGGCGCTGGGTCGGCCCGCCGACCTGCTGGCCGGCCCGGCGGCCATGCCGGTGATTGAAATCGCGTCGCCACGCTACAAGCTCTTTCAGGTGACCAATGCCAAAGAGCTGCGAGTCAATCCGGCGCAGGAGATCGCCGGACCGCTGTCGGTCCCCAAGGTAACCGAGATCTTCGCTCCTATCGCACGGCCGGAGGCGACGGGGCTCGACCGCGGCAGACCCTGGCGTTTCGTTTCGTTGATTCAAAGCCTCGACGAGCACGGGCGCTGCCAGGCATCGCCGGCGGCACTGCTGGTTCCGACCGATCCGGCCGGCGGCATGGTGCTCAGTATCCCGATCGCCGATGCGGGCTTCTTCGCCGATCCGGCCGTCGTCAACTGGATCGGGCGTGTTACCGGGCGAATGCTCGACGGCGTGTTCCTTGTGGAAGGCGGAACTCGGTATTATGCAGCGTTCGGTGGGGAGAAGATGTCGATTGGAACGGTTGTCGCCAACCGGGGGCGGAAAGAAGAATTCCTTCGCGCGGAGATTGCCGTCAGCGATTCGGCGGGACAGGTTTTGGCAACGAAGCGTTTTTCGATTCATCTGAATCCCGGCGAGCAGCGGCGGGTGGCCGACACGTGGACGGCGCCGCAGGACGGTGGCGACCACTTTCGGGTGACGGTTCAGTTGTTCCGCGAGTCGCTGGAGATCGACCGGATGGAGCACGTGCTGCGGGTTTGGCGGTCGAAGCCGTCGCCGCGGTTCCTCACCGCTCGCGAGGGCGACTTCTATCTGGGCGACACGCGCTGGTATGCCCACGGGGTCAACTACATGCCCTCCTCCGGCGCGGCCTGTGAGGACCAGGCGGCGTTCGAATACTGGATGGACGGGCGGGCCTACGGGCAGGAGATTGTCGCCCGCGATCTGGCGAACCTCAAGGCGATCGGGCTCAACTCGGTCAGCGCGTTTGTGTACCACCGTTCGCATGCCGATCGCAACCTGCTCGACTTTCTGATGCAGTGCGAAGATCAGGGGCTCAAGGTGAACCTGTCGTTGCGACCGGGCACGCCGATGGATTTCCGCTGGGAAGAGATCCGCGAGATGATCGTTGCCAACCGGCTGGCCGAGAACGACACGATCTTCGCCTACGACCTAGCCTGGGAGCCCCTGTGGGGCACGCGGCCGGAGCGGGCGAAGTACGACGCGGCCTGGCGGGCCTGGATTGAGCGGCAATATGGCAATGTGGAGGCGGCCGAGGCAGCGTGGCAATGCGCCGCGCCGCGGGAAGGCGACCAAGTGGCGGGGCCGGCGGACGAACAGATCGCCCGAGACGGTCCCTGGCGGAAGATGGTGCTCGACTACCGGCGATTCCAGAACGAGCAGCTCGACGCCTCGTATCGGCGGGCACGCGACCTGGTGCGGTCGGTCGACCCGAACCACCTGGTGAGTTTTCGGATGACGATCGCGGGCGATCCGACCACGCCGCCGGCCCGGATGGCCTACGACCCAGCCGGCCTGGCCGGTGCCGTCGACGTCATGGAACCGGAAGGATACGGCCGGATCGGCGACTGGGACCGGGTTCGTCCCGGGTGGTTCACGGTCGCCTACTGCCGGGCGGTCGCTCCCGAACTGCCGGTAATTTGGGCCGAGTACGGCTACAGCGTCTGGGATCCGAGCGTAGGAGAACCGGGCCGCGACCGCCTCGAATTTGCTGGCCGCTACTACGACGATTTCCTGCGAATGGCCTACGAGAGCGATTCGAACGGCACCTTTTGTTGGTATTCGTGCGGCGGATACCGGGTGAACGAACGGTCGGATTATGGAATTCTGGGGCCCGACGGCGCGTGGCGGCCCCACACGGAGGTGCTGCACCGCTGGGCGGAGAAGATGACGGAACCGCGTCCTAGAAAGCCTGTTCAGCGGTGGATTTCGATTGAGTTGGGGCGGGACGTGGAGGGTGTGGCCGGGATTTACGGCCGGGTGGGCGAGCAATTCTGGCGGGCGGTTGAGGAGGGGCTGACGCCCGGGCTTCGGGTCGAGCCGCAATAGGCAGGCCGGGCGGTTTTGCCACCCAAATGAGGTGCCGCATCGCTCGACAACGCCGGGCGAGAAGGCTAAGCTATAACCGCAATGACCCTGAATTTCGACTTTTCCAGCCGTCATGCGGACACGAGGTGCGTGATGATCCGAGGTGTGGCGTTGTTTTTTGCGGTGTTGCTGGCGGTGGTTCCGGCAGGGGTGGCCTCGGCCCAACTGGAGGCCCCTCAAGGGTTGGCCTTTGCCGACATCCCGGCTGAGATCAAGACGCTGGTGGAGCAACTCTACAGGGCTCCGCAACCGGCGGGGCAGGTTGAGGCCGCGACGAAACTGGCCGCCATGGGCGAGGGCGCTGCACCGGCGGTCACTTACCTGGTCGGCATACTCAATGAGAAGATCGATCCGGCGGTTCGCCAGGCGGTCATTACCACCTTGGGCAAGATCGGCAAGCCGGTGGTGGAGCCGATCACGGCCTGCCTCAAGTCGGATCGCCAGGAACTCCGGATCAACGCCATTGAAATTCTGGAGACGATCGCCGACGCCCAGGCGGGGCCGGCGCTGACCAACACGGCGCTCCACGACGCCAGTCAACCGGTGCGCGACAGGGCCCTTGAGGCATTGGTTCGTTTGGCGAAGTCGAACCCCGCGGTTGGCGAGACGCTGATGACGACCGTTCAGGACGAGAAGGCAGCTCCCGAGATCCGCAGCCGGGCCATGAAGGCGATGGGCCGGTTGGCGGGGACCGGCATGCCTCCCGACGCCTTGATCGCGATGGTGGAGAACGCCGAGGCCGACATCAGGCTTCGTTGTGCGGCGGCGGCGGCGCTTGGGCAGACTCGCACCCCTGCGGCGATCGCACCGTTGGTCAAGGCGCTCGGCGACAAGATCGCCTCGATGCGGGTGTGGGCGGCCGTGGCTCTGAACGGCAACTCGTCGTCGGAGGCGATCACGGCCTTGACGAAGGCCTTGCAGGACGAAGATGAGCGCGTGCGGGTGCGTGCGGCCGACGCCCTGGCGGCCGTTCTGGATCCGAAAGTCGTCGATCCGCTCGTGAAGGCCGTCAACGATACCAACGCCGAAGTCCGCACCTGGGCGGTCATCGGTCTGGGGAACTACGACGACAAGAAAGCGATCGATACGCTGAGTTTGGCGATTGGCGACAGCGACGTGAAGGTCCGTCTGGCCGCGGCGGACTCGCTGGGGCGAACCGGTTCGCCGCTGGCGACGCCGTATCTGATCAGCCGGCTCAACGATTTCGGCGAGGAGGTCGAGGTGCGAGCGGCCGCCGCTCGGGCGCTGGGGGCGCTGCGGGATTCACGAGCCGTACCAGCCCTGCTCGGCCTGATCGGCGACGCCAACCCCAAGCTGCGGCAATGGGTCGTGTCGGCCCTGGGAAGAATCGGCGATGCCCGAGCCGTGGAGCCCCTGATCGGGGCCCTGGCCGACGGCGATCCGACCGTTCGCGGCTGGGCGGCCATGGCCTTGAGCCGGTTCAGCGACCTGCGGATTGTCGATCCGCTTGTGAAGGCGGTGAAAGACCCGGAGGCCCAAGTGCGTCTGTGGGCCGTGCTGGCCTTGAGAATCGCCGCCAGCAACACCCAGTTGCAGGCGGTTATTCCGCAAATCAAGGCGGCCTTGGATGCTGCGGCCAGCGATCCCGACCCTGCCGTACAGCAGAAGGCCAAGCAGGTCCTGGGAACCAAGTAGGAGCCGCTTAGCATCGGTCGAGAAATGACTGTCGCAGGACAGACTGGCAGCATGCCTTGGACAGGTTGCAGGAACTGCAAACCTGTCCTACAGTGCGACACTCAATCCTCGAACGACGCTTACTTGGAGAGGTTCAGGCTTCGCAGGTACTCGGCGAAGTCTTCGGCGATTTCGGGATGGCGTAGAGCGTACTCCACCGTCGCCCTCAGGAACCGCAGCGGATCGCCCGTGGTATACCAGGTGCCTTCGATCTTGTGGGCCAGCACCTTGCTTTCCTGGCAGAGCTGATTGTTGGCATAGGTCAGATAGAGCTCGTCGCCCTTGCCGACTTTCATTGCTTCGAGCAGCTCGACAATCCGCCACGGCAGCAGAAAACGGCCGAGCTGGGCCAGATTGGAGGCGGCCTCTTCGGCCGGCGCCTTTTCGATGAGCGACACAATCTCCATTGTGTCGCCTCGAAGTTTCGCGGCCGCATAGCGGCTGATCTCCTCGCGAGGAACTTCCTGGAAAGCGATCACACCCGCCGGCTGGCCTTGCTGATAGGTGTCGATTAACTGCTTGACGCACGGTGTCTCCGACAGCACGAGATCGTCGCCGAACATGTAGATGAAGGGTTCGCCCTCGTCGAGGAACGCCTTGGCGGCCAGGATCGGCGAACCGTTCCCGTAGGGGAGATGACGCCCCTGGCTGACCACGGCGATGTTCGCCATCTGGGCGATCGCCTGGACGATCTCCAGGTATTTTTTCTTTCCCTGTTCCTGAAGATGAATCTCCAGTTCCCGCGCGCTGGCGAAGTGATCGGCAATCGCCTGTCCGCCCGGCCGGGTGACCAGGATGATGTCGCGAATGCCGGACTGGACCGCCTCTTCGACGAGATACTGAACGATCGGCTTATCGACAATGGGCAAGAGTTCCTTCGGCACCGACTTGGTGGCCGGCAGAAACCGGGTCCCGAACCCGGCGACGGCGATCACGGCCTTTGTCACCTGCATGGCTGCTTGGTCCTCTCAGCTTCGCCGCGACCTGACCCGCAGATCAGGCAAGCGGACGAAAAAAAGGAACGTGAAGATGGGCAACAACCTCGACAATCAGCCATTCTAAGACATGGGCCGCGCATCAAGAAGGGGCGGCTACTCGATCGAAATAACCGCCACCTCATAGACGTCTAATTGCGGCACGACAAACGTCACGAACCCGCCCTCACTCGCATGGGTGACCGGCAGATCCCGCTCACGTTCCGGACTCGCCAGAACCACGTCCCTCACTCGGCGATCGTCGGGAATGCGGAGTCGCACCTCAATGTCGTTTACGGGATCGGCGCCACGGTAGTTGATCAGATGGACAAACTGTTGGTCACCCCGCTCGGTCAGTTCCGGACTGTGCTCTCGCTCGTACGCCGCCTGCTGCTCGGCCGTCGGCGTGAAGCCGGGGCTCCCGTCGCGCCGCACGCGGAACGGCAACGGCTCCCAACTGCCCGCCATGACCAGGCCCTCCTCCGAGAGCCAGCCGGGCCGGTGGTCGCGAGGCAGAGTGAGCGTTTCGGCCGGACCTGCACTGGCGAAGGTCAGAACCGACGAGAAGACGACCAGGTATAACCGCCGCATGGTGTTGCCCTCCGGATCGATTGGATAGTCCCGCATTCCCCTGCCAGTCGTGGTGCGTTCCAGCACGACCGTCGTTTAACCCGCTGCCGCAGGCGAGGATGAGATTCTGATTGGAAATATCTATCAGATTCTGCCTCGCCTACGGCAGCGGGTTAAACGATGTGGCTATGAGCGTTCTTCATTTCATGCACGATATTGAGGCGTCGCTGTTCAACCAGCGACTACCTGCCCCCCAGCTTCTGAACCTCCCGCCAGACTCGCAGGAGATTTCCGCCCCAGATCTTCTCGATGTCCGTTTGTGAATAGCCGCGTTGTAGCAGGGCCACGGTGACGTCCAGGCTCTCGGCGTGGTTATTGAATCCCGGCACGCCGCCGCCTCCGTCGAAGTCGCTGCCGATACCCACGTGATCGATGCCGGCCACCTTCACGGCATGGTCGAGGTGATCCATGAAATCCTCGATGGTAGCATCAGCAGTTTCCTCGCTCACTGGCTTCTTGAGAAACTCGGGAACGGTGACCACCTGAACGACCCCGCCGCCGGCCGCCAGCGCCCGCAATTCGTCGTCGTCGAGATTGCGGGGATGACTGTAAATGGCCTTGCATCCGGAGTGACTGGCGATGATTGGGGCCTTGCTGAGGGCGAGGACGTCACGAAGCGACGTCGACGCAACGTGCGACACGTCGATCATCATCCCCAGGCGATTCATCTCGGCCACCACCTGGCGTCCGAAGGGGCTGAGCCCGTTGTGCTCGCCGGCCTTGTCGCCCAGTTCGGCTTTCGGAATGCAGGAATCGCAGATCTGGTTGTGCCCGTTGTGGCTCAAGGTGATGTAGCGGACGCCCAGGTGGTAGAACTTCTCCACGTTGGCCAGGTCGGTTCCGATCGGGTATCCGTTCTCCATCCCGATCATGATAGCCCGCCGGCCCGACTTGACGATCCGCTCGACGTCGTCGGGCGAAAGGGCCCGCTCGCAGCGGTCGGGGTACTGCCGGGGCACTCGGCGAATCGCCTCCAGCAGTTTGAGGGCCTTGGCATGAACCTCACGATAGGCCTCCGAGTTTCGCGGTCCCTGGCCCGTGTAGACCGCCAGGAACACGCCGTCGACGCCTCCGGCCGCCATCTTGACCAGGTCGCACCGCAGGTCTGGGTTGTCGACGCCCGGGTCGAGCTGCGGGGTTGCGTACTGCGTGCCGAAGATATCGACGTGGGAGTCGACGATCAGGGCGGCCTGGTGGATCCGCCGGGCTTGATTGAGGAGGTCGGCGTCGGGCGTGGAGGTGCCGGTGGCCGCCATCTTCAAGGAGTGACTCTCGTCGGCCGCCGTCCTTGTTGCAGGGCAGAGAGGCCAGAGCACGCCGGCCGCCGAGGTTCCCAAGGCCTGAAGGAGGAAAGCTCGACGGCGGATGGTCTTCACGGTGGAACTCCTATGGGAGCGTGTCGGGCGAGTAAGCAAGGACCATTCTATCCCAAAGGGAGTGTCGCGTCATGGCGTACGGATAGCTGTGTGGGCTTGCCCACGCGCTCGGCCATGCCAGGCCAGACCACGTTCTTGACTGCACCACTCAATCGGGCTATTCTGCGCTATAGCGTTCCAGGTGTTGCCAACGCCGATCTGAAATAGGAGCTTCGTTCGTTGTCCTTTTCCCTTCAAGCTGATTCGCCGCCTTTGCATGAAGACTCGGACGGCGCGTTGCGAGTAGGTAGTTCACGAGTTCTGCTGGAACTGGTGATTCAGTCCTTTCGGGATGGTGCAACGCCCGAGACAATCGTGCAGCAGTACTCTGCCCTGAATCTGCCGGATGTCTACGCCGTGATCGCCTATTACCTGCGTCACCGCAACGAAGTCGAGGAGTATCTCGTCCAACGCGAAGAGAAGGCGAGGAGTGTTCGTCAGAAGATTGAACTCCGGCAGGGCAACATGAGTGAAATCCGCCAACGGCTGGCCGCCCGGCGCCAGCCATGAGGTTCGTCCATGCTGCGACTACTCGCAGACGAGAACTTCAATGGCGATATCCTTCGCGGCTTGGCGCTGCGTGAACCCAAACTGGATGTCGTTCGCATTCAGGATGTGTGCCTGGAGTCTTCGTGCTGGATAATCGTCTCCCCGCGGGACTCGCTATCCAAGAGCTTCTGCTCATCGTTCAGTGTACGGAACAGCAAGAGTGGCTCGGTCGTGTGGCCTATTTGCCTCTGTAGAAATGAGGGCCTTTCTCCGGAACGGCTTTGGGCAACTCCCGCGCGGCGGGCGTCTCAGAAGCCCGGTCTGGCTGTCACATGATGGCCACCAGAAGAATGAAAAACGTGCCCACCGTGGAAACGACGAACAGCAGCAGTAGCAGGGGCACGGCGCGGCTGACAGTGGGTTCCTCTGCCGACTCGGATCGCTTCAAGGCCATGACTCGCAAAGGTGCGAAGAGGAATTCGGAGAGCATCACGCCGTAGAAGACGCTGATGAGCGAAATGGCCCTCACCCGACCTGCACTCTCACCTCCCCCTCCAGGTCCATCGTCACCGCATCAAACTCAAAGCCGTAGACGGTCTGCTTGTTGCCGGTCACAGTCTTCCCGTCGACGCTAATCGCTTGCGATTCCTTTTCGGGGCAGAGAAACATCAGCGTCGCCTCGCGGAGCGGCCGGGCCGTGCGCAGTGTGAAAGCGGTTCCTGTGTCAAAGCTCGCGGCAACACCCCGGCGCAGAGTCTCCCATTGGCAGATCTCGTCGTTCTTCCACCACTCGAGGCCCTGCGATCGGCCGTAATCCACCAGTCCGCAGATCGTGTCGGCAACGTCGGGCTTGAGAATGTGATTGGGATGGAACAGGAAGTGGGCAACGCCGTGGTGGCGCACGGCCGAATCCAGAAGTTGCTTCCCATACTCCGCCGGACACACCACCACCAGGTCCTGGGTCAGCATGTTGACTTCAAGCACCTTGAGCCGCCGCGGTGAGTCCCCTTCGTCGTCCAGGGGGAAATAGGGCTGCGAACCGCCGAGGGGAAAGCCGATCGTGCCCTTCTTGCTCGATCCTCGCGTCTGGTCCGACTGAATGCCCACCTCTTCACACCAGCGCAGATAATCGAGGCGGTTCTCCCATCGCGTGTAGTGATTCTTGTTCGAGACGATCGTCTCGATGCCGGTTTCTTTCAGCAGCCAGTTGTACTGAAGAAGGAAGTTCTTCTTCGACCAGGAGGTCTCCTCGCCGCCGCTCATGGCGTCGTAGTGCAGCGCAATCTCGAACTGCTGCTCCTTCAGGGCTTCGTAGAACTCCCGCGGGTAGCCGCCCGGATAGATCGTGCACCACGTCGACTTGATCTTGGCGCGGTTCATCACCTCCAGCATCGCCCAGGCTCGCTCCGGGATGTTGCCGTCCGTATCGTGGGAGATGTGCCCTACGGCCTTGAGCGCACGGGGCCAATACCACAGCACGGGCAGGCGAACGCCTTGCCGGCACGCTGCGTGGAAGATGCTCCGCAGAATGATCTCCCGCAGTTCGTCGCTGATCGGTTCCAGAAACACGGGCTCGCCGTCGGGCTCCATGGCCGTGCGGTCCCGCTGCCAATCCAGAACCATACCGTCTTCGGCCTTCAGCGCACCGTCGTCGATCGCCGCCGTTTCGTCCGGGGCCGGAGTCCCGTCCTGGAGCACCGGCACGCCCTGCTGGATGTGCACAACGGAGAAAATCAAATCGGGGGCCAGCAGAATGGCTCGTCCCTCTCCAAACGAGTTCTCCAGGATCGTGCTGCCTCGGGCGCCCTGCTTTCCCGCCTCGACTCCGGCCAGCGACGTCGCCGAACCGGCCGTCACGGCATAGCCGCCAAATACGTGGAGTGAACTCCGCAGCCCCAAGGTGATCGGGTGATCCTGGGCCGTCACCTGGATCCAACCTTCTGCCAAGGGACGCCGGGCGGTGATGCCAAACACCTCATTCAGCCCGGATGTCCCGCCCACGCCGATTAGTGAGCCGCCGCCCGTAACGAATGCAGCAAGCGCGTCGCGTTGCTCGGATGTGAGCTGCAAGTCGCCTGCCAACAGCACAATCGACTTCGGCTGCCGAGCCAGGGCCGGCAGCCCTTCAGGGGCGATTTGCTGGAAGAACACGCCCGCCCGCTCGAGAATCTCGGTGATATATCCCCAGGCGGGAGCGCGGGGGCTGACGTCTCGGGAAAGGTCCTGGCTGACGACGAGGACCGGCGAGCCGCCTGCGCTACCCTCGGCTCCGACGGCCGGCTTGGCCCTCTGCGGGGCCTCCGCCGCAACGTTCACTCCTTGAATTGCCAGGCTGCCGCTCACCGCGGCCGCTGCCTTCAGAAAACTCCGCCGTGTCGTTGGACTGGTCATCGAGAACCTCCAGAGAACGCAAGCCGTGCTTGTTGCCAGACTGGTCGTGATCGTACCATACCGTTCGCGCGATTTCGTTCCAGGACGTCATTCCGGTTTGCGTCCCAGCAAATGAATCGCCTCGGCCCGTACCAACGATAAACGCTCGCTGAGTTCAACCAAGGACTCCAGGTCCGCACGCTCGGTATCCGACAACAGGTCCTCGTTGTTGCGATCCATGAGTTCCTGCAACCGTTGGTTCGCTCGAGGCGGCAATCGCAAGTTGCCCACGTTTTCTACCCATTCGAGGGGCGCGTCAATCGTGCTCACGGCGTTGTCTACCTCCTGTTAACAGGTGTTTTCGGATCGGTGTTCCGTGCCCGCACGTCGCTATGTCCCAGTACAAGTCCATCTTAACACGTGCCAGCCGATATCGATAGCTAACGCCTTCTTCGAGGAGGATCGAGGGCCGCCTGACCGTATTTCGACCAGTGCCTCGCAAGCTTCTGTCCTTCGGCAGTGATCATCTACAGCCAACCTCTTGCTCCAGAGTGAGCCCGGTCTGTTGAAAAAGGGGGACAGGCACCGCAACCGGTAGTATGTCCGGTGTCGCAAGGCTGCAAGATGTTGCGGAGCCAGTCCCCCCTTTTCAACAGCCCAGAATGACCCTCCACCTCCTTGGCACATCAGAGACGAAACGTCTGCCCCAACACGCGAATCTGCCGCCCGCTACCCTCCACACTCAGATCAGGAAGTTCCGTCGCCAACGCAAATACCCACCAAATCACCGGGCCGGCGCCCTCGCCGGTGGAGACGAGAGTGAGCTGGCCGCGCGAACCGGGCAGTCGCAGAAGTTCGGCACCCGAGAACCGGCCCTGGCTGCATGTGAACCAGAGCCGAGCATCGTCGAGGGCCCTCGTCGTCGGGAACCGTCCAGGTCCGTCTTCGAAATCGACGGCCATTCGTCTCCCCCAGCATCACGTGCATTATCGCGACCAGCCGTCGGGCAGGGTCGTCCCCTTGGGCACGCACACGATTCCGTCGCGGATCATCCCGAAGGGGTCTTCGTCCGAGTTTTCGATGCCCTCGGCGTTCATGATGCGAACGCCTGATCCGATGCGGCAGTTCTTGTCGATGATGGCGCCTTCGACATGGGTGCCCGGCCCGATTCCCAAGGGGGGCGTCGGTTCGGAGCCGTTCCCGTTCATTCCTTCGGGCATCTCGTAGAAATCGTTGCCCATCACGATCGAATTGCGAATCACCGCGTCGCGTCCGATGAGGCAGCGCAAGCCGATCACGCTGTTCTCGATAACGGCCCCTTCCTGGATCTGGCACCCGTCGGCGATCAGGCTGCGTTTGACCGCGGCGCCGTCGATCCGCGACGGCGGCAGGAATCGTGCTCGCGAATAGATCGGCCGATGGGGCAGCACCAGGTCGAACGGCGGCTTCTCGCCGGCAAGACTCAGGTTCGCCTCGAAAAACGACTTGATCGTTCCAATGTCTTCCCAGTAACCGTCGAACAAATGCACCTGAACGTGGCGGGTCCGCATCGACGCGGGGAAGACCTCCTTGCCGAAGTCCTGATAATCCGTCTTCTCCAGCACGTCGAGCAGGGCCTGCCGGTTGAACAGATAGATGCCCATGCTCGCCAGGCAGTCTCGCCCGTTTGACTGGATGCCCATGGCGTCAATCCATGCCGGATCGGTTCGGACCAGGGCCAGTTCCTCTTCGGTCTGCGGTTTTTCGAGGAAGCCGACGACGCGGCCCGTATCGTCGAGTCGCATGATGCCCAGCCCCGACGCTTCGCTGCTGAGAACCGGCACGGCCGAGATGGTCACGTCGGCGCCGGACTCGATGTGGGTGGCCAGCATCTCCTGGAAATCCATGCGATACAGTTGATCGCCGGACAGGATTAACACGTACTCGATCCCCGGTTGACGCAGGTAGCGCAGATTCTGGCGGACCGCGTCGGCCGTCCCCTGATACCAGCCCATGTTGTCGATCGTCTGTTGCGCGGCGAGGATCTCGACGAACCCTTGGGAAAAGGAGTCGAAGGAGTAGGTAGCGCGGATGTGGCGGTGCAGGCTGACCGAATTGAACTGCGTGAGAACGTAGATTCGATTCAGCCCGCTGCTGATGCAATTCGACAGCGGAATGTCGATCAGCCGATACTTCCCGGCAACCGGGACCGCAGGCTTGGATCGGACCTGCGTCAACGGGTAGAGCCGGGTACCGCGTCCTCCTCCCAGTACCAAGGTGGCGACGTTCCTCATAGGTTCCCTCGGCCAGTTCTTCTGGTTAGCAAATCGTGAGAGCCCGACCCGGGCCGGCAACCGGCATGGGATCCTCAGCCCGACGGTCACGTCGTGCCCATTGTAGCGAATGGGGCGGGGCCTGGGAATCTCCCGACGGCAAACCTTCGCACTCCGATCTCGCTGCCTGTTCCCCTCACATCCCGGACACCTTCCGATCCCGTACCGGCAGATTCACTGCCGCTCGCGGGCGAGGTGACGGTGGCGGCCGACGGGTCGTATCGTTCTCTCCGAAGGAAAGGAATCTGACTGCCGGCGCGGCTGCACCGATTCTGTCGTCGGCGAGTCGCCCGGATCCCCCTTCTTCCGCGAATCGTTGCCGTCTATGCCGATTGTCGCAGTCGGCCTGTAGCGTCAGATACAGGAGATTCGAATGCCGTGGTTCTATGGGAGAATCCTGTCGTTTTGCGATTTCTCCAACTGTCAAGTCTGGTGGTAGCAGTGACGATACGACCAACAACCGCTAGCGCGGTTTTTTCAGGCGTCGAGGCAGGAACAGGCAAGCGGAGAGACCAGTTCCTCGCGACGATCAGACATTCCATGGGGGAAGAGATGCGATGAAAGCCATAGGACCCACACTCGCGGCGGTTCTCCTCCTGGCCGGGCAATCCCTGGCCAGCGAGTACCCCGCAACGGCACCAGGTGCACCGGATGATAGTGATCTCCAGCAACGATTGGAGAGGCTCGAGGCGGAAACCCAGATGCTGCGAGCCGAATTGGGGCAGATCCAGAGTCGTCCCATTCCGCTGCCGCCCGTCGGCGGGCCGCAGTACAATACCGTCTCGAAGTCGGCCGCGGAAGACGAGGTCGAGTACATGACCATGGAGGATATCCGCGCCGAGATGAAGAAGCTCGCGTGGTCGAAGGGCGACTTCAAGATCGTTCCTTACGGCATCCTTTGGGGACAAACCGTCTACGAGACTTCGCGGACCTATATGGGCGATTACACTCTGTGGGCAATCTCCGGCGACGAAGAAGGCGAAGACGCGATTCACTTCAACGGGAAGGGGACCCGGCTCGGCCTGGACGTTTCGGGCCCGAAGCTCCCCTTCTTCTGCTGCGCGAGCAGCGGCGGCAAGGTCGAGATCGACTTCGAGGGAAACTTTGTCACCGAGAACAAGCCCGGCGTGCTGTTGCGCCACGCCTACTGGGAGGTCAAGAACGACGACTTCCGTCTGCTCATGGGACAGACTTGGGACGTGATCGCGCCCCTCAACCCCAATTGCGTGATGTACTCGGTCTTCTGGGGTGCGGGCAACATCGGTTACCGGCGAGCTCAACTCCGCTACGAACGCTACCTTACCTTGACCGACGCCTGGAAGCTCCAGCTCCAAGGCGCCTTGGCCACCGATGCGGGCCACGATTTCACCAACGGCGCAGCGACCAACGGAGATCACGCCGGTTGGCCGATCGTCGAAATGCGAGTCGGGACCACGATTGGAAACGATCTTCCGATCGCCTTCGGCGTTTCGGGGCATGTCGGCGAAGTGTTGTTCGATTTCCCCGGCGCCGACGACACGGCCCGAAAGACCTGGTCCTTGAACGCCGACCTGAAAGTGCCCGTCACCGAACGGCTCGGGTTCCAGGGCGAGTTCTTCACCGGCACCAACCTCAAGACGTTCCTCGGCGGCATTGTCCAGGGCGTCAATTGCGGCGGCACCAATGACGAAATTCGCTCCACCGGCGGCTGGGCCAACGTCTATTACGACCTGACCTCGCGGCTTCATACCTCCGTCGGTTACACGATCGACGATCCGATCGACGCCGACATCATCACGGCCAACGGACGCCTCTACAACCATGCCTACTGGGGCAACGTCACCTACGACGTGACCAAGAAGTTCCTGTTGGGTCTCGAAGTAAGCCAGTGGAAAACCTTGTTTACCGATCGAAGTCCGGGCGATTCTACACGGATCGAATTCGCCGGAAAGTACGCTTTCTAGACGAAAAATCAGTCGCGACCAGGGAAAGACAAGACGGACCGGCTGCCTCGACGGCAGGCCGGTCCGTCTGTTTCTTGTCAATGCGTCGCGAAGACTATTGCCCGTCGCGCTTGACCATCTCCGCCAAATGGGTCTCGATACAGTCGGCCAGCACGGGCGGATTGTATCCACCTTCCAGAACGCTGATCGTGCGTCCTGACGCATAGGCGTCGGCAACGTCCAGGACCATATTGGTCAGAGTGGTGAAGTCTTCGGTTTCCAGGCCGAGGTTACCGACCGGGTCTTCCCGATGGGTGTCGAAGCCGGCACTGATCAACACGAGTTGCGGCTTGATCTGCGAGGCGAAGCGGTCGAGCGCATCGCCGAACTTGGCCAGGTAGTCGTGACGCGAGATCCCGAACGCAACCGGCAGATTCAGCACCGTTCCGAGGCCGCGTCCGCCCCCTGTCTCGTCTTCGTGCCCCGTGCCCGGATAGAACGGAAAGCGGTGGATCGACAGGAATCCCACTCGCGGATCTTCCCAGAAGGTGTGCTGGGTGCCGTTGCCGTGATGGATGTCCCAGTCGACGATCAGGACCCGATCGACGTCCAACTCGTCGATGGCGGTTACCGTGGCCAGGGCCACGTTGTTGAACAAGCAGAATCCCATGCCGCGGTTCATCAGGGCGTGATGCCCCGGAGGCCGCACGAGGCACAAGGCACGCGAATCCTCTCCCCGCAAAATGCGCTCGGTGGCGTCGCACACGCTCCCCGCCGCCAGCAGAGCCACGGAATACGAGTCGGGGCTGACCACCGTGTCGGCGTCCATGTCGCCCCCCCCCGATTTGGCCATTGCCCAGACTTCGTCGGCATACGCCAGTGAATGGACCCGGGACAGACGTTGCCGGGAGAGTTCCGGCCACTCGACCCGGCGGCACTTCTGCTCCAGACCGGCCTGCGACAACCGCTCGTCCAGCCCGCGGATTCGTGCCGCTCGTTCTGGATGGACACCTGTCTCGTGGGCCAGAAAACGGCGATCTTCGTAGAGCAACGTCATGCGTGGCGTACCTCGCTATAACCCCCAGAATTCGCACATCCACCCGGTTTGCCGAGGTCTCCCGGCGAACGTCGGTTTCGCATTCCCAATCGCTGCACGTCCCACTGTACGCCCAGGAGACACGAGGTGTCAAACTCGGGCCCAGCGAGGGGGGAACGCGCATAAAACTTGACATTCCTGAAATCGGGGGACTAGCATATAAGTTGACTAACTTCACAATGCCGTTCGGCTTTGGAGCCTGTGCTATGTCCTCCGCTTCCCGGAAGAGTCACGTCTGTTGCTGCGCCTGGTATCCGCTCGCCTTTGGGCTGGGATTGGCGGTCGCATTGCTGGTTTGTCAGACGGTCGGAGCGAGAGCCCAGCAGGCCCCGGCCGGTCCGGCGCCGGCTGCCCAGAAAGCGGCGCCCGCTCCTGCCACCCCGGCGTCTCCTGCCGTGGGTACCCCCGCGGCCGCAGATTCTCCTGCCCTTGCCACCCCCGCTCCAGCAGCCTCTCCTGCCGCAGCCTCCCCCACAGTCCCAGCCAAGCGGCCGGCCCCCCGTCTGAACGGGTCCTACAGGGATCTTCCCCAGCCCGACCCCGAGAAGCAGAAAGAATACCAGAGAACGCGATCGGAGATCCAGAAGATACTCCGAGACGGTACGATTCCCGCCGACAAGGAGGCGATGTTCAACGACTACTACAGGAACTACGCATTGGCCCGCTGGACATCTCTCGAACACCCGGAGGAAGTCGCCAAGCATCGAGCCGAGTTGGCCAATGATCTCACCACGAGCTACAAGCCGACTCGCAGCACCAACCAGGCTCACGACAAGCTTCAAGCACTCGTGATTCTTTACACGAAAGGCTTCGTAGACCCAGCCAATAACTTCTCCCCTACGGCTCGCTACAACGCAATCCTGATGATCGGCGAGTTGAACGAGGTGGAACCCGCGATGGGCGTTAAGTTTCCCAAGCCGCTGCCCCAGGCGTTGGATCTCCTGCGCAAGTGTGTTGCAGATGAGAAGCATATCGACGCCGTCCGCCTGGGCGCACTCGTCGGGATACGCCGCCATTGCCGACTGATGCAGGAGGCCGGCACCGAAATCCCCCGCGACGTCCTCGGCGACCTGGCCAATCTGGCGAAGACACAGGAATCGGAACGCGTTCGTAGCGATGAGGGGCAGGCCTGGTTGCGAGCCGTCGCCGCGATGACGTTTGGCGACATCAAGGGAGCTCCGAAGCAGGACTGGGTCGCGAACATGCTGCGCGGGATCGTTTCCGAATCGGATAGCCAGCCGTTCCTACGCTATGAAGCGGCGTACTCTCTTGGGAACATCGACTACCGGAAGGCGCCCGGCCTCGACATGAATCCCTTCCTCCATTCCCTCGGCCTGATGGCCGTGGAACTCTGCGACCGGGAACGGCAGACTTTGCGCGACGAGTTGCAATCCAACGAGGTCAAGCCTCCCACCAGCGGGTACATGGGAGATTACATGGCCGAGGGCGGCGGCGGAGATGGCTATGCAGGAGACGTTGCTCCTGACGATATGGGAGGCTATGGCTACGGAGGCATGAGCACCCCCACCGTCACGACCGAGACGGATCGAGAGCTCGAACGCGTCCGCCGGCGACTCAAGGAAGGGATGACGGCCGCACTGATCGGTATGGGCAGGAAGACAAAGACCATCCGCCCGAGCGAAGCCACCGGCATGAGCATGATTGCCGGCGCCGATCCGCAGAAGACCAAGGCCGTCGAAAGCCTTTCCAACCCGATCCACGATTTCTTCAAGGATATCGAAAAGAAGGGCGACGACGATAAGCCCATACAGGCCAAGGCCTTGGATGAGGCAATTGCCAAAGTCCGGCAAGAGTTGGCCGCCGCCCTCAGTCAAATCGGTCCCCCGGCCCCCGAATCACCTGAGTTCGAGCCGATTCGGGAACAGGTGCAGCCCGCCTATGGCGGATATGAAATGGGCTCCACAATAGGCCCTCCGTGACAGGCCGGCGGAGGACGAACACCCAGGTTTGGCAAATGGATTTGCCCGACATGCCGATTTATTTGTGTGAATCGACCCGCTCGGCCGTTGTCTTCGTCGTTGTGCTGGTGTCGCTTGCTGCCGGTTGCTCCTCCCCCGCCAGTTACTCCTACTCCGGAAGCGATGTGGTCCCGCTCGAACGGCCGGGCCAAACGCCGTCGCCCAAATCGGCCGATTCGCCTTCCGTCCCGGCTCCCGTCGCCGCTTGTCCCGACGATGCGTTCGGCGAGCTGATTGCCCAGCCGCATTGGATCCGCTCCGTTCCGTCGTCCGACGGCCAGGAGCCGGATTATCGATGGATCTACCCGGATCTTGATGCGGCCGTCTCCGCGACACCGGAGGACCCAGTCGACCTGCGCCCATATCTCGGGAACTCCGATCCGACCACTGCGGCCAACGCGGCCGTGATGCTGGCACGGACCGGCAAAACCGACATCGTCGAGGCACTGGCCACGGCCACAGAGAACTCGCGACTCGACGTCAAAGTGCGCTGTGCCGCGGCCGAGACGCTCGGGCGGATTCCGAGTGGGCTCGAACCGCTCCGGCGTCTCGCCGACGACGAAGCCGGCAAGCCTCGCAGCAGCTATTCTCCGGCGGTCCATGCCGAGATGATCCGGGCCCTGGGACGCCAGGCCGGACCGGCACAGGAGCCGCGTCTGGCGGCGGCTCTCGACGCCCGAGACGATTCCGTGAAGCTCGCCGCCCTCGAAGTGTGGGAGGAGTCTTCCGGCGGAGTCTTCCCCGAGCAGGCCCTCTCGCTTCGGCACCATGCCGATCCGAAGATCCGCGCCCAACTTGTGTCGGCCCTGGCACGGCACCCTTCGAAGGAGACGTTCGACCGCTTGGTTTTTGCACTCAGCGACCCGGAATTGCAGGTTCGCTGCGCGGCCGTCCGTGCCATGGGCGTCCTGCGAGACGAACGAGCCGTCGCCAACCTGGAACAGCTCTTGGAGACGGGCGCCGAAGGGGAGCGAATCGCGGCCCTCAGGGCCCTTGCCGACCTGGGAAAGGCCGAACTGGTCGCAGCAGGTGCCAACGACAAGGCGTGGCGGGTCCGGCTGGCCGTGGCCGAACTCCTGCCGAGCCTGCCCGGCGGTCCCAATGCTTCCCTGGCGCAAAAGCTCTTGAACGACCCGAGTGCCGAGGTGCAGCACCAGGCCGTCGCCGGGCTGGGCACATGGCCGCCCGAAGTCTCCGAGCCGCTGCTGATCGACGCTCTGGAGAAGTGCCCCTACCGCTCGCAGAAGCTGGCGGCCGAAACGCTCTCGGCCACCTGGCCCGAGGGCCGGCCCCTGCTCGAAGCCTTTCCGTTCGGCCAGGCGCCCGCCGCTCGTGCTACGGCACTCGACGGGATCCGGCAGGCCTATGCCGACCGGAGCACTGCTGCCGCGGCGGCGAAGCATGAAGACACTCCAGTTGCGGCGTCCTTTACCGACCAGCAGCTTGCGCCAGTCGTAGCGGCCCTCGAGACGCTGCAAATCGAAGGCTCCGATCCGGCCGTCCGAACCGAAGCATTGGCAACTCTCCGCCGCGCCGGGCCGGACTTGCTCGGGATGCTCGAATTCCTCGTCGAACAGCGTGGCGCCGTGCTCCCCGAGAGCCTCTTCGTCGACGTGCTTGCCCCCGACCAGCCGGACTTCGCCGCGGTCGAACAGTATCGCCGCGGCGACGTTCAGGCTCGCCGACGAGCCGCCCGCGAGTTGCCGGAACGCTTCGCCCGTCGCCGCCCCGCGCCGCTCCTGCTGCGGCGGCTGGCCGACCTGGTAATACCCGAAACCGACGCCGTCGTCTGGCAGTACGTGCTTGCCGCACTGGCGGAGGAGGACGACGAGCGGACGTTCCGGCTGGTCTACGCGGCCGCGGGCCACAGCTCGTCCGGAATTCGACAGGCCGCCTGCCGGCATCTTGCACGGCATCCGCGTCCGCAGCACGTGCCGGTTCTGGTCGGCGCCCTCCATGATTCGAGCATGTCCGTGGTGTGCTCGGCCGCGGAGGCGTTGGGGTTGTGTGGGCAGGTCGGGGATCATGAGGCGATCGTGCAACTTCTGGGCTCGCGATATGAATCGGTTCAGATCGCCGCCGCTGCCGCGCTCACCCGTCTCGGCCGATCGGAGGGCCCGGCGGCATTGGAGCGGCTGGCCTACAGCGCCGACGAAGAGACGCGGCTCCAGGCGGCCCGGGCCATGGGCGAACTGGCCCTGCCCGAGTTCGCCCCCACGTTGATTCGTCTGCTCGACGATCGCCACGGCATCCGCCTGTCCGCTCTCGACGCCCTGCCCAAGGTGGCCCGCTGCGAGGAAGCAGAGGCCGGCGATCTGCGCGAGAGCGAGCGGGTGGAGGCGTGGAAGAAATGGGGCGAGGGCAAATCCGAAATACGAATCTCGAAATCCGAAAGAAATACGAAACGTTAAGTACGAATGACGGATGAAGAAGCCTGTGGATTCTTCAAACAGGCAAGCTAGGAACGAGATGGGATGTCGTCGGTCCTCGCTTACGCGTTGGGTTGAAATGGATGGGACGTCGTTTGTCCTCGCTTACGCGTCGGGTTGTTGGGGCTCGCTTACGCGTGGGGATGGAATGGATGGGGCGTCGTTTGGCCTCGCTTACGCGTCGGGTTGTTGGGGCTCGCTTACGCGTCGGGTTGGAATGGATGGGGCGTCGTTTGGCCTCGCTTACGCGTTGGGTTGTTGGGGCTCGCTTACGCGTCGGGTTGGAATGGATGGGGCGTCGTTTGGCCTCGCTTACGCGTTGGGTTGTTGGGGCTCGCTTACGCGTGGGGATGGAATGGATGGGAGGTCGTTTGGCCTCGCTTACGCGTCGGGTTGGAATGGGGGTTATCGGAGTGTCAGCCAGATGGTCATTTCCGGTTCGCCGCGGTTGTTCCAGGCGTAGTAGGGGATGAGGCGGACGGGGATGGTCTTGATCTCGCCTTGGGGCAATTCCTGGTAGAGCGGGCCTTCCGGACCAAGGGCCGGTAAGGCCAGTGCCTGGGTACTGAGGGTGGTTACGCCGCCGAGCAGGTCGGGTTCATGTTTCACCTCCCAGGCAGCGTCGCGGGGGATCGCCACCTGGTCGATCGACACGCCCTCGGGCAAGTCGATCGATTCGAGGCAGTAGACGATCGGGCCGCGACTGACCGCGACCTGCCCGCGAGCCTGCTCCAGCCGCGGCCGGGCGACCATCATGCGGACCGGCATGGGGAGGTTCAACTCGATCGCGTCACCCGGCTTCCACACCCGCTTCAGTTCGGCGTAGCTGCCGGGCGACGCCTCGACCGGTGCGGCCTGGCCGTTGACGGTGACCGAAGCATGCCTGGTCCATTCGGGCACTCGCAGACGGATAGCAAACTCGCCTGGCGAGTCGACTTTGTCCAGTCGCAGTTTGACGTTGCCGTTCCATGGATATTCGGTCTCCATAGCCAGCTCGACCGATCCGCCGCCGGGCAGGGCGATGGTTGCCCGATTGGCCCCGTAGTGATGGACCCACAGGCCGGCCTGGTCGGTGGTGTAGAGATAGCCGTGCCAGCCGGCGACGGTGCGGAGGAGGTTGGTGGGGCAGCAGATGTTCTTCTCGCCCGGGTCGAATCGCACATGGGCGTCGTTGCTGAGTAGTTCGTGGCCCGGGCCGTGCCAGCGGAGCGGGTTGGTGTAGGTCCAGCCTTCGCCGTCGACCTCCACGCCGGAGAGGATCGAGTTGTAGAGGGTCTTCTCCATCAGGTCGGCGAAACGGGCCTCGGGCTGGATGACGAGCATTCGCCAGTTCCACATGAGGTTGCCGATCTGGCCGCAGGTTTCGTTGTAGGCGGTCGCGTTGGGCAGGTCGAAGGGGAGGCCCGAGGCCTCGTGGACCTCGTCGTTGAGAATGGTTCGCTCCCCGGGCCCGTAGCTGCGGTTGGAGAGCCCCTTGTGGACGGGCGAGACGCCGCCGTGAATGTAGGTCTTGCCCTCGGCCAGGTCTTGCCACAGCCGCTCGAGGGCCGCGGTCAGCGACGGGTCGCCCGTCTCGATGTAGGCGTCGGCGGCTCCGGCGAACAGGTAGGACCAGAAGACGGCGTGGCCGACGACCTCGGTCGACTGGCGCAGCGGCGTGCGGTCCTGGTTCAGGTCGGTGTTGCCCCCGGCCGCGCCCCAGGGGAGACGCGGCACCTCGCCCCGCTTCTTGCCCCGGTTGTCGATAAGGATGTTGGCCAGTTCGAGGTAGTGCTTCTCGCCGGTCGTGCGGTACAGTTCGACCGCCCCCATGATCGCCGACGGATTGATCGGGCAATTGATCAGATAGGGATTCTTGCCGGTCGTGTATTTCTTGTGCAGGAAGTCGCCGACCTTCTGGGCGACGTTCAGGAAGTTGGCCTTGTCGGTGATGCGATGATGGACGCAGGCGGCCGACATCAGGTGGCCCATCGTGTAGACTTCGTGAAAGCGGTAGCTGGTGAAGCGATCGCGGTTGCGGAGCGTCACCTGGGTGGCCAGGTAGCCGTCGGGCTGCTGGGCCTTGGCGACGACGGCGATCACCTCGTCCATCTGTTCGAGCAGGTTCGGGTCGCGGGTTTGGGTGTAGACGTAGCAGGCCGACTCGATCCACTTGTAGATCCAGGCGTCTTGCCAGTCGCAGCCCTTGGCCTCGCCCTGTTTGAGCCCGGCGGCCACCAGCATATTGTGCCAGGCCCAGGGCCCGGCCAGTTCCCAGAGCCGGGGCAGGGTGACGTCGCGGCACTGGTCGAACCGCTCGCCCCAGAACCCGCCGGTCCAGCGGACGGCGCCAAGGTCGACGCTCTGCACCGCCGCATGCGGGCTGCGGTCGGTCTTGATCAGGCCGTAGTCGCGCTGGGCGGCGGGAATGGGTGCAGCGAAACAAGAGAGGACAGCCAAGGAAGTGAACAAGGTCGTGCGGTGGGGTTTCATGGGTTGGCCCTTTGACGAGGACAGGGAAGACAAGTTGGCTTTCATGATCGGGCAAATGAGGGATTCGTGAAAGAGGAAAGCAGGGGAATGTTTCTGGTTACAATACGTTTCCTCGCTTACGCGTCGGGTTACAATACATTTCCTCGCTTACGCGTCGGGTTACAATACCTATCCTCGCTTACGCGTCGGGTGATGCGGCGTTTCCTCGCTTACGCGTCGGGTGATGCTGCGTTTCCTCGCTTACGCGTCGGGTGATGCTCGTTTCCTCGCTTACGCGTCGGGTTGTGATTGAGATGTTTTCTTGCGAGAAATGGTTGCGGATGGTGGGTGTGAGTGGTTCGGTTGTCGATCGATAGGTGCATGTGCCATCTGACGGCTATAGTATTGTGGAGCAAGGGTTTACGGCGATTCTGGGGCGGCGCAGGCACGATACACCTCTCCATGGGGGTAAGGGGAAGAAGAGGAGTCACGAAAGGGACGAAAGCTATGAGAGGCCGAGGGGCGGCTGGGGGTGGAGAGCGGGGACGGGGAAATGGGGAACGCGTATCGACGCTCATCGGCACTAATCCTGGAGCTTTTGGGAGTTGGTCAACGAAGAGGCTGTTTTGCCAATATCTGCGGCGGTAGTGAGTTCTCTTGGTGGAGTTGGGCAGCAGCAACGCTTTTCCGGCAGTATTGTGGCCTGGACGCTTGGTCTTGGGTTGCATGCCGGTGCGGACTGAGGGGCGGGCGGGGCGGAAGACCGGGAAAGGGGAACGCTTATCGACGCTCATCGGCGCTGATCTTGGGGTCTGGGTTGGTTGTATATACATTCGTACACTTCCCAATTATATGGATTCGGGGCTTGAGTTCAATACAAGAATTGAACACCCCTGGATTGGGGGTGCGACGACAGGCGGGGTGTTTTTGTGGGGGATGGGGGGGAGATCAACGGCTCTCTTGACCGATCGCCGTCAGCGAGCAGACCTGCAAGTGCCGGCGGAGGATCCGCACGACTTCGCGGGCGGTCTCCGGACTGCGGTGCAGATCTTCGTGGTCCTCGTCGACGAACAGTTCGCTTTCGACGCCGGGGGTCCGAGCGCTGTCGACGGGCACGACGCCGTCGGACCGCTCGCGCCGGAGCGTGCAACCACCGGTTCCGACAATCGAGTGGGCGGCCACGCACGGCGCCGCGGGCAGATGGGCCATCGCGCCGAGGATCGGATTGTTCGGCTCCAGCATATCGACGCTGGTGGGAATCCGCCGGGCGGCGAAGGGGTGGATCACGCCCGGGTTGGCGGCCAGGAAGGCGCTGTATTCCCGCTCGTCGGCGTCGGGCATGCGGACGATGTAGGAGCTGAGACGCCCGATCGATCGGGTGGCCAGGCTGGAGCCGTTGTGGGGCGTGCCGATGAACACCACCCGCCGGATGTGAGGCGACGGGTCGAAGAAGAACATCTCCTGCAACCGGTCGTGCACCAGGGGCGAGGCTTGCAGGCTTTCGAGCGGTCGGTTGGCGAAGGAGCGCCAGAGTTGATCGCCGGACGAAGTGACTTGGAGTTTCGAGAGGAGTCCGCCCATGCTGTGGCCGACGAGGACCATCTGCGACAGGGCCGGATCGCAGCCTTCGGGATCGGCGCAGGCGACGGCAGCGTCCAGTTCCCGCCGCAGGTTGGCGGCCGACCTGAGAAACACGGCGCCCGTCGGATACTGGAAGGCCCAGAACTGGTACCGATCCCGCAGTTCGGGATCGATCTTGATCGACTCGTAGAGTTCGGCCCAGGTCATGGGGTCGGAGAGCAGCCCGTGAACGAAGACGAGCGGGATCTTGCCCGGCTGATAAGGTTCGAGAAAGATCAGTTTCGGTTCGGCGGTCCGGCTGTCGACCCAGACGAAGTTTCGCAGGTAGGTGCGTTTTTCTCGCTCGATGATGTAGCGCGACGCGGCCGAGTAGTCGGCGGCCAGCCGCAGCGATTGCCCGCCGAAATCGGTGCACTCGATCGCATAGGGATTCGCCAATTCGAGCACCCAGCCGGGCCGGTTTTGCGCCGCGTCGCTATGGCACTTGAGATTGGCGGTGGCCGCGAAGTGGCTCCGCCCGGTGTAGAACCGTTCGGGCGCTTCCCGCTCCCGGATGGCGATGAGCGGGACGCCGATGCCGTCGCGATAGTACTGCGTTTTCAGCCGCGTGCGGACGAACCGATCGGCGATGACCAGCCGGTTGAAATCGCCCGGCCGCCAGTTGAAGCCGTGATAACTGATCGGGACCGCAGTCGCAGCCCCGTTCTTCTGAAGGCGAATCCCCTGGATTGGATCGTATCGCCCATACTGTTGAGCCGTGCGGATCAGCCCGGCCAGGCTCTCGTGATAGACGGTCTGCACTTCGGGCGCCGACTGGCCCGACGAGATGACGCCCCCTTCAGCGCAGCTCAGCTTGGCCGCCAGGAAGTAGAGATCGACGCACTCCGCCGATCCGGCCCGCTCGTGCTGTCCCGCCCAGAACGCGGCCGCCCGGGCGTCGGCGATGCTGGCGGCGCTATGGAAGTTTCGCCAGGAGTGGACGGCATCGCAGACCGAGCGGTTGCGAAGAATCTCGTTGAAAGGAGAGCAGCCCGCCAGCGTCAGAGCAGTGAGCGCTGCGACCATTGCGCTTGCCGGCGGCGAGCGCAAACCGTTCTTCCTGGCCAGAAGAGGTCTGAGGGTTTTGCGGGTCATACGGGCCTCCTGCCGCGAGTGCTGCGCAGCACTCCATTGGAAGGATAGCGCGCCGCCGCGCGAGCGGCCCGGCGACACCCGGCGGAATGGGCAATTCTGCCCGCAGCCCGGCCAGTTGTTTCAGTTGGGCAAACCTTGCCGGAACGGTCGCACGCCTCGCAGCTTGGTTCTCCAGCGCAGGCCGTTCATGAGGCTCATTGCTCTTGACGGAGCGGGCTGCACGGTAAGGCGTCGGGGGAAAGCGTTGAAGGCAGGGGAATTGCTCGGGCAGGGGAATTGGCGGTGGGGATGCGTTGTTGAGTCGCGTCGTCGTGTGGTACTGCTGGTTTGCCAAGGAGTGGGAGCACCGAGGGGGAAATGGGAAGACGGAGGCCGACTCACCACCGTTATGGTAAGACAAGGCGTTATGGGGTGGATTATTTAACGTTACTCAGCCCTGCTTGGCCAGCAAGCAGCGGCACGCGGTGAGTGGTTTGCCGGGTTACTCGGGGGCACCGACGCCGCGCGGCCGGCCGTCATTCCTCCAATTTCTCCAACTCGCTCAATGAAACACGATAGGTCTGCCCCGATTCGAGATGGGTCACTATTATGTCTTTCGGCAGTGGCGTTATATTGAAGACAGTCTCCTCAGCCCAGAAGAGAGGATCGTCTCCTCGCCAGAAACGTTCACCGACTACGCCCCCAGCGTGTACCGGGTATGTGCCTGCGTGAGCACCATACTTCATTTCTGGCGCGGGCGCCGGATCCTCAATGGCATACTCCCACTTCGCCGTTCCCGGAACGAGCAGCCATACGCATGAGCGATTCGAAACTGGCCCCCGCGACGGGAATGCAGCAATGACCCGGAACGGGCGTTCACTCGGCTGGCTCAGCATTTTGGGAAGGCGAGCCTTCACCACCGCCAACTGCTTGATTTGCGGCCCCCACTTCGTGTCGAACGCTTCTCGGACAGCGTTGCGCCACTGTGTCAATCCCGTCTCCAGTTCAATCCCTCCAGGCGTCGAGTAGACCGCCTTGCCGAGGCTCAAGGCATCGGGATAGATTACGGCGGTCAACTCCTGTTCACGGGTGCCAAACCTCAATCGCCAGAGTGGATAGAAGTTCAATACTGTGGACTGAATCAACTGAATGAATTCCGAATTGACCATTCGTTCGTCCGTCAGCGGGAGATCGAGTGTACGATCACCGCGATACTCCCCGAAACTCGATTCCTTGAACAAGCGCCTATGGAGATCATCCAACTCGGGGAAGTGCTTCGCTTGGAGGAATCGGCTGATTTCGGAGAACGCGAGATCGCGAATGTCGCAATACTCGTCCGAAGTTGCCGCAGATTTGGACGGATCCGTGTTCACATACCTTAGCTCGCTCGGATCGATTCGACACTCGTCAAGGGTTGTGTTGTACGCAACGTTTTCCGTCGCGTTTGGGTACTCGGTTGACATTTCAGCAGCCTCCACTTTGATGGGAGCCTTCTCCGGCAGCACTTCAGATGGTGGAGCGACTTCTGGCAGTGGCTGTGACTTAGCACCACAGCCTGTGTTGGCGGCACCAAGCAAAGTCAACGAGACGATCAGTAGCAACCTGCGATGCATGTCGGGTCCTGTGCGATTGATATCACCATCCTTCAGCCTGTCGTACAGATGATAGCCAGTGGCAGCAGTTCCCGCCAACCCAAAGAGAGTTTTGAGACTAGCCTTGCCGCCCCTAACCACAGGTCTATCTTCCCTCTCCGAGTGAATTTGGCAAGTGAGGTGTTTTTGAACATGAGGCATCGGAGGGATCGGAGGCGGGGATACGGGCAGGCCACGGTCTGTTACCTGACGTCGACCGGCCGGTTTACGGCGTGTGGAGAAAGACTGTCGGTTCTGCTTCTGCGGACGGCGATCGGAGAGTGCCTGCATGACTCGCTCATCTGCCGTTGTTGCTGACCGTGTTCCCACAACTCTTCTGCCACAACGGGTAAGAATAGAGAATAGTGCGCCTATCCCATGGGGTATTTTTATTTCAGAAAACGGCAATCTCGCCAATTCGTTTCACAAGCGGGGAGTTAAAGGGCAACTTTTCCGTTGTAGTCATTGCATCACAGCGAGTGTCTCATCGTATTCGATCTTGCAGTTGGGTAGTGCCTCTTGGAGCCTCTGGACGCCTTCGGGGGTGGCCTGAGTGCCCTTGAGGGACAGCCACTTGAGGTTAGCCAGCCCTTTGAGGTACTCCAGTCCGCCGTCCGTAATCTGAGTGCCGCTCAGAAACAAGTGCTGGAGTTCACTCATTTCCTTCAAGTGCTTCAGGCCGTCGTCGGTCACTTCGGTACGAGAGAGGTCCAGGCTCCGAAGGTTCGTCAGTCCCTTCAGGTGCTCGACGCCTACATCGCTAACTCGACACGTGGGGACGGCGATCCGCCGGAGATCGGGCAGGTCTGCCAGGTGAATCATGTGCTCGTCTCGGACGGGCTTCCAGTTGGATTGCGTGTTCCAAATGACCTGACGCACCTCGACGAAAAGATAGCTGTCGCCAAAGAGCTTAGCCAACCAGGTCGGGACCCCCGGCTCCGATTCCCGGACGATTTGCCAGTCCAAGAAAATTCCGGTGCTTTGGAGTGCCTCCACCGCCTCCCTCTGCTTTCTCGCCTTCTCCATCCTCCAGGCAAACCACGACAACGGCAGGCTGAGCACCAGAACGCCAATCAGTAGTGTCCTCAGTCGGAACTGGAACCAACGGCGTTTCGGGCTGTTCTTCGTCATGACGCCAGCATAGCACGACACGGCGACCGCTGTTGAGTGGCCTTTCGTGATTCCTGGAGGAATTCCGGGGGGCCTTTGGCCGTCATTCCTGCGAAGGCGGGAGTCTCGTGCAGTATACCGAGTGCCTGGATTCCCGCCTTCGCGGGAATGACGGATGGGAGAGCGGGAATGACGGATGGGGGGCGGGAACGACAAAGGGGACGGCTACCTCGAAGACGGTTGCCTCGGAACCGTGTTGTCTGGAATCGCGCAAGGCCATTCAGCACTGTTGGCACGGAGCCTCTTGTGGCTCACAATAGATGGACACTCGGTGTTCCTATTGGCGACTCGATTATAGGACGAGGAGGAGATCCATGAAGTGGCATTCCCGGCTGGCGTTGGCTATGGTTGCCTGGCTGGTGGCGGCTCCGCTACGTGGCGGCGACTGGCCGCAGTTTCGCTATGACGCGGGGCGGACGGCGGCGGCGCCGGACGGACTGCCTGAGGAACTCGGACTGCGTTGGACGCGTACGCTTCCGGCCCCCCGCCCGGCCTTTCCCCACGAGCTTCGCCTGGCCTACGACGCCTCCTACGAGCCGGTGGTGCTGGGGCGGTTGATGTTCGTGCCGTCGATGGTCACCGACAGTGTGACGGCGCTCGACACGGAGACGGGGGCCGAACGCTGGCGGTTCATTGCCGGGGGGCCGGTCCGCTTCGCGCCCGCGGCGTGGGAAGGCAAGGTCTACTTCGTCTCCGACGACGGTTATTTGTATTGTCTCAACGACGACGGGTCGCTGCGTTGGCGGTTCCGCGGTCTGCCAGAGGGACGGCAGGACCGCACGGTTGTGGGGCACGGGCGGCTGATTTCGCTGTGGCCGGCTCGCGGCGGCCCCGTCCTGGCCGACGGCGTGGTTTATTTCGCCGCGGGGCTGTGGCCGACCGAGGGCGTGTTTGTCCACGGCGTGGATGCGGAGTCGGGTGAACCGGTCTGGTCGAACACCACCTGCGATCGCATCCCGGAGAGCAACCTGGACCACGGCGTGGGGAGCGAAGCCGGTCTGACGCCGCAAGGCTATCTGGCGATCGTGGGCGACCGGCTGATCGTGCCTTGCGGCACGCAGTTGCCCGCGTTTTTCGATCTGAAGACGGGCGAACTGCAGACGTATACGACCGGTTGGGGCGGGCGTTTGGGATTGCCGAAGGGGTGCTGGTTCGCGGCCGGGATCGGCAAGTATCTGAGCCACGGGGGCGATCTTTACGACATTACCCGTCCGAACGAGGAACGGCTTGCCAAGACCAAGCCCGGCGAGAACGATTTCAAGCCGCTGCTTTATCCGGGCGGCTGGACGCGGTTGGACATCGAGCGGGCCAACCAGCGGGAGCTCGACCGCTTTCGCCAGCCGGTGATGACGCCGGAGGTGATGTACGAGAGCGACGAGCGGATCGTGGCGCGAGACTTGACAGGGTATACACTTCAGGAATGGACCAAGGAGAACATACCGCCGCACCGGGCCAAGGACGAGGTTCCCGACAATTTCGGGGCCGTGTTCCGGCAGATCTGGGAACTGCCGTCGAAGCTGACGGTGCAGATCAAGGCGGGCAGCAGGCTGTATGCGGGCGGGCCGGGCGAGGTCGAGGCGATCGACGTGGCAGGTTCGGAGCCGAAGAGCGTCTGGCGAGCGGAGATTGAAGGGACGCCGACGCGAATGCTGGCGGCGGACCGGAAGCTGTTTGTGGTGACGGCCGAGGGAACGATTCTGGCCTTCGCCGAGCCGGCGGCCGGCAGTGTGACCAGGCACGTGGCAGCCGATTCCCCGGCGCCGCCTGCCGACGAATGGACTGGGAAGGCGGCTTCCGTCCTCGACACCACTGGCGTGCGCGACGGCTATGCCCTGGTGTTGGGGCTGGAGAGCGGGCGGCTCGTCGAGGAACTCGTCCGGCAGTCGTCTTTGCATGTGATCGCGGTGGACGACGATCGAGCCAAGGTTACGGCTCTTCGCCGGCGGCTCGATGCGGCGGGGTTGTACGGCACTCGGGCGAGCGTCTTGGATGGAGATCCGGCGGCGTATCCCTTCCCACCCTACTTGGCCAGCCTGGTCGTTTCGGAGACTCCCGACGACTTGGAGCAGGCGGGCGGGCGGGCCTTGGCCGGGGCGGTGTTTCACGCCCTGCGGCCTTATGGCGGCGTGGCTTGTGTCTGGGGCTTGCTGGCCGATCGGGGGCGGATTGAGGAGATCGTTCAGGACGAAGCGTTCCCCGGTGCGAGGGTTCGGCAGGCGGGCGAGTTCGTGTTGCTGGCCCGTTCGGGTTCGTTGCCGGGGGCGGCGGACTGGTCGCATGCGGAAGCCGATGCGGGCTGCACGGGGGCGTCGGCGGACGAGTTGCGATCGCCCGCGGCGGTGTTGTGGTTCGGCGCGTCGGAGCGCTGGCACAAGTATCCGGGGCAGAACCAGGTTCGGATATCCGGCGGGCGGCTCGTCATTTACGAGCAGAGCCTGTTGCGGGCGGCGGACGTGTATACCGGCCGGAAGTTGTGGGCCGTCGATCTGGCGGACGAACCGCTCGATCGCCCAGGCATCCGTTACGCGCGGCATCGCCAGTGGGGTCCGGCGCCGAGCCTGTCGCCCACCATAGAACTGGTGGCCCTCGAGGACGCGATCTATCTGAGCGACGGCACGACCTGCCTGGTGTTTGATGCGGCGACGGGCGAGCTAAGCGGACGCATCGCGCTTCCGGACGATTTGAAGGCGCCGTGGGCGAATCTTCGCGTTTCTGGCGACCGTCTGGTGGGCACCAGCGGTTCGCACGTGCTGTGCATGGATCGCCGCTCGGGCAAGCTGCTGTGGCGGGCTGAGGCGACCCGTGCCGATCTGCATCTTGCCGTGGGCGGAAATAGGGTGTTTTGCTCGGAGTTGGTCGACCCGCGGCGGGGCGAAGACGAAGCTCGCGACGGAAGTGTTTTTGCCCTCGACCTGGCCACGGGAGAACGGTTGTGGCAGCGGCCGGGCGGGGCCCGATTGCGCTACAGCTTGTCGCTCGACCTGGTGGTGACGCCGGCGGCCTTCTATCGAGGCAGCGACGGCGAACCCTTGCCGCGGCAATCGGGGTCGAAGACGCGGCTGGTCGTGACCGGCGGCGGTCTGCCGAAGACGGGGCTGCCGGGCCGGATCGCCGGCGAGAAACTGCTCACCGGCGGCGACGACACGCTGCTCGTCTACGGGTTGCCGTCGGGCGAGCGGATGGGCGAGCCGCTGAAGTGGAACCGCCGGGGATGCACGGGGACGCGGGCGAGCACGCACCTGCTGACCACGCGCTACCTGGGCAATTCGGCCTGGATCGACCTGGCCAGCGGCGAGATCACGCCGTTTCTGGGAGTGCGGCCGGGCTGCCAGGTGAACAACAACCTGTATCCGGCCAACGGCGTGCTGAACATGCCCAATCTCACGGGCGGCTGCACGTGCAACTACGCGCCGGTGTCGGTGGCTTGCGTGCCGGCGGGCGTGGTTGAACCGGCGGGTGGGGAGTGAGTTGTCCGTTGTCAGTTCGACCCGCTTTGTGGTGTGGCTTCTCGAACATGAGGGATGGGAGGGATCGGAGAGGGGTTAGGGCTACCTTGCGGAAGGCCTGGGATTGGGGGTGATCTCGCCCGCAATTCACGATCTGGATTCCCGCCTGCGCGGGAATGACGTGGTGATTTGCGCGAGCTATCCGCAGCACCTTCGCATAAAAACGTGCTTGCGAAACGCGGCCAAGAGCGTATCATCGAGGTCGGATTGGTCGACCCCGTGAGCGGATAGACACGACGGTATTGGAGGCTCCCATGTCGAAGTTGCACGTTGTTTGCGCATCGATGGCAATCCTACTGACGGGCGCCGCGTCGCATGCCCAGCCGCAGGGTCCTGGGTCGGACCTCGAGGTGCTGAGCGACCGGAACGGCGGGATCGCCGGCCTGCTGGTGAGCGGCGAAGATGTGCCGCTGCAGGTGGAGCTGCGACTTCCGGCCAAGGGCTGGAACCGCCAGGGCCGCCTCAACCCGGGCCGGCCCGCGACGGTATCGACGGAGGACGGCACGAAATCGTGGCAGGGCACGATTGAACTGGATAAGGGCAAACGCTGTCGCTACCAGATGAACCTCCTGGAGCAGGGAGGATCGGCCGTCATCGATCTCGACGTGGTTGCCGAAGCGGATCTCGAGGTGGAGGGGGTTTACCTCTGGGCCCAGTTTCCGGTGATCCAGTTCAAGGGGGGCAGGGTGTCGTTGACGTCGGACGACGGGAAGGAGACGGTCGCCGACTGCCCCGCGACGCTCAACGAGAAGTACATCTTCCTGGGCGGGCGGGCCAACCGCGTTCATATAGCCGATGCGGCCCAGCGCACGGCGGTGGAGTTCCTGCTGGATCGCCCGATCGGCACCAGCGTTCAAGACGACCGCAAGTTCAACGGTTCGGAGTACTCGTTTCTGTTCCAGCTCGTTCGAGGTCCGCTCAAGGCGGGCCAGCAGACCGGCGTGCGTATGACGATCCGTCCGACGGCCACAGTGGACACGCGGGCTGCCCATTTGACCGTCGATGCGACCCGGGTCCGCTACAAGCTGGACGGTTTCGGCGGCAACTATTGCTTTTCGGTCGACTCGCCGCCCGCGGCGTACACGCTGGAGCACCTGCGATCGGCGTGGGCTCGGATCGAGATGGTCGCCAGCCAATGGGCCCCCGACGCGGCGGATTTTGCCGGGGCGGAGCCCGATTGGGGCAAGCTGGAATCGCGAGACGAGCCGGGCAGTTCACTGCGGCGGCGATTTGAATTCGACCGGCAGCTTCAACAGCGTTCGATTCCGATAGTCAGTTCGATCTGGTGGCTGCCGGAATGGCTGTATGGCGACGGGGGCGGCCAGAACACCGACGGCCACCGGCGGATCGTCCCGCGCGACAAGTGGCCCAAGTTGGCCGAAGTGATCGGCTCGTACCTGGTTTACGAGAAACGCCGCTACGGCGTCGAGCCGGACCTATTCAGCTTCAATGAATCGAATGCCGGTGTGATGGTGTTGATGACACCGGAGGAGCATCGCGAGATCATCAAGTTCCTCGGCACGCACTTCGCCGGCCTGGGGCTGAAGACGAGGATGTTGCTCGGCGACTGCACCGGCGCCGGCAGCATTGGTTTTACCAGTGCGGCGGCGGCCGATGCCGAGGCGATGCATTTCGTGGGCGCGGTGGCCTTTCACTCCTGGAGCGGGGCCGAGGCGAGCGTCTACGCCGGCTGGGCCGATCTGGCGGACCGGCTCAAGTTGCCGCTGCTGGTGACCGAACTGGGCGTCGACGCCAATTACCGCAACCGGCCCCACCAGCAGCCGGGCTACGGATTGCGAGAGGTGCGGATGTATCAGGAGCTGCTGCTCCACGCCCGGCCGGCCGGCACGATGTATTGGGAGTTTACTAGCGACTATTCGCTGGTCGGCTGGGAGAAGAAGCCGGACGGAGAGGTGGCGATCTCCCCCACCGATCGCTTCTTCTTCGCCAAGCATTTCTGCAACCTCACGCCGCTCGATGCGGACGCACTCGCAACCTCCTCGGATCACCCGAAAGTGCTCGTCACCGCCTTCGCCGCCGGCGAGGTACCGCGGCGGGTCTACACGATCCACATTGCCAATCTGGGACCGGCACGTGAGGCGCAACTCGACGGGCTGCCCGGCGACGTGAGCCGGTTCCGCGCCATCTGCACCGGCCCGACGGACTCGTTCCGCGAACTCGATCCGGTTGAGAACAAGGGGAGCATTCAGTTGACCTTGCCCGGCCGGTCGCTAGTGACTCTGACAAACTCACCCAAGTGACGAAAGGAGATTGCGATGCATCGGTCTGTTTTCCGGTTGAGTGCGGCATTTTTCGCGGTTTTCTGCATGGCGGCCTCGGCCGCGGGCCAGGCGCCTGCGGATGCAGGGTCGGGGGTCCATGCTCTCCGGGCCGGGATCGTCAAGATCGACATCACACCCGACAAACCCGTCAAGCTGTCGGGCTACGGCAGCCGGAAGGAACTGTCGACGGGCGTGCACGATCCCTTGTCGGCCAGGATCGTGGCGTTTCAGAGCGGGGACCAGCGACTGGTGCTTGTGTCGACCGACCTGATCGGGTTCTACAACACCTACGAGCCGATCCGCGACGCGATCTGTGAGCGTTTTGGCCTGAAGGCCAGCGAGATCTTCCTCAGTTCGATCCACAGCCACAGTGCACCGACGCCCACGCTCGATCTGGACGGCCATGCCAACAACGTGGAGTACACGCAGGGCCTGAAGGCCAAGTTGTTGGAGGCGGTCGGTTTGGCTCTCCAGAAGATTGAGCCGGTTGAGATGGGAATGGGCCGGGGATACAGTCCGGTCGGCTGCAATCGCCGCGAGAAGCAGCCCGACGGCTCGATCAAACTGGGTCGGAATCCGTACGGGCCTACGGACAAGGAAGTGCTGGTGATGAAGCTTGCCCGGCCCGACGGCACGCCTGTCGCCGCGTTGTTCGACTACGCCACCCACGCCACGTCGCTCGGGCCGCGGAACCTCGAGATCAGCGGCGACGTGCTGGGGCTCGCGGCGCAGTTTGTGGAGAAGATTCTGGGGCCCGATCTCATCGCGCCGGTCTTTGCGGGTGCCTCCGGCAACATTGATCCCTGGTATCGGGTTCGCCCGTCGTTCGACGACACGCCGGGCTGGATCCCCGAGCCGGTGCTTCTGGGGACGCTGCTGGGTGAGGAGGTCGTGTACGTATTCCGCGACGTGAAGACGATGTCGTCCGACGCTCGCATCAAGACCGAGTTGGTGACGCTCGAGCTTCCCGCCAAGGTGGATCCTGACCGGAAAGAGAACGCTTCAGCCACGAAGCCGTTGAATTTGACCGTGGCGACGATCGGAGATGTGGCCCTGGTGGGCGTAGGTTGCGAATTGTTGACCGAACTGGGCATGGCCATCAAGGCAGGGTCGCCCTACGGCCACACCTTGGTAATCACTCACTGCAACGGCAAGGCCGGCTATCTTCCCCCGAAGCACGTGTACCCGGAAGGCGGCTACGAGGTCAACAGCAGCGGTTTTGGTCCCGAGGCCGGCGATCTGCTGGTCAAGGAGGCGGTGGAGATGCTCAAGCGGCTGAAGTGAAGCCGGGCGGCGGAAGTATCGCTGGATTCGGGTCGAGGTCGTCGACGAGGCAGGCAACCACGCCTGGACCAATCCATTCGTCATCGATCCAAGTACCTGATCGCCGGTCGCCGGCCGCTCAATCTCGGGCTATTGTTCGTGAGACGCCGGTTTTGCCGCCATTCCACCCTGACGGAGCACTTCCACCAGCCACGGCACGGCGATATTTCCTTTGAAGCAGTGGGCCGGTGCGTCGATGTTCGCGTAGGGGAAGTACTCTTCCATGCTCAGACCTTCAGGCACGGGTTGGTCGTCCAAGGGTCGCAGTTCGGGCGTGGCGTACTTGGGATAGTAGACCAGCGTGAATCGGTCGGAAGCGTCCAGCAGGCGGTACGCCTGGCGGATCTTGTTCAGGACGGCGGTACGTCCTCCTTCGGTAATCAGGAACGGACGTGGCGCGAGTGACGCTTGCAGATCGGAGTAGTCGAACCAGGCGAGCAGGCCCGGCACATACTGGAAAGTACCGATGCGGTACAGATTCGTGGCCACTGCTCGTCGACGCCAGTCGATGGTTGTGTCGTTCCAAACGACCGCTTTGATCATCGGGTCCAGTACCCCCAGGATCAAGGCGGGCTTGGCTCCCAAGGAATGCCCGCTCACGGCGATGCGAGCGTCGTCCACGTAGGGCTGCTGCTTGAGCCATTGCAGTATGTGATGCTTCTGAAAGACCGAAATGCTCTCGTAGCAACGGCCGGCCCACAGGGCGTGGACCGAGAACTCGTAGCTCCCTTTACGGATCGGATCGTCCAGTTCATTGGTTGCCGGGTTCTCGACTGCCACGCTGACGATGCCCTTGCGAACATACTCCAGAGCCATTCGATTTCTGGCGGCATGCCGGTGGCTGCATGGCTTTCCGTCCAGTTCCAACTCTCCGGCCAGCGACTCCTTGCTCGAGAAGGATCCGGGGAAGCACATCACGCCCGGACCGGGCGACTGGGCACTGATGCCGTCGGGAACCAGGACCAGATAGGGCACGACGCTGTACGGTTCGGGATAAGCTTCCCATTTCTGCAATTGGTAACCGTCCTGCTGCTTGCTCCAAAGGAGCTTTGGTGGCGGTTGCGGTTGGTTGAACTCGGGGAAGCTCATCAGCTCCAGAAGCTTCGCGCGAACCGCGTCTTGCCAGGCCGGATAATCCGTTGGGTTCATCTCCGGGTCGAATTCCAGTTTCGGCTTCAGGTGTTTCAGGTGCGCGTGGATGAAACCGGTGCTGGTGACGAACCGGCCATCTTCCCGGCCGCTGGCGAAGACTCGTGGCGGTGTATCGGTTCCGCCAGCAGCGGTTGACGAGACGGCACTGGCAGCGGCTGCGGCACGAGGCAGCATTCCGGCAGTACACAGAGCCCCTATTGCTTCGAGAAACCGTCGTCGTGACGGTACGTCAAACGGTGGATTGATTGAATCGGTCATGGAAGCATCGAAGTCTGATCAATGGGAGTGGGGCTGGACGCCGCCGAAATGCCAAAAACCATTCCCGGCCCGCTGAGCATCACGCGAGTGATTTCGATCCACTCGCAGACACAGCCATCGTTGAACTTAACCGAATACTGCTGCATTACCAACACACACGAATGCACTGCTAGCAGTGCTGCCTATAAATGGCTGGTTTCAGGGCTGCTTCCGAATGTTCGGGATGTAACGGTTAAAAGGACTT
>JAAYAY010000428.1 GCA_012719125.1 Planctomycetaceae bacterium | reverse complement strand
CGGCACGGCGGAGCGTGCCTGCTACTCTGCGGACGGCACGGCGGAGCGTGCCTGCTACTTTGCGGACGGCACGACGGAGCGTGCCTGCTACTTTGCGGACGGCACGGCGGAGCGTGCCTGCTACTTTACGGACGGCACGGCGGAGCGTGCCTGCTACTTTGCGGACGGCACGGCGGAGCGTGCCTGCTACTTTACGGACGGCACGGCGGAGCGTGCCTGCTACTCTGCGGACGGCACGGCGGAGCGTGCCTGCTACTTTACGGACGGGACGGCGGAGCGTGCCTGCTACTTTGCGGACGGCACGGCGGAGCGTGCCTGCTACTCTGCGGACGGCACGGCGGAGCGTGCCTGCTACTTTGCAGTTCCCCTGGGGGGAGCCGGGTTTGTTGTTCGGACGACGGCCCATAGACTACAATGAATCGTCGCTTTTCGGATAGCGCAGTTCCAGGCCTTCGATAGCCGATGCTGCCTCAGGAGAGCGTGTACGGAATTTTGGCCGGAAGGGGACAGTCCCATTTTTGCGGCATCCTGCCACAAAAATCGGGACAGTCCCCCTCAGGATGTGAAAAAGAACAAGTGATCCGGAGTTTCTCATGCGTCGAATGCTGGCTTTGGTGCTTGCGGTCTGCTCAATCGGGGGGCCTGCTCTTGTGGGCTGCGGTCCAGAGCTGACGGAGGAGGACCTGGGAGAGGTCCAGACCGAGGCGTCGCAGTTGCCGGCGGCAGGGGAGCCTTACGACATGCCGGAAGGTCAGTTCCCGGCTGACTCCGAGTCGGATGCGGACCACCCTTAGGCCATTGAGATCACTGATGCCCCATCTTTCGAGGGAGATAGTTTCTACGTTTTTTTGTTGCCGTTGAGGCTGCTTCGATTAGTCTGGAAAGCATGGGAGATGGTTCGCTCATTTCGACCAATCCCGTCCTGACAAGCCATTTCCGGAGCAGCACCCATGGTACGACGTCTAGGCTTCTCGATCCTCGTTCTGACCGCTTTGGCCGTCGCCTCACTGGCGACCTCCCCCACCCAAGCGGGTGATTACGGATGCGGTTCCTATCTCTGGAGCAGCCCGTATCCAACGAGCCTGGCACCTCTTCACGCGGTCGGCGCAATACCGTTGCCCCCCTATTTTGCCCTTCATCCGCCGGTTTACTACGAGATGCCGATACCCCGGACCTATGGGTATAGCCCTTGGGCCTACCCTCCGTATGTCATGACGCCGGAGATTTGTGAGCCGATTCCGGAGATTATCCAGAACAAATACGTTCCCCAACCAGCCAAGCAGGTCGACGAGAAAGCCAAGATGGCGGCATCCGCGCCGCGAATCATCCGAAATCCGTACGTCGTCGCGTCTGAGGGAGAAACGGATTCGGCCCTTGCGGCCAAGTAGTCCGGTTCGGACGAGAACGGCTCTTTGGCCGGCTGGACCGGCCATCGCGATCGCTCCTAACCCGAAAATTGGCCTGGACCTACGGCCAAAAATCGGGCATCATCCGGCCCTGAATTTGCGAGCGACAGACGGGGTCGCCAAGTCGACCCCATCCGCCGCGTACGTCGGTCTGTACCAAGTGCCTTCATCATCGTGGTGGAAAGGAGTCCCCCTGATGATCCGGCTGATAATTCCGGCTTTGTTTGCGGTTGCCGCCCTCGGCTGCCAGGGACAGGATGCCCATGTTCCCATGGATCCGTTCTACGGGCAGACGAAGATCGCCCCGCCGGGGACAGGAGAGATTGCCCGACGATCCGCGGCCGATCCGGCCTATCCGCGTTCGGCGGCCGTCGCGCCCGCGAACACCGGCGCGAATTCGCCACCCCTGGCCGCTGCCGCAGCATCCGTGCCGGCAGGATCTCCCACTCGCCTGGCGTCGAACACGTCGTCCGAAAACAACGAGCCTGCGCGCGTCGCAAGCGGCGATCGGATCGCCATCCCGGTTTCTGCCCGCCGCGAGCTGACGACGGCCGAATTGCTGGCAGCTCGTTCTTCCCGAACCTCGAGCGAACCGCAGCAGCCGCCCGGCGCCGCTTCCAGCGCCGCGGCGTCGGACGGCTTGCGGGCGGAACCGCAGCGATTCGTGCAGACGCTTCCTCCACGGCAGCAGGCCATTTCCCCGCAGTCGTCGACACAGACTCGCTCCCGATCGGCATCGGCACCCGTCACGGTTCGCCAAGGCCCGATCGACATCAACGACCTTCCGCCGGCCGATCGCGGCGCCTTGACCATCCGCGACGATCGAATACAGCGGGCCTCGGCGAGCGAGCGCGACGACAGCATGACCGTCAGGATTCCAACCCGGGTGGACGGCACGGCGTCGTCGGGGCGATTCGGTTGGGCCGACGATTACGGCCGACTTAGGGGCCAACTGGAGTACCTCGAAAGCGACGGCCGCTGGAAGCTGCGGTACATTCCGGTGGACAAGAAGGTCGACGAGTTTGGCGGAAGCGTGGTGATCGCAGACGCGGGCCGCCTGTCGGGATACGAACGGGGCGACTTCGTCGAGGTTCGTGGCCGGATTGTCGAGGATGCGGAAGAGGGGAAGGACTTCGCTCCGATCTACGAGATCAGCAGCATCCGCAGTCTGGATCGGTAACGGCTTCGATTCGATCGCAGACGCTGAGCATCGTTCGAGAATTAACTGTCGCAGGATGGACTGGCAACATGCCTTGGACAGGTTGCAGGAACTGCAAACCTGTCCTACAGTGCGACACTCAATCCTCGAACGATGCTAAGCGTCAGCATCCGGTGCACGCAGCCACGGGCGGATCGTCGGAACGTAAGGGCAGAGTTCGTCTTCGCGGAAGAAGACGCCAATCTCGCGGGCAGCCGACTCGGGACCGTCGGATGCATGCACGAGGTTCATCTGGTTGCTGGTGCTGAAATCGCCGCGGACGGTACCCGAGGCCGCTTCGAGTCCATTGGTTGCCCCAACCATCTTCCGGACCACCGCGACGGCCTGCGGGCCTTCGACGACCATGGCGATCGTGGGGCCGCCCGTGATGTAGGTCTCCAGCCCCGGATAGAAGGGTTTTTCGACATGCTCGGCGTAGTGCCGTCTTGCCAGTTCAGGGGTAACCGCGATGAGCTTGACGGCAATGATTTTGAGCCCCTTCTCCTCAAACCGCGAGATCACGCGTCCTACCAGTCGACGTTGAACGCAATCGGGCTTCAGCAGCACTAACGATCTCTCGAGCATTGTGTTTTCTCCCGCCGGGATTGGCTTCCGGCGACTTGCGATCGACAGCGGACGAGGAAAAGCCGGACGGACGAAAGGGGGGATTGTAAGAGATCGCGTGCTCGCGTTCAAGATCGTCTCGGCTTCGCAGTCTATCCGGGGTGCCCCACACCTGCGTTGACCAGTTTCGCCGTCTTGCTCTCCGGCTTCATTTGCGCCGGGCTCGGCGATCGGCGAATCTCCGTCTTTCCCGGCGTCAACACCGACTCGCCGAAACCGCGATGGACGCTTGGATGAAACAGCGGATAGGGGATCTTCACGGTGCGAAGCCAGGCGACAGCCTGCTCCCACTGGTGGAGCTTCATGTAGGCCTCTTTGTCGACGCCTTCCGGACAGTCTTCCAGGTTGGCGGGCTTCATATCGTTCTTCTTGGGAAGCCTCGACCAGATACGGTTCCCGCTCGAATCGACCACGGCGACATAGGGCATCAGGAGTGTTGCGGAGAGGAGGAACCTTCTCGAAGGGCCGAAGAGGCCGCCGACCGACATGGTCTGCTCCTTCTTCTCCTGCTCGATTCCCACGACGAGGCGAACGTTGCCCCGAGCCACGACCGCGACATGCCTCTCCTGGAGTTGCTTCGCGAAGTGTTGGTACAGGCCTTCGTCGAGCTTTTCCAAGCCGGCCCAGCCCGGCGGGATCACTTGGGGCGGATCTTCGATTTGAGTCTGCACGGTTACGGCGGCGTTTGGGCCGATGAGCGGTTCGGGCGACACGACCCGCGACAGGATCGACATGACCTCGGCTTCGGGCAGTTCAAATGCCGCCAATTCACTGGGACCCGTGATGCCGGGGCAGCATTCGAACCAGCAGCGGCCGTCAGGAGTCGAGGCAAGACTTGTACCTCGCGTTGCTGCGTAGTTCCAGACGACCAGCCCTTGCTGCACGTCAATCAAGACGTCCGGTTCGTCCGCTCCCGTACTACGGTTGACGAGAATGTGATCAGGGCCGCACCAGACCATTCCGTAGGCTCTGAAGGGCAACTCCAGATTCAGCAGTCTGGAGCGATCGGTCATATCCCACGCAGCCACCAGGCATCCTTCTTCGCGGGCAGAGAGAACGGCAAGCCGATTTTCGTCCCCAGAGAAACCGGCGCGAGGCAGGAGCAACATGCCATCGGATTCGATTTCCGGCAGAGTCCCGAGCAACTCGCCACTCAGCGCATCGATAAGATGGGGAGTGCGCCCACACATAACGACCAGCGTTCGCCGATCGCGTGCCATCCCGGCAACCCACCCCAGACTGGGGTCGGAGGCATAGACGGCGCGGCATTCCGGGAGCTTCCAACCGACCAGTTTGCAGTGGTCGGAGAGCGTGACCAAGTGGTTTTCGTCGGCAAACCCGGCCCACCTGATCCGGCAATTGTAGCTGGTTTCTCCCTCGTAAGGGCGAAAAGCCAGAACGTGCTGACCGTCTTCGAGGTTCCACAGGTCGAGGCGGTCCTTCTTGTCGTCGATACAGAACAGGCCCAACTTCCCGTCCGGGCTCAAGTCCAGAAACTCCGTCGGAAAGGGAATCTCAAAACGGTTCAGTTGCTCGCCTGACTGGAGATCGTAGAGCTGGCACGCCTGCGGCAACAGGCTCGCCGTCTTCCAGGCCGCTCGGCCGTCTGCGACGCTTTCTCCGATTGCCATCCTGGCGACTTCCGGCTTGGAAAAGAACGCCCGGCGGACATCGGGATTTCCGCCCGCAAGACGCCAGCGATCGCGCACGGCCGCCTTGGGCGGCAGCGAGGAAGGAGCTGCGCGATACGTCCAGGAGGCCGGCGCCAACGTAACCGCCTTTGCCCCCTCCATGTCGATTCGGGTAGACGGAGGCAAGCCGGCGTCTGCCGCCGTTCCGCCCGCCTCCACAATCGCCCGGGATTTTGCGATCTCGTCCTTCGGAATCGAGATCAAACGGAGCACCTGCTCGTTCTTCTGTGTTTCAAACGCGAGCATCCGGTCGGTGTCGACGATCCTTCGGGGCAACACCTCGCGGTTGCCGATCGCCGACTGATCCTGCCAAACAACGTGGGCCGACTCGCGATCGACCACGGCAACGCCCGACAGCAACCAGCCGCCACGGTCGGCAAGCCATTGCAGCAGAGCACCGTAGTACTGCACGCTACCCAACTTGCGGCTTGGATCTTCGGCAAATTGCTTCGTCAACACGCACTTCCCGTCGCTCAAGTTCCACACCTGGAGGAGCGCGCTGGAACCGTCGCGGAAATACCCGGCCAATTCTGTGCCGTCGTCGGAAAAAGCCAGGCACTCCGGTCGCGTGCTCGATTCGACGTCGGTGGTCAGACGTCCGGCACGAACGCCGTTGCGCGTATCGTAGATCACCAACTGCTGAGCGCGCGACGAGTAGACGGCGAGGAAATTGCCGCCCGGAGTCAAGGCCTGGGAAGCCTCGTCGTGCTGCGGCTCAACGTCGATGGCGGCGCATTGCCGGCCCGTCTCAACGTCGTAGACCTGGAAGGCGTCTGTCTTGGACTCTCCCACGACGAGGCGACAGGCCCCCGCGAAGCGAAGGAACTTGACGTACGCGTACCGAGGGAGCTTGATTGTCTGCGCCACCGCGCCTGATGCAAACGACCAGATTCGGACTTCCTCACCCGTTTGATGATTGTGATAGGCGAGGTATCGCCCGTCGCAACTCAAGGCCAGCTTGTTGTCGTCGTCGAGGTCGAGATCGGTCTCACCAATCATCTGCCCCTTCCGCATGTCCCAGAGTTGTCGCGGCCCGTTGCTGCGGTCGCGACCCAACAAGACGAACGGGCTTGGCGTGGCCGGATACAGCACGAACGGTCGCGAATAGCGTACTTCGACAGGGATCTCCACAACCACGCCAGGTTCCAGTTCGAACCCTTGCGGTGCAGGATCCGGGGCAACCTGCCATTGCACACCGCCGGGTTGGGCAAGGGGGGGGCCGTCAGGTGCGGTTTTCTCGTCCGGCAGGACCGCCTGGGGGCGTGGCATCTGAGGAGGCTGTTTCAGGGCGGGCGTTGGACCTTCTGCCGGAGGCGCGAGTCCCGCTGCTTGAAGGGCCTCCTGGACGTACTTCACGTCGCCCAGACTCAACCGTTCCAGCGGAACTCGGATTACCGCCCCCTCTTCGCGCCGGAGGACGACTTCGTCGCCGTCGACCGTGAGCAGCTCCGCCTCGACGGCAAATCGCCCATCCCGCGAGACCCACTGCCTGGCAGCGGCGGAGTCAACCGCCATCAGAAGAGTCCCCACAAGCAAAACGCGTATGAGATATCGCATGAGCGTCCCCTGGTGCTCGACGTGACCGTAATTCACATCGGTAGTCTCCCCAAATTCGAGGGAGAAGTCAACAAGAACACACTAACAGCACGTTTGTTGGAGTGTTTTTTTGCAGACGTGCCTGGCATGGTGCTGTCGCGCCGGTTCGAGAGTCAGCACCTATCATTTCTTCTCCCATTGGAATCCGTTCCCAGCAACATGCACTCGACAACCGGTGAGGAAGAGCACGGCATACGTTAGGCAGGAATGCAGGAGATCGCCCACCGCGATTCAGGACAACAGGCCACTCCCTCTGTTGAGGGAGATGGGGTTCAGGCTGAGATTTCCCGACTCATCAAATCTGCGGAATGTGCCGATGTTTTCGATAAGCGCAGCCGCTCGGATCTGCGCGATTGAATGGACCCAGCACAAGGCAGTTGCCGCCTCAGCCGCTCAGATTCGGCCCGACCCAAGCCTCTTGCCCGACCCAAGCAAGATCCCGGCCGACTGACGAGGAGGGACGGCAGCTTCTTGACCGACACGCCCGGGAGGGGCGAAATGAGACATCTGGCGACACGCCTTGCGGTCGCGGGGCCCGCACCCCACGCGACCAGCCCTGCATCCGTTCTCTTCAGCCTTGTAATCCTCGCCGGTGTTGTTTCGACCGCCTGTGGGGAGACAGGGGAGCAACCCCTGTGGTTGGCCTACAGTTCCGGGCAGGTTAGCCGGGAGATTTGGGCCCCGTACCCGGGAGAACGGCCGGCAAGGGGGGTGAACCTCGCTGAAACCGTCTTTGGGCGGCCCTCCCTTGAGGCCGACTGCGCAGGTTTGGCAACTCGGGATCAAGAGGGCGTCTTCGCGGTCAGACAGGCGGGATTCGTCGACGGCGACTGGTTTGACTCAGGTGCGCCCAGCGCATCCCAGGGAGAGCGGTGGTCGCATCAGGTGCTGCCCGACGGCCTGATCTACCGTTCCTATCTGGCGGGGATCAAGGAGTCCCGTTTTGCCGGGCAATGGGTGCACGACACCCAACGGGGCTGGATGTGGGATATTACCCTTGGTGGACGGGTGGGGATACTTCGTTATGGGACGACGAGTGTCGACCATCCGGAGGGGTGGCAAATCGACATCGAGGGTGCCGGCATGCCCCGTCTGGATTTGGAGCGTGCCGAAAGGGATCTGATCTCCTCCGACTTCCGGTTCGGCATTCCGCTGACCTACGGGCGAGGCAACTACCAGACGAAGCTTGCCTACTACCATCTGAGTTCGCATCTCGGCGACGAGTACATGGTGCGGCACAACACATTGCAGCGCCGCAATTACTCGCGAGACGTGATCGTTTGGGGTCACTCCTATTTCTTGACGGAAGACATACGTCTCTACGGAGAGGCCGGTTGGGCTTTCCAGTACGATGGGGGAGCGGAACCGTGGGAGTTCCAGGTGGGCGTCGACTACAGCCCGGCCAGATTGACCGGACACCTGGGGGCGCCGTTCGTCGCCGTCAACGGGTACCTGCGACAGGAATTCGACTTCGGCGGCAGCCTTGTCGTTCAGACGGGCTGGCAATGGCGAGGGTACTCGGGACACCTCTTCCGAATCGGCATGCACTACTTCCAGGGCATGAGCGACCAGTGGGAGTTCTTCGACCAGTTCGAAGACAAGCTGGGGTTCGGCGTCTGGTATGACTTCTGAGGCACGGGCGCAAGGTGCTGCGCATATCTTGCGCAAATCATCACGTCATTCCCGCGCGGGCGGGAATCCAGATCGTGAATCGCACGTGAAGTTCTTTGTGGATTCCCGCCTGCCTTATTGGCGGTTTCCGCGCAGCCGACGTGCAGGATGCAGAGAGGCCCCATCCTCTCATTCCGCCGACCAGGGGTATTCTTCATCCATTTGCTGCAACCGGGTCAGAAACCGCCCGATTCGGCGGTGTCGCGTTCGCCAACCGGCAGATCTTCACAGACCGGCAGACTTTCGTTGTTCGTTGCATTGCGACGCTTTGGGGATTCGCACGACCGTGGAGCAATTCTGGCCGATTTCAAACCGTGTCCGCGTGCTACTGTCACGGCGCCGCCACGATCACCGGCAGGCGCAACGAGCAGACTGAACGAGCTAATTGGGGGAGATCGCAGGCCCTGAAACAACAGGTGCCCACAGTCGGCAATCAACGAATTGGAAGCGGTTTGCCGTGACACGTTCGCAGACCAAGTAACTGGCTCGAGGAGGAACTCCACTTCGCAACCACGAGTCCTTTCGGAATCACTCACCTTTCCCAGGGGGTCACGATGCGATTACTCAAACGTTTTCTTAGTCCAGCAGCGATCCTTGCGTTCTGCTGCTCGGGGGCGATCGGTGCAGATCGGCTTTATCAGCCGTCTGTGTTTGCCGCTCCCGAACCCGACGTGGCTGCATGCAGCTACCTGACATCCGACTGCTGCGAACCGGCAGCTTGCGAACCGGCATGCGGCGGCTGCAACTCTTGTTCAAGCTGTTCCCTCTGCTTTCCCCTGTTTCCATGCCGCTGCAAGGGCGAGGCCTGGACGTTGCAGAGCCTGCTCACGGGCGATCCCGGTTGCTGCAATATCACCTACGGCGGATGGGTGTCGGCCGGGGCCTACGCTAACGCCTACGGAGCACCCAACAACGGCGTGATCGGCATGCGCGACGTGGGCAACGAATTCACCGTGAACCAGGTTTGGGGCTACATGGAGAAGGCCACCCATACCGGCGGTTGCGGCTGGGACTGGGGTTTCCGCGCCGACATGTTGTTCGGCACGGACGGCCAGGACACGCAGGCCTTCGGCAGTTGGACAGCGCTTTCACCGAACGCCTGGGACAATGCGTGGGACACTTCCGCCGATTACGGCAGTGCTTTACCGCAGTTGTATGCCGAGGTCGCGGTCAACGACTTGAAAGTCAAGATGGGTCACTTCTACACCATCCTGGGCTACGAAGTCGTGCCGGCGACCGGCAACTTCTTCACCTCGCATTCCTACAGCATGTACTTCGGCGAGCCCTTCACTCATACCGGAGTATTGGCCGAGTACGCCCTGTTTGAGAACCTCACCGTGTGGGGCGGCTGGGTCCAAGGCTGGGACACGGCGTTCGACAACCCTCGCGGTTCGAACGACTTCCTGGGCGGGATCAGAGCCCCGCTTCTGGACGCGGCCACGTTGACCTGGGCCCTCGATTTCGGTCACGATGATCTGACCGGCGACGACCGCTTCCTGCAGAGCATCGTCGTGGACGTGGACGTTACCCAGAGACTCAACTACGTGCTGCAATCGGATTGGGGACAAGTGAAGAACGTCGGCAGTTCCGAATGGTATAGCGTGAACAACTACCTGTTCTATACCATCAATGATTGCTGGAAGCTCGGCACGCGACTCGAGTGGTTCCGCGATGCCGACGGCATCCGGGTACCACCCGCCGCGGGAGTGCCCGGCGAGTATTGGGAACTGACGTGCGGCGTCAATTGGCAGCCGCTGGCCAACGTCATGTTCCGTCCCGAATTGCGGTACGATTGGAGCAACGGAGTCGGGGTCGCGCCGTTCGACGGCGGCGCTGAAGACGACCAGTTCTCCGGCGGATTCGACTTGATCGTGACGTTCTGACAAGTCTGGAATCGCCGATCCAATAAGGCAGGCCTGAACTCGCCTGGGTTCAGGCCTGCAGCTTTTCTTGGCCGGCGGACGCGGAGATGTGTTTTGCAGTTCCCCTGGGTGTGACCGGTGGTTTTTTTCGGTTCGCTAGCCTAAAGTGAATGCTGTCGACGCCTGGCAGGAAGCGGCACCCCCACGTCCGCGGGGTTGCGAATCTTCCTGGAACCGAGCGCGCCTTAGGCCGCGTAAACGGGTCCGTCGATACTTGCAGTTAGCCTCGACTCCCACGACCCGGTTTGCGGCAGGCCCGGCGGCCTGGCGACGTGGATATTCGAGGGGTTCCCCAAACCAAGTTGGCCGCCTCGGATCAGAGCCACGTGTCGCGCCCGGAAGTCGTCATCACAGGAATCGGCACGGTGTGCCCTCTCGGTCTGGGCCGTGAGGCCGCCGAGGAATCCCTGCGTCTTGGGCGCAGTGCGATCGGTCCGATCACTTCCTTCGACCCGGCCGGCCTTCCGGTCGGGATCGCCGGGGAGGTCAAGGGTTTCGATCCGGTCGAGTTCGTCAAGCCGCGAAAGAACCTCAAGGTCATGGCGCGAGATTCGCAACTCGGTGTCGCGGCGTCGGTTCTGGCCTGCCGGGACGCCGGCATTGCGGCAGGCGTTGTGACCCCGGAACGGTTTGGCGTTGTGCTGGGGGCCGATTCGATCGGTAGCACGCTCGCTACGAGCGAACCATCGTACCGGGAGTGCCTTGTCGACGGGGGTTTTCGATTCGAGCGTTGGGCCAACGAGGGAGCGGCAGCGGCGTTCCCGCTCAATTTCCTCAAAGTGCTGCCGAACATGATCGCGTCGCACATCTCCATCGCGCACGATGCGCGCGGTCCCAACAACACGATGCATCACGGGGAACTCTCGTCGCTGCAAGCCCTGTCCGAGGCCACGCGCGTGATTCAGCGTGGAGCAGCAGACGTCATGCTAGCGGGCGGCGCCAGTTCCCAGATGAATCCCTTTGATTGGGTCAGGCACTGCTTGATCAGCAAGCTCTCGCCGAGTAGGGAGCCGCCGCACCTGGTGCTGAAGCCTTTCGATCTTCGGCGCAGCGGACAGGTGCACTCCGAGGGGGCTACGGTGCTGGTGCTCGAACGACTGGAACACGCTCTGTCGCGCGGAGCCGTTCCGATCGCGAAGATCACCGGCCAGGCTACGGCGTTCGCCGGCGACGTGCCGTGCAGATTGAGCCGCGAGTCGCTAGTGCGGGCGATGACCGGCGCCCTCGACGATGCAGGGGTGCGTCCGTTCGACGTGGGACATGTCAACGCAAACGGTCTGAGCACGATCAACGACGATCCGGTCGAGGCCGGGGCGATCCGCGACGTTCTCGGGAACGTCCCCACGATCGCCCCCAAGAGCTACTTCGGAAACCTGGGAGCGGCAACCGGCACGACGGAGATTCTGGCCACGCTGTTGGCCATACGTGAGGGCACCGTGCCGATCACGCTGAACTACGAGCAGCCGGATCCCGCATGCCCCGTGAACGTCGTGGCCAGGGAACCGCTCGAGGGCCGGCCCCGGACGGCACTCGTTCTCAATGCGACCGGCGCCGGTCAGGCAACCGCGTTGGTCCTCTCCGAACCCAACTGAGCGGCGGACGCCGAGGCCGCGCCTTTCGGCGTCACCTCTCCGCCGTAGCGGACCAGTTCGACCAGCAGCAGCGAGACGGCGACGATGATGCCCGCCAGGGCAATCCCCAGGGCCACTTCATAGAAGTTCAGAGTCTTGCGACCCATCCACATGACGAACGGGATGGCCGTTGCCATCAGCCAGAAGACGTTCATCAGCAACATGAACAGGAAGCCCCAATTCTTGAACACCATGGCGTCGAGTGCGAGCAATAGCAGGACAGAAAGCCCGCAGAAACCGAACACGCCCAGTCCCGCCATGCCAATACCCTCTCGCGGAGCCTTTTTCGGCTTTTTCGAGGGAGTGGGCTCCACCGGCTCTTCTTCGCCGAAAGACTCCGCTTCCAGGGCGGCAGCCACTTCGTCGCCGGCCTCTTCGGCCTGCATCGGTTGGGCTTCTTCGGCAATCTCACCAAACGAGGCCAGCGGATCGCCTCCGTCAGCAGCACCAAAGTCCCCCAACGAATTCGGGGCGTCGGTCCCGGGCAGATCCAGGTCTTCGAACTGTGCTTCGTCGCCGGAGAAATCCAGCTCATCGGGATCAGGTTGGTTGCCGTTGGCACTGGACACGGTTGACTCTCCCAGAATTGGCTACAGACTTGCTGCCTCCCTGCAGTGTGCATAGTGACCCCTCCAGTATAGTTTCCGGCCCTTCCATTTGCCACGAAAAATACCGCAGCCACGACGGGCGACGTGAGTGTTCGCGGCTCCCCCATCTTGGTTCGGCAAGCCAAACCGCACGCCAAATCTACCTCTTTAGTGTCCTTGTGCTGGACTTGTGCGCATGGTGCGCGCATGTTTGTGAAGGTTGGGTTGCGGGCTTGCCCCGCTTTGGGGGTAGAAGGCCATTTCGGTGTTTGGCAGCCTTCCGCTGTACGCCTAGGTTGGAGCTCGTCCGGTGTATTGGCAACCGACGAGCTGAAGGGGCTTTCCGTCCTCTGCCACTTCGGTAACATGGACGACGCGAGCGGTGAGGTAGGTGAGGTGGCGAGGGCTTCCCAGGGCAACCACCAGTTTCTCGTTTTGGGGCGGGTTCGGGCAGACGAACGAGAACCCCCCGGCAGCAATGTCTCGGCAACGGACTTTGAAGAAGTCGTTTTCCACGGGATAGGCACTGCCGGTCATGTAGGCGATGCTCTGCCGGTAGGGGAATGGCCGGCGAGGCTTGAGGCGGCGTTCGTTTTCGGTCAGCCATCGTCCCGAGGCCAACTCGCCGGAGCGGCCTGACACGCTTTTCGGAGGATCGCGACCATCGTCACTCGTGCCAGCTTCTACCGACCGCAGGTGAGCAAGGGCCTTCTTGGCTCGTTCGGCTCGTTCTTCCGCAAGACGCTGCTTGGTGACGTCAATGCCCGTGAGCATGAACGACCTTGACTTGTCGTCCGAGACCGGCGCGGCGGCAAATCGCCAGGCGATGATTCGCTGCTCGGAGTGTTTCGTCAACAGACCTGCTTCCATGGCAATCGGTGGGCCGCTCGCCGTCAGGTGAACGATCGCATCGCGGTAGGCGAGAATCTCGCCGGGCGGCGCCAGGACGGTCCACACCGGGCGATGTTTGAAGTCTTCGGGGCCGAATCCGGTGATCTCCGTACAGGCCCGGTTCATCATCTGGACGCATCCCGAGCCGTCAATCACCAGGACGATGGCGTCGATTGTATCGTACAGCGTTTCGTTCAGACGTCGGCTCTGTTGAAGCAACGCCTCCGAGCGACGGTGAGCCATGGTCGTGGCCACCAGATGAGCGATCGTCTCCGCCACATAGATCGCATCGACTTCAAAATCGATCCGTTCACGGGAGCATGCTCCCAGCGCTCCAAAACTCGCGTTCTGCAGCCGCAGGGGCACTACCAGCGCACCGCGAACTCCCTGGCGAGCAAGGTAGCTGTCGGAGTAGACACGACTGTTCTGGAGATCAGGTACGACAATCGGATGCGCCTGGTCCGAAGCGACTTGTGCGAGGCTGGTCCCTTCGGCGGACGTATCCGCGGCAGGGTCTGCGGCTCCGGAGACCAGGCTTACGAGTCGCTGTCTGGGTTCCTTGCCGCAGTCCGCGATCAGAGCGAGCTCCGTTCCCGCGATTTCCGCGATCAGGCGGACGGCGTCGTTGACGAGGATGTCCGGTTCCGGTTCGGCAACCGCCCTGCGGCCCAGCGCCAGAACGGCGTCTTGAGCGCGCGACGGGGTCGCTCGCTCGTCCCGGACTTTGCGTCCCCAATTCGCCGCCGCGATTGCCGGGGGCAGCGAGGTTGCACCGGAAGGCAAGCGGTCCGTCGTTGCGCGGAGTTCAGATGGTGACATGTTTCTCATTGACGGCGAAGTTGGGAGGGACGACAGGAGTAGGGAACTCGCCTTCGTGAACAAAGGTCCGATTCCGTCCGTATCGCTTCGCCTCCTGCACCGATGCGACGGCCCTGGCATACAGTGTCTCTCGCGTATCGTCGGCGGTTGCCGCGACCACGCCGCAACTGACCTTGATTTCGAGATCGCGCTCGCCGTACTCGAGCCTCGCGGTTTCGATGGTCTGACGCAGACGTTCTGCGTCCCCCACGGCCTGTTTGAGATTGCGATCGATCGAGAGCAGGGCAAAGCGTTGTCCGGCGAACCGGGCCGCGTAGCTGTCGGCCGGCAACTCGCCTGCCAGCAGTTTCGCAATCGCCCGCAGCACGCGGTCGCCCACCCCGGGCCCGTGCGCGCGGTTGAATTTCGCAAACTGATCCAGGTCGACGATCGTCAGCGAGACAGCCCTCACATGATGAGGGTCCTTCTTCCAATGTTCGGCCAGTGCGGCATCGAGTGCCGCACGGCTCATCAGCTCGGTGAGCGGGTCCACTGCCGCGCGAGTTTTCTCTTCGACGTCGGGGGATTGCGTCGCCGAGATCACATCCGACACGCTGTCGCGAAGACCGTGGTTCGCCTGCAGCAGCTTTTCCGTTCGCTCCAGCACGTACGCTTGTTGGGCAGCCGGGTCGTTCTCGCAATCGATCTTTTCCAGCGCCACGACCGTTTCCGACGCTCCCTTGCGTTCTTCACGAATCGCGGTAATCATGGCCTCGCCGCGTTTCTCGTCCATAGCCTCCGCTGCCATCATCTGTCGCAACGACCGCTCAGCTTCCTGGCATGCCTCGTCTTGCTTGCCGGTCGAATCCGTCACCGAATCGACGTGGGACTTCAGTTCGGCCGCCGTTTGGGGAGTTTTGGCCCGGAGGCGGTCATCGAGATCGATCAACTCGGCACAGAAGCCGTCGAGTTGCGACTGGAATCTGCGGAGGGCCGCCTCCCCTTGGTCCTTTTCGGATTCTACCTGGGGGCGCGCGGGGAGCACCTCTGCGTTTTCCGGCAGCGTCACATCTCCCAATGCCAGCGACACGGCGGCGTCCAGGTCGGCCATAATCGAATTGTCGCCCGAATCGGCGGGTTCCTCCCGACCCTGGCGAGGATCTGGTTCGTTCTCATTCTCCGCGGCGGGTTCTCCATGTTCCGGCGAGTCGGAAGGGGAGGCCACCTCGGCAATTCCGGCGGGCGTCTGTCCAGACATCTCGCGGTGGGTCGAAGCGCCGCTATCTGAATCGTCCGGAGGGAACGCCGGGGCGTGGGCGCCGTGTCCCGCCAGGTAGACGGCGATCGCGAAACCCGCTGCCATATTCAAGACGGCAACACAGACAATGAACCACAACACGTTTCGAGCTCCCAATTCCTATTCGCGTGCGCACGATTGAGCGTCCCCCCGGGAGATACCAGGCGCTCGGCCGGTTCCTCTGAATCGTAGGTTATGCCGAAGACGGGCGCGGCGATCCCCCATTTGTGAGCCGTGCCAGATGCAGCCGCGGTCCGGTCGAGAGAGTTGAAGGGATTGTGCCGGACGGGTTGCGGCCAGCCCGTATTATCATGGGTGGCAGGCTCAGAGCGCAGCGATGGGCGTGGATGGTCAGGTTACCACGCCCATCGCTACGCTCTGAGCGTGCCACCCAATACGCACACGACGGGATATGCGGCGGGGAGTGCGCCGGTCACCAATTCAGCTCGGCGGCTTCTTCCCAATGTTCGTAGAGGACCGCCAGTTTCTCCTGGTGGTCGGCGATGTCGGATTTGACCTGGCGGACGCGGTCGGCGTCGCGATGAGTGGCGGAATCGGCAAGGGCTGCGTGCAAGGCTTCGAGGGCCGATTCACGCTCGAAGATTTCCGCCTCGATTTCCCCCACCTTTCGGAAGGGAAAACGCCGTTTTCGCCGCGGGGTCTGGCGGGGCGTTTCGGCTGTCGCCGGTTTCGCCCGCTCGGCTGCCGGTTCCGTAGCGTCCACCGTCGCTCGCTGCATCAGATGCTGATAGGTGGAGAAGTTGCCGTCGATCACGCGGACCCGATCGGGTTCGATGACCAGCACGCGGTCGGCCACCTGGTCGACGAAATAGCGATCGTGACTGACGAAGACCACGGTTCCCGAGAACGTCCGCAGGGATCGCTCCAGGCTGTCACGGGCCCAAAGATCCAGATGGTTGGTGGGTTCGTCCAGAACGAGGACGTTGGCGTGTTCGGCCGCCAGGCGGGCCAAGGCGGCGCGACATTGTTCTCCGCCGCTCAGGCTGTCGACCGTCTGCAAGTGGGTGTCGCCCGTCAAGCCGAATCTTGCCAGCAGGTGGCGCCGGTTGGGCAGGTCGAGTTCGCGGCGTTTGGGGCGAACGGCGTCGACCACCATCTGGTCGCCGCCGAGGGTTTCCAGTTTCTGGTCGAAGTATCCCAGTTCGACGCCTTGTCCCACGACGACGCGTCCCGCATCCGGCTGGATTTCTCCCAGAAGGCAGCGCAGGAGCGTGCTCTTGCCGCAGCCGTTCGGCCCGAGAATCGCCCATCGCTGCGCCCGCTGGATATCGAACGTCACGTTGGAGAAGAGGGGCCGGTCGAAGGATTTCGCCAGGCCCTCCGCCCGGAACACGATGTCACCGGTCCGCTCTCCGTCGGGGAAACCCATCACCGGGGCGGCAATTTCACGGGGGGGAGCGACCTCTTCGATGCGTTCCAGCTTCTTGCGGCGGTCTTCTGCCTGGGCATGTTTCTGACCGTAGGAATTGCGGCGAATGAACTCCTTCATTTTTTCGATTTCGGTCTGTTGCTTCTCGTAGGTTCGCCGCTCGACGAGCAACCGTTCCGCCTTCTGCCGCCAATAGGCGGAAAAATTCCCCGTGTAGCGGTCGACGGTTCCGTGAAAGAGTTCGAGGGTATGATTGGTTACTTTGTCGAGAAAGTACCGATCATGACTGACGACGATCATAGCGGCGGTGCTGCCGGCCAGGAACTCTTCGAGCCACTCCGTGCCTTCAATATCCAGGTGGTTTGAAGGCTCGTCGAGCAACATGGCGTCGGGCTCGGCGAGCAGGAGCTTGGCGAGCATGAGGCGGTTCTGCTCGCCGCCGCTCAGGGAGGTGACGGCCGAGGCGAATGCGCTCTTGGCGAAACCGAGCCCGTTCAGGACCCGTTCGACCTTATGATCGAGATTGTAGGCATCCTGGCGGTGCAGTTCCTGCTGGAGGTGGTCGTAGCGTGCAGCGAGCCGCCGCCCTTCCGCCGGATCGTCGCAGGCGGCCAGTTGTTTGGCCGTTTCCTCAGCGTCGCGTTGCAGGGTCAGGAGGGGCTGGAGGGCCGCTCGCGCCTCCTCCCAGAGAGAAGTATCGCCCTCGGTAATCGAGTGCTGCTGCATGTAGCCGACTCGAACCGACTCGTGCCAATCACAACTTCCGGCGTCCGCTTCCTCGTCCCCTGCGAGAATGCGCAAGAGGGTCGTCTTGCCCGTGCCGTTCGGTCCGACCAATCCGATCCGATCGCCGGGGCGCAGGTCAAAAGTGACCCCCGAAAGGACGGGGTCCTCGCCGTAATGCTTCCGTATGCCCCGAACACTCGCGACGATCATACGCTGCCAATCCGTTCAGACACCCGACTTCTTCAGATTCGACCTTCAACCACAACGCCCACGAGTGGGAGCCCTCATCCCTAAGAATACGCCAGCCACCCCCCCGGCAGATCTATTTCACATCATGTAGTCCGAAGAACCAGCCGAAGAAATTCCAGATAATCGGCCGACGATCGGTAGTTGCAGTTGATCCTCACTTCACCATAATGTTTAATTCCCATATTGCAGGGCGGCAGGTCCGCCGGCCAATTGGAACAGGACTGTCGCGCATACGAGCCCTGGGGGGTCAAGCGCGATGAAAACAACTTGTGAGGCGATAGGTGTCAAGTGTACCCAACTGTTGCATAAATCGAGTGGTTCTGCAACGGGCTAGTTGAGGGGGTGGCGGGGTCAGAGGAGAGCTGATCGACGATTCGGGGCTTCGATAGCGCGTACGGGTAGCGTTGATAATCGTT
>JAAYAY010000427.1 GCA_012719125.1 Planctomycetaceae bacterium | reverse complement strand
TCGGCTTCACCCGTGGCCTCGACATAGTCAAAACCACTGACAAGGGCAAAGGTCTTGCCTGTCGAATCTGCTATGTAGCTGTAACCGGACAGGCCTCTGAAAGTATCCGCCCCTGCCGTGCCCGTCAGAAACGCCTCATCGCTACCACCACTTGTTGCGTATGCATCTACCCGCGAAAACCACACCACCGTCACATCAACCCCCCCCTCCCCACCCCAATCCATCGTCGCCTGGTACGGCTCACCCACAAACGTATCGTTCCATTCACTGTCATACACATAAGCCCGGTTATTCACCCCGAGGTCGTTATCGATATAGATATAGATCGTGCCATTGGTCTCGTACGTCGTCGTAACCGCCGCACCGTCGGTCACTTTGACTGTGTGGATGTGCGTCGTCTCGTCCGTTCTCACCTCCACCAGGTTGTCATCGCCCGTCAGTTCGACAACCAACCCATACCGATCCCAGTACACCTGGCTGTCAAGCACCAAAGGGTTGCCGGCAATATCCTCGATTCCCGAACCGTCCGCATTCAGCGTCAACTCGTAGTGGCCGTTCGCGCCCGTCAACGTGTCCAGCCCCGTCAATTGGTAATCATAAACCTCGCCAAACGGCGCCAGTTGGACCCCGATTTCCGGCCAAGGGATCTCTTCCCCGTCAAGCGTCAGCTTCAGGTCGTCCAGGTCCAGGCCGACGACCTCTTCCTCAAGGAAGAGCGTAATCGATTCCACGTTCTCATCGCGGGGGGAGTGCGGACCGTCGAGGGTGATCGCCGGCTCGGTCTGGTCGACGGTAACCCAAAGAGGTTCGTCCGACCAAGCTTCATTTCCGGCCAGGTCGGTCACGACGGCCGAAAGGGACCATTCTCCTGGTCCGAGAACGGGAGTTGCTTCATACCTGTCCCCCACGAGTACCGCCTCGAATTCCTCGCCGAAACAGGAAATGATCACACTGGCGATACCGCTGCCGGTGTCGTCGGCCGTGACCGCGAACAGGAGCTCGCTCAGGTTCGTGATGTTGTCGTTGGGATCGTCGCCAGTATCGTAGCCCGTGACCAGACCGAAGGTGAGGTTTGCCGGCGCCGTGTTATCCAGTGTAACTGCCAGAGACGGAGAACGCACCCCGTTCGATTCCACGCTCACCGCGTACGTACCGTCATCAATGAGCGCAAGCACTTCCGGAGTTGAAGGGATAATGATTGTGTAATTGCCCGAAGCGTCTGTCTCCCACGCCGGGAAACCGTACCCTGTCGTGTCGACGTCGTCAATAAACAACACGACGTCATCGTAGTCCCCGTCCACTTGGCCGGTGAAAACGATTGCGCCCTCATTCAAGTTCGTCACGTTGTCGTCATCGAAAGGTCCGCGATCCGTGTCGGCCGTCAGATCGGGAGCGTCGTACGGGTTGGCGTCCATCATCGCCAGGTAGGCGTTGAACAGACCGTTGCCGCCGATGTTGTCGTAGGTCGTCCCGGCGTTCCCGTCAGAATTCAGATCGAAGGCCGTGTCGACCAAAGACGCGTGAACGTCGGCGGGATCGAGGTGCGGATTCATGTCCAGCATCAGGGCCACAATGCCGCCGGTGTAGGCCGCAGCCGTGCCTGTGCCGACCGCCGTGGTGGTCACATCGTCGACGGCCACGCCGTCCAGACTGGCTCGGGCGACTCCATTCACGGTGGAAGGACCTCGCGAGCTGTAGGCGGCCACCGTGGTCGGAGTGTCGTAGTTGGCGGCGCCGACGGTGATGGAACCGGTGACCGCCGCCGGACCGAAGATCGCATCGTAGGGATTGTTGGTGGCGTAGCCGTCCGTCGGTGTTTCACTTGCCGGGGCAACGTCACCCGTCGCAAGGAGTTCCAGGGTAGGATGCACATTGTAATACTCCCGCCCGGGATAGAATACTCGGACCCCCACAGTCTGCGGATTCGAATCGGTGTTGGTGTAGGACACCTCTTCCCAGGGATTAGCAGTACGCCCATCGCCATTGACAATATGATCCCAACCTGATCCGTTCCATTCGTAGAAGTGCAGATCAAAGTCATACTGTTCGTGGTCACTGCCGCCCCAAGCGGTGTTCCAGGTAAGGTAAACGTCCGTGGATCCGTTGGCCTCGACGTCGAACACAAGATACTGCTTGCCGCTGGCAAAGTTCTGATACCCGTCACCTGCGTAGTTGCTCGTGCCCTGATAATGCATGCTATCGCTGTCGTCGCCCGCGGCCGTGACGACCACGATCGGGTCGTAAGTCCCCGTGCCGTCCGCGGCGTCGGTACCTGCAATGACACGCTGTACGGCCAGGGCAGCCGCCCCGTCCTCAAACCAGGCCTGTTGGTAGATACCCGGCGCCGCCACAATCACGTCGACCCCGGCGTCCTGCAAGTCGCTCACGGCCGTCACGAACTCGGCCTCGGTCGTCGCGGTTTCCTGGAGCACCGTAGCACCTTTGGCAACCCCTTCCGTGGCGTCGTTGATAATGTCTGCCATCTCAGCCGTTTCAGTCGACAAAGTGGCAATAACACCAAACTTCACTCCCGTCCCGTCGATGCCGGAAAACTCGGCCCACACGTCGTCGATGTTGAGCGGCGCGATCCCGCTGCTGATCGACAGCAACGTTCGCTGTTCCAGTTGCTCGATTCGCTGCAACCGATTGCGGTAATGCTTTGGTCGTGGGCCAGTTGCGGAACCTTCCTTCCTTCCGACCAAGCGCTTGGCGAACGTTTCCATCGACTGAAAGAGCTTTCGCATTGCATGAACTCCAGAGAAAAGGGTGTCGGTGCTACCGTCGCATAGTCTGCCCGTCGCGAAGACCGCACAGACTGACGATTGGCGCAGGTTGGCCCTCCTCACGCCAATTTGTGCAAAAACGTGTAAGTTACAGAATAGTCCGAGTTGCAGCGGATTGTCAAATTATTTCGGTTGCGACAAATGAATGACCGGTGGAGGATGTGCGGCCGACATAATCAGTCCCCCCGGCGTATTCAAGAACGAGCCCACGATAGTCCCCCTGATGGGGACGCGCAAGATCGCAGCGCGACGATGAGAGTACCGGAGGCACCACCGTTCGTTCACCGGTGGCGGTGGCCGATTATCGGCCTCCATCGATCGCGCAAGCAGACAACACCGCCCACAGGAGGTGTTCGTTCGGAGGCAGCCTGCTTTCTCGCATCTTCCGAGGAAACACGATCAGAACTCGCCGCGGAGCGGCTCGCCGTCGTCGCGAATCCCCAACTGCTGAAGCAGGCCGATGGCCGACTTGTTATAGCTGGAATTCCCCGTGTCCATGTTGCTGGTGATGGTCTCGGCGAGAAAGTGAACCGAACCGTCACAGAACACAAACATAGCTCCGCCGGGATGGAAGCTGCCGAAGCCGTTCTTGCATCGGGTATCGGTGGGATTGCCGTCCAGCAGATCGTTGATCGGCCACTGAACGTTACCTAGGGTGGTATAGATACCGTACGGATAGGTCGTCAAGTCACCAGCTCCCAACCAAGTTCCCGGCCCAACCCAGCAGTCGTTGTGCCGCTCTCCTACAGCCATCACATTGCTTGTGCCGTCGATAATATCGCGGAAGGAAACGACGCTGTCAACGAAAAGGACTCCGTTGTTCTTCTTTCCTTGGTCGTATAAGCCGGCAACGCCAATGTAGTTCGCGACCGGCGCTGCGTAAAGAGTGTCCGAAGCGTCGGCGAAATAACGTTGGGTAGGACCGGGAGTCCCGGTCAAGAAGTGCTCGCTTGCGTTGTCCGACGGACAACGATACCCGGAAATAACGGTCTTCAGGTTAGCATCAAGAACCGTGTTGCCTGCCACCGCTGCCGTGATCTGCGGATCAAGTTGCACTCCCTTGACGTTGATTGCATCATGAAGCGGGCCCTGCTCGACGTAGGGCAGGATCAATGCGGCCCAACCCCATTTTGGCACGTCCATCGTGCTTGGGGGAACATTGGAGATCACCCCCGACGGGAACTGCCCCATCGTGTCGTGGTAGTTGTGAAGCGCGATCCCGATCTGCTTGAGATTGTTGGTGCAATTCACTCGCCGAGCCGCCTCGCGGGCAGCCTGAACGGCTGGAAGCAACAACGCGATCAAAATACCGATGATCGCGATTACGACAAGAAGCTCAACCAAAGTAAAGCCGGAATGGATACGATCCCGACGCGGCAGGAAACGATCAACGGATCTCATGAAAGCTTCTCCCTCTGCCAGATGATACAAATCCGGCGCAAGAGTCCATGCAACTGCCCTTCTCGCCCATAGACTCGCACTATTTGGTGCCCCTCGACAGGGGGTTAATGAACGAAGTCTAGTATATATCGGGGCGTACAATATGCAATAGATTCTGCGATAATCCGGACTGGGCGGCGATCGGGGCCGCAGATACAGGGGGGTACATAGGGGAGACCGTGGCCAAGCGGCGAGCTCTCAGTGAAGGCTGAAAACCAGCCAGTCATGAGCGATTGAAAACCAGCCATCCTGAGGAGAATGCGGTTTGCCGTTTGGACCTCCAGTTGTGGCGAACTGGAGGGAGTCCGAGATGGCAAACCGGCTCAAGACGGCGAAAGCAGAAGCGATTCCAGGTTTACACGCGAAGGGCTGGCGGAGTCGGCGGATTGCCCGGGAGTTCGACGTCGATCGGGAGACGGTCGCAAAGTATGTTCGGGCAGCAGATTGCGCTGCAAGATCGGCCAAAGCGCCCATCGGGTCGGAAGCGGACTTGGGCGCTCTTGCCTTGGCCCAGTCGTTCCCTGACGTAGAATGGCTCGCTCCACCGTATTCACTCGTAGATCTCGCCGGAGCGGAATCGGGACCAGGCTGTCTCGAACCAGGTATCGGATTCCGGCAGCGGGCGTCGGTCGACCCAGCGGTTTTCCACGCTTCCCAGCCCGTGGACCAGGGTCTGCTGAACCTTGGAGCGGAAGTCGGTGTTTTCGCCGGCGATTCGCCAGGTGTCGTCGAGGCCCGGGTGGACCGGCTCGCCTGCGGGATCGACCACCATGGCCGAGCCGCGGCTGCCGGTGCCTGAGGTGACGGCGAAGAGGACGGCTTCGAGATAGACGGCGTGGGCGAATCCGAGTTGGAAGGTGCGGAGGGCTTCGACGGAGTCGGCCGCGCCGGTGAAGCGGCAGCCGGACTGTTCGAGACGCCGGACCTGCTGCCAGGCGTCTTCAACGGCCTGGTCGAGATCGTCCCGGCGACGGATGTGGGCGGCCGAGCGGCTCATCCGGGCCTGGAATTCTTCTCGCTCCTCCTGCCAGCTTCTGGCGGCCGTCGCCGATCGATCGAGCCAGTCGACGATTTCGGCCAATTCCCTTTGCAGGGCGTTCAGGCCCGCCTCGTGCGACAGGCTCCACTTCGCATAGCGATTGGCGATGAACTCGGCCGCACGAAACGCCCCCACCTGGCCCGAGTTGAGCGCCGACCCGCCCGGCCGGTAGACGCCGTGCGACCCGTTCACTTCGCCCACCGGGAACAAGTGTCTGAGATTCGTCGATTCCCACCAGTGATTGCCGGCCAGCCCGCCGTTGTTGTGCTGGGCGCACACGGCAATCTCCAGCGGCTCGACGCGGATGTCGATCCCATGATCCAGGTAGATCTGGATCGCACCGGGGTTCATCTTCTCGAGCCGCTCGATCGGCGTCGCCTGGAGTGCGGCGGACTTCTGGAGATACTGCCTCGCCTCGTCGCTCAGTTCCTCGAAGCGGAAACCGGCCGGATCGCTGCGGAAATCGAAGAACACCCGCCGGCCCTTCAGCACCGTCTCGATGTAGACGAGGATATCGACGATCGACGAGCCGCCGACCGCCTTGCGCGAATCGAAGGGCCACTGGTAGCCCTTGAGGAACACGCTGGAGTTCATCTCGCCGAGCGACTCGAAGTAGTCGGGCAGAAACTCCCGCTCGTCGCTGTTCGCGTCCGGACCCGTACTGATGATCCGCGGCACGACCTGCATGTAGGTGCCCGACACGTTCCAGCGGTGTTTGATTGACGCCATGCCGTACTGCGACTCGGGCAGGTTCTGGGCGGTTGCTCCGGCCATCAAGGCCACCCCGATCGCGCCCGTGTGAACCGCCGGATAGACGGCCGTCTTGTAGAGCCCGCCCGGCCCTCCCACGGCAAACACGACATTCTCTGCCAGATAGACCTCAAGCTCGCCCCGATCGTCAGCCGCGATTAGTCCGCAGACGCGTCGCGTCGAACCTTCGTCGATCGTGGCAAGCCGCACCACGTGCCGCCCTTCGGTGACGGGGATCTTGAGGAGTCGGACCCGTTCGATGAGCGCACGGCACATCTCGCGCGACGTGTACGGCCCGATCGAAGTCGCCCGCTGCCGCGGGTCGTGATCCGTCTTGTAGCCCACGAATTGCCCGAAGGCGTCCCGCGGAAACGGCACGCCCAGGTTGACCAGGTGCAGGAAGGCCCGGGGCGAGACGCTCGCCTCGACCAGGGCCAGGTCGCCGTGCATTCCGCCGCCGGCGAAGAGCGTCTCGGCCAGTTCGCGGGGCGAGTCGGGCGAATCGCCGCACAGCGAGAGCTTGTAGTAGGTCTGCTTGTCGGACCCGGTATTGATCGAAGTCCCCTTCGAGAACCCCTCGGTCAGAATCAGCAGGTCCTCGATCCCCGAGGCCCGCAACTGGACGGCCGCGTTGAGCCCCGCGGCCCCGCTGCCCACCACGAGCGTGTGCACCCGGTGGATCGGTACCTCGTGTGCGAGCCTGTTCTTGTCGACGTCGGGATGGTCCGGCATGATTACAGCGATCGCAAATGGAACCCGCCGTCGACGTTGAACACGTCGCCGGTGCTGAACGGGAAGTAGTCCTGCACGAGCGCGGCGACCGCCTTGGCCACGTCGTCGGGCTGGCCCCAACGGCGGATCGGCCAGAGCCCTTCGGCGATCAGCTTGTCGTACTTCTCCTTGACCGGGGCGGTCATGTCGCTGGCGATCACGCCTGGGCTGACTTCATACACGTTGATGTTCTGCTCCGCCAGGCGTTGGGCAAAGAGCTTCGTCATCATGCCGATGGCCGCCTTCGTCATGCAGTAGTCGGCACGATTGACCGAGACCGCGAACCGCGAGAGCGACGAGATGTTGATGATCTTGCCCGAAGGGATCGCGCCTTCGCCGATCAGGCGGATCATCTCGTTGGCGACCCGCTGCGTCAGGAAGAAGGGGCCCTTGAGATTCGTGTCGAAAACGACGTTCCAACTTTCCTCGGTCGCCTCCAGCACGTCCTTGCGGCCTTGCGAGGTGATGCCGGCGTTGTTGACCAGCACGTCGACCCGGCCGAACGTCTCCAGCGTTTTCGCCACGAGCGAGTCCCGATCCTCGGCCGACCCGACGTTGGCCTTGGCCGCGATCGCCCGCCCGCCGGACGCGGTGATGCCGGCGACGACCTCGTCGGCGGCATCGGGCCTGGTGGCATAGTTGACGACCACGGCCAGTCCCAGCCGGGCCAGTTCTTCGCAGATCCCCCGGCCGATCCCCCGCGACCCCCCGGTGACAACGGCGACTCGTGTTTCAGGCATTTTTGTCGCTCCAGCCTGTGAAGTGGTATGCGGAAACCGGTAGCGTACGGTCCCTGTCCGAGACTGTCAATCCGCGGGCGGCAGGCGCCTCTCACGCCCTCAGCACCGGCCCTGCTCCGCGACTGCTGATCGTAATCATAATCCTGATCGTAATCTTGATCTTAATCCCCCAATGATGTATCAAGCCGGGTTGACGGGGCAGGCGACGGCGATATCTTCAGTGGCATCGGGGCAGGTCAGCCGCGGCTCGCCCAGAAGAAACGAACTCGGGTCGACTCAACAAGTTGGGCTACCTTGAGATGCACTACAACCGACACAGAGCGGGTTTCGCCACTTGTGAACCGTTTGTTTTCGCATTGTTCTCCTTTGCAGTGGATATTTGCGCCTCATTGTTGTGGGCCTGGACAGCCGACGAATTCCGCTGGTACCAGACCCTCCCCGCTATCCTCCTCGGTGTTCCATTCACCTTCTTCTGGTGCCTCGTCCTTCCTGCTGCCATCATCTCTGGCCTACTCCACAAGAATTACCCCCCAAACCAACCCGACAAACCTCCCCAACGTCCCAATCACAAAGCCATCAATTTCGCTGATACAAGCGTCCTACAACCACGAACGGACAATGACAAGCCCCGCGACTATTAGCAGCCCAACGAGTTGATGCAGCGGACGCCTTGGCGGTACCTTCAGGGTTGCGTCAAAGTCGCCGGCAGGGCACCCCTGCACTCGACCGTTCGTCCTGGAAGGACAACGCGATGGACACGGTTTACATCGAAACGTCGATCATCAGTTATCTGAGGCAGAAGCCAAGTTCGCAGGTGGTCACTGCTGCGCGGCAGGTACTGACGCACCGATGGTGGAACAACGAGCGAGTCAATTACCAACTGGTCGTGTCGCAGTATGTCATCGATGAGGCGTCAGGGGGCGACCCGACCCTCGCAGCAGACCGCCTGCTGGCACTTGATGGCATACCCCTTCTGCCGCATGCCCCCGAGATCCCGCAAATCGCCAACGCGATCATGTCGCTCGGCGTTCTTCCGCCGAATGCCCAGGTCGATGCCCTGCATATCGCCACGGTAGCCCATCACCGGGTACAATATCTGTTGACGTGGAACTGCAAACACATCGCGAATGCCAGAATCCTGCCATACATTCAGGGTATGCTGACAGACCTGGGCATTCCCGTTCCAATCATCTGCACGCCGGAGGAGTTGCTGGGCGATGACACAGGAACAGACTGAATCTCCGATTGACGAAATCCATCGGATCCGCCGAGAGATTTCCGATCGATTTGGCGGTGATGTTGTCGCGATTGCCGAGGATGCAGCACGCCGACAGGCCGAATCGAATCGTCCGGTGTGGCAACCGAACACGACGAACCAGGCGAGGCAGCCCAGCGGCGGATCAGGGGGCCGGCCGGCAGCAGACCCTTCCCCTACCGCCGGGTGATCTTGGGCGTTGAACTTAACCGAATACTGCTGCATTACCAACACACACGAATGCACTGCTAGCAGTGCTGCCTATAAATGGCTGGTTTCAGGGCTGCTTCCGAATGTTCGGGATGTAACGGTTAAAAGGACTT
>JAAYAY010000426.1 GCA_012719125.1 Planctomycetaceae bacterium | reverse complement strand
CGACTTCTACCAACTGACGGAGGAAACGGCCGCCGGCGACGACGTCTGGTGCGCGTGGCAATGCGACCGGCCCGATCTGAAGGCCGGTTTTGCGATCTTCTTCCGGCGCGGCGCCGCGCCGGAAGAAACCCGTACATTCCAGCTCGGCGGAATTGAGCCTGAGGGGACGTACCGGATAGAATGCTACGACGGATCGAAGAACACCGTGAAGAGTCCCGAACTGGAAAACTGGACGGTCAAGCTCGCGCCGCGGTCGTTCCAATTGATCTTCTACCGGAAGATTCCTTAAGGACTGTTGATCCTTTGTCGTTAGAGGTAACTGCCGTGAAACGGACCATCATCGCCCTATTTGCCGTCATCGGTTTCCCGTCGGTCGTGCTTGCCGAGCCGGACCCGCAAACGCTCCAAGCCCTGCGGAAGATTCAAGCCCCACAGATTGTCGGTGTTCCGCCGCAGAATGCGTGCCGCGGCCTGATGGTGATGCCCGACGGAGAGATCCGGCACTACGGCTTCCGCTACGACGGCATCAAGAAGGGCGATGCGGGCCAGCCTGTCTACCTCTCCAGCCGTGATTGCGGTCTGAGCTGGCGCGAAATCCCGGTCGAGGGAGCGACGGCCACCGCCATGGCACGCAGTCCGTGGTCGGGCGATTTTCTCACCGTGCTGTGCAAGACGGGCCGCCCCAGCCATGGCTCGCCTGCATTAGCCGTGCTTCAATCGATCGACGGTACCGGATTGTTCGCGATCCGGTCACCCCAGGGCCCCGAAGGCCCGTTCACGCATGTTCGCGCCGGCGTTCACACGGGATTCACGGCACGTCTGCCTTTGCCGTTGCGCAGCCGGAAACGCTGGGTCCAGCCGATCCAGTGTAGCGTCGACGGACCGACGCAGCCGGGCGTCTTGCTCTCCGACGACGACGGCGCAACCTGGCGCGAGGTGCTCCTGCCCAGTCCGCCTCCGCACCGCGTCGAGTGGCCGGACGAAGGCGTCCGGTGGCAGAACTACGGCTGCGAGCCGACGGTGGTCGAACTCTCCGGCGGCCGGCTGTGGATGCTGATCCGGACTTCGCAAAACAACCATTACGAGGCCTTTTCTGACGACGGCGGCGACTCCTGGACGACGCCGGCGCCGTCCCGGTTCTCCGCCACCATCACCATGCCGCTGCTGTTCCGCATGAGCGATGGACGTTTGCTGGCCGTCTGGAACAACTCGACGCCGCTTCCCGAGTTGAATCACGAAACGCAACCGGGATTGAACGCATCAGAACGCGAGGGGCGAAGCGAAGATTTCTTCACCAACCGCGACGTCCTCCATGCTGCCGTCTCTGCGGACGACGGCAAGACTTGGCGAGGGTTTCGCGAACTGTACCTCAACGATCGCCGCAATGACGCCGATTTCCGCACCTCCGGCGGCAACGCCGATTCCCTCGACAAGAGCATTCACCAATCGCAGGCATTGGAGCTGCCCGAGGGGAAGATCCTGCTCGCCTTCGGCCAGCATCCGCTCTGCCGCCGGCTCATCCTCTTCGATCCGGATTGGCTTCTGGAGGACCAGCGGAAAGACGATTTCGCCTTCGGGCTCGGCGGTTGGTCCGTGCAGCAGTATCTGAAGAGCGTCGCGGGGAACTTCCGCGGCGTCAGCGGCCACTGCGCCTACAATCGCCGCCCCGGCGCGTCGTTGGTCCCGCATCCGGACGGGCTGCCGCGCGAAGTGCTTCAGGTGGCCCGTCACCCCGACCCGTGGCTCGTCTACGAGCCCGAAGGGGCCGTGTGGAACTTCCCCTGTTGGCAATCCGGCAGCCTCAAGCTCCGTCTCCGAATGCCGAAGGGCTCTCAGGGCATGCAAATTTGCCTCGTTGACCGCTGGTTCAATCCGGTCGACCCGGTGGTGTCGCACTTCGCACAACATGTGTTACAGCTCGACGTCGCGGGACGCATCAACGACGTTCCCTGCCTCGAACCCGACACCTGGGCCGACTTGGAGATCCGCTGGGACGAAGAGAAGGCCCGGTTTCGCGTCGGCGGCGACGCCTGGCACGATCTCCCACGGGTGTTCCCGACGCGCAACGGGATCAGCTATCTCCACCTGCAGAGCGCGGCAGCGGAGGCCGACCCCTCCGGCGTGCTCATCGAGTCTGTGGCGGCTGCCGCCGCGGAGTAGCGTTGTTGATCGCACGTACACGATGGTCGGCGACTACGGACGGGCGGTCTTCGCCGCGCCGCCGCAAAGTTCCACGAACACCACTTCTCCCGGCTTCAACTCGGTGGAGAGACTCTTCGGCAGACGCTGGCCGTGCCACAGGGGACGGAACCCGTCGTTGTCGGTGGAACGCCACACCTGGCCGTCGTACGACGTCGCGGCCGGCGTATTGCGGGCGTCGAGGTCTACGTTCAGTGGCTGCGGCGTTTCGGCGACGTTCACGAATAAGTGGCCGATCCGCTCGTCGGGCGATTGCCAGGAACTGGTCAGGATGGCCGGCGTCGGCACGGGTTCACGGACCCATTCGTCCCCTCGGCGCACGGAGATCGCGACCTCCACCTGCGGCGCCGTCAATTCGTAGGGATGCAGCATCGTTCCGAGCATCAGGAAATCCTTCGCCCGGGTCTTCAACAAGCGGCAGTGGCTGCGGATCATCGCGATCTGGTCGGGGTGGGCGTCGAGCATGTTCTGCGGCCCGGACCAGACCGCGCCGCCCGGCGTACGCCCGGCGACCAGATTCAGCGCGTGACAACGCACGTTCCAGCGGCTGTCGCTCGGGCTCAGACTTGCGCTGTCGCCGCCGTAGCCGACGGCGAACTCGTGGTAGAGGTAGGAGAACAGCGGGATGCCGACCGCGCCGGGATAGCCGCGGTACCATCGTTTCTCGTAGTACTCGCGGACGTGAAAGCCGTCCAGGTGCGGTATCAGTTGTTCGTGCGGTTCTTCATGAAACAGAACGAAGTCGGGCGACAGCTCCTTGCCATGGCGGCGCATCCTGTCCAGCAAGTTCCAAAACGCGCGGCGCTGGTAGAGTCCCTCCCCGGGTGCGTGGCCGTGCGCGTCGGACCAGCAGGCGCCGCCCGCGCCGCTGACCGTCTGGTCCATTTGCAGCACGTCGACGCCGATCGCATGCGCCCGGTCGATCACGTTGCAGAAGAACTCGGCGGTCTGCGGGGCGGCGGGGCAGAACTGGTAGGAATGGCGCCGCCACTCGCCCGACGGGTTCGACTCGTTGAGCACGTACTCCTTCGGCTTGCCCGATTGCTCGTCGATAACATAGGAGGAGAGGTACTGCTCGGCGGCGGGGATTTCGGCGGCGTCGCGTCCCTCGTTCCAGTACGTGTAGAACATTCCGGAGAGGAAGAAGAAAGGACGAATACCGTCCTCGCGGAGTTGCCGGATGCCCGGAGGCAGCAGGGAACCAAGAAAGTGGCACGCTCGATCACGGTATGGTACAACAAGACGCGTTCCAATGAGAACTTGAAGAATCCGACGCGAACATGCGATCGCGTAATCCCTGTGACACTTCAATTCATGTTCCAGGACGGCACATGGTGCCCGGAGGAGATCGCCGTGCGAAGACTACTGGTGTGCGTTCTGTGTTTCGTTCTGGCCGGCGCTGGGTATGCAGCACCCGTGCTTGACCCTGAGCCGACGGAAGGTCAGAAACCATATAGCCCCGCAACGGGTCAAACGGTGTCGGTGAACCCACCGCCGTTCATCTGGATTCCGGCGCCCGAGGAGCCTGAGTATTCCGTGCAGATATCCACGGACAGCTCTTTCCCGGACAAGGGGACGAAGACATTCAGTGGCATGACGCTGAATGTCTTCGTTCCGAAGGAACCGCTGGAACCCGGATCGTGGTTTTGGCGATACGGAATCAGCACAGGGGGCGGCTACCAGTATGGCAAAGCAAGGCCCTTCACCGTGAAGAAGGGAACTCGCGAGTTCCCGTTTCCCGATTTCACGGAGGTGCTGAAACGCGTCCCCAAGGAAAGACCGCGGGTGATCCTGACGGGCGAACATCTGGAGAGGGTCCGCAAGCTGGCGAAAGGTGAGTTGAAGGCGGGGGTGGACTCTCTGATCGAGTCGGCAAGGAGTTGCGTCGGCGAGCAGATCGTGGCCGAGCCGCCGAAACCGAGGTCCGGTCCGGAACAGGTGAACGTCATGCGGACCACACGTCCCCCGATGGACGCCATGGAGACGTGTGCCCTGGCGTACCTGCTCACTGGGGAGAAGGAATTGGGGCTCGAAGCGAAGCGGCGCATCCTTCATTTCTTCAGTTGGGATCCGAAAGGGAGCACCTGCCTCTGGAGTTACGATGAACCTGCAATGTGGGTCATGATGCGGGGCACCCGAGCCTACGACTGGACGTACGACCTGTTTTCACCCGAGGAGCGCAGCAAGGTGGAGCCGGTGATGAAAGAACGCGCCGAGCAATTCTACGTTCATCTCAGGAAGAAACGGAAGTTCCACACGAACCCGTACGAAAGCCATGCAGGACGGATGCCGGGCTTTCTCGGTGAGGCGGCAATCAGCTTCGCCCACGAGTGGCCCGAAGCCCGCGAGTGGATGGAGTACGCGACGTTGCTCTACTACACGTCGTACCCGGCATGGGGAGGGGACGACGGCGGCTGGCAGGAGGGGCCGGGGTACTGGAGCGCCTACATGAGTTTCGCCATGAATTACGTCATTGCCCTTCGAAATGCAACCGGCGTGGACCTAATGAACAAGCCGTTCTTCCGCAACACGCCCTACTACGGCTTGTACACGGCCACGCCCTACAACGAGCATAGGCCTTACGGCGACGGGGCCTATTCCAGCCCCGCCGGGCTTGGGTCCATCATGTATGCTTTCGCCGGAATGCTGGAAGACCCGTATCTGAAATGGCACGGGGAGGCATGCGGCAGAAATGCGGGTCGCGACCTGCTGACCCTCGTCACGGCCGACCCCAACCTTGAACCGAGGAATCCGAAAGACCTCCCTTCCTCGCGTCTTTTCGAGGCCGTGGGACTGTCGGCGTTTCACACGGCCCTGGGCGACAAGAGGAACGATATCACGTTCCTTCTCCGATCGAGTCCGTTCGGCAGCGTGAGTCACGGGCATGCCGACCAGAACGCCTTTGTGATCGAGGCCTTCGGCGAGGCCCTTGCGCCGGTGACCGGCTACTATCCCTGGTACGGTTCGCCCCATCATCAAGACTGGACACGCGACACGAAGGCAGTGAACAGCATTCTTGTCAACGGCGAGGGGCAGGTGAAAAGGAAGTGGTCGGCAAAGGGGGAGATCACTGCCTTTCACGCGTCTGACGGTTATGACTATGTTGAAGGCGAAGCGGCGCCCGCCTACGGCGGCAGGCTGGATCGCTTCCGGCGACACGTGGTCCATTCCCGCCCAGGTATCTTCGTGATCTACGACGATCTTGCTGCGAAAACTCCGTCGACCTACCAGTGGCTGCTTCACTCGTTCAACAAGATGCAGATTTCGGGCAACCGGATCTCTACCCGACGCGACCACGCATCGATGGATGTGGTCGTCCTGCTGCCCGAGAAGGTGGAGATCTCGGAGACCGACAAGTTCGATCCTGAACCCGAGGCGGTCGGCGCAAAACCGACGGCCTATGCGAATTCGTGGCACCTGACCGTCGGGACGCCCAGGCAGGAGCAGACAGGGCGTTTTCTCACGGTATTGATGGTGGAGAAGAAAGGTCAGGAGGATCGATTCCCGAAGGTCAAGCTCCTGGAGGGAAAAGGGTGTTTGGCGGTGGGCTTGACCTATCCTGATGACACGAAAGAGACGATCGCCTTTCGCACCCGACCGGACGGGCGCATCGACTGCGGCGACCTGCAAACCGACGCCCGCGTGGCCGCCGTCGCCCGCGACGGGAACGGCAAAGAGGTTCGAAGACTACAAATACCCTAGGTGCGGACGCAAAGGACACTCGACAAGGATTTCATCGATGCGAGGAAATGTCAGATGAGAGGTTCCATTCGCCGATTCGCGTCCCTTGCTGTCGCCTTGGTCCTGCTCGGCCACGGCGTCCGCATCCAAGCGGCCGACGATCAAACGACCCCGACCACGAAAGAGCAACGGCTCGAGTGGTTCCGGCAAGCGAAGTTCGGGATGTTCATTCATTGGGGGCCGTACGCCAGACTGGCCGGTGCTTGGAACGGCAGACAACTGCCGGTCGGCACGAACTGCGAATGGATCATGGAGAAACTCCGCATCCCTCGCGACGAGTACCGCGAAGCCGCCCGGCAGTTCAATCCCGTCAAGTTCGACGCCGACGCCTGGGCCGACCTTGCCGCCGCGGCCGGTGTCAAGTACGTCGTGCTGACGGCGAAGCACCACGACGGGTTCGCCATGTATCATTCGCGCGTGAGCAGATACAACATCGTGGACCACACGCCCTTCGGACGCGACCCCCTGCGGGAACTGGCCGATGCCTGCCGGAAACGCGAACTGCGATTCTGCATCTACTACTCGCACCGCGAAGACTGGGACGAGCCCTTTGCCTATGGAAACACCTGGGACTTCGACTTCAGGCCGGAAGACAATCTGCCCCTGTTCGAAGAGAAATACCTGAACACCAAAGCCAGGCCACAACTGGAAGAGTTGCTGACCGGCTACGGTCCCTTCGGCCTCGTTTGGTTCGACCGCGGAATGTATACGCCGGAGCAGGGGCGTGCATTCGCCCAACTCGTCTGCAAATATCAACCCTATTGCCTGGTGAACGGGCGGGTCGGAAACTACGACCAGGAATTGTTGGGCGACTATCAGAACATGAACGACAACGGAATGCCGATCGGCGGAATCGAGGAGTACTGGGAGACGCCGCAGACGCTGAACGAGACCTGGGGTTACAGCCAGTTCGATCATCAATGGAAACGCCCCGAAGAGGTCATTCGCCGGCTGGTCGAGATCGTCAGCCGCGGCGGGAACTACCTGCTCAACATCGGCCCCGACGGCGAGGGCGTCGTGCCGGAGCCTTCAATCCAGATCCTGCGGGCCGTGGGCCGATGGGTCTCTGCAAACGGCGAGAGCATCTACGGCACGACGGCCAGCCCCTTTCACGAGTTGCCCTGGGGCTATTGCACAGCCAAAGGCAAGACGCTGTATCTGCACGTGTTCGATTGGCCCGCCGACCGCCGACTGAAGCTGCGTGGCTTGCGCACCACGGCGCGTTCCGCTGCCCTGCTGGCCAAGCCGGCCGATCGGTTGCCTCTTCGGCAGGAAGACGGATTCCTGGAGATCACCGTGCCGGAGAGCCCGCTCGACCCGGTGAACACGGTCGTCGCGGTGAACTTGGAAGCGGCGCCGCGTGTCGACCCGCCCGTCGTCTCCCAGGCAGCGAATGGTACGATCGTCCTGGACTACATTCGTGCAATCACCGGCGGTCACACGGTCAAACGGTTTAATCGCAAGGGCGAGTTCCACATTTCGAAGTGGACAAGCCCGGAAGACACGATCGTCTGGCAGGTGGCCGTGGCAACGCCGGGAAGCTTCGATGTGACGATCACCTACGCAGCAGACGCGTCATGGAGCGATGAGCCGTACGTGGTGCAGGTCGACGGGTCGCGGCTGGAGGCGAAAGTGCAGCCAACGGGCCTGCCATACGAATACAAGACCATTTCGCTTGGGACGATCCCTATCGGTCGGCCGGGGCCTTGCCAGGTCCTGGTGCGTCCTGCCAAGAAACTGGACCACGACTTGATGTACTTCAAGGGGATCCAACTGACGCCGATTGCGCCCGACTCGACAACACCATAGTCCCTCACCACAGCAAGGAGCCTTCCCACGCTGTGCCGACGATTGCCGTGCCACGCGGCCCAGCGTCCGTTCTGGCTCTGGCATGTCACATCGCTTCCGTCGAATGCACCGCCAGGGCCTTCAGCGGCGCCGCTTGGACGTTGTCGAGTGCCACGCCATCCACGCGCACACGCATCTTCTTCACGGTCAGTTCGGGACGATAAGAAATCATCGTGCGCCGCCCCGCAATCTCAACATCCAACAGAGAACCGCCGAGCTTCTCGTCCGCCTTGACCATGACCCGAACGGGGAACGGTTGATCGACTCCAATCAGGTTCTCGATTGCATAGTCGCCGTTGCGATGGGGCACGCCCCCTTCGCGCAGCGATTTCTGCCGGGCGGCGTACTCGTTCAGCGAACCGGGCCCGAATTGCGCTCGCGATTCATCCACGCGCACCTGCCATTCGCAACCGGCCTGTTCTCCCGTCTCCGGCAAGAACGAAATCCCGAATCGCCCCTTGTTCGCTTCGGCCGGATGAACATCGAAGGTCAGGAGGAACGACGGCTCGTCGACCGGGAAAGTCGTCGTGTCGGCCGCATGTGCGGCAAGGACCTTCGGTGCTTCGGTCGCCGGCATGATCTCGTCCATCCACCTGGAGCCGACGCGACCGTCCTGAAGTTGGACCAGTTCCCGAATAACGAGATTGCCACCCCAACCGTGGATATGAGTCCAGCCGGCCATTAGAAAACGTCCGTCCGCGATTTCCGAAATCGCGGGAACATTCAGCCCGTCGTAGAAGTCGAGCCCTTTGGCAACCATGTCTTCATACGCGGAATCCTGGGCGTCCGCCGGCTTCGACCAGAGACCCGTGAAGCCGCCAATGATGTAGTCGTAGAGGCCCCAGTGGAAAAAGAACGTGCAGTCGCCGCCGGGCGGAAACTCCGGATTGAGACAATGCCATCCCCCGTCTACGGAGGCGGATTCCCATGCCCCCTTGCCACGGTTGTTGGCGAACATCCGCAGCCTCCCGTCCGAATCGTGATACACGCTTGGGTTCCGGCAAGGATGAAAAAACGTCCATGTCTTCTTGAAGTTTGCCACGCCGTCCTCGCTGACCGAGTAGGTCGAGCCGATGGGAGCGCCCGGTGCACTGCGGTCGAAGGTGCCGGTGCAGCCATGCGCCTCGATATAAGCCATTTGTGCGGGCAGGGTCGTCTTCTCATCGGGGTAGATTCGCTCGGTGTGCAAGCCGTAGGCCAGGCAGAGCTTGCCCTGATAAGCAAAGGGGGTCCCCGTTCCGATGCATTCCCATTGTTCCTCCAACGGCGTGGCGGCCTCGTGTTCCGTCCACGTGGTGAAGTCGGCGGTCGAAAGATGCTCGAAGTAATGGGCACCTTTGCCGAACTTGCTTTGATGATGCCGGCGGTCGTAGAGATAGAATACGTGATAGCGACCCTGGTGAAACAACGTTGCCACGTCACCGACCCAGCAGTTGTGCCCGGGCGGTGTCCAATACTGCACAGGCGCAACGTGCGGCTTCGGCAGGTGTTTCGGGGCAGGTGCGATGGCCGGCACGTGGATCGCCGCTTGCTTGACGTACTCCGCGTTCAGTCTCCACATGCTCCGCGCCGGCCACTGCGGATAACCGAAGGGAAAGTCGTTGTCCACCAACTCACCGTCCACATAGACCGTCCAGCGGACACCGGTGAAATGGAGGACGAGTTCGTGTTCACCTTCCGGCCTGTCGAGCATGGCCAGCGGGAAACCGATCGTCATCTCCTCCCAATCGGGGCGCTCGGCCGAGTGCAGCCTGACGGTCGCCTCCAAAACCGGCACCGACCCGTCGGCCCGCTTGAAGGCCGGATAGTTCTGCCGGTCCCGGTTCCGTGGGTCGTGCTGACGCAGACAGACGGTGAGTACCTCCGGTATATCGAGGATGCTCGTCTTGCCGTCGACCTGCTTCAGATCCACCGTCAATTTGACGCTGAACCCGAGCGTCGAATCGGCCGGTGCCTCAAAGACCGCTTCCGGAGTCTCCACGTCGAGCGTGCTTCGAGCAGGTTTCGTCGTATCGAATTGCCACCGACGGCTCAATAGCTCGATCCGTGCCGGCTTCTGCGGGGACGGTTGCCCGGCATGGCCTGAGTGTTCCGGCACTTCTGTCGCGTGCAGCGTCGTTGCTGCCGCCAAGATAAGGAGTGTGCCAAACGCACGGATCATGAGCTGTGGGTGTCTTTCCATCGTGATCCCAGTCGAATAGTCCCTTCGGCACCCCGCTGTCCTTCCGAACAGATTACTTCAGGAAGATCTCAACCACCGGGATCTCCACAGGTGGTTTGTCCGCAGGAAACTTCAGGGTCAAGTCCTTCGCGCCGGCGTCGGTCCCCTGCTCCACGAGAATCTCCGAGGCGTCGTGCAGGAACTGGGTGTAGGCCACCTTGTCGGCCACGCCGGCGAGCATCAGCTTGCCGTCGGCCGGGTACGTCAGCAGATGCAGGTAGAGGCACTTCGTCTTGGGGTTACAGGTGAAGAGCGTGTCGGCAGGGGCGGCGAACTCCGCCGGCGCTTCGGTGCAGCCGTAGATCGAACGGCTGTTGTAGTGCATCCATTCGGCCAGTCCGTGCAGGCGGTCTTTCGCTCGATAGTCGAACTCGCCCCGGCCCGTCGGCCCCACGTTCAACAGCAGGTTCCCGCCGCCGGACACCGAGGTGATCAGCAGCGTCAGCAACTGGGCATTGCTCTTCCAGGTCTTCTCGTCGCGGAAGTAGCCCCACGAGCCGGAGAAGGTCTGGCACGTCTCCCAGTCGCGATAGGTTTCCCAGCCGGTCTGGTTTCCGGACGACTTCTTCTGCAGTTCCGCGGCCGAGAGTTGCTCGGGCGTAGCGAAATCGCCTTCGCCGGGCAGGTCCAGACGGTTGTCGACGAGGATATGGGGCTGCAGTTCACGGGCCAGCTTCAAGAGTCCGGCAGAATCCCAGTCGTCGCGGCCTTTGCCGAACTCGCCGGGGAAAGAGTAGTCGAACCATATGATGCTGATCTTGCCGTAGTTGCTCAACAGTTCGCGGACCTGGTTCTTCATGTATTGGCGATACTTGGCCATATCGCGGCCTTCGTTCAGCTTGGCGAAGTTTTCCGCGGTGAAATCTTTCTTGTCGACCGGGCGCAGCGGGTGGATGCGGTCGATGACGTAGTCGGGATGGTGCCAGTCGATCAGCGAATAGTAGAAGCCGACCTTGAGGCCCTCGGCGCGAAATGCCTCCACGTACTCCTTGACCAGGTCCTTGTGACACGGGGTGTTCGTCGATTTGTAGTCGGTGAATTGCGAGTCGAACAGGCAGAAGCCTTCGTGGTGTTTGGCCGTGAGGACGACGTACTTCATGCCGGCCTCTTTCGCCATCCTGGCCCAATCGCGGGGATTGTAGAGGTCGGGATTGAAGTGCTCGAAGTACTTCTGGTAGTCCTCGTTGGTGATCCGTTCGCGATTCCGGACCCATTCATGCCGCGCCGGCAGTGCGTAGACACCCCAATGGATGAACATCCCGAACCGCGCGTCGCGCCACCAGGCCATGCGCTCGTTGCGCTGCTCTTGCGTTTCCGCATGTCCCGGAGCAACAAGAATCAGGGTTAGAGAAAGCGTTGCAGCAACGAGCAACGCTCCCTTGAGAAACGAACGGCATAGCGCGCGCGTGATCATTGGGCTCTCCCTGAAGCAAAGTGGGGTACAGGCAACAGCTCTGATCATACTCTCTCCGTTTGAGAATAGCGAGGTCTGTGCCGGTCATACCTTCCATGAAACTGCCTGGTCCCAGGTGCCGTATCTGTCACTGCCTCGCCTGCAACCCGCCAGCCTCTCTCGAATTGGGGGGAGAAGGGAATCTACGTTTCGTTCTTCGCTCAACACAAGAGGCTACTGAAGACCAATGTGCGCATCTTGACGGAGACTGCCCAGCAGTCTACCCTCTAGCGTCGCTGGGCAGCCGCGCTGAGGTCGTCCGGGAAATGTCGACACAAAGCCTGAACCCGGCGAGGCCGCCGCCACCGAGGCGTGGCATTGCTCCTTTGTCACGTTTTTCGCGAGGCTACATAATTGACCTACGACCACGGTATGGGAGATTTGCTATGAACCGGCGAGATTTCTTGGCAACGGGCTCGGTAGCGATTGCGGCAGGTGCGGCATTGCAGGGAGTGATTGCCGGGGCAGAGTCGCCCGCGGGCGGTGCGGCAGTCGACATTCCCGGCCACCCCCGCGACGTCAAGCTCTGCGTGAAGCCCGTCATGACGAACATCATCCACAGCGCCAGTTGGCAGGGCCCCTGTCGATGGACGTCTGCAACACCCGAAATCGAACAGGCCAATGCCGAGCGGCGGTTCGCCGATTGGGCGAAGCAACTGGCAACGAAGGAACTCGGCCGGGCGGGAGATGTGCGTCTGCTGGAGCCGGTCCACATGACGTTTTCCGAAGACTGGAAGTTGAAGCCCGACCAGATCGCGAAACTCCGTGCCGACGCCGACGAGACCGACGTCTTCTTTATCATCGCCTCAGGCAATGCCCGAGCTGCATACGAGATCGGCGACATGTTCGGCAAGCCGATCGTTCTGAACGGTCTCAACTGCCGCAACATCAGCATTGCCGGCTACACGCTGGCCAAGGGAAACGAGGTCTACGTCGCGGGCGAGGACATGGATCTTGCGGAGGTGCTTTCGCTGTTGCGGGCGCGCAAAGTGTTTCGCCACACGACGGTCCTCTATCCCACGGACGGCGTGCCGTCGTTCTCGCCCGACACCGTTTGGGACTTCGACGAGCTGCGGACCCGGCTCGGGGTCACCGTCAAGAATATCACGTATCGCGAGATGGCCCGCGAGATGGAACGGATGCTGGGCGATGAAGCCGAATCCGGTCCAGCCGAGCAGGCCGCCGTGGAGTTGGTTCGCAAGGCCGATCGGTCGTTCCTCGAAAAGAACCTGGTCGTCCGCAGCATGGTGTTCGACAGGTGCATCCGGAGCCTCATGGCCCGGCATGGGTGCAACGCCTTCACGATCGACTGCTTCGAGTTCTGCCCCAGCCTGCTGCCGCAGAAATGGCTGGTGGTGCCCTGCCTGCAACACGCGATATTCGGCAACGAGGGGATCGCGTCGTCGTGTGAGGGCGATTTTGGGATCCTGCTGGCTCTGCGGATGTTGATGAGCGTGTCGAACAAGTCGTGCCACCAGGGCAACTCCGACCCGAGACCCGGCGGCACGTTCCGCATCAACCACAGCGCCCCGAGCATGAAGATGAACGGGCTGGACCGGCCCGGCCTGCCCTATCAATTGGGCCGGTTCGTGGAGCAGGGCTGGGGGACCAAGGCGGTGATCGATTTCATGAACAACGAGGAGAAGACGGTCACCGTCGCCCGGGTCGATCCGACCGCTACCAAGCTATTGGTCCTCAAAGGGACGCTGGTCGCAGCCAGCGGCTGGGACAAGGACCTGCTCGGTTGTTCGGTGGAGGCCGTCATCGAGCCGCCCGAGGGCCGGACCGACGAGTTCTTGCGGAGACGGATGATCTACGGCAACCACCTGCAGTGGGTCTACGGCGACTATACCAAGCAGCTCAAGGCCCTGGGCGACATGCTCGGGTTGAGCGTGGATGTCTTCGCCTGAGCCTGAGCTTGCGATCCGATGTTTGTGTGCGGAAGCGGGATCCGGTTGACTCAAAGAGGCCGGGAGTCAATCGGCAAGTGGCCCCGTTTGAACGCTCAGCGAGGTTGACAAGGAGATCGAAATGAAACGAGTGCTTTCGGCTGTTCTGGCAATTGTCTTCCTGTTGGCCGGCAGTGTCCGGGCCGAACTGTTCCAGGACGGCGAAACGGTGTGCTTTCTGGGCGATAGCATCACCCACGGCCGCCAGTATCATGGCATGATCTACGCCTACTATCTGACCCGCTTCCCCGACCGTACGATCCATGTCGTGAATGCCGGAATTGCCGGCGACAGTGCCGGCGGTGCCCTGGGGCGACTGGAAGAAGACGTGATCTCGAAGTCGCCGTCGACGGTTGTCGTGATACTGGGGATGAACGACGTGGGGCGCGGGAACTACGTTGCCGACCCCAACGAGAAACGGCTCGAGTTTCAGCGGGCATCGCTCGATCGGTACGCCGTCAATATGGACAAATTGCTCGAGCGTCTGAGCAGCGAGACCTCCGCGAAGTTTGTGCTGCTGACGCCCTCGCCCTTCGATCAGACATGCGTCAATCAGCTTGACAACAACCAGCCGGGCTGTAACGACGGATTGGGCAAATGCGCAGAACTCGTGCGTCAGCTCGCCGCGAAGTACCACGCCCAGGTGATCGACCTGCACGGGCCCATGACGGCATTCAATCTGCAGCAGCAGAAGAGCGACCCGACTTACACGCTCATCGGACCGGACCGAGTCCATCCGGGCCTTCCCGGAAACCTGATGATGGCGTGGCTGTTCTTGAACGCGCAGGGCGCGCCGGCGCTGGTGTCGAATATCGTATTTGACGCAGGCGAGGGACGCGTCGCGGAAGCGGCGAATGCCACGGTCAGCGACGTTCGACGCGAAGGCGAGGGCTGGAGGTTCACGGTGCTCGAAAAGGCGTTGCCCTATCCGGTCGATGCGGAGGCACGTGGACTTCTCAATGCGATTCCGTTGGAGGAGAAGCTGAATCAGGAAGTCGTTCGGATCAAGGGACTGGCCGACGGCTCCCATATCTTGCTGATCGACGGCGAACCGGTCGCCTGCCACACGGCAGCCGAGTGGTCGAACGGAGTCAACCTGGCCTTCAACGAGGCGGCGCCCCAGGTGAAACAAGCGGCAAAGGTCGCGGAAATCAACGAGAATCGTCGCCGCGCGGAGGTGAGATTACGGGGCTACGCCTGTGTTCGGTGGTTCCTGCGCCACCGCCGTATCGATCCCGATGATTTGTCGGCCGTCAGGACGCATGCAGAAACGGAGATGGCCAAGACCGGCTACTATGAGGGCCAGGTGCCAACTTATCTTAAGGAATGGGAACAGCGCGATGAAGTCATCGCTCAGGTGACCGTGTTGGAGCAAGAGGCATTGCGCGCACGGATCCCGGTTCCTCACCAGTACGAGATACGCCCTGAGCGTTGACGTCGTGAGCGTTTCAAGTGTCGGTCAGCGTGACATCCGCCTTGTGAGTTAGGCAACTTAGTTGCCTAAAGTTGTTGCGTTTGAGTCAAGTTTTAGGCGGCGTGTTGTAGTTCAGGGATTTCGGCAAGGAGCCTCTGGAGTTTGCGGAGTATTTTCGGAAGGGTTTCGTTGTCAGATTGCGGTTTTGTTGAGTTGGTAGCGGTCAGGGGACGGAGGATAGCCGAGAGGCTGGTTGCGTAGGAGACGGCGGTGCGGATACCGGCGTCGGTGACCTCGTAGCGATGACTCTTGGGAATCCGGACGATGAAGCCGCGCAAGCGCAGTCGTCGGAGTTGGTACGTCATCTGGCCCGGGGTGATTACGTCGGGCTGCTTGCCCAACAGGAGCGCATACTGCTTGCGCAAGTCACGATTGG
>JAAYAY010000425.1 GCA_012719125.1 Planctomycetaceae bacterium | reverse complement strand
TAGAAACGACGCCCAGAACGACCCTTCCCCCGGCTCGATTTCCTTGTCATGTCACACTCCTTTGCTCCCCAGTATAACGGCTGGAATAAGCACTTGGAGTGTCTGTCAAACTGGAGCCACCTCAGGTCTCGGTGACTACTTCACGGATTGCCTTTTCGAGGATCTCGAACGACTGGAACGAGAAGCAGGAATACACGCGACGGTCTACGGCCTGCACCGCAAATTGTCGAAGAAGTTTCCCTTCGCCATCTATTATCGGATGGAAGGGTCGTTAGTGGATATTGTGGCAATTCTCGATTGCCGGCGCGACCCCGACAGCATTGAGGCACGCCTCGGACGAACCAGCGGGTGACCTGAAGTTGGCAGGCTCGCTTCGGAACAATCGTCCGTGCCACCTGCGACTATGAGCCAGTCACTGGCGACCCCAATGCGGGTCAAGCGCGCAACGTATCATTGATTGGCGCTATGCGCACAAGTCCTGGACCATCGAGACTTGCTAGCCCAGGCGGTAGTTACCCTCTCTCGGTTATCAGCGCGCTGGTAACCTCGGATCTTTCAGGACGACTCGTCTACGCCAATCCTGCGGCACTGAGGGCCTGGGGATACGCTCACCGCGAATGCCATGAGCACCGACCGGGAGAAATGCCTTGAAGTGGGCTGCGACGACTACCTGACCAAACCCCTGGATCACCAGCAGATGCTCCTTTCGGTCGACCGATTCGCTTCGCGGCAACGTGTGGCGCAGTCGGTTTGACGGCGTGTGCGGTCGCTTCGATGACACGTCTCCTGCTACAATTCCGAGAGACGCTCGTGGAGATTAGTCGTAATCCGTTTGCGTTCCACAACTTGGCTTGCATCTTTGGCAACGTTGCCATTAGGCGCGAAAATTGCACCCCTGATGTCCATTCTGCACGGGGTTCGCCCGGGCAATGCTGCGTGAAATGGGCTTCAACTGAGCCGGGAGACGTGAACATGGCCGCTGACAACGCCGACAGAAGTGCCGGGCGAGTCCCCGCTCGAAACGTCTCGGTCCTCCTTTGCCTGGCCATCGGCCTGGTCGGGGGACTGATTGGCGGGATGGGCGCAGGATGGCTGCGACAGGGGAGCGATCCGGCAAACGGCGTCGATCTCCCGTCCATCGCCCTGCTGAACAAGCGTGTCGACGCCCTGTATGCTCGCCTGGATCGCCAAGGGCGTGCCGCCGCAGGCGAGGGCGTCTCGGAACCGGGCGGTACCGGTCTGCCGGACGACCTGTCTCTGCGGATCCAGAACCTCGAAGAGCGACTGACCGCCGCGGAGTCTTCGCTCGCGCGCTCGTCGCCCGATCTCTCCTCCTCCGATTTCGTCACCGCCGACCGTCTCACACGCCAGCTTGATGCGGCCATGCGAGAAGTCGAGAGTCGGATGGAGAATGTCATCCGCGACGAGCTGCGCGATGCCCGAAAGGACGCCCGACCGACCGCCTCTCGCGACGACGTCACGAGCGAAATTCGCAAGCTGGATACGGACCTGTATCGTCTCAGTCTGCGGGTTACAGGCAACGAGCGAGCGATTGCCGGGCTGAGCCGAGAGATTCGCTGAATAGCCTTGCGTGATTCGTGGAAACACGGCTCCGATCAAGATAGCCGCGCCGCTTGTCATTCCCGTCCTCCCATCCGTCATTCCCGCGCAGGCGGGAATCCAGACACTCGGTAGGCCGGACTAGATTCCCGCCTTCGCGGGAATGACGGCCAAAGGAGTCCTTGACGCAGCAAGCGATGGTTAGCTCACTTTGGAGGAACCGTCTGTGCCACCCGTGTTGACTCCGTTCCCTGCAGGTCTGGCTCTTGTCCACTCATCGCCAGATACGCGGTGACATAGAGAACTGCACTATAGGGGACAATCACTGCCACGACGAAGAGCAGATAGAAAGACAGTACGATGCTCGCCAGTACTGCCGCCACGGTGAACGGCGTGGTGTTCGCGCTGACCAAAGCGTTTATCAGCCAGATCGCCCCGGCCGCAATGCCAAATGCGACCATGAGAAAGAGGACAACCAGCGCACTCAGGACAAAGCGGTTTCCTCGCGTGATTCGTCGCGAGACACGGAACGACTCCCAGATGCCACACTTTCGTTCGATGAGCACGGGAAGGAAGAACCCGAAGGTCACGGCGAAACAGACCAGAATGAGAAACCAGACGACTCCCCATACCGTAAACCCGGCGACATAGGGCCATGCGTCGGACGAGTGAACGTCGACCCTTTGCGACATCGCATCGAGTGGCCCCACAATTCCGCCGACCAAGAGGAGCATGACCGCCAGCGTCGTACCCAGAAAGAGGAAAGTCCCTCCCAAGGCCTGAGGGAGTTTTCTTCCGCCGCTGAAGAGCATGTAGATTCGAGTTCGTTCGCCTTTCGCAATACTCAGCAGGCATCGCACGACGCCGACCAAGAGAAAGACCTGTACTATCAGTTGCAGCAGTGAGACAATAAGATTCAGAATGAGAAAGACGACACATAGAGCGTATCCCACGTAGGGCAGGCCCGACGCAAGTGCGAGAGAGCTAGCGGCTCCCTGAAGCGGTGCTTCAATCAGGAAGCCAATGACTCCCGCACAGACGAGCGCGAGCAGCAAGATTCCGAAGGTCACGCCCCATCGGCACTTGTAGGCCTGCCATGCCTGAACGACCAGTCGTCGAAACGGAACAACCGTCGGCGTGACGGAGTGCGAAATGGTCCCCGACTGCGGTTCCAACGTACCCACTATCGACGGCTCGTGTGGAGCAGGACTATCGCTTTGGTTGATACCGGAGCACGGCAATTGACAGGGCCCGTTCGACTCGGAACGCGAGGAAGATGACATGTGCGATCCTCGGCCAGGACGTTATCCCGGTAGACAGATGGTGTGAGAAGGAGAGAACGTGGTTCGGCACCAGTTCCAGAATGGAGGACGCGAACGAGTAGCATGGTCGACTGCTCGAAAGACCGGACTTTGCCGTATTCTCTCCTGAGTCGAGTTTCTTTGTCAATGTGCCGGGTTGTATCTGACCACTTCGTTTGGTGTCGATTTCTGGGCGGGGGGATGATATTGCGCACATTTTGCCTCGATCTTGGATGGGAGTGTTCATGAGCAAGGTAACCTGAAGCGTTGCACCCACACGCGTTGAGTGCTAGAATCGTCGTCGTTGGCGGGGGCGTTGTTGTGCAGCGCTGCGCCCAGTTGATGGTTTGGGGTTGCGCATTGAACATGGTCGACTTCCTTGTGACACACGAACAGATGAGCGATGTATCCAAAGCCGTGGAAATGTTTCGGGGTGGATGCGCCTGTTCGCAAGCCATTCTCGATGTCTACGGGGCACCGCTCGGCCTGCCGCACGAGCATGCCTTGCGGGTTTCCGCCGGTTTTGCCGGGGGCATGCGACGCGGCGAAACCTGCGGCGCGGTAACCGGCGCATTCATGGTGCTGGGCCTCCGGCATGGCTCAAGCGACTGTGGCCCGGACGCCGGCCGGGCGGGAGTGTATGAGCGCGTCGTTGATTTCGCCAAAAGATTCGAGCAGCGCAACGCATCGATCTGCTGTCGGGAACTGCTCGGTTGCGATATCAGCACCCCCGAGGGTATGAAACAGGCGCAAGAACGGGACCTGTTCAAGACGACCTGCGTCCAGATGGTCAGGGACGCTGCCGAGATTCTGGAGGAAATGGAGGCGGAGAGCCAACCATCGGCTGCAGGCGGTGCGGACAAGCCGCTCGCCTGAGCCCTCGCATGTCGGCTCGGACGTTTTTCCGGATTGCATCTGACTACTTCAGTTGGCGTCGCCGAAAAAACGTCCGGGCGGCTTCGCCGCAAGAGGATCGTGATTCGCTCACCTCGGAACAGTGTCCATCGGGCAGGTTGGACGTCATCCAGCAACACAAGCGTATGCACCATCCCTTCTTGCTCGTACTGCATTTCCCGCCCGAGTCGGCGTTAACCAGCGCGGACATTGAGGACGACATTGCCGAGGCAATTGGAAACGCAACGAATGATGAACACGCTGATCACGTTGTCGATGGCAACGAGATCGGTGATGCAATCGACATCTTCGTCCTGACCCGGGATCCAGAAGGTGCTTTGGAACTCTGCAAGCCGCTTTTACAGGAATCGCAGCTCCTTGATACAATGGTCGCTGCGTATCGTCGTGTAGACGGTGGCCGATTTGAAGTACTGTATCCGCCGGGATATCAAGGTGAATTTCGCGTGTGATCGTTGACCGGGTACTTCTGGATGATCTCACGCCAGTGCATGGCTCGATGCCTGTGTGGTTTCGGCCCTATTCCAGTGTGAACTCGGGCAACCTCACAATCGCGCCGCCCTGCTTCGTCGACTCGTGGGCGCAGATGCCGACACAGGTCCAGTTGGCGCTGGTGACGGCGTTGGGCCAGGGATCGCGATCATCGCCGAGGGCGCTGACCATTTCGTTGACCAGGTGCGGGTGGGAGCCGCCGTGTCCGCCGCCCTGGATGAAGGAGAGGTGGTCGGCGTCCTGGATCGAGCGGGTGAACTTGCGGATTTCTTCCGGCAGAAGGTGCGCGTAGTCGGGAACGGTCACCCGCTTGGGGATCTCCGGCTCGGGCTTCTTGGCCGTGTGGATCACGTGCTCCTCGCCCTCGACCAGCGTCCATTCGAAGCTCTTCTTCGTGCCGTAGACGTCGAAGCTCTCGCGGTACTGGCGGGCCGTGTCGAAGAGGAACCGCCAGATGTGGGCCGCGATGTCGGAGTCCTTGATCTTGATGTGGCACGACTCGACGGCGCAGGGGTTGCCCGACTTCTCGGCAAGCTGCTGGTTGATCGTGCCCGAGCCGAAGCAGCTCACGTACTCGGCCCGTCCTTTGACGAGGCCCAGCACCGGGCTGACGACGTGGGTGGCGTAGTGCATGGGGATCATCCGTTCCCAGTACTCGGGCCAGCCTTCCATATCCTGCGGGTGGGAGGCGGCCATGTACTGGATCTTGCCGAGTTCGCCCTTTTCGTACATTTCCTTGATGAACAGGAACTCGCGGCTGTAGACGACCGTCTCAGCCATCATGTACTTGAGGCCGGTCTGCCGGACAAGTTCACAGATCTGGCGGCATTCGTCGATCGTCGTGGCCATGGGCACGGTGCACATGACGTGTTTGCCCGCCTTGAGGGCTTCCATCGCCATCCAGGCGTGGTCGGGAATGGGCGAATTGATGTGGACGAAGTCGACTCCCGGGTCGGCCAGGACGTCGGCGTACTTCGTGTAGCGCCGCTCGATGCCGAACGTGTCGCCGATCTTGTGCAATTTCGCTTCGTCGCGGCGGCAGATCGCATAGATATTGGCGCCCCGGATGTTCTGATAGATCGGGATGAACTCCGCCCCGAAACCAAGTCCGATGATCGCCACATTGAATTGCTTGTCGGCCATGGAAACACCTCATTTCATCTCGATCGAGTGGATGGGTACGGGGCGGCCGGTGCGGAAAGCGAAGGCTCGCTCGGGCCGCTACGGATCGGCGTGAATTCTAAGTGGTTGTTCCGCCGGACGTCAAGCAGGTGGGCCCGGATGCGAGGCCTGGAGGAATCGGCCACGGATGAAACACCGATGAAACACGGATGAAACTTTCCAGTGGGTGGATGTGTGATGTCTTAAGGGGACTAAGGTTTCTGACGCGAACTCCAGCGAAATCTTGTCAAGAGACGCTTCCTTGCCGACAGTCGACCATGGAACAGTGATTGCACCGCCACGGCGAAGGGCGTAAGCTGTTGACGTTTGGCTACCTCTTCCAGATGGCAGGAGTCAGGTACTGTTTATTTCAACCTTCGCTTGCCGTTTCGAGGAATTCTCGGCTTGGGACAATCTGCTGCCATATGGAGAAGTAACCGCTCGGAGGCCGTAACGGCACAACGGAGTCCTGATGACCGGTTTGTCACGGTGTTCGTCCTGCGCAAGTTCCGTTTCAAGCGAGTTGATCCAGCTTTGGGACAACCGCTGCTATTGTCGGCGATGCGTGGAAAATGCCTCTCCGAAATTGCTTGAGATCGTTTCGTCGGGCGGGAGGCTGGAAGACATGGTGTCTCCAGAGGACGTTCGAGCGTGGACGTACCTTTCGTATGTTGGAAAGCCGGTTCTCCTGGTTATCGGCCTGGTTTTCGGCCTGCCCCTTGCCATCGCAATCTGGTCCGGTGATGCAAACACGATTCAGTTGATTGCAGCGCTTCTGTTGCTGTTCGGCGGCGGATTCGTGTTGCTCCTTTCGCTGCAAGCGTGGGTAACTGCGTCTCAGCACCGATCACGGCTGCCGAGAACTGTGAAAGTTGAGGCTGGCCAACTGGAAATTGCGGCTCCTGAGCGGACGGAGACAGCAGAATTGAAAGACTGCACTTGGTACTACGGGAAGACCTTCGTCGATGAGGTCTGCCTCTACAGCGGCCTTCGCCAAGGCGTGGTGATCCATACGCCGGAGACCACAATCGGATGTGGGCACTCCCCAGAAGTGTTGGAGTGCTGGCAGGCGTTCTTGACGTTGGCACGAGTGCCACAAAATCCTCCTCTCGGGTGTTTGCGAGGGTTTGCCATCACGATGGCCGGCGTGGGTGTCGGCCTGTTTGCCGGTATCGCGATTGGTGCCCTGGTATGGACGTTTACGAGACATCCCGCTGCCGTGTTCGCGATCGGATTCCTGGGTTTTCTCGACGGAGGTTTTGCGACCGGCGTGTACTGCAGCGCGACGAGCGAAGGCTGGAGAGCGGCACGAAAACGTCTCTCCCCAATGGTCCTGGGGCTGGCATTTGCCGTAGTTGGCGCGAACTTCGGCAACATCTTCGGGATTCCCGGGCTGATCATCTTTGCGATCGCCAACGGTGGAATTGGGGTGATTGTCGGCTGGGCATGCCGAACCAGAATCCGTGCCGCACAATTGGATCGCGAGGCCGAACAATACAATCCGTTTATCGGTGAGGTCTAGTACCGAGGCCCCACTGCTATCTCTGATCAACAGTTGCCTTCACTATGCCAGTGTCCGTCTTATGCTGACCGACATCGAACGCCGAAGAGAACGCCGAATCGTGCTCTCGGCCGTCACGGGGACCTTCGCCCTCGCCAATCTGCTGGTTCCCAGCGTGTTCGAGAACATGTCTCCTTCTTATCACATGGTAGGTATTGCCTACTTCTGCGCCGGCGGACTGATCGCCGAAGTGTGCGTGCTGGCAATCTGGGGCGCGATGGGGGGCTCGCCGCTCAAGTACCGAATTCCGGTCACTCTCGGCCTCGTACTGCTTGCCGCGTGCACGCTCGTTGTTGGCTTTCGGATTCTGGACGACGGGTTCCCGTTGAGCGTGGCGGTGCTTGTGATTGGGTTGAGTTTTGGCATGTATGTTTGCCTGTTAGCCCCACTGGGGATTGTACGCCGCGTGACCAAGAGACGGATTGCAGTCCCCAACGAGGTTCGTGCTTCTGCACAAGACCGGCCGGAGACCCAGTTCGGCCTGCGCTACCTGCTGGCGGGGCCCGTCGTCGTCAGCGGGATCTTCATCCTGCTGCGCTACTCGTTGCCGCAGGACGATTCCATGGTCGGCCCGAGCCTCGCTGAGATTCTGGGGATGCTCTTCGGGGTGGCCGTGTTCATAACGTTTTCGGCAATGATCTGCATCCCTTGTATCTGGCTGACACTTGCCGACCGGCGACGGGCCGGGGCAGCGGTGCTGCTGGCGGTGGTCGTTTTGGCAGGTCCTTGGATCGCCTTGACCGTACTCGAAATGGGGTACGGGCCGATCGGGCCGGATGTGTGGGAAGCCATGCTCGTGACAAGCTCGTTCGGCGCCGGAGTGTCGGCGACGACCCTTTTGCTCCTTTATGTCTGGCGACAGTTGGGCTACCGCCTGGTTGGCCCGCGCAGTGGAAACCCGTTCGTAGACAAGGGCTGCGACGAACAAGTCGACCCGGACGGCAGCCGCCGCAATGAGAATTCGTAGCCTCGCGCAATCGCCGCACTTCTTTTATTCACAAGGCGTTATGGCCTGCGGCTGCTGGCGGGACTGATTGCCGGCCGCCTGAGTGGTGTCTTGGGCACGCGGGTCGTGGATAATTCCATACGAACCTGTCAGAAATAGCTCCCCGACGGTCTGAATTCGTGGAGAGGTGAGTTTCATGACGCCATCGAAGACATGGAGAATTCCCAGCCGCCTTGTGCCAATTGCCGCGGCGTGCCTGTTGTTTCTGCCCGCGTTGCTTCCGGCCGCCAACAACTCGGTCGAGAAGGAGGAACCGAAGGACGGTGCCCAGGCCGAGTCGCCGGCCAAGCTCGAAACGGCCACGTTTGGGGCCGGCTGCTTCTGGTGCTCGGAAGCGGTGTTCGAGCAACTGGAGGGCGTTCACTCGGCCGTGTCGGGCTTCAGCGGGGGGCAGCTCAAGAATCCAACCTACAAGCAGGTACTCACGGGGCGCACCGGGCATGCCGAAGTGGTGCAGGTCACCTTCGATCCGCAGGTGATTTCCTACAAGGATCTGCTCGAGGTCTTCTGGAAGACCCACGACCCGACGACCTTGAACCGGCAAGGGCCCGACGTGGGGACCCAGTATCGTTCGGTGATCTTCTGTCACTCGGAAGAGCAGAAGGAGTTGGCCGTCTTCTACAAGCAGCGAATCAACCAGTCGAAGATGTTCCGCTCGCCGGTGGTGACGGAGATCGCTCCGTTTGAGGCCTTCTATCCGGCCGAAGACTATCACCAGGAGTACTACGAGCGGAACGGGCGTCAGCGATACTGCTACGTCTACATCCGCCCGAAACTGGAGAAGTTCAAGAAGGTCTTCGAAGAGAAGCTGAAGAAGGAGCCGGAGCCCATCGAGAAGATCCGCAAGTCGGATGCGGAATGGCGATCGCAACTGTCCCGCGAGCAGTACGAGGTGACGCGGATGAAGGGCACCGAACCCGCGTTCACGGGGCGCTACTGGAACAACCATGAGAAGGGCGTCTACCAGTGTGTGTGCTGCGGGCTGCCGCTGTTCGATTCGACGACGAAGTTCGAGTCGGGCACGGGCTGGCCGAGCTACTGGTATCCGCTCGAGCCTCGCCACATTGCCGAAGCAATCGACCGCAGCCACGGCCAGTTGCGGATGGAGGTGAAATGTGCCCGCTGCGACGCGCACCTGGGCCACGTGTTCAACGACGGTCCACCGCCGACGGGCCTGCGCTATTGCATCAATTCGGCGGCGCTGACGTTTGAGGAGGGCGAGAAGGAGTAGTTGGGCGTCATGGCACCTGTAGGACAGGTTTGTAACCTGTCTCGACAGGATAGACAGGATGCAATCCTGTCCTACACCACGGTGCGAGCCTCGGTAGTAGTTCCTATCCGAACGCCGCTTGGACGACGGCGGCCGTCTTCTCTCGACCCAGTCGAGCGGTGGTCAGGGCGTCGTACTTTTCCCAATAGCTGCGGTTGAAGATCTCGAGGGACAACACGCCGCGGAATCCGATCTGGCGGAGCAGTTGCAGGACCTCGGCGAGCGGGCAGATCCCGTCGCCCGGGAACACGCGGTCGGAGTCGTTGATTTGTTCGCGGGGCGGATCGGCGGGGTAGTCGTTGATGTGGAAGTTGACCATCTGGGCGCCGTTGAGTTGCCTCAGTCCCTCGAAGGGGCAGTTTGCCTTGTACATGTGGTAGGCATCCAAGAGGAGGCAGGCCTTGGGGTGCCCGGCGTGCATGGCGACCAGCGCCGCCTCGCCCACCCGGCCGAGAGTCTGGGCAGAGCCCCAGAACTCGAGTTGGGGGACGACGCCCATCTCGTCGCCCAATTCGAGCACGGCCCGGTAACGTTCGGCAATGGCGAACAGATCCATGCCCGGCGTGCGATTGATGCCCGAGGGAGCGGCGGCGATGTGGGTGCCGCCCAGTTCGGCCACCAGGCCCATGGCCTGCTTCATCTTCTCCAGCCCGGCGGTCCGGGCCGTTTCGTCGTCCACGGCCCACTGGGAGAAGTCGATCGCGCTGGAGACCTTCAAACCCGCGTCGTCGATCCGCTTGCGGACGTCTTTGAGCGATCCGCCCTGGTCGACGAAGCTGCTGATATCGCCGATCCACGGCTCGATAGCCCCATAGCCGGCCTTGGCCGTCACCTCGATCTGGTCGGGGAGCGACAGTTTGTATCCGCGGATCGTGCCGATGTTGAGACCGATCACAAACGGTTTCGAGGGGGCATTGTCGGCGTCGGCAGATGCTGACTTCGCGGCGACCAGTGCGCCTCCCGTCAGAACGGTTGTGGCTGCCACAAACTGGCGTCGAGTGAAGTACTTGGGCATGGTGGATCTTCGTGCGGTGTTCTTGGCTCGATGTGTGCCAACTTACTCCAGGCAGTGCCTGTGGAGACAACTGGAAGGGACACTGCTTGACAAGCAAGCAGCGGCGTGCGGGACATCTCCGATTGGTTATTCAGAGACCATTCTCGTCGGCGGGCGGGGGAAGTTCAAGCGACGAAGCCGGGCGTGCGGCAGAAACGACGCTCACCGCAGCGAGGGCGGCAATGTTCCAGACGAGAGTCGTAGCGGATGCGCTGGTCAGGCGTCCCCTTCCCGGACGGCATCGAACAGCCGACGTAACTCCTGCGCGAAACGCGTATGGTGCGGGATGCGCCGGTTCTTGAGGTACGCGAGGAGTTCTGCCGGCGTGCGGTGGACCAAGAAGTTGTAGAAAATCGCGTACTTGACACCGAACCCCACACCCAGGCCGTGCACTTCAACCGTCTCAGAGGGATCTTGCTCCTCCCCCTCCGGGTACTCTTCCGAGTCGTCCGCGGCCGCCTGGTCGCGAAGGAATGCGATCCCAAATCTCACGATCTGATCACGCTTCGCCAGCAGCAGGGCTTCCGTTTCGCCGACCGTCATGCCTGAAACGCTCATGTCGGCCTGCGTGTAGGTCGTGCAGGCCGTGGAGTAATCCTCGACGATTCTGCTGCCGGTCTCAGACGCGATGGCCTGCTCCACGGCACGCAGCGCGTCGGAGTGCAACAAGGCTTGCACTTCCTGGTATGGTGTTGGAGTCACCTTGATCTCTGACGCGGCCATCGGCTACACCCTTCGGACGTCTAACTTCTTCGCTAGACGCCCTTTTCCGGATCGACCGGGCCGGGGAGTTGTTGCAGTGGGAGTTGCGGGACCTGGCTGGCCGGGTCGCTCGATTCGGCCTTGGGAGCGAGCGTGGGCCGTTGGCTCTCGCTCGGCGTTTCGGAGGGCGTCGTATCGCTGGGGGAGGAGTCGGCGGCGCCCATGTCGATCGGGTTGCCGCAGGCATCGATCGGAATGCGGCAGCAGACGGTTCGCGGAATGCGGCAGGTATACGTGACGGGTACCCGCCGCTCCACGCAACGGGGCGTGCGGACGGTCTGCTCGAAGGCGACCATCCGGCAGGTGCGTACCGGCACTTGCTCGACCTTCTCTTCCTGAACCATTCGGCAAGTAGTCACGGGCACTCGGCGGACCTGACGCTCTTCAACCCAGCGGCAGACGCGGACCGGCACCTGCTGCTCGACCGTCTCGCAGACGGGTTTACGGACTGTGTAGGGCACCTTGCGGACGACCTCTTCCTGGACCATCTTGCAGACCCGTTCCTGCACGGTGCGGCAGACCGTTTCCGGCTTGTAGGTGCAGACTTCGACCGGCACCTGACGCGAAACGATTTGCGGGACCATAGTCGTCACGGGTACCTGTTGAGCCACGATATTCGGCTGCCAGACCTTCTTGACCTCGTAGCGGCCTCGCTGGGTTTGATTCCAGTAGAGTCCGGCCGGCTGAGTGACATACATGCCTCGGACGGGATCCCAACGCTGTTCGGGCGACGACCAGGCGAGCCGGTTCCGGGGAATGCCCGGCGTCAATTCGACCTGATCGCGGAAAGAGCCCTGATCGACATACTGGGTCTGGCAGGTCGTGACGGGACTATACGTCGTATAGGACTCGTTCCGGTAGACTGTCTCCTGCACGGGCCTCATCACGGTCTGGCAGACTTGCCTCTCGGCCGTCTCCCAAACGGGCTTGTTGACGATCACGCGTTCCTCGCGTTCGGCCGTCTCCTCGACCCAGCGGGTTCGCGTGTAGCTGGCGTCGCGCATCACGGTTTCCCAGACAGGCTTCTTGACCGTGCGGAACTCCTCCCGCATCGACGTCTCTTGGACCGGCTTCGATACGCTGTAGCGGCGTTCCTGCATGCTGGTTTCCCAAACCGGCCGATAGGTCGTCACCTGCTTCTCGTCGTAGACGGTGTCGTACTCGATCCGGTAGGCGGTCACCTGCTTCTCGTCGTAGACGGTCTGGTAGACGATCTTGTACGTGGGGCCTTCACAGCAAACGAGCTGTGCCTCGGCCGGCAGGGCCCAACCGGTTACCAGCAATGCAAGCACGGAGAAGGTGTATCGACTCATGGCGGAGCACCTTGTCGGAAACAAACTTCCTTGAAAGCGGAAACTGCCAGCCGAGCGCGCACGCACGTCGCTCGCGGAGAAACAATCTGCCTCTCCAAATGAGTCTGCCGAAAAAAATACGAATCGGCAAACCGCAAGGTTTAACAGGCGACTCTTCTCGGACCCTTAATCCAGGCGCAGCAAGCAGTTAGGAATTTGAAAATTCTTTGGAGATTTTTTGAGGGGGTGCCGACACTTCGTCCCGGTCCTTTCGCCCAATGCCGGCAACCCGAACAAGTTGCGGTGATTGCCGTCACAATCGCTACGATCGGAAGGATTTGACAGCCCGCCCATTTTCCCACATCGCGTGCCCGTTCGCCTTCCCTCGTATAAGAGGTTCTTTGCGTGGCCTACTTACCTCACACCTGCGTCATTCAGAGGGCTGCTGAAGAACTAACGAATTGGCCGAAGCAGCTTGGCCCTGCTCACAGGCAGATTCCCAGCCTCGTTGCCAAGCAGGAAGAAGGATGATCGACGCCGTGACGATCAAATTGAAGAGTTGCGTCTGGGGACTTGGCGGGCTACTTCGAACCGTATTCTGAAGATACCATGACTAATGCTTTTTCGGTGGCCAGCCAAAGCGATGCGTTGTCCATGACAACACCACTCCGCCAATTAGCATTGCCGCCCCGAAGCCGCCTGATATGTAGCCAAGCGGGACCGGAAACAAGGACGAAACACTTGCCAGCATGCCTCCGACAGACACAGCACTCAGGGACAACCCACCGTTAATGGTGGCATTACTTCTGGCTTGTTCAATGAGGTGGCTCCAGTTTGACAGACACTCCAAGTGCTTATTCCAGCCGTTATACTGGGGAGCAAAGGAGTGTGTCATGACAAGGAAATCGAGCCGGGGGAAGGGTCGTTCTGGGCGTCGTTTCTA
>JAAYAY010000424.1 GCA_012719125.1 Planctomycetaceae bacterium | reverse complement strand
GAAAAAGGCGTAGACATGTGGAGCGGCAAGTCCGTTGTCCATGCCAAGTGCGATTCTGCTCCACATGTCTACGCCTTTTTCCCATCCTAGAGCGTCTAACTGGTAGATTTTTTTCGTCCGCCTGCCTAAGGGAATCCTGGGTAAGAATCTGGTACCACAAAGCTTGACCACATCCTCCATTCAGCAGGACCGCGAGTGAAGATGCAAGCAGATCAAGAGAACCGCATCCTCGGCTGCCTCCTTGGCGGTGCCATCGGTGATTCGTTCGGATCGCCGTATGAGGGAGCATCGCCGCCGGTCGAACTCGATCCCACCGTCGCGCCGCTGTTGACTGACGACACCATCCTGACACTGGCCACCTGCGAAGCCATTGTCGCCGAAGGATGCGTGGATCCGGCCGCTATCGCCCGGTATCTTGGCAATTCCTTCCAGGCGGGCAGGGTCGTCGGGATTGGGGCTAGCACCTACAAGGCCCTCTCCGAATTGGCCGCCGGCGGGCACTGGGCACTCTGCGGGAGCAAGGGTGAACGCGCGGCAGGCAACGGCGCCGCCATGCGGATCGCACCGTTGGCGTTCTTTCTGGATCTGGACGATGCCGCCGACCGTCGCACCTTGCGCGACGTCGCACGCATCACCCATCACAACGAAGAGGCCTACGTGGGGGCGTTGGCGATCGCCTTGGCCGTTCGTATCGCTTGGACAGATCGCTGGCCGCAAAGCGATGACCTCATAAGCATGCTGATTCCTTTGCTTCCCGATTCGCGGGTACGGGAAACGCTGGAAGATATGGCCGGAGTGGATTCGACGTTGCCGCTGCTGGAAGTCGCCTCGCGATACGGCACGTCGGGCTATGTGGCCGAAAGTGTGCCCATGGCGATGTGGGCTGCTCAGCGCGTTTGGACCCTCGGCTTCGAATCGATGATCCGGGAAATCATCCGCTGCGGCGGCGACACGGACACCATCGCTTCGATGGCCGGACAGATCGCGGGGACCTTGGTCGGAACGGAGGGTCTGCCGCGATTGCTTCTTCAGCGGCTCCCGGATCGAGAGGCGATTCTGAATGTCGCGGAACGACTGGCCGCGATGGTCACCGTTCTGTAGTTGGTTGGCTTGCCCCATCCGGTGCGACCGGCGTACAATGCGATCGCTTGAGGAAATCGGCTCGGCCCGAATCGAACTCCTGGATTGGTCTCTTTGTCCGTAGAGTGCATGACGATGCCGTTCTTCTTTCAGCAACTACTCGGCATCTTCCTCCCCATTGATCCACGTCGTTGGCCGACGGGTATCCAGCGGATGAGAACGTGCGAGGGCTGGGGGCCGCCCATGTTCTTGATCGCGACGACGGGGACGTTGATCTTTGTTGGTCGCGGAATCGGACTTCTGGGAGGCAATGGGGCCGTCAAGCTGTTCAACTACCTGGCCCTGGCAACCTGGCTCGTTGCCGGGACCCTTGGCTGCCTGGCCGTCACGCTTGACGGCATGAACAACCTGAGGCGACTGGGCCCGTGGGCCGTGTCACGCCCCAGGTGGTGGTTCGAACTGTCGCGTCTTACCTGGATGCTGTTCCTGTTCGTCGCTCTGTCAGCGATCCTCCTGCTCGCTGTCGGCGGGCCGCAACTCTGCGGAAAGTTCAATTCGATCTGGAGCGTTCTTCCGGCACTGCTGCTGCTCTTCATGGTTACCGCCACTGCCGGATATTCCGTGTCGGCCGTCACAAGACACCGCAGACGAGGCCGCGCTTTCGAGTGCGTCCAGTACTTCTATATGTTCGGGCTCGCCTCCGCAGTGATCATGCCGGCGCTTTGGATTCCACTCTGGGCCGGCTGGGCACAACCGCTGACCATCCTTTGGTGCCTGATTGCCGCTTCGTTGACGGCAGCACTGACGCTTACCATATTGGATCGCCGGAAGGTAACCTGAGAGACTCGTTTCCTTGCCTGCGGGGAAGAGAGGACAGAACCAACACCCATGTGCGTTCCATCGCTATTCAGATCTCTTGCGGTGTCTTGGACGATCGGCCTTGCTTGCAGCGCCGTCCTTCTCGCCCAGGAACCCCAACAGGTAACACCCACAAACTACGCGTCTGAGAAGGACATCTTCTATCTGCCGCAGCAAGAGGCGGAAGCAACTCCCTTCGAACGCGAGCGATGCCGGCTCGACGTCTACTATCCGGAGGGCCGGCCCAGGTTCGCGACCCTGATCTGGCTCCATGGCGGCGGGCTTTGGGGCGGGGACCGGAAAATCGATCCCTACCTGACCGATCTCTTCCCTCGGCTGAAACAGGAAGGCATCGCCCTGGTCTCGATCGATTACCGTCTTGAAATCGACGCCGGAATCCTTACAATATAATCGTGTCATATATACATTCGTATATATGGGAGGTGGTTTTCATGCCGATTGCATTCACTTGTCCCCACTGTGGGCACCGGACGGACGTGGCGGAACGTTTCGCGGGCCAGTCGGGGCCGTGCTCGGCCTGCGGGCAGGTGATTACCGTGCCGACCCTGGCAGCCCATCCCTTGGTCCCGCGACCGCCGCGGCGGCGTTCCGGGCTCGGATGCTTGCTGACAGGTTCCTTCTGCCTCGTGTGCGTGGCCGGCTATGCTTTGCTGGTCACGATGCTCGGTCCGTCTATGCCGGGTTCGTGGGAGCGGATGCGGCGAATGGAATGCCGGGCGAACCTGGAACAAATTGCCACGGCGGTCAGCCTTTACGAGGCTGACTATGGTTGCCTCCCGCCGGCCTACACCACCGACGACGCCGGCAACCGCCTCCACAGTTGGCGCACCCTGCTTCTTCCCTATCTGGGCGAAGAGGATCTCTACAAGTCGCTCGATCTGAAGCAGCCCTGGGACGGTGAAGCGAATCGCCAATTGCACGATGCCGCGGTGGACATCTACCAGTGTCCGGCCGACTCGTCGGGCGAGCCGACCGATACGTGCTATGTCATGATCGTCGGGGGCGAGGGGGCCTCGCCGGGCGGCAAGTCGCTCAAGGCGGTCGAGGTGACCGATGGAGTCGGCAAGACGATCCTGCTGGTCGAGACGGCGGGCAGCGGAATCCACTGGATGGAACCGAAAGACCTGCCTTGGGAAGAGACCGACTTCCGGATCAACGGAACGGGTGGAATCTCGAGCGAACACGACGGCGGGGCTCACGTGATGATGTGCGACGGCACGGTCGAGTTCATCGGCGAAGACGCCCTGCCCGGCGACGTCCGCGCCATGGCAACCCGGGCGGGCGGAGAATCGGTTCCCGAATCGGCCGACGTGATCGAAGAGGATTTCAGCCGGTAGGCAACCGATTGTAGAAGAAGCGACCCATCATGCCCTTTGAATTCGAGTGCCCTCACTGCGGAATCCGCACGAATGTCGACGATCGCTACAGCGGCCAGTCCGGCCCGTGCGCCGGCTGTGGGAAGACGGTAACGATCCCCACAATCGGTCGCGGCGGCGTCACCGTCTCGCCCACGGCCTCGGGCGGCGGGGCGATCATTGCCGTGGTGGTTTTGGTCGGACTGGGCGCGTTGTTTGTTTGCAGCGGCATGATGATGTGGACGGTTCGTCGTGCGGTTCCTCTTCCGGCGCCGGCCCCTGCCCTCACGGGGTCGACTCCATGCGACAACAACCTGAGAGTACTGGCACTGGCCATGCACAATTACCACGATGCGTACGGCACGTTTCCGCCCGCCTGCGTGGCCGGCGAAGACGGCGAGCCGATGCACAGTTGGCGGGTGTTGTTGTTGCCCTACCTGGGCCGCAAAGATCTTTACGATCAGTACGATTTCGACGAGCCCTGGGACGGCCCCAACAACCGGGCGTTGATCCCCTTGATGCCGCCGGAGTATCGCTGTCCGGACGACCTGCTGAGCAACTACGATGCAACGAGTTATGCGATGATCGTGGGGCCGGGCATGTTGTCCGACGGTGAATCGGCCTCACGTATGGCAGATATCAAGGACGGCACCAGCAACACGATCATGTTCGTCGAGGCCCACGGGGCCAGAATCGTTTGGACGGAGCCGCGCGACCTGGACGGCGGCGCCATGTCGTTTCTCATCAATTCCGGCCAGGCAGGCGAGTTGCAGGGGCATGCGGATCACGTCAAGACCGTCTTCTGCGACGGCATGACCCACGAGTTGCCGCTGGGCAGGGCGCCCGGAGATCTTCGGGCGATGGCCACGATCGACGGCGGCGAAGTGGTTGACATCCCGTGAAGAAGGCCGGATCACCCGAAGAGACGATACCGCACCTACGCCACTTGGAGGGGAAGAGCCGCCGCATTCTCTCTTGACGGCGACGGCGGGCGACCGATAATTGGTGATGGTGATGTCACCCCTTGTGAGCACTCCCGTGCGCTGTCGTTCCGCCTACCGCCTGCTTCTTCGTGCTGTACCGGGCCTCTTTGCCGCCACGGTGCTTTGGGCTTGTTTCTTGTTCGGCGGAAGCCATTCTGCCTCCACGGACCTGGCGGACGGTTGCTCGATCGATTGTGAGAGCGACGACGATTTGCCGGCGGATTTGACTCGCAGAGGGCCCGGGCCTTCACGTAACGACTCGCGTCCCCTTCCCGAGGCAATCGCTCGGAATAACCCGAGCGAGAGCAGTGTTGCGGGCAGCCAATGGAAGCCCGTCGCGTTGTCGGCGCGAAGCGGCATTCGGCACGATCGGTTGACCGGCTCTGAGGATTGTCTGGTTAGTGCCACGTCCTCAAGGCATCCGCATCGGACTCTCCGGGTTCTATTCTGTTGCTGGCTCCTCTGATTTCCAGCGCTGCGACGGATTCTCTCTCTCGCCATTTTTCGTCATGCGCCGGTCACGGCCGTTGCGCGTGTTCCGATTGCGGTTGACGCAGCCCTGCGGTTGATCCGCGTGGCTGTTGTCTGCCGGTGGCGCCGCCTAATACATCATCCTCTCGCGTGAAAGTGTCTGTTATGTCGAAATCCGATACTGCTTGCTGCAATCACTGTAACAAGGAAGTTCACTACCACTACGACCCCATCAACCATTGGTGGCATCTTCTGTTGTCGATCTGTTCGCTTGGGCTCTGGCTACCCATCTGGGCCTGCGTCACCTTCGGTCCCAGCAAGATCTGCGACGAATGCGGGAACCCGATCTGGAGCGATCAGCCGGTGAAAGCGATTAAGAGGTGATGAAATGCTATTCTGGTGGTTAACGATTGGATTTGCCGTGGTTTGGGCGATCGCCGTGGTGATCGAGGTGGTCTGGTTCTGGGGCCCTGATGAGGAGCCAGAACCGTCGCCCGGTTCCGTCGCCGACGCGAGGCAAGGCCCCAAGACGACCTCTCCCTCTATCGGGGCAGGAAATGCAGAGGTTGCCGCGGATGAGGAATTCCCAGTGCGAGTGACGAGTGCCGGCGGCTAGCGTTGCTGGCGCGTGATTGGTCTGGACAGGGTCCCGTTGCTCCGCTACGCTTCGGGACCAGCTTCGCTGAGGCAAGCCGACAGACATGTTCAGGAGGAACGCAAGATGAACTTCAACTTCTTTGATTGGCTTCGCAATGGTGTCAAGGAGTCGGTGATCCTGGGGGTCAACGACGCGGTGACTTGCCTGGGCACTCCGCAGGAAAAAGACAACGTTCAGCAACGTCTGATGGGTTTTCTCCGAGAAGATCCGGGCACGACTCCCGCGCGTCTCGGATCGTCAGGCAGCCGGCCCAAGAAACTCGGACGATCGCTCAAGCAGATCCAGGCCGACGCCAAGGCCTCGTAGAGCTGCTGTCCGATCAGAGCCACGAACAGAAGTGTGCCGCTCGGTGATCGACCAAGGTCCGGCCGCATCTTCGAAGCGGCGGGTCAGGCCGAGCCGGCTGCTTCCATGGGCGCTGGGCTGCAGGCATCGTAAGAAGCGAGGCCTTGCCAGAAAACCGACTCGTCGACGGCTTCCCGCCGAAACTACGGCAGTTCGATCAGCGACTGGCTCTTGACGATCGCGTAGTCGTCGGGGAAGGTGTGGAAGGCCTGGACGAGGAAACAGCGGCTCCGGGTCTCGATATTGATATAGCTGATCGCTCCCAGGGCCAGGCGCCCGCTGGAGTCGAACTTGTGGAACATGCCTTCCTTCTCTCCGTCGTGACAGAGTTCTTCCTGGAAGGTCCAGAAGATTTCCGGTTCAAGCGTTTCCAACTGGAAGTCGACTTGATAGCGAACGCCTCCACGGCATTCCACGTAATCGGTGCGTTGTCCCTTGAGCCGATAGGACAGCAAACGCCGCCGCTTGGGTAGCGGATGATGGGCGCTGGTTGCCACTTCGGTGAGCGTCAATCCGCCGTAGCGCCACTCGACGACATGGCCGGCGCTGGTAATCTCAATGCGGGCTTCGTAGTCGCCGCGCTTGACGGATCGACGGGAATGAACTTCAAACAACTCGGGATGCAACGGCCGCCCATAAAGCTGAAACACGAGTTCAGCCACTTTTGGTCGAACGGTGAGCACAGTTGCGATTCCTTCCCTGTTGAGACATACATTCCATAGAAGGATGAGAGCGGCATTCATTGCCGCACAGCCGCATTATAAGCCGGCGCCGCGAGAAATACAAAGGGCGGTTCTGTTGATGCGTCGCGCCGACAAACTTGGCGAAATCTCTCTTGACAACGCACGATCAGGTTGCTTTACGCGGCCAGCCGCCCGTTGAGTATGGAGACACCGGACGCCGCACGGTTCTCTGAGTGGAACAACGCTCGGCGATTCAGGAGTCGTGCGGCGCCCGGCACCTGCCGATCGCTAGAAAAGTCCGACAAGAATGTCGTAACCCGCGTGAGTCCCGGCTGCAATTCCAAAACCCCGCAGCACGAACAGGGCACTGAAAAAGATGCCGGCCAACGTGCGGAAGAGAAAGGTGAACCAAAACCATTGACTTTGCCAATGAAACGGCTCGGCATGAGGCCCGATATAATGGGCCGCGGCGAAGAACAGGCTCGTAGCAATCGCAGCAATAATGATACTGACCGAATGTGTGGCATCCAGCCGCCGGAGAAACCACGCGACCGATGAGAACAGAATCAGGCGGAAGAGGAGTTCCTCGTACACGCCGGCACCCAGGAAACCGACAAGCCGCCGAACGGTTTCCTGCGATGCGACGGACAACGCCGCAGGAACGGCCTCCTCGCCCGAGAACAAGGCCGGGTCGAAAAGCGATGATTGAATATGCAGAATGACGCGTAGAAGCAGTGCAAGCACAATGCACTCGCATGCCATGCCTTGCAGCACCCGCCACGATACTCCCCAGGGCTGACGGGTTGTGTAATGCCAGCCGAGGAGAATACAGATGCACAGAACCGGCAGCAGGAAGTACTGTCCGAAGCCTACCACCTCGAGCAGTTGACGAAGCCAGACGTCGGCCCCGTTGCGAATCGCGTTCGGTCCCAAGAGCAGCACGCCCAACTCGTAGGCCACCAGCAAGGGTGCGATGAACGCCAAGGCAGTCAATGGGCGCTGGGATTGAAACCAGTAGCTTTCGTCGAGCGATGCCGTTTGGCGGTAAGAGGTATCCGTTTCACGCATCAATCGGGTTCTTCGTATCCGGCGTGCTGTCAGCGCTGGTATGCTCCAACGAACAGGCCCTGGGCCATTGTACTTTCCTTTCGACCGCAACCGACCAGCGGCTTGAGCCGGGCTGGAACAGCCGGGCAAATCAGGCAATCTATGCTGAGTGGCCGCGGCCCTGACACGACGGCGGTGACAATTCCCAATCCGCGGCCCTAAGGGGAACGGTATCAATGGGATGCGGCCTAAACTAGAATGATGACAGAGTCTCCTTCATCGAATCAAGTAGCGTCTGTATCTCCATGGCTCCGCTCCGCGACATTTACGATCGTCTCCTCACCGCATTTGGCCCGCAGAAATGGTGGCCTGGAGACACCCCCTTTGAAATCATGGTGGGGGCGATTCTCGTTCAGAACACCGCCTGGAAGAACGTGGAGAAAGCAATCCGGAACCTGGCCGACGCCGGTTTGCTCGATCCCCATGCCCTTGCCCCGCTGGATGCGGAGGAACTCCAGGAACCCATTCGTCCGGCCGGTTACTACCGGCTCAAAGCCAAACGCCTGCTTCACCTCGTTCGATTCGTCGCCGACCGTTACGATGGCGACCTGGACGCCATGTTTTCCGTCAGCCTTGGCGTCCTGCGGGAGGAATTACTCGCGCTCAACGGAATCGGGCCGGAAACGGCCGACTCGATTCTCCTCTATGCGGGGGGGCTGCCTACGTTCGTCGTCGATACCTACACCCATCGGGTCCTGGCCCGCCACGGCTGGATCGGTTACGAGGCGGGCTATTATGAGATCAAAGACCTGTTCGAGAGCGGACTGGAGGAGGACGCGTCCCTCTACAATGAGTTTCACGCCTTGCTCGTCCGCGTCGGCCATCTGCATTGCCGCAAGACTCCCAAGTGCGGCGAGTGCCCCCTGGCCGAACTGTTGCCTGAAGGTGGAATCTGCCAACCGGATTTCTGACTCACTGTGCCGGTCGCCAACCTTGCACGCACGGATTGCAGACGTTTGCGTTGGCCGGGGCACAGGCCTGAGGAGTCTGAGTCTGATAGCCGGCAGGAGGACAGTAAGGAACGTAGTACCCGGGAGGCGGCGGAGTCGGCGTGGTGGTTGTGCAGCCGAGAACGCCCACGAGGCACAGGGTGCCCAGTGCCCCGAGTAATCTCCATTGGTTTCGCATGGAACGCCTCCGCCTGCGGTTTGGATTCACAGGCTGGGAACAATAATGGTCGGTGCCGATGGTCGTCAAGACCGAGTCGGGATCTGATCTGGACAAGGGCGGCAAAATAGGCGACCATGGTTACTTGCGAGGTTTGCCACCTCGTTCCCATTTGCCACGTCATTCCCATTTGCCACGTCATTCCCGCGAAGGCGGGAATCCAGATCATGAATAGCCGGCGAAGTTGTTTCTGGATTCTCGCCGAACCCTGAACCCCGAACCCTAACAACTCCTCCCCATGCCCACCGAGGATTTCGACATCGATCGTCTGGCTGCCTACCTGCACCTTTCACCGCAAAAGGTGTCGCGGCTGGCGGATCGCGGCAAACTGCCGGGGCGCAAAGTCGGCGGCCAATGGCGATTCTCGCGTGCCGAGGTGCATCACTGGCTCGAAGAGCGAATTGGCCTGGCCGACGAAGAAGAATTGGTGAACGTCGAGGGAGTCTTGCGGGAACATCGGGGGCCGGAGGAGGCGGAGAACGTGGTCCTGGCCGACCTGCTATTGCCGGAGGCAATTGCCGTCCCGCTGGCGGCGAGAACTCGAAACGCCGTGATTCGAGCCATGGTCGACCTGGCGGCTGGCACGGGATATCTCTGGGATCCCGAGAAGATGAACGATGCCGTCCGCGAACGAGAGGACATGCAGTCGACGGCCATGGAAAACGGCGTCGCCTTGCTGCACCCCCGGCGCCCCATGCCGGGAATCCTCGGGCAGCCTTTCATGGCCTTCGGGCGTACCAGCAGTGGAATTCCCTTTGGGGGCGGATTCGGCAATTTGACGGACGTGTTTTTCCTGATCTGTTCCGTCGACGATCGGGGGCATCTTCGCACCTTGGCTCGGCTCGCTCGAGTTCTCGGTTTGTCCGACGTGCTTGGTGCTCTGCGAGCAGCAGAAGACATCCGGGCCGTTCAGCGTGTGATTGCCGAGGCGGAAATGGGGCTCTGAAATGGCTGGCGCAAACGAAGGGGTGGTCCTCCTCTGCGTTGGAAGTATCGATCGCGCCGAATTTCGCGAAGTGTTGCCGACCCTTGAGCCTCAGGGCACGGTACTCACCGCCCCAACCATTCGCACGGCCGTGCGACGACTCGCGCAAGCATCGCTTACCCCGGATGTGGTCGTCGTCGTTCAGTCCTACCCGGGCGAATTTGCCGACGCTCAGGTCGACCAGCTTCGGCGGGTTGCCCCGTTGGCACGCTTCGTGACTCTGCTGGGAACGTGGTGCGAGGGCGAGATGCGGAGTGGGGCCCCGTTGTCCGGCACGATTCGCGTCTACTGGCATCAGTGGGTACCCCAGGCGTATCGCGAGCTGAATCGCCTGATTGCGGGCGGTGAGTCGCCGTGGAGCCTGCCGCCTACGGCATGCGAGGAAGAGCGATGCTTGGCGATTGCGGCACGTCCGGGCCATCGAGGGGGCGGACTGGTCGAAATCGTGACCGAACAATACGACGTTTTCGACTGGCTCGCGACCGCCTGTCTCAAACGCGAGTACACCCCCCGCTGGCGACGTGCTCAGGACGATTCGCGGTCTGATTCCCCTGTGGCGGTTCTTTTCGACGCCGCAGGCGAAATCGAGAAAGAAGCATCCAAACTTCGCCGTCTCTCGGTCGATCGCCGCGTTCCGGTTATCGTCCTGGCCGATTTTCCGCGAATTGCGGACTGCGATCGGTTGATGAGTGCAGGGGCAAACGCTGTTCTCTCTCGACCCTTCTTCTGGGACGACCTTTTCTGGTATTTTCCTGCGTCGGCTTGTCGCCTTGCACCAAAAGAATCAGCGCTGTAGGGGGGACGTGAACGTGATATAATGCCGCGGTTGGTTCTCGTATCCGCTTGTGCATTTTTCGCAGATTGTGTGTTTTGAATCCCCGCTAGACTTGGAACCCGTCGACCATGCCCCCCGCTGCACTCATTACCGGAATCACTGGACAGGACGGCGCTTACCTGGCCGAGTTCTTGCTCAGCCGGGGCTACGAGGTTCACGGCATGGTTCGGCGTGCCAGCACGGAGAACTTCGAGCGAATCGGCCACCTGACGAGTGAGATTACCCTTCACCAGGCCGACCTGCTCGATCAGCTCTCGATTATCACGCTGGTCCGGGATATCAGGCCTCGGGAAATCTACAATCTTGCCGCGCAGAGTTTCGTGCCGACCAGTTGGCTCCAGCCGCTGCTGACCGGCGAGTTCACCGCCCTGGGCGTGACGAGAATGCTCGAAGCAGTCCGCCTGGTCGATCCGAAGATTCGTTTCTACCAGGCCAGTTCGAGCGAGATGTTCGGCGATGTGCGCGAGGAACCGCAGACCGAGAAGACTCCCTTCTGGCCCCGAAGTCCGTACGGCGTGGCCAAGGTCTATGGCCATTGGATTACGGTCAACTACCGGGAGAGCTACGACATCTTCGCCTGCTCAGGGATCCTTTTCAACCACGAATCGCCGCGGCGCGGCAAGGAATTCGTGACCCGGAAGGTTACCGACAGCGTTGCCCGCATCAAGCTGGGTGTGCAAGACAAGCTCTATCTGGGCAACCTGGAAGCCATGCGCGACTGGGGGTTCTCCGGCGACTACGTCCGGGCCATGTGGATGATGCTCCAGCAGGATCGTCCCGACGACTACGTGGTGGCCACGGGGATCAAGCATTCGGTTCGCGATCTCGTCGAATTGGCCTTCCGGCACGTCGACCTCGACTGGCAGGATCACGTTGAAGTGGATCCCAAGTTGTTTCGGCCTGCTGAAGTGAACACGCTTCGCGGCGACGCCAACAAAGCGAGAGAAGTGCTCGGTTGGGTGCCTTCCGTGAGCTTTGCCGAGTTGGTCCAAATGATGGTTGACGCCGATCTCGATCGCGTTCAGCACGAAATTGACGATCAGAAGCGTGCGGCCGCGTTCAACCCACCTGCTCCCTCACCTTCCGAATCCTGAGGGGGAGTGGGAATGACAATCCGTTAGATCTTCCTGGACTTCCGTATGGCCAAGAAAGCCCTCACTCTTGTCTTCAAAATCGTTTTGCCGCTGGCGATCCTCGCCTATCTCGTGTGGAACGCACAGCGCGAAGATGCTTTTACCGACTTGATCCGGCAACCGAAGAACTGGCCGCTCCTGGCGCTCGCCCTGCTCTCTTGCAGTACGGCCGTGATGCTCACCATGATCCGCTGGCGCTACCTGGTTCGGGCGCTGGATATACCGTTCACGGTGCGAGAAGCCCTGCGATTCGGATTCCTCGGGTACCTGTTCAACCTGGCGCCCATGGGCATCGTCGGCGGCGACCTGCTCAAAGCCTACCTGCTCGCACAGCACCATCCCAGTAAGAAGACCGCGGCCGTGGCCAGCGTCTTCGTGGATCGGATCATTGGGCTGTATGCGTTGTTCGTGGTTGCCTCCGCGGCAATTCTCCTCACCGGCTTCGCAGCGACGGGCAACGAGTGGGTTCGCTGGATCTGCCGAGTGACGCACACGATCACGATTGTGGGCACGGCAGGGATGATCGCGGTGCTCATGCCCGACCTGTCCCGCGGGGGCTCGACCCGTCTGTTGGCCAAGACCCCGCTGATCGGCCCCACGCTGGAGAAGGTTTTGCTGGCGTTGGCCATGTACCGGCGTCGCTGGCCCGTGGTGGTCGGCGCCTCGCTGATGAGCGTCGCCGTCCACAGCTTCTTCTCCATCGGTATCTTCCTGATCTGCAGTGCTCTCTACCAGACCGTGCCTGCCCTGCGGATGCATTTCGTGATCAGTCCGCTGAGTGCGGCCTTGGGAGTGATCCCGTTGCCCGCAGGGCCGCTCGAGGGGGGCCTCGACTGGTTGTATGCGCAGGTACCCGCCGCATCCGGCGCCGCGATCGCATTGGGGCAGGGACTCGTTGTGGCCCTGACCTACCGCACCATTACCGTCGTGATCGCCACCGTTGGTTTCGGCTACTACCTGGGCAGCCGCGAGGAGGTGAGCGAGGCGATCCACGAGGTCGACGAAGTAACGCATACCCCCCTGCCGGATCACTACAGCGTGGTCGACGACGAAGGCCCGTCACTCGCGGAACCGGCAGCCTGAGCCAAGTGAGCGAGCCATCTGTGAATCATCCAACTCACGTCCCAATCCTTCCGGGTCTCGAAGAACTCTGGGACGAGGCGGGCGCCATCTGGGACCGGCTTCATGAGCGAGGCGAGTTTTTCAATTTCGTCGCTTCGGACTACCGGGCCGTCTACCAGACGCTCGCCGGGTTGCAGGGACAAGCAGAAACCGTCCTGGAATGGGGCTCGGGACTCGGCGTCGTCGCAATCATGGCCGCCCAGCTCGGCTTCGACGCCTACGGGATCGAAATTGAGCCCAAACTCATTGAACTGGCCGACGGGCTGGCCCGAAGACACAACGCCCAGGTCGAATTTGCCTTGGGGAGCTACGTGCCGGGCGACTACGAACTCGACACCGAACTGGTCGACGCCGATTTTCGCACGTCCTTGGATGATGCCCCCGCCTACGACTCGTTGGACATGGAATTGCGCGATTTCGACGTTGTTTTTGTCTACCCCTGGCCCAACGAGCGGGCTCTCCACCAGGACATCATGCGCCAGTGCGGCGGCCCCCATTCCCTGTTCGTCACCTTTGACGTTCGCGAGGGACTGGCAGTCGAACGATTGGGAAATGGACGCTGAGAGGGGGGCCGACGAGAGAACTCATGCCCTCTCAGACAACCTGAAGATGCCGCTGATCGGACTCCTGGACCGTCACTCCAACATTCCTGCGGATACCGATCTCCCCTTCCCCGTTGCCCAATGACCCGACTTTCGGGTACGATGCCCTTACTATGGCAAGTCAGCAAACGCGGCAGCGGATTTCTTGATTCAGGGTGGCGTCTATGAGTCCTTACCCCTACCGTTTCAGAGGCCCCTCCAAACAGTGTCCTGCTTGCGAAAGGTCGCTCGACCTGAACCCGGCCACTCCGCCGGAAAAGGCGGCTTGTCCCCACTGCGGGCACGCCATCTGGTTCCCCCCGCTCCCCATGATCGAAATCTTCGATTTCATCGTCCCCGAAGCCAGCTACAGCCGACTGGATGCCGGATCGATGGAGGAAGCGATCGGCGAGCTGGTCGGCGGCCTGACTGCGGCCGGCCACGTGCCCAAAGCATCCGCAGCCGACGTCACCTCTGCCTTCATCCGGCGGGAACAACTCGGCTCCACTGCCATCGGCGGCGGTTATGCCGTGCCCCACGTCAAACATCCGGCCATTACCAAGCTCGTCGGCGCCATCGGCTACTCGCCCGACGGGATCGACTTCCGTGCACTGGACGGCGAACTGGTCAACATGGTGATTCTTCTCATCTCTCCGCCCAATCAGCCGGGCGACCATCTCCGTGCCCTGGAACGAATCTCCCGCTTCTTCCGCGGCCAGACGGACTAGGGCAAGTCTTCACCGGTTCCGAACCATCCGCCAGCAACGATGAATTCGGCGGTTGCGGAAGTCGGCCGGAACGGTCTGCCGGCTGATCTCGCGAATCGCAACGCCCTCCAACTCGTCTTCGGCCAGCTTGAACCGGCGAAAATTCGTCGAGAAATAGACCACTCCCCCGGGCACCATGCACCGGAAGACGGCGTTCAGCAGTGCCGCGTGGTCGCGCTGAACGTCCCACACATCCTCCGTCCGCTTGCTGTTGGAGAATGTGGGTGGATCGACGACGGCCAGGTCGAAACACGGCTCCGCGGCAGTCCGATGAAGGTACTCCATGGCGTCGCTGCGGACGAATTGGTGATTCGGGCCGTCGAGGTCGTTGAGCCGGAGGTTCTGCCTGGCCCAATCGAGATAGGTCTTCGAGAGGTCGACGGTGACCGTCGATGCGGCCCCGCCCGCGGCGGCGTAGACGGTGAATGCGCCTGTATACCCGAAGAGGTTCAGGAACCGTTTGCCCCGGGCTTCGTCGCGGACCATGGAGCGAGTGATGCGGTGGTCGAGGAACAGGCCGGTGTCGACGTAGTCGGAGAGGTTCACCTGAAACTTCAGCCCGCCTTCATGGACCACCAACAGCCGGCCTTCGTCGCCGAGGCGTTCGTGCTGGCGAGTGCCTCGCTGGCGCTGCCGCCGCTTGAGGAAGACCTTCGAGCGGTCGACCTCGAGCGCATCGGCGGCCGTGCGTGCCATCAGGTCGAGCCAGTCGGCATGTTCGGCCGGAGAGCGGTCGTGGGGCCGCTCGTATTCGGTGATGTGCAGGCAGTCTTCGTAGCGGTCCACCACGAGCGGCACTTGCGGTTCGTCGCGCTCGTAGAGCCGGTAGCAGGTGATGCCCTGCTTCCGCGGCCAGCGCCGCAGATGGCGGGCTCGCTTGACCAGCCGGTTGCGAAAGATCTGCGCCTGCTCGATAGCCTTCTCGCTAAGCCCTCCAAAGGCCTGGACCGTGGGCGAAACCACCTTCCGCCTGGTCGGGGCAGCTCGCTCGCACTGGTCTTTCCGCTCCGGCATCGGTGATCCGTCGGCAGCCTGCCAATCGGGCTCCTCCTCATTTGCCGGTTGACTCGCCGGCTCGTCCGCCGGTCGCGGGCCGTGGAACTGGTAATAGGTGCACTCGATGCGGCTGTTGTACAGTTTGCGCCGCCGGTCCGCCTTCTGCCCCACAAGCGATTCAAAGTCGGGATAGGCCGTGAGGATGAAGTGCGACCAGGTTTTGAGCCGCCGCAGCACGTTGGGCATTTCTCGATAGAGTTGTTCGACCTCCGACGCTGTGCCCAATCGTTCCGCGTAGGGCGGGTTGGTGACCAGGCAGCCGAATTGCCGCTTGCTCAGGAGGTCGTGGAAGTCGCGTTGCTGGAAATGGATGTCGTCCTCCACGCCGGCCCGCTGGGCGTGATAGCGAGCTAGATCGAGTGCTTCCGCGTCGATGTCCGTGCCGATAAGGCGTTCTTCGAGTCTTGGCCGTGCCACGTCGCGAGCTTGCTGGCGGGTCGCGGTCCAGAGCGACGGATCCAGGGTGGGCCAATCCTCGGCCGCAAATCGGCGCATCAAACCCGGCGCCAGGTTGCGGCCGATCATGGCAGCTTCGATCGGGATCGTGCCCGTGCCGCAGAATGGATCGATGAAGGGGCGGCCCTCCTTCCAGAAACTGAGCAGCACCAGCCCGGCTGCCAGGGTCTCGCGAAGCGGGGCCCGGCCGGTGACGGAGCGGTATCCTCGTTTGTGCAATCCCGAACCCGACGTGTCGATCGTCAGCGTTGCCACATCCTTGAGCAGCGAGACCTCGACCTGATAGTTGGCTCCACCTTCGTCGAGACTCGTCACTTTGTGGGCCTTGAGGAGCTTCTCGGCGATGGCCTTCTTGACCATCCGCTGGCAGGCGGGCACGCTCGAAAGCTGCGACTTGTGCGATCGCCCGTCGACCGGGAAAGCCCCGTCGGGCGGGATCCAATGCTGCCAGGGCAAGGCGTAGGTCTGGTCAAAAAGCTGCCCGAAATCGGTCGCAGTGAAGGACCCCATCTTGAGGAGCACCCGTCCCGACGACCGCAGCCAGAGATTGGCATGGCAGATGGCAACCTCGTCGGCCGCGAATTCAACCCGCCCCACGTCGCTGATACGATTCTCGTAGCCGAGCTGTGCGAGTTCGCGCGAAACGACCGCTTCGAGCCCCATGGTCGACGTGGCGATCAGATCCACCGGCATGCGAGTTTCCAGTTCGTGAAGGGAGCCCAAACGCGATCCTTCAGTCTACTCGTGGTTTCGGAGAGCGACAACGGCAGGGGGGAGCGAGGAAAGGACATGCGCGCTTCCGTAGTGGACTTTGAACGCGCCGTGCGATATCTTCACTTCCTTACGTGCCGACCCCGGAGAATTGAACGGGCACACGACCTCGACCGCTCGCTGCGAACCATGGAATATCTTTGGGCCACCCTTCTGCTGATCGTCCTGGTCGTGAGTTGGGTCCTCACGCTTCTCGTCATGCCGGGTAATTGGCTGATGGTTGCCGCGGCAGCCGGTTATGCGCTTCTTATCCCTGCCGAGTCGTCTTTGGCGATCGGTTGGGTGACGGTGATCGTGTTGCTCGCGCTGGCGGCCTTGGGGGAGTTGCTGGAGTTCCTGGCCGGGGCCCTGGGCGTGACGAAGGCGGGCGGGAGCAGGCGAGGGGCCTTGCTTGCCCTGGCCGGTTCCTTGATTGGCGGCGTGGTGGGGCTGTTCGTGGGAGTGCCGATCCCGGTCGTGGGCCCGCTCTTCGGCGCGGTGCTGTTGGCCGCCGCAGGGGCTTTCGCTGGAGCCCTGATGGGCGAGCAGTGGAAGGGTCGCGATCTCGACGAAAGCCTGAAGATCGGCCAGGCGGCTTTCTGGGGACGCCTGCTGGGCACCGTTGCCAAGACGGCGGTCGGCGCCGTGATGGTGGGTGTGGCGATCATCGCGTTGATCGGATAGCGTGACGTTGGCAGCCCCTAATCCTTCCGGGGACCGCTCGCGTCTTCCATGTCGTCGATATAGCGGCGGAGACGCTCGTTCTCGTCGGTGATGTGGCGCAGCTTGAGCATGTTCTCCACACGCTTCGTCAGTTCGAGCTTGTTGACGGGCTTGCTGAGAAAATCGTTGCAGCCGGCAGCCACCGCCCGCTCGATGTCGCCTAGTTCGTTCAGGGCCGTCACCATCAGGATCATGATGTTCTTCGTCTTCGGGTCGGCTTTCAACTGCTCGCAGACCTCGAACCCGCTGAGCTTGGGCATCATGATATCGAGCAGAATGAGATCGGGCCGGAACTCGGCCACCTTGTCGAGCGTGTCCCGACCGTCGACAGCCACCGCGATCTCGCAGTCGTAACCGCTCAGGTAGACCTCCAATAGTTCCACGTTGGTGGGATTATCGTCGGCGATGAGAATCTTGCTCTTGGACATGGCAGGCTCTTGTCTGTTCGCAGAGAACGGATCTTCCTGTTGACCCTTGTCCGGCCAACAGACGACAGAAGTTGGATTATACGACGCCGGGCGAAAATCGAGAATAGGGCTCACCCGCGAAGCTGAAACCGCGCTTCCGCGATCTCGTCGCCCGCCGCCTGGGCCTGGGCAAGCAGCTCGCTGCATTGGACGCAGTCGCCCCGCGAGAGCCGCCGAAGATGCTCGATCACCGCCGGCATCACCTCCGACAGCGCCCCGTCGCGGGTCTCCAGGTTGAGAGCCCAGTGAAGCCGCTCGTCAGCCAGATCAGCCAGATCGGCGACCAACGGATCCATCCACTCGGGATGCGGCCGCTCGTAGTCGCGAAACGAACAAGGGGTCAGGACTCTTTGTTCTTGCGATAGCCCCGTCGAACCTCCAGAAACAAAGAGGCCTGACCCCTTTTTCGGTGGCGGCAAACGTCCCGAGAATTCCAGGCACTTGCGCGTGTCGCTGTCATAGAGGGGGATCGTCAGCGGGCTTGAGGCAATCCGCATGCGGGGATGGGCAAAGGCGGCCTGGATCAACAGACGGAGCGTTTCGATCAGTTCCGCGGGCGTCGTCTCGAAATCCGTGAGAAGTTGAAAGACGGTGTAGTCCTGATGCGTCGAATCGAGAGCGTCGAGCACGCAGTTGAGTTGGGCGAGGTCGTGGCGCTTGTGCCAGCGGTTGAGCAGCACCGGATTGAACGACTCGGCCCCAAGCTGCACCATCGGCTTGACCCAATCGATCCAGTCCAGCAATTCCGGATGAGCCAAATGATCTCCTGTTCCATTCCTCGTCAGCATCGAACAGGGATTCGTCTGCAGGCTGATGCGGTAGCGCTCGTTCAGCGGACTGCGGCTCCAGAGTTCGAAGAACTCGAGCGCTCGGGGGATATTGAGAAAGAAGTCTTCGTCGTAGACGGCGGCCCAGGATACCTGCCGCGATCGCAGTGAGTTGTCGTCGACATGGGCCAGCAGCGGCCAGCGGGTCACCATCAGTCGCCCGTCCGCGACACAGGCGTCGGCCTGCTCAATCTCTTCGAGCAGTTGACGGGCGCTCTTGATACGGACCTGTGCCCCGTGCAGCCTGGCGCAGAACGAGCACGTGCCGGGACAGCCGCGTCCGCCGGTGAAGTAGAGGCTGTCGAAAGGCCGCTCGAATCCTTCGAGCATCGACCAATTGAGGCGGTTGGCCGCCAACACTTCCTTCGACGCAAGCGGCCGAACGACGTTGCGAAGGCATGAGTGAGACGTGGCACAGTCGGTCGGACCGGCATCGAGAATCGACTGTCCGTAGCCGTCCGAAGGAAGTGTGTTGTGGAACGCGAAGTCGCCATAACGATAGGCGACGCCGGGGATCAGAGGCAGCAGGTCGCGCGAGTTCGGCCGCCAGGCAAGCTCAAGGAACTGAACGAAGGTCTCTTCCGCCTCGCCGGCGAAAACGTAATCGGCCCCCGACCACACCAGCAAATCGCTCGGATGGCTCGTCGCCGTGGGACCGCCGAGAACGACTTCCGCATCGGATACTTCGCGTACGATTTGAATCCACGCGAGAATCGGCTCGAAGGGCTCGCCCTCCACACGAAAGCCGACGACATGGGGTCGCCAGCGACACAGCTTCTCGACGAAGTCGCCGTGCTCCTCCCCATCGATCTGCAGGATCACCACCTCGACACACGGTTGGCGTGCGGCCCAGGAGCCGACGTCGAGCAGCCCGCTGGGCCAGCCCGACGTGGCTAGCAGCACGCGGATAGCCCGAGGCTCGGGAGGCATGACGGCGGATTTGGGGCTTGTGGCAGCCATGAAAACACTGTCGGGGCCTGGACGCATAGCAACCCGTTGAAAAAGTCAAGTTAGGCTAACATGAACGCATGCAGAAGCGCAGCGCCGCTTGCGTTCATGAATTCGTAAATGAGTCAGTTGTTTCGGAAAACGTTGGAAGTCAAGTCTTTTCAGGAGGTTGCGTTACTCGCTGAGATGCGAGGAATGTGGCTGCGAGCGCGGCTGCGCCGCTTCTGCAGCCAATTCGTTAGCCTAACTTGACTTTTTCAACGGGCTGATTGACGCATGCCCCTATTATAGCGTTTTCAGGGGACCCGCCGCCGGTTCGAAGGACACGGGAAGCCGAACGCTTGCATCCGAATCGTGGCGAGACGAAAATAGAGGGCTGGTTTGAGATGCCGGTGCGTCAAGACACACCCAACTTGCTGATACTCGGAACGTCACAAAGGATACACTGCCATGACTGCTTGGACTCGCCGTGAATTCCTGAGAACCTCGACGGCCGCCGCGGCGGCCCTGTCCGCCGGTCCCCTGGCAACCCGCTGCCTGTTGGGAGCCGACAAACCGGGTTCCAAGATGCGGATCGGACTGGTGACCTATCTCTGGGGCCAGGACTGGGATCTGCCCACCCTGATTGCCAACTGCGAGAAGACGGGCTATCTGGGCGTGGAAACGCGGGTCGAGCACGCTCATAAGGTCGAGCCGACCCTCACGGCCGACCAGCGCAAGGAAGTCCGGAAGCGGTTCGAAGACTCGCCCGTGGAACTGATCGGCCCCGGCACGAACCAGCAGTACGACGATCCGAACCCCGAGAAGCTCAAGGCGTCGATCGAAGGGACCAAGGCGTACATCAAGCTGAGTCACGACTGCGGCGGCAGCGGCGTGAAGGTCAAGCCGAACAGCTTCCATAAAGAGGTGCCTCGCGAGGTCACCATCGAGCAGATCGGCAAGTCGCTCAACTTGGTCGGCGCGTTCGCGGCCGACTACGGGCAGGAGATCCGTTTGGAGGTCCACGGCACCTGCGCCGAACTGCCCACGATCAAGGCGATCATGGACTACGTCGATCAGAAGAACGTGGGTGTCTGCTGGAATTGCAATGACCAGGACCTTCAAGGTGAAGGCCTCGAACACAATTTCAACCTCGTCAAGGACCGCTTCGGCACGACGGCCCATGTGCGCGAGTTCAACGCGGGCGACTATCCCTACCAGGAGCTGATGAATCTGTTGGTCGCCATGAACTACGACGGTTGGATCCTGCTGGAAGCCCGGACCAAACCCGAGGACCGAATTGCGGCACTCATCGAGCAACGTGAGTTGTTCGAGAAACTGGTGGCCAAAGCGCAGGGCTGATCCGATATTGGCCCGATCATTCTTTCGGCGGCTTCTTGCCGTCGAGTTCTGTCAGGTAAATATCCTTGAACTCGAACTGGCCGCCGCCGGGCGTTTCGGCCTGGAGGGCGATGATGCCTTGTTCCTGCTCGAGCCCTTCCGCTTCCCAGGCGACCTTGCCGTTGAATTCCAGTCGGGCCTTGGTGCCGATGCAGGTGAGCTTCATCTCGTTCCACTCGCCCGCCTTGGCGAGGCCTTCGCTGCGGGCCTCGGCGAGTTCGTTCACATTGCCTTCCATGCCCTTGCGCAGGTTGACCTGGTACTGTTTGGGCCAGGGGCGCTTTTCGGTTTCGGGCGGAGCGTCACAGCGGAAGTAGACCCCGGAGTCCCACATCTCCGGGTTTCTCGCTTTCCACTTGAATTCGAAGATGAAGTCGCGGTACGGTCCTTTGAGGTAGACGAGCCCGTTGCCTTCCTTGAGGAGGAGCACACCGTCTTCGACGGCGGCCTCGCAGCGGGAAACCGTCCAGCCCTCGAGGCTCTTGCCGTTGAACATCTTCTGCCGTTCAGCGGCGTCCGCGGGCGAAACTTGGATCAGGGCGAATAACGAGACCAGAATCACGGTGATTGCCGAACGGATCGTCATGCTGGGGTTCTCTCGGAACTGGGAATGATACAATGCAACAGGAACAATTGTCGCCTGTCGGGGGGGAGGGTGCAAGCTGTCGCTGCCGTAGCTTGGCTCTCCAGAGCCGAGCTCCCGACTCATCCCCCGCCTCGACTCCATCACGGCCCCAATCCAACCACCTTTGCTTCAGGTGTGGAAACGCCGGGCTCCAGCAGTTATTCTGGTGATTCGAACACGCAAGTTATCCGTCCTATTCAGGAGAGCCAGACCATGTACAGAACGACTCGACGCGATTTTCTCAAGGGTGCCGTGGCCGCCGGTGCGGGGGCAACCGTGGCTCTTTCCGGGTTCGGCGGAGGCCGGCTCCTCGGCGGCGAAGACAAGCCGGGCTTCGAGGACCAGTTCTGCAAGTGCAACGAGACGTTCGTCGACTGGCCCCAGGGCAAGATCGCGAAGTTTGTGGCCAAGTGCGGCTACAAGGCGATCGAGATCGCTCCCTTCACCATTTCACAGTTCGTTACGGACGTGCCGCAGAAGCGCCGCGAGCGGATCCGCAAGGCCTACGAAGACGCCGGACTGAAAGTGGCCGGCCTGCACTGGATCCTCTCCAAGACCGAAGGCTTCCACCTCACCAGCCCCGACCAGGACGTCCGCAAGGCCACGGCCAAGTACCTCTGCGACCTGGGCCAGTTCTGCTCCGACCTGGGCGGCGACGTCATGGTCTTCGGTTCGCCCAAGCAACGCAACCTGCTCGAAGGTGTGACGATGGAACAGGGCATGACCTGGGCCTCGGAGGTACTCAAGGAATCCATGCCCACCATGGACAGACTCGGCGTCACGATCGCCCTGGAGCCCCTCGGAGGCAAGGAAACCAACTTCCTCCGCTACGCCGCCGAGGCGGTCGAACTGGCCGAGCGAGTCGCTTCACCCCACTGCAAGATGATGCTCGACTGCAAGGCGATGACCGCCGAGTCGAAATCGATGCCCGAACTGATCCACGAGTTCAAGGACTGGATGTTCCACTTCCACGCCAACGACCCGAACCTCCGCGGCCCGGGCATGGGCGATCTCGACTTCGCCCCGATCTTCCAGGCCCTGCACGAGATCGACTACAAGCGCTGGATTTCGGTGGAGGTCTTCGACTACGCCCCCGGCGCCGAGGCCCTAGCCAAGGAGAGCATCGACTACATGCGCAAGATCGAAGCCCAACTGAAGAAGTCGCACTGAGCGAGAATCGCAACTCACGAATACCGCATCCAGTCCAGGATCAGAATGTAGGCCGACAGCGCACACGTGCCCGCCACTGCCGCCACCGACATACCGATCACAGCCGCTCGGCTGGTCCGCCCCTGGTCGTAGCCGAAACTCGCCCCGGGGACTGCAAAAGCGGCCACGATCAGGGCATGGATGACGTTGACGTTCAACCCCGTCCCCTGAAACAGTCCGCAGAGGATCGCGTACCCGAGCGTCACCGCCAGCATCGTGCGAATGCTGAACCGAATCCGGTCCCGGAACCATCCCATAACAGCCACTCCCCAGGCGGTCTTCGATCTCACCCACCTGCAATCTAGCGCGCCGCGACCGATCCCGCCACGGAATTGCGCAAACCACCCGACCCAAACACAGGCGGAGCCCTCAAAACCTTGACAACGCTCCCCCCGCCATTCAGAATCCTGGGTGGTTCGAGTGATCTCGCCACCCCCCATCCGATACGAAAGGGCACGCCCATGGCCGCAAACCAAGCCGGTAGCAAAACCACCCCGTCCCGCCGCGAGTTTCTGCAAGCAAGCGGTGCTGCCCTGGCCGGAACGGCTCTATCAGGCATGATCACACCTAGGGTGCATGCCGCCGAAAGCAACACGATCCGCGTCGCGCTGGTCGGTTGCGGCGGGCGCGGCACGGGGGCCGCGGGCAACGCCCTGCTGACCAACGATCTCGGGCCGGTCAAGCTGGTCGCCATGGCCGACGTGTTCGAAAACCGGTTGGCGGGAAGCCTCAAGCAGCTTTCTCAGAAGTTCCCCGGCCAGGTCGACGTGCCTGCCGAGCGGCAGTTCCTCGGTTTCGACGGCTACAAGAAGGCGATCGATCTGCTCGACGGCGACGATCTGGTTCTGCTCGCCACGCCGCCCGCCTTCCGGCCCATGCACGTCGAGTATGCCGTGGAGAAGGGCCGCAACATCTTCATGGAGAAATCATTTGCCGTCGACGGCCCCGGCATCCGCCGCGTGCTGGCGGCCGGCAAGAAGGCCGAGGAGAAGGGGCTGAAGATCGCCGGCGGCCTGATGAGCCGCCACTACTCGCCGCTCGAAGAGGCCGTTCGTCGCGTCCACGACGGAGCCATCGGCGACGTGATCACCTGCTGGGCCTATCGCGAGCACGGCCCCGTCGGCTACACCCCCAAGTCGGAAGGAATGAGCGAGCTGGCCCACCAGATCCGCAACTACAGTTGCTACACTTGGGTCAACGGCAGCTTCCTGCTCGATTGGCTGATTCACAATCTCGACGTCTGCTGCTGGGTGAAAGACGCCTGGCCTGTCTCGGCTCAGGGCCAGGGGGGCCGCCAGGCTCGCGACAAGGCCGACCAGCTCTTCGATCACTACGCCGTGGAGTTCACCTTCCCCGACGGCACGCGACTGTTCGGCCAGGGTCGCCACATGGTCGACTGCTGGGGCTTCTTCGGCGACGTGATCCACGGCACGAAAGGTGCCGCCGTCCTCGGCGAAGGGATCAAGGACCCCGTCATCTACAAGAGTCACAAGCAGGCCAAGGACAACATCGCCTGGCAGTATGACGGACCGGCCGTGAACGCCTACGACGTCGAACACCGGCTCCTCTTCGACGCCATCCGCAACAACAAGCCTTACAACGAAACGCAGCGCTGCGCCTACGCCGCCCTGACCGGCATCCTCGGCCGCATGGCCGCCGAGTCGGGCAAGGAAGTCACCTGGGAAGAGGCCCTCAACTCCGACCTCGTCCTCGCCCCCGACCTGGAGAAGCTCACCAGTCTCGACGACCCGGCCCCCGTCCAGCCCGACGACAAGGGCAACTACCCGGTCGCCATGCCGGGGTTCACCAAGGCGTTGTGAGCAGATGCCCGTAGGGTGGCGCGAAGTGGACCATGGCGGCAATCGTTCGCGCTGCCGATAGTCGCACCAATTGCGAACCGCAATGCACAACCGAAACGCCAGCGCGGCCCATCATGTGACACGTTCTATTTGGGGACGGTCGCATCGTGCCGGAACGGATTCGGAGCGTTCAAGAGACAACACGCGATTGGATGAACGTGAAAGAAAGAGCCGTCAACGCTGTTCGCCCCACTTGCTCGTTAATTCGGCCCAAGTGGGGCCGTTATCTGTCGGCAGATTCTGAAGCAGCGGCTGTTCCTGAACGATCTGTTCGAACAGGTCGAGCGCGTCGCCCGTCACCGCCGCCAGGTAATACGGCAACCGGCTTGCTCCCCCGGGCTCGACCAAGCCAGACGCCGCACGTTGGCTTCCGCCAGTGCATTCTTGACTTTCTCGACCAGAAGCGCCGGATCATAGGGTTTTCGTACGTAGCCTTGCACTTCCGCGGAGACGGCTTCGCAAACTGTCTGCCGCATGCCGTCGGCCGAGACGACGATCACGGGCACGTCGCTCCGGCCGTCGCTCTTGCGCAGTGCTTCAATCAATCGCAGGCCGTTGGCGTCGCCCAAATGAACATCCATGACGATCAGCGACGGACAACCGTGCCCCAAGAGGCGATTGGCGGCTGCCGCCGAATCGGCAACGACGACGTCGAAACCGTTCTTCTCCAGAATAAACTTCGCCAGCTCTTGAGAGACGACTTCGTCGTCCACCACGAGAATCTGGTTGCTCGACGACTGGCCGCTTGCCGACAGATCTTCTCCTTCGGCCATCTCGACGAGTGTCTCGAGCCGCTTGAGCCGTCCGCAGATCAAGTCCACCACCGAATGCTGATAGGCCTCGGTCGCCAGTCGCTGCGGCGCGTCGTATTGCGTTACGAAAGGATTCCTCGACATTCGATAGTGGTGGAGCAGTTCGACGACCGGTCCTTCAACCCTGCTTTTCAGGATCTTTCTCAACTCATTGAGAGATTCGAGAACGCGGCGGTGTTCCATCTTGGCGTGCCCGCGGAGTTCGGCGAGATTCGGCAGGCAGCGCGTCGTGGCGCGTTCCACCAGGAGCGGGACCCGGTTCACATCCTCGAGCGAATCGGTGAGCACATAGTCGAATACTTCCCAGAGTCTGGCCAGCCGGGCAGCCTCGGTGGCCTGGTCCAGCGTCGTGATCAGAATCACTTCGCAGTCGGGCAGCACATTGCGGATCAGTTGGAAGAGCGGAAGTCCCTCTTGGGTGCTCGCGTCCTGATCGACCAGCGCAACCGCCGGACAGATCTCTCGCAGACAACGAGGCTGGCAAGCCTTCGCAAGATCGATTCGCACGTGCCGGAGCCGGGCGCGGTCTAATTGGTCCGCCACGGATTCGGCAAAACCGTCGTGCTCCGTGACCACAAGCACCGAGATGTCCAGACTGATCTTTCGAGTATTCATGGGTCGCCCTCCCGGCTGTCCGGCCTGCTCGAGAGGCTTGGCGTCCATACGCCGTCAGAACCGACCCATAGGTGAGGTTTCGCTGAAGTCTTGAATTGCTGGGTCCCCCTATTTCCGAACCGCGAACAGCAAGCACTCCGCCTCGAAGAATCAGCACTCGCCCATTACTATGAATAGTTCATAATCCGGCCAGGGTCAAAGCGAATAACGGGGACTTGTGAAATTCTCTCCGCAGATCTTTCTGCCGGGATGATGCTGGTAGCGGCCGTGCGGCCCGGGATGCCTATGCTAGTGTGATTAGTTCCACTAGAACTAATGACCCATGACACACTCCATGCCACGTGGTTGACCACATCGGCAACCTTCAAGGCCTGCTGACGAGAAGTCGCCAACAGCAGGAAGCCGTACCTCCGCCGGTCTCCAGATCGGGCGGTGGTCTTGACGGGTTGGGACGACGGCGTCAAGAATGCACCGTGGCCGCGAACTCCGCAGAATCGGTCCTATGCGGCGCAACGTATCATTCAAGCGTATCCAGAACTCGCCCCCCCCAATGAGCTCCATCGATATATCCTTTCTTGGCGGCGCCACCACAATCGGCGCTTCGTGTACCTTGGTCCGGGTGCCCGGGGCCAGTTTTGTGGTCGACTGCGGCGTGCGCTACTCCGGGTCGAGCCCGCTTCCCGACCTGTCGCAGTTGGCCGGCACGCGGGTGGACGCCATTCTTGTGACCCATGCCCATATGGACCATTCCGGCGGGTTGCCTATCCTGGCCGAGGCCTGCCCGGGCGCGCCGGTATTGGCCACGGCGCCCACGATCGATCTGATCGGCATTTTGCTCCGCGATTCATTGAAGCTGATGAACGCCCCGGATCGCGAGAGCGAAGTGCCGCTCTACACCGAGACGCAGGTGGAACAGTTGCTGCGCTCCATGGCGCCGGTCAAGTACCATCAGCCGATCCGGGTGGGCGAAGTCGAGATCGCCTGGCTGCCCGCCTCGCATATCCTGGGCGCCGCGATGATCCTGATGAAGACGCCGGCCGGCACGATTCTGTTTACCGGCGATTACAGCGTCACCGCTCAGCAGACGGTGCCCGGTCTGGCGCGGCCCGATTTTCGCGCCGACCTGGTGATCAGCGAGTCGACCTACGGCCAGCGACTGCACGAAGACCGCAACGCGGCCGAGGAGCGATTGCTCGGCCAGGTTCGCGAAGTCGTCGAGGGCGGGGGACGCGTGCTGATACCGGCCTTCGCGGTGGGCCGAGCCCAGGAGGTGCTGCTGATCCTGCGGCGGGCTCTGCGGAATGGCAGCCTGCCCGACACGCCCGTCTTCGTTGACGGGATGGTTCGTGCCGTGTGCGACGTCTACCGGCGCCACGAGCCGTTTGTTTCGCGGCAGCTCGTGCACGAGATCCGCCGCACGCCCCATCCGTTCTACAACGATTCGATTCAGCCGGTCACTCGGCGGGAAGATCGGTCGCGCATTCTCCAGAAGTCGCCGTGCATTATCGTCGCCTCGAGCGGAATGCTCGCCGGCGGGCCGTCGGCCGGCTATTGCCAGGAACTGGCCGGGAACGCCGCCGACGCCGTACTCCTGACCGGCTACCAGGACGAAGAATCGCCGGGAAGGGCCTTGCTCGACCTGGCCCAGTCGGAAGGTCCCAAGGAGCTTCGCCTGGGCCAGGCCACGGTGCCGGTGGCCTGCCGCTTTGGAACGTACGGGCTTTCGGCGCACGCCGACCGGATGCAGATGGTTTCGTGGATCGAGGCCGCGTCGCCGCGTACCGTCGTGCTCGTTCACGGGGACGAAGGCGCCAAGCAGTCGCTCGCCCGCAGCCTCCAGTGCGCCGACATCGTGTGTGCGAGGGATGGCCTGGCGATCGAGCGGAGCTATTCGCCCCGCAGCAGCAGCGGCAGCAAACAGCGTCCGACTCCGCCGGTCCCCACCGCGGACGAATTGGACATCGATCGCGCTCGGAACCTGTTGGGGCCGGCGGGCGAGGCGCCCGTGCGGGCCGCCGCCGTGGCCGAGGCATGGTTCGGGCAAGTCGTCGATCGAACGACGATCGAACAGTTCGCCCGGGTGCTGGAGACGGTGGGGCTCGTCCGCCGCGACGACCATCGCCGCGATCGGCTCTGGGTGCTGGGCGTCCATGAAACCGGGCTGTTTCCGGAAGAGGCCGAGTTGGACGAGCAACTCAAGCAGGCCAATCCGAAAGGGCGGCTGTTGGAGTTCTGCATGCGGATGCGAATCGACCCGCCCGCGACCGAGATGGAATCGCAAGGGGCCTTCTTCGAGGCCCGAATGACGCTCGAACAGGGAGGACGCATCCTGGACAGCGGCCGGTTTCGGGCGGCGTCGAAGAAGACGGCCGAGCAGATGGCCGCTCAGGCCTTGCTGGCGATGGTCGCCCAGCGCGAGGTGGATCACGAGATTCTGCGAGTGACCGAGGAGGATGCAGCCCGACTGCAAACGATCAACCCTAAGGGGAGACTGCTTGAGTGGTGCGCCAAGGCGAAACTGCCTGTTCCCCACTTCGAGCAGGACGCTTCTCCCGAAGGATATCGGATCCGGGCCGTCTTGTCTCTTTCCGAGCAGGAAGAGATCGAGACGCCGTGGTTCGTGGCCCAGAAACTGAAGACAGCCGAACAGGCGGCAGCCGAGGCGGTGTTGCAGCGACTGCCGGCCGAGCCCGAACCGGAAACGCCGCAGCCACCGGTGGGAATACAAGCGCCCACCGCTCCCACGCCGGACGCGCCGCCGGGGCGCAATCCGGGGATGGTGCTCAACGAACTCACCCAGGCCGGACTCATTGGCGGCAGTGGTTTTGACCTGCTCGACCAGAGTGGTCCAAGCCATCAGCCGACGTTCGTCGTCGTTGCCTGGGCCAAACTGCTCGACGGCCGAACGCTACGGACGGAACCGGCCCACGCGGCCTCGAAGAAAGCGGCTCAACGGGTGGCGGGGGAGCGGATGGTGGCTCTCCTGGTTGAAGAGGGGATAACGCGGCGGTAGTCGCTACCACCGCCATTTCGTGCCAAGCTTGCCCCGACCACATCGATGCAATGCTCTCCGGATCATGGCCTGCAACTTCTTAACTGAAAGAGGTTTAGATTCACTGACTGGGCCACAACAAGGAACATGCGGTTGCGAGGATTATACTTTAATGTATAATTCTTCTGTAAAGAATAATCCACGGACTGAGATGGAATCCCTGAATGACTGATTCGATTTGTCTTGAAGAGGTCTTTGAACGGATTGCTCGAGAGTACCTTCCCGAGGTTACCAAGATTGAATGGGAGCCGGGGGATGGCGGGCCGGGTTTTGTCGCCCATCTTCCATCTGGAGCTTTGGTTGGTGAGGCAAAGCATTCCAAGACAGCTTCGATCGACTCGGTTCTGGGGCTATTTGCATGCGGTGCATTGCGCGCACAACGTATCGCCGATCGTTCGAGTCGTACGCCTTTCGTCTTGGTGGTTGTTCCGCGCGTTGGGCCTAAGACGAGGTATGCAGTGGAACGTTTCATGTCCGAAAACGCTCCCGCCTGCGGCTGGGCGCTCGCGGATCAAACAGGAACAACTCGCATCGCGGTTCCATCTCTAGGCATTGACGCCGACCACCACGAGTTTGCCCCAGTGCCGCGATGGCAGAGACGAGGGCCGGTCCGGCTATTCAGCGATTTGAACCGGTGGATGCTGAAGATTCTCCTTCTGGCCGATGCACCGCCGCACTTCTGGAATGGGCCACGTGATCCTGTCGCCACACCAACCGACCTCCATCGTGTGGCGAAGGTCTCAGTTGCCAAGGCACACCAGTTCTGTGACGCCGTAGAGAAGTCCGGCTATCTAGATGTCCGTTTCGTAAGTTCCTGGCCAGTTAGGCCGCGATTCGGGTGTAAGGGCGCGGCGGGTACAGAAGTCGTTCGTAGGTCTTGGGGCGTGGGCTGAAACCGGCCCGGCCTCGTTTTTGTT
>JAAYAY010000423.1 GCA_012719125.1 Planctomycetaceae bacterium | reverse complement strand
ACAAAAACGAGGCCGGGCCGGTTTCAGCCCACGCCCCAAGACCTACGAACGACTTCTGTACCCGCCGCGCCCTTACACCCGAATCGCGGCCTAACTGGCCAGGAACTTACGAAACGGACATCTAGGCGGCGGGCCTTGGTGCACTTCTTTCCAAGCCGGACAGGCGGAAAACCTGTACTCCAAACGCTCCCGGGCGTGAATGCACCGGGATCGGTGCCCGTATTGACCACGGCTCATGCACGTAATGTTCTATCCAGAAATAAGTTACGTCAAGAACCCAGCTTTGCAGTTCCGGTAAAATCTTCGGCAAACTCGCCTTGCCTTGTTGGAAGAATTGAACATAATGACTGAAAGTGACTTTTTGGTCATTTCTGCTAGGTTTCGGGGTGGAACAGAGGTTCTGGCGTTGTGCGGGCGGTGGAACCGGTGTGTTTTTGGCAGGGAGTCGCAGTGTCAAATCTGAGCTTTTCGGAACGGGGTGTGTCTTGAGAAAGTCTGGGCACTCCCGTGGTCAAGATCGCGAGAGATAGAACGAAGTACTACGATCGGCTCACGCGTTCGCCAGGCGGCGCTATCGGTTTCGACGACTGGCTTCAGACGACATTGAGTTCCCGGCAAGGATTTCAGAGTGCGGGACGTTAAGCTGTTGCAGCGTCGCACGTTGTGTTCGAAGGACGGCAATCAGAGATCGAGGCGCATTATGCGGGACGGGTGGAGACTCGTGGGGTTGGTGCTGAAGGCGGCGTTGCCCATCGTCACGGTGGCAGCGACCGTGGGGATCGCCAAGTATCTGATCGACACCAAGCCGCAGGCCAAGCAACAGGAGTACAAGGATGCCGGGCCGGCCGTGAACGCGGTTCGCCTGGAGCGACGGACGGTCTGTTTTCCGATCCGCAGCCAGGGCACGGTGCAACCCCGCCGAGAGACGACCTTGACGGCACGGGTGGCGGGCCAGGTGGAGTGGGTGGCCGAGTGTTTTTACGAGAGCGGCTTCTTCAAGCAGGGTGAGGTGCTCGCGCGGATCGATCGGCGAGATTACGCGATTCGGATCCGCCGGCTTGAAGCATCGCTACGATCAGCCAAGGCGAAGCTGCTCAACGCGCAGCAGGATTTCAAACGGCAGCAAACGCTCACCGAATCGCAGGCCACCACCGAAGCATCGGTCCAGCAGGCCTTGGCGACGGCGGAAATGGCGGTGGCGGCGGTCGAGGAACTGGAGGCCCAGTTGGCCGAGGCCCGCAACGCCGAGTCGGACACGCAGATCGTCGCTCCCTTCGACGGGTGCATCAAGGAGAAATCGGTCGAGGTAGGTCAGTTTGTCACGATCGGCACCAAGCTCGCGTCGTGTTTTGCCACCGACGTCGTCGAGGTGCGGCTGCCGGTGGATGACGACGATTTCGCGTTCCTGGGTCTGCCCCTCGGCGTGAGCCTGAAGCCCGGGAGCGGGCCGGAAGTCTTGCTGGAAGCCGAATTTGCGGGCCGTTTGCGTCGCTGGAAGGGGAATATCGTGCGCAGCGAGGCAATCGTCGATTCGCGGAGCCGCATGGTCTATCTGGTGGCCCAGGTTTCCGGTCCGTATAGCGACACGCAAGCCAACGGTGGCCAACCGTTGGCCGTGGGCATGTTCGTGGAGGCTACGATACGCTGTCCGCCCATGGCGGAGGCGATTCTTCTGCCCGAATCGTGCGTGACGACGAGCGGCGAGATCTACATCGTCGATTCGGAGCAGCGATTGCAGCCCGCCCAAATCAAAACCCTGCGGCACGAACGGGACTGGATCGTCGCCCATGGAGACGTGGCCGACGGGATCGCGGTGTGCGCAACGCAGTTGGAGAACGTCGTGCCGGGAATGGTCGTGCAGATTCTGGGCGACGTCGAGCCGGTGGTGGCCGGCAACGACGCGGGCGGAAAGGTCGTCGACCTGACGGAACCGATCGAATTGGCAACGCGTTTGCAGCCGGCGGAACGTTAAAGGAGAAGACCTTGAACGGTGTCTTGGAGTGGTTCGCGCGGAATCGCGTGGCCGCAAACCTGTTGATGCTGATGATCGCGCTGGCGGGACTCCTGGCGGTGGCGAACGGGGTCCGCCGTGAGGTGTTTCCCATTGTCAGCCTCGACATGATTTCCGTCCGTGTGCCCTATCCCGGCGCGACTCCCCAGGAGGTCGAAGACGGGATTCTGCTGCCGGCCGAAGAGGCGATTGCCGACCTGGACGGCATCGACGAACTGAATGCTACGGCCGCGGAAGGGGCGGGCACGCTGATCGTCAAGGTGCGTACGGACGCGAATGCCCGCGAGTTGATGAACGACGTCAAGAGCCGTATCGACGGGGTGACGACGTTTCCGAAAGACGCGGAAGAGCCGATCATCGAGGAACTCACGCTGCGAATGCTGGTGATCACGGTGGCGCTCTCGAGCGAAACGGCCGACGAGCCGACGTTGCGGCTGCTGGCCGAGGAAGTGCGGGAAGAACTTCTGGCACTGCCGGGCATCACGCAGGTCAAGTTGGGCGGCGTACGGCCTTACGAAATAGGCATCCACGTTTCCGAAAACGATCTCCGCCGGCACGGAATCACTTTCGACGACGTGGCCCAGGCGGTGCGGGCCTCGTCGCTCAATCTGCCGGCCGGGTCGATTCGGGCCCACTCGGGCGACATTCGCATCCGCACCGAATCCCAGGCTTACCGGCAGAAGGAATTCGAGAATCTGGTGCTGCTCACCGCCGCGGACGGCACGCGAGTTCGCTTGAAGGACGTAGCCGACGTGGTCGACGGATTCGAGGAGGATGAACGGTGGGCCCGCTTCGACAACCGCGCCGCCGTGACCCTGAGCGTTCAGGCCACGACCCAGGAAAATGCGCCGGACGTTGCGTCAACCGTTCACAGTTTTATTGAAGCGCGGCGGGCGAGCCTTCCGGCGGGAGTCCATCTCGACACCTGGATGGACGTCTCCAAGATCTATAGCGACCGCGAGAACCTGATGATTCGCAACGGGCTTTCGGGCCTGGTTCTGGTGTGCATCTGCCTGGGGATGTTTCTCGATCTGCGGCTGGCCTTTTGGGTCGCCTTGGGCCTGGCGCTGTCGTTCATCGGCACCTTCGTGGTTCTGTGGTTCGGGGGCGTGTCGATCAACATGATCTCGATGGCCGCGTTTATTCTCGTTCTGGGGATCCTGGTCGACGACGGCATCGTCGTTTCGGAGAGCGTCCATCAGAAGCAATCGGAGGGCTTGCGGGGCGAGGAAGGTTCGGTGGCCGGTGTGAAGGCCGTTGCCACGCCGGTGATCTTCTCCGTACTCACCACGGTGATTGCGTTCCTGCCGATGTTCGGTATTTCGGGCGTGGAAGGCAAGATCTGGGGGATCATTCCGATGGTGATCGTTTCCTGCCTGTTGCTGTCGCTGTTCGAGTCGCTGATCATTCTGCCGGCGCACCTCTCTCATGAGAAAACGCCTTGGTATCTGTTTCCCTTTTGGCCGCTGTTCTGGGCATTCGAGCAGATCCAGAAGATCGTCGATCGATTGCTGCAGGCCTTCATCCGCCGCGTTTATCAACCGCTGCTGGATCTGGCGATCCGCTGGCGCTACATGACCGTGGCGGTTTTCGTCGGCATGCTGATTCTTACGGTGGGATTGTTAGCGGGCGGACGGGTCAAGGTGGCGTTTTTCCCTCGCATGCCCGGCGACATCGTGGTGGCGACCCTGGAATTGCCGCATGGCACTCCGGCCGACACCACCCGCAAGATCCTCCAGCGGATCGAGAAGGCGGCCGTGCAACTGCGGGAGGAGGTCGACGGGGGCGGCAGCCAGACGAAGGTCTTCAAGCATCTGTTCGTGGCCATGGGAAGCCAGCCGATGAAGACGGCCCGCGATCCGGGCGCCTTGGACATCGGCACGGGCGGACCGCATCTGGCCGAGGCGGCCATTGAATTCGAGAATCTCCAAGATCGAGGACTATCCTCCGAGACCCTCGCCGATCGTTGGCGCGACCTGGTCGGGATCGTGCCCGGCGTGCGACAGCTTGTGTTTGAAGCCAACGAGGGAGAACACGCCAAAGACATTCACATCCGGCTGACGAGCAAGAATCTGGACGACATTGGCGTCGCGGTCGATGAGTTGAAGCGTGAGCTACACGGCTTCGCCGGGGTGTATGAGATTGCCGACACGCTGGGTTCCCGCCAGAACGAGATCACTCTGGAGATGCTGCCCGGAAGCGAGCCGCTCGGACTTCGCGTTCAGGACCTTGCCCGGCAGGTTCGCCAGGCGTTCTACGGCGAAGAGGCCCAGCGAATCCAACGGGGTCGCGACGATATACGGGTCATGGTCCGTTATCCGGAAGACCAGCGGCGGTCCATCGCCGATTTGCAGAATATGCGGATCCGCACCCCGGCGGGCGACGAAGTGCCGCTGGGCGAGGTCGCCAGGATCAATTTCGGCCAGGGGCTGGCCTCGATCGGGCGCTGCGACCGCAAGCGAATCGCCGACGTGACGGCACTGTTGAACCGGGATATCGTCTCCAACCCGGAAGAGATCATGGCGGCCTTAGAGGCTGGCCCGCTTGCCAGCTTGCCGAAGCGATTCCCGGGTCTCACCTGGTCGCGCGGCGGCGGCATGGAGGACCAGCAACGAGTCATCCGGGAACTCGCGATCGGTTTCGCCATCGCCCTGTTTGGTATGTACGCCCTGATGGCCATCGCCTTCAAGTCCTACCTCCAACCGGTCATCATCGCGATTGCGATTCCCTTCGGATTCGTGGGCGCCGTGGGCGGCCACATCCTGCTGGGCGAAACCTTCAGCATCATCTCGTTCCTGGGCCTGGTGGCTCTGGCGGGCGTGGTGGTCAACGACAGTATCGTGCTGGTCGACGCGGTCAATCGCAACGTGCGCGAAGGGATGAAGACCGGCCAGGCCGTTCGTCTCTCCTGCCGCAGTCGATTCCGTCCGATTCTGCTCACCTCGGTGACGACCTTCCTGGGCCTGATGCCGCTCATCTCGGAAACCAGTTTTCAAGCCAAGTTCATTATTCCCATGGCGGTCGCCCTGGCGTTCGGGGTGGCGTTTGCCACCTGTATCACGCTGAGCCTGGTTCCTGCTGTTTATATGATTGTCGAGGATTTTCTGGCCCTGGTCGGCCTCTCGGACGGAACGGGCAACGAAGACCAGGCCGCCAAGGGCCGCAAATCGGCCGACGAGCCCAGCGTGGAGTACGCAGCCTGACATGTCCATTATTCACGTCGAAGACAAGAAGCAACTCCAGCGGCAGGCGATCCTGGACGCCGCCCGGGTGCACTTCACCCGGTTCGGCTACCGGCGGGCGGTAATCGACGACATCGTCCGGGAGGTGGGAATCGCCAAGGGCACGTTCTACCTGTATTTCAAGAGCAAGGATCAACTGTTCCTGGAACTGGTGCATCAGCTTCACCACGAGATGCTGGCCCGGTTCCAGACGCTCTTCGAGCAGGAAATGAGCGTGGCCGAGCGGCTTCGCGTTCTCATCGAGGCGAGTTTCCAGGCCTTTGAGGACTACCCGCTAATGACCCGGATCCTCGCCGACGATCCGGAGTTTCGCATCGTGACCAAGCTGATGGAGCAACCCGCCGCCCAGCAGGAGATGCAGGAAGCCATCGAGCACCTGCAATGCCTGCTCAAGACGGGCATCGATAACGGCGAACTCCGCGAGGATCTGGATCTCCAGACCGTGCCGCTCGTGCTGGGGATGCTCAAGTTCCTTCACCATTACATGAGCCTGGCCGCCATGCACGGCGTCGGGCGGCAGCAATTCATCGGCGGGATCGTCGACCTGGCCCTCAACGGGCTTCTGCGGCGGTAACCTGAACCACGGCGACTTCGTTCCAGCGGGTTCCGTCGCAGTACTCGAGGGCGCCGGTACGGCGGTTGTATCGGATCATTCCGGCGATGGCCGGTTTGGGATCGACGTCGACCGCGCCGGGCAGGAGGCCGCCCACGGCCACGACCTCGCCGAAGACCTGCATATCCCCCGACGCGATCGTGTTGCCCGCCACGGTCAGGACACCTCCCACACGAACGTTGTCGAGCAGGTTCACGTCGCCGGCCAGGGTCGGGTGAGTATGGTCGGCCAGGGCAAAATCGGTCAGGGCGAGGTTCCCGAGGAACTCGGCGTTGCCGGCCGAGTCGGCCTTCTTCGCCGTGGCGACGGGCGTGGCTCCGGAAACGATTGCGTCCAGCTTCTGCCGCAATTGCTCCAGGTCGTCGGCCCCGTCGCCGTCGGCATCGCGGAGGGCGAACTCGGCGGCCGCTCGCCCGCCAAGACGGTCGGCCCTGCGGGCGAATTCGGCCCGGAGGGAGAATTCGTCTCCTCGCAGGAGAATGTCGGTGACGATCGCCTGCAACTGTTCTACCTGCTCGTCGGCCGCGGGGGCCGCGTGCTGCGCCTTTAGTTCGTCCAGTTCGGCGCGGATCTGGGCCAGTTCGGCCGCATGGTTTGCCGCACCGAGCGACGACTGTCCCTCGGAGGCACGAGCCAGCAGGTAACCCGCCCCTACCCCCAACAGGCCTCCGAGAAGCAGGCTGACGAGCGTGGTACTACTTCGGGCAGACGGCATGGTGTGTCTCCTATGCCACGTGAGGCGGACGTTCGAGAAAAGCAGCAGGCCAATTGAATCGTACCCCCGGATTGAAGTATTGGCAATCTGGCCCGGTTGCTCGTGTTGCCGGAGCGATACACGGGAACTGCAAAGTAGCAGGCACGCTCCGCCGTGCCGTCCGCAGAACTGCCGGAAATCCCGATTTCTCGCGAACGGCGCTCGGAGAGTGCCTGCTACTTTTCTTGCCACAAGACGACTTTGCAGTTCTCCTGCGAGCGATACCGCTCGATTGCGGTTGCGACCCGGCGCCGGTATCATGCCGGGCAGTCAAGCGCCGCCGGACGGGCACCGCAGGGCGCCACCAAACCACAAGAACGCAGGAGTCGAACCAATGAATAATGAACCGAAGAATGACACGTCGTCGCGTCGGAGCTTCCTGAAACAGGCGGGCGGTATCGCGGGCGTTTCGACCATCGGCGCCTTGTCCGTACCGCGGGTCCACGCGGCGGAAGACAACACGATTCGTCTGGCCCTGGTCGGGTGCGGCGGTCGCGGGACGGGCGCCGCGGCGAACGCGCTTTCGGTGCAGAACGGGCCGACGCGGCTTGTCGCCATGGCCGACGTGTTCGAATCCCGCTTGACGACCAGTTGTCAACAGATCACCGGGAAGTTCGGCCCGCAGTGCGACCTGCCGGACGATCGGCGGTTTGTGGGCTTCGACGGATATCGCCGGGCGATGGACTGCCTGCGCAAGGGCGACGTGGTGATTCTGGCGACGCCGCCGGCTTTCCGCTGGGTCCACTTCACCTATGCGATCGAGAAGGGACTCAACGTGTTCATGGAGAAGCCGGTCACCGTCGACGGCCCGACGACCAAGAAGATCCTGGCACTGGCCAAGAAGGCCGACGAAAAGAACCTGAAGGTCGCCGTGGGCCTGATGTGGCGGCACTGCCAGGCGCGGCAGGAGTTGTGCCAACGGATTCGCGACGGGCAGATCGGCGATCTCATCACCATGCGGTGCTATCGGCTGCATGGGCCCATCGGATCTTTTCTGGCGCCGCCTAAGCCGGAAGGGATCAGCGACTTGATGTATCAGATCCAGAAATTCCACGCTTTCCTGTGGGCGAGCGGGGGTTGCTATAGCGACTTCTACATCCACAACATCGACGAGCTGTGCTGGATCAAGGACGCCTGGCCGGTGAAGGCCCACGCCCTGGGCGGCCGGCACTACCGCGGCGACAGCCTCGACCAGAACTTCGACACCTACTCGGTGGAGTACACGTTTGCCGACGGAACCAAGCTGTTCATGTTCGGGCGCTGCATGGTGGGCTGCGAGAATGAATTCGGAGGTTATCTGCACGGTACGAAGGGGCTGGGGACGATTTCCAGCAACACGACCGGCCGCGGCACCTGCCGAATCTATGCGGGACACGACCCGATCGATGAGAAGCTCGTGTGGAAGGCGCCGCCCGAGCCGAGTCCTTACCAGTTGGAGTGGGACGACTTGATCGACGCGATCCGGCAAGACAAACCCTACAACGAAGCCCCGCGCGGCGCCGTTGCCAGCCTGGTGACGTCGATGGGGCGGATGGCAGCCCACACCGGCCGGACGGTCACCTACGAAGAGATGACCGAGTGCGATCACGAGTTCGCACCAGACGTCGACAAGTTCGCGGCCGACTCGCCGGCGCCGCTGCAACCGGACCAGGGAGGCAAGTACCCGGTTCCGCAGCCGGGACTCATCACCAAGCGAGAATATTGAAGGCCCGCCGGCACTGCTTGACGAGCAGAGGATGCCCGGGAAATCGTTGTAGCCGAATTCGCCAGAATTTGGCCCTCCGCGCAAAATTGCCAAAGACCGGCGAGTTCGGCTACGACCCGGAAACCTCGCAACTGTGCCGTCAATTCCCGGACGGCTTGTGACATGCAAACCACGGCGCCGAAAATCCTAGTCTTGACGCAGCCCCAAGGGCCGGCATAGCCTTTCCTTTGGAGATGAGCGGCAACTTCGGTTCCGGCGGCCGGAGCCGGAGACAGCCCAACCGACACGATTTGAAAGGACAACCGTCATGCAACGTATTTCGATCGCGTTGGCCGTTGCGGCCATCCTCGTCGTCGTTTCCCAGTACGCGTCTTCCCAGCAGGCAGAAGCACCGGCACAGCCGCAACCCGAGGCGATTGTGCCGGTCGCTCCTGCGGGGCTGTTCCACGGGATCGAACCGGGTCAGGTCGTGGGAATGGAACGGACCGGCGACGCCTATCGGGTGACGATCAATCCCCGCTGGCGGACTCGCGACGTCTACACGGTCGTAGCGGCAGGTCCGGAAGGGCTGATTCTCGAAACGCAAAACAAGGACACCGAATTGCGGGTCCCGGTCTATTCCATCCTCGAGGTGGCCATCTCCAAGACGGGGGTACGGTAGCAGCCCGTTGCAGTGCAGTCGTTTAACGCCCAGCCGAAGGCGCCGGCCGCACTAGGGAAGCCGGCGCCTTCGGCTGGGCGTCAAACAAACAACCCTCAGAAAGTTGCGATTATTAGCGACTGCTCAGAGTGGCGATGTCCTGCTAGGGGAGTCCACAGATCACTTCTTCTCCCCCAACGCCTCCACAATCGTCTTCGCCACCTGGCCGGCCAGCACCTTCGACCCTTCGTCGGAGAAGTGGACGTTGGCCGACTTCTGGATCTCGGCGAGCTTCGGCAGAGCGAACGAATAGAGGTCGTCGACGGCGACGTCGTTGTCCTTCATGATCTTGGCGGCCACGGCGTTGTAGGCGATAACGTCGTCGTTCTTTCGCGGCGGGGAGACTCCTTCGGGGACGGGCGTCGTCGAGCACCAGATCAACTGGGCGCCCGTCTTCTTGAGCCGCTCGACCAGGGTCGTCAAATTCTTCTCGTACTCGGGCAAGGGGACCTGCTGTTTGTCTTCCTTGTACCTGAGGTCGTGGAGCCCCCAGTTGAAGTGGATCACGTCCCACTTGCCGTCGCCCAGCCACTCGTCGATGGCTTCGAGGCCCCGGATGGTCGGCCCGCAGTTGGCGGCCGGACGATGGACGTTGGCCTTGCCCGCCAGGGCTTCACGGACCGCCACCGTGTAGCCGATCGAGATCGAATCGCCCAGAAGCAGCACGCGAGGGAGACTTGGATCGTCCTTGATTTGGGCGTAGGCCGGGTTGGGCGGGCGCTTGGCAGGTTGCGCGGCCTGCAAGGCGGAAGTCGCCGTTGCGACGAGCAGGATGAGAGCGACAAGAGTTGCGGTGCGTTGCATGGTGTGGGGTCCTTGATGGGGAAGGTTGGAGTTCAGGCTTCAGCCTGCCACGGCTTCGGCAAGCCGACGGCCGGAGTTCGATTCTACCAGCCGTCGGGACCGCCAGCCACTAGTGGATCGTGAACTACCTTGGAGCTTCTCGGAATCCCGAAACGACCCGTTCAGAAACCGCCTGGTCCCCCGCTGGATCCCAGCTTGAACGCTGTCGCGCAGGCAAGAATCACGAAGAGTATGTCGTAGATTCCGAACATCGTCATGAAGAACAGATGTGCGCCGAGGACAGCGACGTTACCTGCTCCGATTGGTTCCGAAGATCCCTCGTCGGCATACTCTTCGTCAGCATACTCCTCGTCGGCCTCCATGTCGTCCGCAGGTTGCCCCTCTGCCACGTCCTGAACAGCCGACTCCGCGTCGCTCGACTCCGTCTCCTCCACATCGCGGGGGAATTCCTGCCCTGCAACAACTTCTTCGTCGGCATATTCTTCTTCCGGCAGGTCATCGCCGCCCATGCCCCCCAACGCGATAAGGAACGGGCCCAGAATCCAGAAGAAGATCGCCAGTTTGGCGATGATGATGCCCAGAAACGCGATCACAGCGGCACAGATTCCGCCAAGCATCTCTTCATGACCGTAGCCAACAGCCATTCCCATTCCGGCCATTCCGCCTAATCCCCAGGAAATGATTGCCCACTCGCTGAAAGTGAACCTGGCTACGATGTACCAGATGAACGCGCCGACACAGGCGCCAATGAAACTGAAAAGGCACCCGCGTAACAATCGCATGACTTGTTCCGAGTGACCTCCAAGCAACTCGCCACCCTTGCTCTTCCTCCGTCTCTTCTTTCCGCCGGCCGCTGTTTGGCCAATTTGCTGTGTCCGCTTTGCCTGAACGCGAAAATCATACCCGCAATTGACGCATAAGACGGCCCCCGTCTGAACGGGTGCTCCGCACCCCGGACAAGTCGCAGGTGCCTGAACCGCGGGCTGAGCCTGCTGCGGCTCCTTACGAATGGGGACATCATCGTCGAACAGGTCCGCCAGCGAACCTGCCGCCGGCTGGGCGGTTGGGGCCTGCTGCTGGATGGGAAAACCATCAGCAACAAGGCCTACCGCAACCCCTTGGGAAGCCGGTGCGGCCGCTTTTGGCGATGTTGGTGCAGCAGACGCCGCGGCCGGAATGGCAAGCACGGCTTGGCAGCCCGGGCATTTCACGCGTTTCCCGGCAAACTTCTCTGCAGCCTTGATCGTCTTCCCGCAAGAACCACACTTCACGACAATCGACATCGCAATATCCCCCTGTGCGATCAGCCGTCGGATGAGCCACCTTTGCCCGGCCAGACCGATTATAGTCATCTCTGACCGGGTGAGAAGCAATCCCCCCCACAGCAGCGCGGTTCTGTGAAGTTTTCTTGCACTGCGAACGTCCAGTCAAAACGTCTGAACGCCGGAACCGAAGGATTTCGGAAGACTCCCGGCTCAACTTCTCTATTGACGCTGAACCAAGGCTCCCAGCACCTCCGACAACGGATCGCCGTCCTGGGCCGAGAAGCCGACGTGGCTGTGGCGGCGGAAGCCTTCGGCGCATTGCCAGTCGGAGCGGCCCGCCATCTGGGCCATTTCCCGGCCCCAGCGGCGCATGCTCTCCAGGTAGTCGTCGATGCCCTGGGTCTCGTCGAGCCACTGGCGCTGACTCTCGTGGCAGCCGAGCATCTTGAGTTTGGTGTCCATCACGCTGTCGATGTTGACGTACAACTCGGGCACCACGAGGTTTCGCATGTTGTCGCGGTTGGAGTGGGGCTGGGCGTGGTAGAGATAGACGTCCTGGTCGGTCGGCTCCGTGGGCGGATCGCTGCGGTAGTGGCCCATGCCGCGGCTGAAACAGGCCGTGATCGCCAACCGGGCCGTGTTGGTATGGTCCTCCATGTAGTCGGTCAGCGAGGGCAAGAGGACGATGGTGGGCCGGACCTTGCGAACGACGGCCGCCAGCTTCCGCAGCAGGCCGTCTTCATAAAAGATCATCAGGTCGTTGGCGATCGGCTCGTGGCATTCGGCGCCCAGGACCTCGGCCGAGCGGAGGGCCTCGCGGCGGCGAATCCGGGTGATCTCGGCTTCCGAGAGTTCGTTGCTGTCGAGATTACTCCGCGACAGGTTCATCATGTGCGGTTCGAACCCGGCCCTGGCCAGGAGCGTCAACGTGCCGGCCATGTTGAACTCGATATCGTCGGGATGGGCCGCCACGGCGAAGACGGTGCGTTTTTCGGTCATTGCTGGTTTCCTTGCCTTATTCGTACGATACGCTCAACACAAGATCCCGGCAGACCAGGCCGGTGGACTGGGCGCGGAACGCTTTCCAGTAGGTTTCGCCGGTCATGGGGCTGTTGGCCGCTCCAAAGGAGACGTCGTTGCGAGTATACCCCGATCGCGGCTTGAGCACACCCGGGGCGTCGATCCGCAACCGGCCGTCGACCAGGACCTTCAGATTGAGGCCGTCGATCTCCAGGCGGTAGAGGTGGAAATCGTCGGTGGTGTCCATGGCGTAGGCGAACTTCTTGTTGTGGAACAGTTCGATGCGATCGGGCCAGAGGCCGAGGCGCTCGCCGCTCACGCCGTTGCTGAAGATCACGAAGCTCGATCCCGATTTGACTTTCGCTTCGGCCTCGATGACGGCCTTCCCGTTGGAGTCGGTGCCCCAGGGGTGCCGGTAGTAGAGGTAATCGCCGCCGGCCTCGCCCCGATCGGCGATCAAGAGCGCTCCGCTCTGGATTTCTTCGACGGTGCGTTCGGAACCCGCGTCGCGGGCCCAAGCCCGGCCCGGTTTCTTGCTTCCGTCAAAGATGATGCTCCAGGGGCTGTCGGCGGAGATCGTGTCGGCGGCACGGATTTCGACCCGATTGTCGCCGCAACGCACGCTGCCGGCAGGAACCGTGTAGTCAATCCATCCGTCCTTCAGCGCACCGTCGGTCAACCTAGTGCCGTTGAGGTCGACCGCCAACTGGTTCAGGTTGGCCACGGCCGGGGCTTCGAGATGCAGTTTCACCTCCGGACGATGTCCGCGTGAGCCGGCGGCCGCCAGGTCGTCGCCTACGACGAGGTTCACGGAAACGGGCTTTCCCGGAGTGACCTGGCGCTCGTGGGACGGTCCCAGCAGTTCCACGGTTCGATAGGCCAGGCCTCCGGCCAGGAACCGTTCCGGTCGGTCGTCGCGGACGTGGACGAAGTAGAGCTGGTTCTTGGTGCGCAGCAAATCCGGATCGCCCAACTCGCGCCAGATGGCGGCCTTGGGATCGAAGGCGTTGAAGACGTGAATCCCGTCGGCGCCGGCATTCCAGGCATTCAAAGCCCGGCCCCGATAGCTTTCCAGCGATGCCCGGCGGAAGCGTGTCTCTCCCCGCACGCGGGAATCGCTCAGGCACGGATAGACCGGCACGCCGTACTTGTGCCCCAGTTCGACGCTGTACTCCCAGGGATTCAGCCGGAAATAGCAGGTGGTGATGAGGATGTCGACGAGTCCGTCGGCGAGCCACTTCTCGATATCGAAGCCCATGTCGCGGCAGTAGTCGACGGAATCGGGCACGCGGATCGAAACGAGAATCGGTCGTCCCCGTTCCATGCCTCGCTCTTCGGTCATCGTGCGGATCCGCTGCATCAATTCGGTCATCACGGCCCGCTCTTCTTCGCTGGCCTTGCCCCCCATGGCCGTGCTCTTGAAGTAGCAAAGGTGGCGGAAGTAGTCGAGTTCGACGCCGTCGACGTCGTAGTTGTCGCAGACCTCCTCGAGGTAGCGGAACGCCAGGTCGCGGATCTCCGGCACGGCATAGTCGACCGAACTCCAGCGCCCGTAGGGAGTGCGATCGATCGGATTGCCCACCAGCCACGCGGGATGCTGCTCTTTGAGCGGCGGGAAGAGGAAGTAGGGCTTGTCGGGGTGGTGGGCGGCGTCGTGGGTGTCGTTCATCCGCATCGACCAGAACACTTCCATGCCGTGCTGGTGTCCAGAGCCGACCACGGCCTGGAGGCAGTCGGTTCCGGCGTCGATCATTTCCTGGGTTCCGTTTCGCCGGTCGGGAACCAGGCCGTAGTCGGCGCCCTGTCGCGTCAGAATCGTCCCGACCTTGGTGTTGTGGGTGAAATTGCTGAAACCGGCGCTGATCGTGCAATAGGCGATCGTGCCGACGTGCGTTCCGGCCAGCGCCGTGGTACGCTTGTCCAGAAAGGTCGCCGTCGTGAGCGTCTCCGACTTCGGGTAGTAGAGGACGTCGCAGCCGTCGTTGTTCATGATGATCCGCCGCGGCTGCTCGGCGAGTTGACGGCGCTGCGAGCGTAGTTGTTCGAGGGTGAGCGTGTTGGGTTCAGCAGTGGCAACCGACAGTGTCCCGGTGCCTAGCACGAGAACAGCGACAAACAGTGTGCAGAAGCGTTGAAACGGTGAGGTCATGGCGGCATTCCTGTTCTTCAAGGCGAGTCGGCAACGATTCAGCCGGTGATTCTACTATGTCGCGAGGCAGAAGTCCAAGCAGGCGTTTTCTTGACTTGGGAACCCGGGCACGGTGTAATGGCAAGTACCCGTCGACGAGGCCCTGCCCGATAGATAATGCCAGGAGTGTTCCTATGCAGCGAGTCGTGTTGTTGTTCTTCTTCGTTGTTATCTTGCTCGTTCTGCCCGGAACCAGAATTGCCGCCGGGGAAAGCAAACCGGTTCGGCTCGTTTTTGACACCGACATGATGGGCGACGTGGATGACGTCGGAACCGCGGCCGTGCTGCACGCTCTGGCCGCTGAGGGCGAGGTGACGGTCCTGGCGATGGGGCTGTCGGGCAAAAACCCGTGGAGCCCGCTTTGCCTGAGTGCCCTGAATCAGTATTTCGGCCGGCCGGAGATTCCGATCGGCGTCGTACGGGGACCGGCCTTCGACAAGCCCTCGCGGTATGCGGAGGCGATTGCCAAGGAGTTTCCCAGGAAGCTCAATTCGACCGACGAGGCGCCCGATGCAGCCTTGCTCTACCGCAAGGTGCTGGCCGCCGAGCCGGACGGTTCTGTCGTAATCGTCAGCGTGGGGCAACTCGCCAATTTCGCCAACCTGCTGAGGACCGCTCCGGACGAGCACAGCAGCCTGGACGGACGAGCGCTGGTCGAGAAGAAGGTCAAGGTCTGGGTCTGCATGGGCGGCAAGATTCCGGAGGGGCGCGAGGCGAACCTGGTCCACGACGGCGCCGCGGCCGCCTATGCGATCCGCAACTGGCCGACGCCGATCGTATTCAGCGGCTGGGAAATCGGCAAGGAGATCATGACCGGGGCCGAGTTGAAACGGGCGTCGGAAACTTCGCCCGTGCGGCGAGCCTATCAACTCTTCAACGGCCTGAAGGATCGCGAGAGTTGGGATCAGACGGCCTTGCTTTATGCCGTGCGAGGCCTCGACGGTGGGCTGAAGGATTACTGGGACCTTGAGACAGAAGGCTACCTCCACGTGAACGACGACGGCTCGAACGAGTGGCGCAGGACGCCGGACAAAGCGCACGCATACCTCGTTCGCAAGATGGAACCGGAGAAGATCGCGGCGGCGATCGAGGAACTCATGCTGCGGCAACCGTAAGTTGGATATTGCTTCGGAAACACTAATCTAAAGAATCGGCACGAATAGCCAGGAAGAGTGAGGTCGACATGCGATACCTGCCAATCCTGTTTGTTGCTGTTTTGGCTCCGGCTGTTTTCGGCAAGGCCTGTCTTGCCGACGATGCTGCGACGCCGAATATCGTGCTGATCCTTTCGGACGATCAAGGCTGGACGGACTACGGGTTTATGGGACATGATGCGATCCGGACACCGCATCTGGATCGCTTGGCCGAGCAAAGTGTTGTATTTCGGCGAGGCTATGTGCCGACGGCCTTGTGCCGGCCTTCGCTGATGACGCTGGCCACCGGGCACTACGCCCATCGCCACGGCGTGACCGGCAACGACCCTTCGCCCAAGTATGCCGACCCGAAGTCGGACCTGTATGCCGAGCGGCGTGCGAAGCTCATCTCCTACATCGACCAGTTCGACACGCTCCCCGAATTGCTGGTCGCGCGCGGCTACCTGTGCCACCAGAGCGGCAAGTGGTGGGAAGGGAGCTACCAGCACGGGGGCTTCACGCATGGGATGACGCGAGGCTTCCCGGAGCCGGGCGGGCGCCACGGCGACGACGGGTTGAAGATCGGGCGTGAAGGAATGGAGCCCGTCACACAATTCGTCGACATGGCGGTAGAACAGAAGAAGCCGTTCTTCCTGTGGTATGCACCGTTCCTCCCCCATTCGCCCCACAACCCGCCGGAGAGGTTGTTGAAGAAGTACGAACAGGAAGGCCGTCCGCTGCCGATCGCCCGCTACGATGCCATGTGCGAGTGGTTTGACGAGACGTGCGGCGAGTTGCTCGGGTATCTCGACAAGAAGGGCGTTCGCGAGAACACGCTGGTGGTCTACGTGACCGACAACGGCTGGATCCAGAGTCCAGACAAACCGGGTTACGCGCCGCGGTCCAAACAGACGCCGTACGAGGGCGGCGTCCGCACGCCGATCATGTTCTCGTGGCCCGACAAGCTGAAGCCGGCGGATCGCCCCGAGTTGGCCAGCAGCATCGACCTTGTACCCACCATCCTGGCGGCAGCGGGCGCTCGTATTCCCAGGGATCTACCGGGATTGAATCTGCTGCCGAATCTGGAGTCGGGCAAGAAGATCGACCGGGATGCAATCTTCGGTGAGGGATTCGCCCACGACATAGCCGACATCGCCAAGCCCGAGGCTTCGCTGCTCTACCGCTGGTGCATCGAGGGCAAGTGGAAGCTTCTGCTCACCTACGACGGCGAGGTGAACCGCTACCAGAGCACCCATCCGCGCACGGAGAAGGGGCCCCAACTGTTCGACCTTCTTGCCGACCCGAGCGAGGAAACAAACGTGGCGGCCGAGCACCCTGACGTCGTCGCCCGGCTTGCGAAGCGTATCGCGGATTGGTATCCGGTGACGGAGCGGAAGACGCAGACGACGGTCTCGCAATAGCAGTGAGTTGCAGGGCGATGGGGGCTCGTTATTGTTCGCCCCCAGCCACCCCGTCTTGTGGGACTCGGCCCTATTGCTTGTACAACTCGGCGTTTGCCTTGCCGATCACCTTCGGATCCATCTTTCGCACTTCGCGATCGTACGTGAGCAGACCGTTGACTTCGATCTCGACGTCGGTGATCTGCGTGTAGATCGCGGCCGCGAGTCCGTTCTTGATCATCGGCTTGAGCATCTCGATTTTTTCGAGGTAGGCGGCCGTCAGGGCCTCCTGGTTCTCGTAGCTGCGGTAGCCCCAGTTGCCCTTGTCGAGCAAGGTGTGGCCTTCCAGCGGAAGTCCGAGCCCGCCGAACTCGCCGCAGACGACGGCCTGGTAGGGATCGGTGCCCGGGAACAGCGGATCGGGATACTGGTGGACGTCGAGCACGTCGCCCACGCCCAGGTAGTTTCCGCCGCTGGCACTGTTGACCAGGCGGCTGGTATCGAGCCGGCGAACGGATTCGACGACGCGCTCGGTCTCAAATTGTCCCCAGCGCTCGTTGAAAGGCACCCACACGACGATCGACGGATGGTTGCCGAAATCGGTGACCAACTGCTCCAGTTCCACGTTGTACTGTTGGGCCGAGTCGGCAGCACGGACCAGATCGGGACCTTCCACGTTCCACTCGCGGATCCACACGAGCCGCTCTTCCTTCTTGCGGCCGGGATCGTCGCCGCTCGGCATATCCTGCCAGACGAGCAGGCCGAGCTTGTCGCACCAGTAGTACCAGCGTTCCGGCTCGACCTTCACGTGCTTCCGCGTCATGTTGAAGCCGAAGGCCTTGGTGATCTCGACGTCGTACTTGAGAGCTTCGTCTGTCGCAGCCGTGTAGAGACCGTCGGGCCACCAGCCCTGGTCGAGCGGGCCGTACTGGAACAGCGGCTTGCCGTTGAGCATCATCCGGTTCACACCGGCCTCGTCCTTGGCCACTTCGATCTTGCGGAGGCCGGCATAGGACTGGACCGTGTCGGTCACCGAGTCGTTCTGGACCAGTTCGATCTTAAGGTCATAGAGATGGGGTGAGTCGGGCGACCAAAGCTTGGGGTTCGCGATGGGCACGCTAACGGCGTATCCGGTTCGTCCGGAGGCCTTACCGACGATCGTTCCGCCGTCGTCGGCGGTGATCCGAACGTCGGCTTCGTTCGAGCCGAAAACGGTGACGCTGACCGCGGACGCGTCGACGTCGGGAACGATCTTGAGCGATCGGACGTAGGTTGCGGGCACGGATTCGAGCCAGGCCGTCTGCCAGATGCCGGTGACCGGCGTGTACCAGATACCCCGCGGTTCGAGCACCTGCTTGCCGCGAGGCTGATAGCCGGCATCGGTCGGGTCCCAAACGGCGACCGTCAATTCGTTCGTGCCGTCCTGAAGGGCGGGCGAGATGTCCAGCGTGAACGGGTCGTAGCCCCCCTTGTGTTCGCCGACCAGCTTGCCGTTGACGTGAACCATGGCCTTCCAATCAACCGCCCCGAAGTGGAGCAAGAGGCGGCCGCCTTCGGCCGGCTTCTTGGCGGAAAATTCGCGGCGATACCAGAGCCATTGGTCCGGGCTGACCCGTTTGCCGACGCCGCTCAGGGGCGACTCGATGCAATAGGGCACCAGGATCTTACCTTCCCACGCCTGGGGCTTCTCACCTCCCCGTGCGGTAATGGCATAGTCCCACAGACCGTTGAGATTCTGCCAGGACGGGCGGACCATCTGCGGACGGGGATACTCCGGCAGCGCATTCTTGGGGGAAACGTCCTTGGCCCAGCGAGTCATGAGTTTCGACTCGGCCGGTTTCCAGTCGTCGGCGGCAGCAACGCCCGCAAAGGCGAGGCTGAGGAGCAAGCTTGCGATAAGGCAATCGTGTCGTCTGAGCATCGTTGATCTCCGTCTTCTGCTTGAACTACCAGCTTCAAGGAACCGTGCGGTGCCCGGCACCTACTTCTGTTCTAGCATGACAGGTTCGAGCGAAATAGCAACGGGGTTCTGTGTTGGGTTCTTGCTGTTTCGTGTACTAGCCTCGGTCAACGGTTTCCCGATTCGGGCAGGAAATCGGCCCCGTTGTCGGGTGGCATGGATTGATGCCATTGGAGGACGGCTTCGGTCAAGCGGGCGACGATTTCGGGGTGGTCGCCGGCCACACTCTCAGTTTCGCCCCGGTCATTGGCCAGGTTGTACAGTTGGGGCTGTGAGCCGTCGTACTCACACAGGAGTTTCCACTCGCCGTCGCGGACGGCCAGATCGGGAAGATTGCCCTCTCCACGTGCACCGGGACGGTCCGGAGGCCGGCGGAAGAAGAGAAGGCCTTGCCGCGACTCGTCGGACCTACCGAGCAGCACATCCGGGAGAGGTTGGCCATCGAAGACAACACCCTCGGGACAACCGGCGCCGGAGATCTCCAACAGAGTCGGCACGAGATCGATGGCCGCGAAAAACGAAGTCTTGTTGACCTTTCCAACGCTCTCGGGACTGAGGATTCCGGGTCCCCAGACCACCAGAGACGAACGGACGCCGCCCTCGTAGAGCATGGTTTTCGTGCCGCGGAAGGGGCCGGCCGATCCGGCTCCGGGTTCCGGGCCGTTGTCGGAGCAGACGAGGACGAGCGTGTTGTCGCGGAGTCTCTCGCTGTTGCGGATGAAATCGAAGAGGACACCGAGTTGTTCGTCCATGGTGTCGAGCACGCCGGAATACAGGGTGTGCTTGGCAGCATCGCCGCGCCGGGCTTTGGGTGGGAAGAAAGGCGAATGGACGTCGTCGGGCCACAGATTCACGTAGAACGGCTGGCCGGACGAGTCGGCCTTCTTGATGAACTCGAGTGCCGCTGAAGTGAACGTGGCAGTGATCTTGGAGCGGTCCTCCCAGGTAATCGGCCCGCGGCCGAGCAGGTCGGAGCCCAGGGCATGTTTTCTCGGCGGCTTTCCGTTGTACGCGTTGCAGAGCGGCAGGACTCGAGGGCCAAGCCCTTCGAAATTGGTGAGCGAGGCGTCGAAGCCGTATTCGGCAATCAGGGGCGCTTCGCCCACGTCGCGCTGGCCCCCCATGTGCCACTTGCCGAAATGGCCCGTGGCGTAGCCCGCCCGGTTGAGGAAGCGGGCAAGCATCGGGGCCTTCGGGTCCAGCCACTGGGCCACTCCGCGCTCTTCGTTCAGGCTCCGATGGGCCAGATACGACGTGATCTTCCAGCGGTGGGGATACTGCCCCGTCGAGATTGCGGTTCGCGAAGGCGAACAGATCGGCGAGTTGACGTAGAACTGCTCGAACCGCAGGCCTTCGCGGGCCAGGCGGTCGATGTTCTCGGTTTCGACCTCCCGGTTGCCGAAACAGGAAAAATCGCCCCAGCCCATGTCGTCGATGAAGACGAGGACGATATTGGGATGCTTCGCTGCCTTCTCGCTGCCGGAAGCCGTTGCGAGAGTTGACACGGCCAGAAGAAGACAGACTGCGATTGCCAGCTTATGCATCGTTGGAAACTCACGTACGTTTTCTGCTTCGGCCCAGGTCGTTTCCCGCCCGGTACTGGCCGGGCGTGACGTGAAAGGCGTTGCGAAAGACAAAACTGAAGTACTGTTCGTTGCTATATCCGGCCTGACGTGCAATGACTCGCAGCGGCTGATCGGTGCCGGTCAGCAATCGCTTGGCGACGTCGAGCCGCACACGTTCGATTTCTTCATGGGTTGTGTGCCCGAGACAACGGCGGAATTCCCGGTCCAAGGTCGACCGCGACACGGCAACGTGCCGGGCCACCTGGGACACCGAAATGGGAACGCCCGCGTTCTCGCGGATGAACCGCAAGGCCTCCGTCACAGTTGGGTGTGGGGAGTTCATCACGTCGGTGGAACGGCGCTGCACCACTCCCTTGGGCGGAACAACCGACCACTGGGGCATGTCGGTTTGCCCCGACATCAATCGGTCCAGCACCTCGGCGGCCCGCAGGCCGATCTCCACGGCGCCGTGCTGGATACTGGAAAGGGGCGGATTGCACAACTCGCACATGAGCAGGTCGTTGTCCACCCCCAGAACGGCCACGTCTTCCGGAATCCTTCGACCGGAACGCCGGCACGCTTCCACCACATGCCGCGCCCGCGGGTCGTCGCAACACATGATCCCGAGCGGCGTCTCCTGACCGTCGAGCCAGTCGAGCAGCCCTCGCTGCATCGATTCCCAGTTGCGTGCCGACCGGTGCCGGCCCCGGTAGACGGCGCAATTGTAACCCGCCTCGCGCAGGGCATCAACAAAGGCGCGCTCGCGGTGCCGGGCCCACGAGTTGTAGGGCGTCGCGGGAAGCCCGCAGAAAGCGAAATGTCTCAGGCCGCAATTGACCAGGTGCTCGGCGCCAAGGCGCCCGTTGGCCACGTCGTCGGTGGCGACGTAGGGGATCTCGAACGGCAATTGGGCGGGGTACGAGTAGCCGCCGATGCCGACCGCCGGGACCCCCGCCCGGCCCACGATCCGGGTCGTCTCCGGGTCGTCAAGGTCGGCGATGATCCCGTCGCCCAGCCACTGGCTCTGCTTGGGAACGCGTTCGTGCGGTTCGTCTTGCAGATAGACGCTCCAGTCGTTCTGGCCGGCATACTGGGATACGCCCGCGATGATCTGGCGGTCGTAATCCTTGTTGATCCGCATCAGCAGAGCGACTTGGCGGATGGTTGACATGGGACGACCTTGGTGACTTGGTGGGTGTGCCCAAATATTGTAATACAGATTGTGTTATCTTGGAATGCACGGTCTTCCGGGAAGCGATAGGATTGATCTCTACGTTCTGAGAAGTCAGACTCACGGCATCGTGAGCGGAACGATACGCGCCCCCCTGGCAAGGAGAGATTTCATGACCGAGAAACTCGCGATCGACGGCGGCACCCCCATCCTCAAGCGGGAAGACTACAAGAATTGGCCGGTTCTGACGGACGACGATCGTCGGTTTGTCAACGAGGTCCTCGACAGTGGAATCGTGGCGGGGGCGACGGGCCCCCAGGCCGTGGCGCTCCAGAATGAATGGGCCGCGTTCACCGGCGCCAAGTATTGCCTGACGACATGCAGCGGGACGGCGGCCCTCCACATGGGCCTGGCGGCCGTCGATGTGGGGCCGGGCGACGAGGTGCTGGTCCCGTCCTACACCTTTCTGGCCACCGCCTCGTGCGTCTTGCACCAGATGGCGATCCCCGTGTTCGTCGACATCGAGCCGCGGACCTATACCATGGATCCGGCCAAGATCGAGGCGGCCATCACCGAGCGGACGAAGGCGATTATTCCAGTGCACATCCAGGGCTGCCCGGCCGACATGGATCCGATTCTGGAAATCGCCCGGAAGCACGGGCTGCATGTGATCGAAGACGCCTGCCAGGCCCACGGAGCGAAGTACAAGGGTCGAATGTGCGGCACGATGGGCATCGTGGGCGCTTTCAGCCTCAACAACCTCAAAAACCTCTGCGGCGGCGAGGGCGGCCTCTACATCACCAACGATGAAGACGTCCTCCGGAAGGGCGACCTGGTTCGCTACTTCGGCGACGAGTGCAACGAGAAGACGCTGCGGCAAAAGTACAACGCCTCGATCCTCGGCTACATGTACCGCAACCAGGAGCTGCCCGCCGCCCTGGCGCGAGGCCAGCTTGCCCATCTCGACGAGTTGAACGGAACACGGATCGCCAATTCGGAGTATCTGTCAGCCGAGTTGGGCAAGATCCCGGGCGTGATTCCGCCGCACTGTCCGGAAGGCTGCAAGCACGTCTACTGGTTCTATGCCGTGCGGTTCGATCCGAAGGCGGCCGGGGTCGACGCCGAGCCGCGTCGCTTCCGCATTGCCGTCGAGAAGGCACTGGCCAAAGAGGGCGTGCTGGTGGGCCAGTGGCAGACGATGCCCGTTCTGGCCCAGGATGTGTTCCAAAGCCGGATCGGGATCGGCAAGGGCTATCCGTGGGCCATCAACGAGGCCCAGGGAGTCACCTACAAGTACGACGTGAACGACTACCCGGTGGCCAAGATGCTGTGCGAGTCGTACACGAACGTGCACTCGATCCATCCGCCCAACGGCCGGGAGTTGAACGAGAAGGTGGTGGCCGCCTTCCAGAAGATCTTCGCCGATCTCGACGCCGTCATGGTCCACGCCGACGACGACGTGCAACCGGGATTCGACGGAAGGCTTTATGGGGTGGGGTAGATAGACCGTGCGGCCACGGACTACGCACAAATATCGAAATCCGAATCTCGAAATCCGAAACGAATTCAAAACTCAAAGCAACAATGCTCCAAACACACGGTTGGAGACTTCATCCGACAACGTCTCATAGCGTTTCTGTCATTCTGCTTTCGTTCATTTGGACTTGTTTCGGATTTCGAGATTCGGATTTCGGATTTGCCTCCGTGGCCCCTTACCATAGAACAAGCAGGGGGTATGAACGATGCAAGCGAAAGGTTTGTTCGGCAAGAAATACCTGGACATCCAGGAGCGAACTCGCGAGATTCCTCCTTTGGCGGAGGATTTCGTGCTGGTGAAGGTTCGGGCCTGCGGGGTCTGCGGCACCGACATCAACTTCGTGCGTGACTGGGAGGCCGACCCGATGCCGCTGGGGCACGAGATTTCGGCCGAAGTGGTCGAGGTCGGGAAGAACGTGACCACGGTGAAGCCCGGCGACAGCGTAATCGTCGAGGATTGCACCATGTGCGGCGTGTGTGCGGCCTGCAAGAGCGGGCAGCCCCAGTTCTGCCGCAACATGTACAACCTCGACGGCCAGCCCGGCATGGGCGACTACATGGCCGTACGATTCAACAGTCTCAACCGCTATGAGGGCCTGGACCACGTGTCGGCCTGCCTGACGGAGCCGCTGGCCGTTTCGCTCACGTCGGTGCTCCACGCCGACATCCCGCTGGGCGGCAGCGTGGCCGTGCTGGGGCCGGGACCACTAGGTCTCATGTCGGCCCGGGTCGCCAAGCTCTACGGGGCCGGTTACGTGGCGATCACCGGCCTGCCCGCCAAGACCGCGTGCGAGAAGGCCCGGCTCGAACTGGCGCCGAAGCTCGGTTGCGACGACGTGATCGAGGTGGGCCCGCAGGACGTGGAGACCGAGATCAAAAAGAAGTTCCCCGACGGCGTCGACCGGGTGATCGTCTCCTCGCCGCCCCAGAGCCTGCTCGACGCGTTGAAGATCGTCAAGTACGGCGGCATCATCACCTTCTACGGGCTGCACTTCGGAGGGAAGAGCAAGATCGAAGTGGATATCAACGAACTGGTGTTCAACAAGATCTCACTGATCCCCACGTTTGCCGAGCCGGCGATCAACTTCCCGGTGGCCAACCGGCTGTTGCGCGACGGCCTGGTGGACGCCTCGGCCCTGATCACGCACACCTTCACCTACGCTGAAACGAAGAAGACCATGGAGGGCATCATCGACGGCACGGAGCCGATCGTGAAGGCGGTGATGGTGATGGACGGGGAGTAGCGTGGCAGCTTCAGACTAGAAAAGAAAATGGTGGAAAAGAAAATGAAGAGTTATGTCTTCCCTCTCATCATTTTCTTTTCCCTTCATTTTCTTTTCTTACTTCCTGACCGGCATTGAGGCGATCCGTTTCCGAAACGACGCATAGCCATTGCATGCAAACGTCATGGCTCGGCCGGGATCTCCAGGCTGACGACCGCCAGAACGTCGCCCAACTTCAGGCGGTTCTCGGGGTGCTGTTGTTCGCCGATGTTAAAGACACTTCCTCTTGAGGCATGGCAAGTCGCCACGCAACTCCTGTCCACGCGTATGCGTTTGAGATACCGCAAGGCGCCCGAGTCGGTTCGCTGAAAGACTTCGTCTTCGCCAGGGGTAATCCTGTCCAAGAGCACCTGTCCGACGGGAGCCAATTGTGGACTGCCCGTCCTGGCGGGATTGAAGATCTGGGGGTTCGGCTCCATATGGGCCATTTCGTGGACGATGACCAGTTCGAGTTGCTCGGGGGTGAGGCCGGTCGCCAGCACGGTGGGGAGCACGATCATAGGCCGCCATAGGCCGACGAGGGCCGGCACCGCAACGCGGCGGCAATAGGCAACGGTGGGAACGTGCCGCAGTTGAACACGCTGCGCATGCCGGCGCACAGCTTCCAGGAGTCCTGCATCGGTCAGAGGTGTGGCGTCGCGACGCAGACGCCGCATGCCCGCCAGACCGAGGAACATCCGCGCGAACATACCGGTGACGCCGAGCAGATAGAGGATCGTTGTCCAGCGCGCAAGCGGTGTAACCACCGACGTCCGTGACGCCCGCGAGATGGAAAACGGACTTTCGGAGGCAACCGCTGCGGTGATTCCAGGGCCCCCCGCGGCCAAAGCTGCCGACCGCCCGGCTTCTTGCCGGTGCAGAACAGCGAAACTGGCGGGCAGACAGGCAAGCATCAGCAGAAGGGTCGCAACGTGCACCCGACAACGCGCCCCTGCCGACTGGTTCCGAAGGCACCAGGCCGTCACGTAGGCGAGTATCGCCAATAGCAGCCCTTGCCAGAGGAAGTGGAGCAGGGCCAGGGCGGAATGGAGGCAGAAGGTCGAGTCGAGCAAAGGCAGTCCGTTCATCGTTTTTCCCCTTCGACGTGCGGCTGAGGCCTATTCCACCACCGAAATGAGTCTCCCAATAGCTGGCAGACGTCACGAACTCGGGTCTTCGCGTTTCACAACAACCCAAAGGTCCATTCGAATGTCTTGCCCTTCCACAAGTGAGAACGTCTTTTCCAGGCCGTCGGGACGGTCGATGAGGACCCAAGGACGATTGGGCGCGAAGGAGACCGTGGCTTCGCCGGGAGCGACGTCGAGAAGATAAGAGCCATCGGCGGCGAATTCCACGGCAACCGGCGACGGTCCCGCTTCCCGGTCGGAGGGGGCAGCGACGGTGAGGCGCATTGGCGCGGTATCTGCTGCAAGGGCCTTGATCTCCGCGAGATCAAGAGACCTGCCCGTCTCGCCGTGGACGAACCGGCCGCGGATACGTGCTTTGCCGGGTGGAACGGGTCCGAGGCCGGGGGCGTTCCGGCGGCTGAGTTTGGCGGATGCATGTTCTCCGGTTGGGAAGGCCCCTTCGAGGTTGACTCGCCGGAGCGGGGTGCGGAGGTGGTTGATCTCGACGCTCAGCAGGGCCAGAACGTCGCCGACCTTGAGCCGATCGCCTGGAGCCACGTCCGTGACGTCGAAACCTTCCCGTCTGGAGGCATGGCATGTCTTGAGGCAATCGCGATCGACACGGATTCGCTGGAGATAGCGGATGTTGCCCTGCGCGGAACGGATGAAGGCCTCGTCTTTGTCGGGCGTCAGATCGGCGTACAACAATTGCTCCACCGGCCCCAACTCGCCTCCGGCTTCTTTCGCCAGGTTGTAGCAGCGAGCCTGCCACGCAACGCCGAGTCTTCTCGGTTGCGCGAGGTCCGAGGCGTATTTCTCCCAGAAGTCGTCCGGAGTGTCCAAGGCTTCGGCGTGAAGCTTGTACAACTCATGGTGGGCAATGAGCCGGGCCGTCCACTTCTCGCTTTCGGCGATCGGCTTCCCCTCAAGAAACTCTTTCAAACCGGGATCCGGATTCTCCGGAACTCGATCGGCCAGTATCCGTCGCGTTCGCTGATATACATACTCGAGCCGGTCGCGCCGGATTCGCATTCGTTCCAGTTCCTCGGGGCTGTACGAGCCCGGCCGACTGTCTTCCACACGCACGACGATGTCTTGTCGGACCTCCGCGGACATCAAGATCGTCCGCGTATAGTCGATGCTCTGGTAACCGGTCCAATAGTCGGCATCAGGCAACGATGTCGCTTCCGGATCGGTGAAGCGGCCACCATGTAGCGAGACGTCGCGGAAAGTGATGATACGATAGTATCGCTGCTCCAGCCGCCAACTTCGAATCCGATCGAGAGACATGCCAGGGAACTTGAAGACGGTCGGAGTTTCCCGGTTTAGTCCTGGTTCGGCCGGAGCGGAGATCTCCTGCCCCTCCTTGTCGACCAGCACAGCACGGGTCTGCACGCTCGGGCGATGGATTTCGCCCTTCCATCGCAACTCGATTCCATCGGCGACTTCGGCCGGAACGGGCTCGTCCTCGGCACGCACCATCCGAAAGACATACCACCGTCCGATCGCCTCCACATGCAGATCGACCTTCTGCATCTCTGACGGCAGAGTGAAGCGGGGACTCCATTCTTCCTCTACGGAAAAGATACGCTCGCTCATGTCCAGCCGGTCGGACGCGAAATCGCCCTTTGCTGCGATTGTACATCCCAGGGCCATGTCCCTGCGAAGGACAGCGAAGCGAAACTGCCGGGAGATTGATCCTTCGGCAACTGCGGGCGCGCGGCCTGCGTCGTCTTTCTGCGGCGTTTCCGAGCCAAGGCTCCGCCCGTTTGGAGCCCAACCGGGCATGTCCGTGGCCGAAGGGTCGTTGACTTCAAGCAATTCGATGTAGCCGGCGCCCGGCAGCAGGGCAAAGGGAGGCAGAGCCGCCGTCGTGTTCTTCCACGCCGACTCCGCATCGGCGACGTCTGCTTGTTGGGCCGGTTCTTCTGCAGCGACCGCGGCGGCGTCCGGTGCGTTTGGCATGCCCAGCCAGGCAACGCAGAGCGAAGCGGCGAGCACGGTGGCAACGCCCAGGGTCGGCCAGAGTCGCGGCAGCCGAACGGGCGACGACTTGGGCTCACCCAGAATCCGCATGAGACGATGAACGAGGATTGCGGATCCGTCGCGGGGGGACGCCATCGTGGCCGTGGCGGGAACGGCGAGTTGCTTGTCGCCCGTCAATTCAACGACTCGGAGCAGCGACTCGGCGTAGTCGGCCCGCCGGGCGGCCATCCCGACGACCATTTCGTCGCAGCACAGTTCCCGTTCCAGCGACATGCGGCGGCTAACGTACCAGACGGCCGGATGGAAGAAGAGGATCGATTCGACCACTCGCTGGACCACGAGCCAGAGATTGTCCCAACGGCGGATGTGGGCCATCTCGTGCATGACGACCAGGTCGAGCTGCTCAGGCGTGAGACCTGTGGCCAGCGACGTGGGAAGCAGGATCATGGGGCGCCAGAGCCCGGCGAGGGCCGGCACGGCCACGCGGTTGCAGTAGGCGACCAGGGGAGCGGAACGGAGGTGGAACTGCCGGGCGCGCCGCTCGATCGACTGGAGAAGTCGCGCATCGTCGATCCGTTGTGCATCGCGGCGGAGACGCCGGGTACCTGCGAAGCCCAGCAGCATGCGTGCGAACATGAGGCCGACGCCGATCAGGTACGCCGCAGTGGTCCAGCGAGCAACGCGATCGACGCTTGTACCAGGATCGGCAGACGCCGGGGAGACAATCGAATCAACCGGGGTGAGATTGCCTGCCGACAGGTTTGTCGACGGTGCTGCAACGGTTGCTGCCTCCATGACCGTGGAGGAGGAGGTGTCAGGCACTGCCGTGGCGTGCGGCGTCTCGGCCTGGACCTTTATGGGAAGCACGACGTCAAACAGTTGTGACGGAGATTGCGAGTCGAGTACAAGATCGGGCGTCTGTCGCACCTCTTCTTGCTGCAGAAACATGAATGTCACCGGGAGACACACCGGCATCAGCAGGATCGCGGCGGCATGCAGTCGATAACGGACGGCCGCCGACCAGTTCCGAAGGCACCAGGCCGCCGCCCAGGCCACGACCGCCAGTAGCAAGCCCTGCCAGAGGAAGTGCAACAGGGCCATGGCGGAATGGACGCAAAAGGTCGTATCAAACGAAGGCAGTCCGTTCATTCCCTTTCCTCCTTGGCCTTGCGGGTAATGAGCTGGCGGAGACGGCGAATCTCGTCGGCGTCGAGATCGGTGCGCTCGAGGAGATTGACCATGAGATGGGCGGCCGAGCCGTCGAACACTCGGTCGACGAGGTCGTCGAGCATGCCCTGAGACACGTCTTCTCGCTCAACCAGGGGGTGAAAGGTGTAGGCCGCTCCGCTCTTCGTCCGGCGCAGATACTTCTTCCTCACCATGATGTTGAGGATCGTCACGACCGACGTATGGGCCAGGTCGCGGGCTGCATCCCCCTCGGCCAGGGCCTCGCGGACGTCGCGGGTGGGCAGAGGCCCGCGGTCCCAGAGGATTTTTAGTATCTCCAACTCGAGTTCGGTCGGATACCGAGAGACAGGCCGTGCCATGAGCACCTCCCACCAGATTCATGACCACCGATTTGCTTTTCGAATGAATTAGAATCTAGCGGGGCTCGGAACCCTCGTCAAGTGGTATTTCTAAGAAATTAGAGACAGAACCAGGAGGCTGCTTCGGGACCGGTTGATTCACCATTGGTCCGGCCGAGTATGCCTATTTGGGATCGAAGCGTATTTCGACCCAGACGATCTGCTGAGAGGGGCCACCGCCGGTCTGGCGGATTTGGAGTTTGTTGTTGCCCTCGTTGACGGCATCAAGTGGACAAGGGAAGCGAACGGCGCGAACCGTACCGCCCCCGAATCCGCCCAGATCAGGGACGTTCTCCGCCGGGCCCAACTCGCGACCGTTGAGCGAACCTTCGAGGCGTGCTTCAGCAACGCCGTCGCGCCGGGCAAGGCCGGCGATAGCCCAGGCCTTTCCCGATTTGGGCCTCGTGCCGACGTGAATCTGAAAATCTCCCCCGGCCGCGGCGTCGACCGGCAGTTGAGCCCCGTTGGGAAAGCGGGCCGGCACGGTATCGCGGAAGCAAACAGGATGTCGGCGCGGAGCGTTCTGCACGACCTCGCGGGAAAGGCCGTCTCGCAACAGCAGGGCGTATTTCGATTCGGCCACGGGGCGAGTCTGGCTATCCATCCAATTGAACAGGTAAAGGCTGTCTGCGCCCCGCTCATAGGCCGAAGCGGCAAAGCCTCGGGCGGAGGCCAGATCGTTGGCCGCCGCTGGGGCACCCGGCCAGGGGCGTGCGTTGAACTCAAGTCCCGGTGCGACCACGACTTGCCTGGCCGTGTCGCCCAGCCGTTCATGCCAGAGTTCGATCGGGATGTCGAAGTCGGACGACGTCCAGAACGGGCAGGGCACGATCAGGTCCACCAGTCCTTCTTTCGCCCAGAGAACCGCATCCATCCCCAGCCCGGAAGCGGCATCGGGATGGGCGGGTGCGCGAACGGCGAGCCGGATGGGGTGGCCCCGTTTCTCGGACCACTCCGCGGTCAGGGATCGAACATCGCGGACGAATTCGGTGAGGATGCCGCTCTCCTCTCGCTCGTGGCCCGGCGTGAGGTGATAGCCAAACCGCATCCAGTCGAGTTCCAGCCCGTCGGGATCGTATCGCTCGACGAGTTCCCGGACTAGGGCCATCTGGTGTTCTCGAACTTCGGCGTGAGCATAGTCCATGGCCCGATTCTGCCAGGGCCTGGCAGAGCCGTTGGGAACACGCCAGAACTCGGGGTGGGCTCGCCAGAATGTCGAGTGCATGAAGTTGCCGGGTTCGTCGACGGAATGAATGTCGTTCATCCGCATGGAGATCCAGGGCGACAGGCCCTTCTCTCGGCAGCGATCGATCCAGACCTGGTAGGGGTCCAGGCCGGCCTCGTGGAGCCGCTTGGCGTTTTGCGGCCAGAGTCCGTCGGGCTCCTTTCCGTCGACCGGGTCCCAGACGGCGTCCCGAGAACTGCTGCGGAAGCTGGCCCGCATGGCGTTGGCGTTCAGGAAGAGGTGAGTCACAGCGGAGCCGGCGTATTGGTCGACAAAAGCGTGCAGTCCGGCGCGCGTCATCTCCTCGGGCTTTCGCGATCCAAAGAAATGACTGTTATCTTCGTTGATCACCAGCATGTTCCGCAACGAGTCGCCGGGAACGGGCGCTTTGGGGGGCGTCTCCGCAGCGAGGAGTCCGCAGGCGGACAAGCAGACCAAAAGAAAGAAGAGGCCGGTGATTCTTACCATGGGATACTCCTCGATGTTGGCGTGTCAACGAATGACCGCGATGATAGTCTGCCGGGTGAGTCGCTGCAAGCCAAGAGGGACGGGTGGCTCTGATCGATCGCCAGGAGCAACCACCGTGTGCCACTGTCTACTTGTTGACAGTGCCCGAACGAGGACAAAGCGCTCACACTGCTAACAAGTAAGCAGTGGCACACTACGCCGTTAACCGAAATTCATGACGTTGACTCTTAAGTTTTGTAGCCGTCGCGATTTGTTGTTTGGTTGCATTGGTGATTTGTGGGGCCCCGATGTGTTCGCGTTTCTTCTT
>JAAYAY010000422.1 GCA_012719125.1 Planctomycetaceae bacterium | reverse complement strand
GTAGAAACGACGCCCAGAACGACCCTTCCCCCGGCTCGATTTCCTTGTCATGACACACTCCTTTGCTCCCCAGTATAACGGCTGGAATAAGCACTTGGAGTGTCTGTCAAACTGGAGCCACCTCAATTGTCGCAAGGCCAATTCTTCACCGCACAATATCGTTCTCGCCCGTGGCGCTCAACAGTTTCTTGAAGATTCCCTGGCTGTCCTTCAGATCCGAAACATCGAGCAGGAAGATGTGGCTGGTCTCCGTCTCAGGATCTCCACCGGTGAACAGGATCCACTTGCGGTCGGGAGTGAGCAGGGGATGGAAGTGGGCCTTCTGCCCGCCTCCGTAGGTGGGCCAGTTACCGGTCAGCCGCAGCCACTGGTCACCCTTCTCGCGATCCAATCGGACCAGGGCGTAGATGTCGTGAACATCGAACTTGTCCCAGGCCGACGAGTTCTCGTAGAACCACAGGCGGCCTTCCGGGTCGAGGCCCGTGTGGATGTATTGGAACTCGGGCGGGAAGGGGAACTCGAAGCGCCGCCGCGTGAGCGGATCGTACAATCCCGACACGCGAGCGCCCGGCACCTCATAGGCGAGCCCGCGACGGGTGACCTGGCAGTGAATCGGATAGGCCTTCGCGCCGGGGTCGCCGTCGCGCAGCGGCACGATCTGCCCGCTGGTCATGTCGGTCATCATCATCCCCTCGTGATCGGCCGGGTGGGTGACGATGAAGTGCTCGTTGTCGTAGGCCGTCACGTGGAAGACCGCGCTGTCGATGGTGCACAAGGTCTTCTGCTCGCCCGTATCGAAGTGGTAGGCCGCCACGGCCGCCCCCTTGCACGGTTCGCCCCAGATGCTCCCCTTGGGCGTGTGGATGTAGACCAGCCAGTTGCCGTCGGGCGTGGTGCAGTTCTGCCCGTAGGCCTCGCGATCGGCGGGCAAGGTGAACAGGTGCCGGTCTTTGCAGGTTTCGACGTCGACCGCACGGACGTCGTTGCCGTCGAAGTAGACGACCAGCCCGCGAACGACGTTGAGCACGCTGCGGTGATCGAGCACGCCGCGGCCCGAATCGACGCACCAGGGCCGCCACTGGGTATCCTCACAGGTGGCGAAGGTCAACTGCCGCGACTGGCCCGTGGCCAGGGTGAGCCGATGCAACTGCACTTCTCCGCGTGCCGCCCGATGGTAGATCAGGTATTTGCCGTCGGCGGTGATGGTCGGAATATAGAAGTAGAGCGGGTAGGTGAAGCCTTCGCCGCAGGTGAGTTGGATCGCCAGACGGCCCGTTTCGGGGGCCTTGAGGCGTTTGAAGGTGCTTGAGAGCACCAACTCATCTGTAGGCGCTGCAAGGCTGATCGATGCATTCCCACAGACCCACAGAATCAGCATCGCGATCGTGTTGTATTTCATAGGGCGTATCTTTCACAACCGGAAAGCGGTTCAGGAACGATCTCCAACAGAAGACGGGCCGGACGTGCAGCGACTGGGCCATGTAAGCTATCGGCACTTGAAGTCGACGCGCCTGGCTCAGTCGCTTTGAGCACACCTTCCTCAAGGTAGATGGTAACGGCCGGCATCGTTTTCTGCCACTCCTTGGCAGCGACAAAGGAGACCCGCGTCCCGTGTAAGCCCAGTTTCCGAAGGGAGCTGATACCCGACAGATGTTGGAGCCCTTCGTTGGTGACCTTTGTGCCGGTCAACGCCAAGTCTTGGAGATTGGGCAGCTTCTTCAGATAGGCGAGCTCTGCATCACCGACCTTGGTGGACACAAGATCCAGATGGGTCAGGCTCTCCAGTCCGTCAACATCCTGGAATCCGGCGCCTGTGATCGCCGTGTCCGAAAGCCGCAAAGTCTCCAGGCACGCCAACCCGTTCAGATACTTCAAACCAGCATCCGTAACCGCGGAGCCACTCAGGGCCAAACGCCTCACATCGCGTTGTCTTGATACCAGCTCCAGGTCGGCGTTGCTGAACCAGGGCGGAACCGCCGCAATATCCAGAAAGTATCCTGTATCGATGATCTCCCGAAGCACCGCCTGGTCGACATTCTCGTCGAACTGTACTGATCGCCACCCCGCAGAGCCTCCTGCGAACACCACGGTTACGTGCGGGTTCTGCTGCAAGAGTCTCACAATCCCCTCAACCGTGATTCGTGCGCTGGACACGTCAAGACGATTCAGGCTTTCCCATTGTGCAAGCAGGTCGATCGAGTCGTCAGACACCCGAGTCCCCGACAGGCTGAGAGCCCTGAGTTGATCTAGCCGGGCCAAGTGCTGTAGCCCGGCATCCGTGACAGCGGTGCCAGCGACCTTGAGACTTTCAAGGTTGGTCAGTTCGCCTACATAGGCGAGACTGTCGTCGGTCGTCTTCGAGTTCAATGTCAGTTCGAAAAACCGGTCAGGATCGTTCAGCCGGTTGTCTTCGACGAACAGGCGAAACGGCAACAAGAGAGCCAGATCTGCGTCCGTGCCCTGCCAATTGGAAAGATCGATCTCGTAGAACTCCTCGTCGTACTTCCATATTTGTTTGTCGCATTGGCCTCCCAGCGTCTGAACACGCTCGACGGCCAGTGCGATCATGGCGTCGACTTGCCTTCGGTAGCCCTGACGGTAGTTCTCGCGCTCGCTCTGCTCCTGGCGTGCCGCAACTTGAGACGGTTCGTAGAAGCGATGTACGCCGGGCCAGGCGTATCGGTAGAGACTGCCGGCGAGGAGAACGCAACTGGCGACAAACAGCAGCCAGACGATCACCCCCGGTCGACGTGATCTCACAACTGTGGATTCCACATCGTCATTGCCCATCGCTCCGGGCTCCCGAGCGACCTGCTCGCTCAGCGGTATTGAAACTCCCGAAAACTCAAACACCAGTCGCGGCGGCCAAGTCGCGTTGATTCCAGGTTCCGCGCGATCCGCCGCTCGGGTTGACCGCCTTGTTAGCCCGCGTTGAAGTAGTCCAGTTCGACCCCCGTCGGCTCCAAGTCGCTGACAGCGCGATAGGCTTCCGACGCACGCACAAATCCCTCAAAGTGGTCCACGGCCTGTGGTCTTGGTCGCCGGCACCATTTGTCACCCGACTGGATCGCTCGCAGCGCTTCGGTTGGCGCGAACTTGAATGTCAACGAGAGCTGCCAGATGTTCTCGTCCTCGGAGTCACCGCCCAGGATGAGCTGTCGTGTCATGTCGAGCTCGAAGAAGTCGCCGTCATCCCCGCGTGACATCCCCCATTGATATATACCTCACGCGGTGAGAAATGTCCGGTTATCAAATAGCTGAAAGTTGCGGGTCAACAGGGTGTTCATGTCGTCGCGGTAGTCGGTGTTGACGCGATTCAGGCAGTTCTCAATCGCGGCCTG
>JAAYAY010000421.1 GCA_012719125.1 Planctomycetaceae bacterium | reverse complement strand
TTCAAAACCATCGTGTCATCTCCTCGATTGTCCTAACTTCAAGTAAGATGACACCTTAACCGAATACTGCTGCATTACCAACACACACGAATGCACTGCTAGCAGTGCTGCCTATAAATGGCTGCCCCGAACCCTGAACCCCGAACCCCGAACCCTGAATGTCGCCAGTTGAGCGAAACCCCGCCATCCGGGAGAATGGGGCGACTGGACGGAGAATCAATCGTCGACACCACCCGGAGGAACGAAATGGCAACCTATATCGTCTTCACCCGCGAAACCACCAAAGACCCCGCCGAAATGGAAACCTACTCGCAGAAAGTCGGCGCCACCCTCGCCGGGCACCCGGTGGAGGTCCTGGCCGCCTACGGCCGGCAGGAAGTGATCGAAGGCCCGGAGGTGGAAGGAGTCGTCATCCTCGAATTCCCCTCCTTCGAAGCCGCTAAAGCCTGGTACGACGGCCCCGCCTACCGCCAGGTCCGCGAACACCGCTTTCGCGGAGCCGACTATCGCGGCGTGATTGTTGAGGGAGTCTAAATGGCAATGCGCCGGAAAAACGTTGGTCGGCTCTCCTGAGCCGACTGCAAGAACCGCCGGAAGACTCGGCTCTGGAGAGCCAAGCTACGAAGGAGAACACCACCATGAAGACAAAACACAGCATGAGCGTTGTGTGGACCGTGGCAGCCATGTCTTGGACGGCGGCGATGGTCGCGGGAGCAGAAGTTCAGCGGCCGAATATCGTGTTCATCCTGTCCGACGATCACAGCGCCCCCTTCGTCGGCTGCTACGGCTGCACGGACGTCCGCACCCCCAACCTCGATCGGTTCGCGGCGGAAGGAATGCGGAGCGACCGTTACAAGTTCATTTACAACTGCACGCCCTGGATTCCGTATGCCCCGGTCGACTCGGCCGGAGGCCCTGGCTGGCAGCAGATGAAGCAGGCGGCCGCCGACGGCACCCTGGCCGAACCATTGCGGCAGACCTATTTCACCACGCCCCGGCCGGTCTACGAACTCTACGACCTGGAAGCCGATCCCTCGGAACTGGAGAACCTCTCCGGCCGCCCCGCCGTGGCCGACGTCGAACGCCAACTGCGGCTCGCCCTGATCGAAAAGATGATCCTCGATTTCGACTACCTGCCGCTCCCGGCGATTCCCGGAGAGACCGCCGGCAAACCGGCGCGGAAGGCGCAACGGGCTGGGAAGAAGTGAGGCAAGAATCCAACATGGCCGCCTGGCACTCGCGAAACCGATCGATCGCTGGAACCGTCGAAGCGACTGTACGCGACTTATCAGCTTGCACCAACAACATGCCACTTCAACCGCGTCGGTGCCACTGGCATATCGCCAGTGTATTATGGGTGCTTATTTCTGATTAGAACTTGGAACCACTGATCCCGGCATCTCGGAGCCAACAATGAACAGCATCGGAAGGAAAAGCGTGGGAGCCTGCCTGATTGCACTCATCGTCGCCATCGCAGCGACAGCCTCAGAGCCACCGCCGACCACGCCGGCCGACGACCTGCCGCCGGAATTCAGCCTCTTGTGGCCACCCGATTCAGGCCACCAGTACCGCTGGACGCTCATCGGCACGAATGAGAAGGCCGAGGACCAGGAGAAGCTGCATCCCGAACTCAACGCGATTCAAACCATTTGGCACCTTCCCCTGGCGGCCGACCGAAACGCCTTCAAATTCGAGTTCACTCGCCCGCTGCGCAGGGGGGGCAACGTGTTCCACCTCTACATGAAGGCCGACGGCGACGAAAACACGGGAAGAACCGACGGAGGCATTCACAAGGGCGTGGATTACATGTTCAACCTGATCGACGGCGATCCGAACCACCAGAGCACCGCGCTCGTGGTGTTCGGAGCCGACGGAAAGACCCGTCGAGGCACCAGCGTCGTCGTCATCCGCGGAAACGCGCTCTATCTGGCCGCCGAAATGTCCCTCAAGCAACAAGAGGGGCATTCCGTGTTCGAATACTTCGTGGCGTCGTACGTCAAGAACAACGGTCCCAGCACCGGCCTGGGGTATCACCTGGTTTCGTCGGAAGCGGCGCCCACGGTTTCCGACACGCGGCTTCTGGTCAATCCCGAACTGGTCGTCGTGGGCGGCAAGGTTCCCGGATGGCAACTCGCCGCAGGAAGCAGGCCCCCGCAGGCCGTGCTTGCCGCCGACGACAACGAAGGTGCGGTGATGATCGAAAACCTCTACTCTCCTGAAGGCCTGACCCAGACTGTAAGCCTCAGCTCCGGCCACTATCTGCTCCGAGCGCTGGCGAAGACCAACGTGTTCCAGATCCATCTGTTCGCCGAGAGCACGCGAATGCCCGTGGCCGTGTCGGACGAGTACCGTTGGGTGGAAGTCCCCTTCCGCGTGCCCCCTTCCGACGACGATTCCAGGAAGGCGGTCCTGCTCGGATTCCGCTACCTGGCCCGCCCCGCGACGGGAAACGCCTCGCGGTTGCCGGCGAGGCTGTCGGTAAAAAAAGTGGAGCTGATCCGCCTGGGCGACTCGGTGCTGCCCGAACCCTGGGCCGAAACATTGCCCGTCGATCCTTTCCACGGGCTGAAGCTGCTCAACGAATCTCCCGCCTGGAACCGGCCGGGCAAGGTCGTCTTTCAGGATTCGTTCCTCGGAACCGAGTTGTGGCTGATGACCCAGGAGGGAAAGGTTGACCACTCTTACGTCGGCCACCCCGATTTCAGCCACGACGGCAAGTATCTGCACATCGGCTTCCGCAGGTCGCCGCGAGGCCTTCTTAGAACGGACGGCACGGCACGTTGGCTCAACGACCAGTGGCAGGGGCTCGTCTGGCTGTTCCCCTGGGAGGAGAAACGCCTGCCCAAAGGGTCGGATCCCTCGGATTGGATCGTCCTCTCGCGGACGCCCGCAGGGATCGAGATGCACAACGTGGCCACCGGTGCGAACCATCGGATCGAGCTGCCTTCCCGGCCGGGCTGGCGGATCGTCCATCTCCCGGGCATCGCAACCTACGGGGGGCGAGGCCCGAACATGCGGCAGATCAACCACGAAACGCTGGTCTGGTACTCGGAAGACAACCGATCGATCGGCCGGTCCAACGTCGAGGGAGAACGCTTCACGGCATTGCCGATGCGGACCATTTCCTCCCGGCCGCAAGACGACACGGTCTATGCCGACATGTCGAGCGTAGGGGGCAAAGCGGGCGACAACTGGCGAGACGCCGTCGACCGCGACGGCAACCGCTACTTCCTCTTCGAGATCAACCGCGACCATCTCCCCGACCATCCGACCAACCCCTACCAGGTCTGGGCCCTGTCGCTCACACAGGGAGACAATCGCGGATTGCTCCGCGTGTTGCCGCATCCCAAAGCCAAGATGACCGAATACGTCACGACCCAGACGGGCATGACGCCGCAGCCTTCCGCAAATTGGTGGAACTTCGCCGCCGGCTTCCCCTGGTCGGGCGACAACGCCATCCTGCTCCTCGAAGACGGCACGCTGGTCCACATGAGCTCCCTGGGCATGCACAGCAGCTTCGCCGGGGACAGCACGGTCAGCGTCAACTGTCCCTATACGGGCGACGTCCGTTTTGTGGGGAACTATCCCCGATTCGACCGGGTCACCTGGCCCCACGAGTTCCGCCGCGACCGCGACTTCGCCGTGGTGGCCAGCCACGCCGAGCCGGCCTCGCCGCTGGTGATGATCGATCTGGAACACACCACGATGTGGACCGTGGCCCTGACGAATTTTCACGATTATGCCATCCGCTACAAGACCCGCTGGAACAAGGAGGCCTATCATAAGCCGATGTTCCGGCCGGCGCCGACATTCAGCGCCGATTTCACCAAGGTGATCTTCTTTTCGTCCATGCTGACCGGCGACCGTCCGGACCGGATATGGGGCGATGTCTACGTGGCAGTCGTCCGCTATCCCGAACCTCCGCTGAACCTGCGAATGGAAGGAACCGCCCTGGTGTGGGACATACCTCGCCGCCACGCGGAAATCCGGGGGTTCCGCCTCTACCGGTCCGACGAAAGCGGGCGCAACTACCGGCGCGTCGGTGAGAAACTGCTGACGGGCACCCGGTTTGATCTGCCGCCAAACTCGAATGGATTCTACGTGTTGACTTCCGTCGAGCATTCCGGGTTGGAGAGCCGCACGTTCTCCAACGAGGTGAAAGCAGGCGAAGGGAGCAACGTCTTCCGGCATTTCTACCGGCCTGCAAGCGGCAAAGTCACCGGCCCGATGGTTCCCTTCTTCGAGCCCGCCGCGACCGGCGACGGCTATGCGGTTGCCGTCACCGATCCGGAACGGATCTATCGGCAAAAGCTCGAGGAAGGGCTCGCCGGATCGGCGGCGATGCAAGTCGCCGTCCCGGAACCGGGCCCGGTGCGCATCCTGGCCCGGGTCCGCGGGATGTCGGCTCTGGAGCGCGAGAGCTATACGACAGGTTGGCCCCGAACGGGCGAGGCGGGCAGCGGCCGGTTCACCGTCCGCATCGGCGGCAAGCAAGTGGGCACGATTCCCGTCGAAGGATCTTCTTGGCGATGGGTCGCGCTGGATACCGATGTGGTTCCACTCTCTGCGGGCACCGTCGAGTTGGAACTCGCCACCAGCGATGCCGGGATCGCCATCGACAACGTTCTCGTCACCAACGACCCCGGTTTCGTGCCGCCGGGCCGCGGGCAAGTGCCGGAGAGAATCGAGGCGGCGCCGCAGGGGCTGCGCGTCGAATCGTTCGGCCCGCAAGACGAGCGGGCGACCGCCGGGTGGATCACCGGGCAGACGCCGCGCGTGAAACTGGCATGGCAGCCGGTGGCCGCGCCGCAGGGCGTATCGCACTACAACGTGTACCGCTCCGATACGCAAGCCTTTGATGCCGAACCGGAGACGCTGCTGAGTAGTCCAAGCGAGCCAGTGTTCTACGACGTCGGTCTCGAAGCCGGGCAAACGGTCTACTACCGCGTCCGCGCCGTCGACGCCTGGGGCAACCAATCGCCGGCTTCCGCCGTGTTGGCGGTGACCGGGCGCCCCCAGAGCGGGACAAGCCCGCAACCCGACCTTCACAAACATGCGCGCACCATGCGCACAAGTCCAGCACAATGACACTAAAACTTGAGGTCTGACTGACATGCACCTACCAAGAAGCATTCGAGCGCCGATGACACTCGGCCTGGTGGCGGCGGTATTGATGGCCGCACGCGGCTTGCCTGCCGCCGAACCGCCCGCACCTCCGGCGCGAGCCGACGTCGAACGAGCCGTCGCCGCCGGACGAACCGCGGGCGAGGCGAAGACGCCAGCCCGCCCCCTGACGATTCTCCTCTTGAAGGGTCCCAAGGACCACGGCCAGCACGAACACGACTATCCCCGCTGGCAAGCGAGGTGGGCGCTGCTGCTCGGGGGGAAGAACGCATCAGACGAGAAGGCAGCCAACCTCTTCGGGCCGGATCGGCCTGACCCGTCTGTGAACGAAGGTGCGGCAGGCGTACGCGTGATTCGAGCCGAAGACTGGCCGAATCCCGATCAATGGGAGACGGCCGATCTGGTGGTGGCCTTCTGCTATCTGAAATGGAACTCATCACGGCTGGAAGAGCTTGGCAAGTTCCTCGGTCGTGGCGGCGGGCTCGTCCTGATCCACTCGGCTACCTGGACGCGGCCGGAGCCGTCACCCGAGGTGGCCAGACTCGTCGGCGTGGGCGGGTTCCGGCACTGGCGGCACGGATCGCTCCTGCTGGAGATCGCCATGGCCGAGCATCCCGTCTGCCGGGGCTTGCCGGCGAACATCCAGTGGTTGGATGAACCCTACTGGCCGCCCACGCCACCGGTTGGAGGAGAGCAAATCGCGGTGCTGGCGGGTTCCCGTGAGGAAACAGAACCGGGGAAGGGCGACGTTTCGCTGCAGCCGCAATTCTGGGCGTACCAGCAGGGCAAGGGCCGCGTCTTCGGTTGTGTTCCCGGCCATTACACCTGGACGTTCGACGACCCCTATTTCCGCCTCCTTCTGCTCCGCGGCATGGCATGGGCTGCGGGCGAACACCCCTATCGCTTCGACGAGCTTGCCTTGCGTTGCGCAGCAGTTGCCGAGAGCCACGAGTGAAACGCAGATGGAACCCGGGTTTGAGAAGGAGGTGCGGGCAAGGGAATTGGCGGTGGTGACGGGTTATTGAGCCATGTCGTCGTGTGCCGCTGCTTGCTTGTCGAAAATCGGATGTTACCAACTTCAAGCGTCAAGTGACGCGGGCCTACCCCTTCACCAACTCCCGAATGTCGATCAGGTGGATCTGCCGGCCTTCGCCCGTATGGGGCGAATCGATGGTCAGGTAGTTGCCGTCGGGACTGTGCCGCGGGTGGAGATCGCAGCGCCACTCGCCGTCGTAAACCTTGGGCGAGTGGAACAGGCCGACCGGCACGACCTTGCCCGTCGCCACGTGGTAGAGAAAGAGGGACCGGTTTCGGTTTGCGTCGGGGTAGCTGTCGTTCACGATCCATTCGTTGCCCGGCAGGTAGGTGCAATGCCCGTCGCGGACCATCACCTCCCCGCCGATATCGACGGCCTGGCCCCCCTCCGGCTTGTCCTCAAACACGGTGTACCCGCCGCGCCGTCCCACGTGCCACGACCAGGCCAGGATATGCTCCGGATCCCTCCAGATGAAGTGCGATGTGCAGCCCGAGTGATCGACCACCCGCACGTCCGATCCGTCCGGCGCCGCCGTGAACATCCGCGTACGGCAATCGCACGTGTCGCGCGGCGCCCAGCGGTGCAGAAAGATGAATCGCTTGCCGTCCGGCCCGAACAACAGGTGGTTGAAGTAGTGCTTCTTCTGACTCAGGTCGTTGATCGGGTAGGGGACGGTCGCGATCTGAGCCAGAGAGATGATCTGCCGGCTCTCCCCCGACTCCAGGTCGATGCGGAAGATGCCCGAGTCCTTGGGGGCCAAATCGCTCTCGAACCGGTCGGGCAGACCCTTGTACCCGTAGCCCGGCCGCATGGCGTCGATGCGGCTGAAGTCGGGGGCCACGGCCGTCTTCCCGTCGGAACTGACGGTATAGACCGGATGCGGAATCGTCCGCTTCTTCCCGGTCTTCACGTCGAGCAAGTGGCACACGAACCGATCGCCCTCGCGATCGTTCCAGAGAATCTCCGACTGCGTGCCGGGCCGCCACTGGAGCATGCACCCCTGTTGCCAGCACCAGGCCCGGCTTTCACCCAGTTCGATCCACCGATCGCCGTCTTCCAGATCGATCATGCCGATCCGGATCACGTCGTCGGGCGTGGGCGTGCGGTGCTCAAAATCGACCTCCATGCCGAGCAGATACCGCTGGCTCGGATCGAACTGGAGCTTGTCGTAATAGGCGAACCAGTGAAACTTCGGCCCGCGGGTCACCGTCCGCACCGGCGCCGCCGGATTCTCCGCCGCCGCCACCCGGCCCGTCCGCCATCCCGCGGCCCCAAGCGCGGCCGCCGCACCAATCTTCAGGAACGTTCTTCGCGTCTGCTGTGGTTTCGCGTTCGACATACGGGAACCTCATGGGTGGGCTGGCGGGAACGCAAGCCGACAGGTAACGCCGCTTGCGTTCCCGATTCGGAAACCGGGTCAACCGTATGGTACTCGGCGCCCCGTACCTCCGCAACTTGCCGGCGCGGATGTTATCAGACCTGCTTCATCATCTCTGCCATCCGCCGATCGATTTCCTCAGGGGGAACGTCCTCGATGTGGGTAGCCACGTTCCACGCGTGACCGAATGGATCTTCGAGCGTTGCCGAGCGATCACCGTAAAACTGGTCGGTCAGTGGTCGTTGCACCTTGGCGCCCGCGGCGACTGCCCGGGATACGATCTCATCGACATTCTCCACGTATAGGTGGATGCAGACGCCCGTGCCTCCGGGTGCCTGCGGCGTCGGAGCTTTCATCTCCGCACATCCATCGGCGAGCATGACGAGCGAGTCGCCGATCCGAATCTCGGCATGCGCCACCGACCCGCCCGGGCCGTCGAGCCGCATGAGTTCGATGGCGCCGAACGCCTTCTGATAGAATTCAATCGCCGCGGCCCCGCCTTTCACGATCAGGTACGGGGTGATGCTGTGGTAACCTTCGGGAATGGGACGGACAGCCATGTTTGCCTCGCATGGTATGGGGGGGGTAACGAAACGCAAGACCTCCGTCGGTTGTTGTCGACGAAGTTATGTACAAGCGTACATTTAATGCGATTATAGGTGACGCAAGTAAAAGATCAAGCGGCGAACCGGCAGGACGCCAGGATTTTCCGCCCGTCGCCGTCGCCGCCCAACCCTGGTGATCCGCTTTCCGCTTTCCGAACGTCTGCATACAATACCGGACAGTTCGACAACCCCCGGAGCTGGAACCGAGTTGAGAGCCGTTTCGACGTGGCAAAACCAATTCCAAGACCGCTCGGCGGCGTGATCCACGCCTACCAGCGCTACGATCCGCAGAACATCCCCTCGCCGCTGGCCGAGACGCCGGACGTCGTTTCCGGGGCTTTCGACCACGTGCTGGCCTACGGCAGCTTACGGGATCTGACCGACGAGCAGCTTGCCCGGGCGGTGAAGCTCGACCCCAGGCAGATCGCCGGGCTGGGCCCCAGTCTCGATTCGCTGATCGCCCGGTTGCTCGAACGGCGCCGCCGGATCCTCGAAAAGTACGAAACCGATCGTGTCCAGGGAGAGGCGTCCGAACGCTATTGGGACTTCGGGCGAAGCATCCGCCCGCCGGAGGAAATGAACAAGGCCTACCAGGCGGCCTTTCGCGAGGAGCAGATCTACCAGTTGGAGCGGCTCTGGTACCGCTGTGCCGACGATCGCAGTCCGCTCGCCCGGCAACTCGTGCAACTTGTCCACCGCCTCGCCGAGAAGTACCAGATCGACGAACTGGCGGCCAGGTATCCCTTCACCGGCCGCGCGCCGCTGACGATCCCCAAGGCCCTGGAAATCAAGGAAGAGCTGGAGACGATCGACCGGCTTCTCAAGCAGTTGGAGCAGGCGAAGGAGACGGCCCAGATCGGCATCATCGATCTCGACGAACTGGCCGAACTGGCCGAACCGGAAGACGTCGAAGGCCTCCGCCGGTTGGCCGAACAGATCCAGGAGTACATTCGTGAACTGGCCGAGCGCCAGGGGCTGGAGAAGACGAACAGCGGGTTTCGGCTCACGCCCAAGGCCTACCGGTTGTTCCAGGGTCGGCTGCTCGAGCGGATCTTCAGCCAGTTGGAGGCGTCCCGTTCCGGCCGGCACCAGGGGCCGGTGGTCGGAGAGGGGGCGGTCGAACTGCAGCAGACCAAGCCCTACGAGTTCGGCGACTCGATCGCCAACATCGACACGGTCGGTTCGATGCAGAACGCCATGATCCGCAACGGGCCGGGATTGCCCGTCCGCATGAGTCCCGACGACATCCTCATCCACCGCACTCGCAACACGCCCAAGTGCGCCACGGTCGTGCTGCTCGACATGAGCGGTTCGATGCGTTACGACGGGCTGTATGTCGACGTCAAGCGGATGGGCCTCGCCCTGGAAGGCCTGATCCGCTGCGAATACCCGGGCGACTACCTGCAGTTCATCGAGATGGCCACGTTTGCCAAGCCTCGCCACGCGAGCGAGATCGCCTCGCTGCTCCCCAAGCCGGTGACGATCCACGACCCGGTTGTGCAGCTTCGCGCCGACATGAGCAACGAGCGGCTCAGTGAACTGGACGTGCCGCCCCACTTCACCAACATCCAGCACGGCCTGCAACTTGCCCGCCGGTTCCTGGCCGCCCAGGACACGCCCAACCGCCAGGTGATTCTGATCACCGACGGGCTGCCCACGGCCCACTTCGAGGCGGAGAACCTCTATCTCCTCTATCCGCCCCATCGCCGAACCGAAGAGGCCACGATGCGCGAGGGGCAGTACTGCAGCCGTGAGCAGATCACGATCAACATCTTTCTGCTGCCCACCTGGTCGCAGTCGAGTGAAGACGTTCGTTTCGCCTACCGCCTGGCCGAGTCGACCTCGGGCCGGGTCTTCTTCACGGCCGGCAAGGACCTCGACCGCTACGTCGTCTGGGACTATCGGAACCGGCGGCGTGAATTGATCGGGTGAGGGTTTCCCTCCGTAGCTTGGCTCTCCAGAGCCGAGTTCTTTGGTGGTTCTCGGGTCGACTCAGGAGAGGCAAGCTACGTGTTTCGGGTCGACTCGGGAGGGTCAGTCTGCGTGCTCGGGGTCGACTCAGGAGAGTCAACCTACGGCAGCTACGCTTCGGGTTGGTGTGGTTGCTCAATCGGCGCAATCCCTACAGATTAGCGCCGGCCGGCTTTCCAAAAGCTGTCCACGGTGGAATGCCGATGCGAGTGAAGGCAATCCTTTCCCTCATTCGACGGGCGACGCAAACGATGTTCATGCAGTCGGTACAAGCCGCAACCCAAATCAAGCAGGCCCAGCTTGGCTACCAGGTGAGCATGGCGGTCGTGAAGAAGGGTCTCGACGCCCAGAAGGCTCAAGGCGAGGCCGCCGTCCAACTCCTCGAGGCGGCCGCTCAGCTCAGCAAAGCCATCGGAATGGGGCAGAATTTCGACGCGGTGGGATAGCCTGGCGACCCGCGCAACTCGGTCCCTATCGCTCGAGCACCTGTGGCCGCTGTACGCGGCGCTCTCCTTCGCAGGTCGAGGGCACAACCGCAAACTCCTCAAAGGGAAACGGCCTCCCTGCCCCCTTATTCAGGTGGCATGCGCAGCCAGAGCCCCAGACTCGCCCCGGGCGCCGCTGCTGTGGATCTGCCGGAAATTCCTTGGCGCTAATGACTTGCGCAACCGGCAAGCCGTCCGAAGTCGCCTTGTTCCGGTTGCCTGCCCTCCCTATAATCTGCCCGCTCCGAAATGGATGTCCGGAGCCTAACTTTGTAGTTCACCTTGTTTTGCGGTTCGCTCGTTTGCCGCTTCCGCGTCTGACAACGAGCCGAACACGGATGTCATACCGCTGAACACTCTACGGACCGGCAGACTGATCCGCCTCTTCTGCGGTGCGCACCAATCGTGCGCCTCGTCCTCCCGATTCTGCGCCTCCGCCGTGGGGTCAGCATCCACAGTAACCCGACGCGTAAGCGAGGACAAGCGACGCATTC
>JAAYAY010000420.1 GCA_012719125.1 Planctomycetaceae bacterium | reverse complement strand
GCAGTGTGCCAGCCCTCGCTGGGATTCACAACGTGCTCAAGCGAGGCCGAGATTCGGTGCCCATCATTGCTGTAAGTCCAGGTTGCCAAGGATCAGAAGCGTCGTTCGACTATTTTGACCGGACGGGCTATTCCTGGTCGTGAATTGAAAGTTGGATCGTGTGGCGGTTGGAGAGAGATGAATATGGATGTGATCTTGTTGGTTGTTTCGGTAACAATGTCGAAAGTCGATCCCGCATCCGCATCCATCGTTCAATTACTACTTGCATCTACTGCGTGGCAAAACTGGGGCGATCGAGTGACAGGACCCGACTTGTATCCGTCGCGTCAAGGGCATTCAGGAAGTCAGGGATACTCCGTCGGGCCATATCGGCTTCTTCGGCGTAAACCGGCATGACACAGAAGAGATGGACGGTTTGGCCGTCTGAGCGAGGAAAGCCCTTATCCGCGATCAGGGCGGTGGCGTCGAATTTGACGTTCGGCCCTAGCGGGGCAGCAGGCTCACCATTCGCAATGGTGGTTACCGGAACCGCGAAGTAGCCATGGTTTTCTTCTGGATACGCTGCCAGATCCAACAGCAATTGGACGGGCCACGAGTATCTTGGATCAGCGTCTTCAATCTTCCAGTCGCCGGGAAGTTGCATGTAGAGTTCGCCGTAAGCGTGCTCGGCAATTTCTTTCGGAACCATCATCGGTTTGGAAGACATACCCGTCGTGAATAGGGTCAGAGAACCATGCGGCGACGTTGGCTTGATGACGTGCACCGAGATTCCGGGGAAAGCGGTTACGATCTTTCTGAACGAACGTTCTTCAGACGTGCCAAACACTCCTTCAACATACGCTCGCACCTCATCGAGATGTTTGTCGCCAAGCGAAGTACGCATGGTCGATTCGCGTCCCGTGAGTTCAGCTGCCGTCTTCGCGCCAACGCTTCGCAGATACTCTTTCACTTCGTCGCTTGTCGCGAAATCGAGGGCTGTGAACAGCTTGTCCTTGTCACCGAAGAGCGTGAACAGGAAGTTGACATCGACTCCATGTTCGACCAGCAGTCTGAGCATCTCGAGTTGCATGGGAACCGGCGGGGGATCGCTACCACCCATCAACGTGATGCGATGATCGTCAAGTCCGGCATTAGGATCAACTCCACGTTCAAGCAAGTACTTGAAGCAATCGATTCGCTTAATTCGCTTAGCTTCTCCAAGAGGTGACTGATAACCCTTCTTCGGAAGCTCGAGAGGGTCGACTCCGGAATCAATTAGGACCTGCAGCACGGGAATTCCTACGGAGTGTCGTATGGCTTGAGTGAGACGATGAGTCTCCCTCGCTTTGTCAAAAAAAGTAGTGAGCTCTGCTCCTTCGCAAAGTTGCGCCAATCTTTCAGCGTCATTCTCGCGTATGGCGGCATATAGTTCTTTGGTGTCAATGCCAGGAATATCGTTATATTCGCTCATATTGAAGAACGCCTTTCTAATAGCGCTGATTATTCTTTTCATTGTGCCTATGACCATCTTGCTCAGCTTAATGGTTCCCAGATCTTGTTCCCACTTTCAAGCCGTTGCTTCCACTCTGCAAGCTGGGATTTCACGGCAACGCCGAGATCGTCACCAGTTTTCAGCGCATCCTTTTGAATCTTCTCCAGTTCCAGACAAACGTATCTTTGGGCCCTTGTTGTGTGTGTCCCTCGCCCATTTAGGGCATAGCACATATTATGCAATCCATCCGAACCAGCCCTCTCAAAGGACGCCACGTCTTCCAGCAGTTCGATTTCGGCTTTCGCAAGGATTTTTTGTGATCGTGACGAGTAAATCTTTCCGAGAATGCCTGTCCCAACCTTCTGAACAATATGATGCGCGTGAACATAAGTTTCGGGTTTGCCAAGTTCTTTGGCAAGGTTCAACAGCGCAGCTGGTTTTGTGGAACCAGCAGGAAGAAACCTTTGATAGAGTACACAGAAGTTCTCTCCATTGTGTGCGAGAGCCTCGGATGCCGACACGAAGAAGTTGTGACAGCTTTCGACCGTGAGATTGCAGATCGGTTGATCTTCAACGTGACACACTTCGACGCTTGTGACTATCGCTTGTTCGCCCGTTCGAGTGAGGAAGACGTCGCCGGGCAGCAAGTCTTGACTGAAGACCCATTTGCCGTTTGTTTGTGTCTCCTCTCTCAGTTCCCGGTCATCATGAACGGGGATGGGACGCGAGTCAAGGTCGGCTCCGGCCGAAACCCAGAAGGGATGGTTGCCGGTTACCTCGATCTTCTCGCCCGAGTCGAGCGTCAGGCTGACCCACTTACCGGTGTACGAGTTGTGTTTTGTGGCGATGACTCTGGAAAAGACAATCCCGTTGCTCTCGAAGTCAAAGGAATAGACGCGATCTCCAGGTCTGATGTCACCGATTAGGCGTTTTCCGTCTTCAGTGGAAACCAGAGTCTCTGGAGCGAAGCAATACGTATCGGGGTCGCGGAGCAACTTGACGAAATCGTCTCCGGCCGATCGAATTGCCTTCACGGATCCGGTGACCACGTTCTCGGCGAAGGTTGCGACACCTTTGATCGATTTGAAAATCCCAGGACCGAGTTCGACGACGACGACCGCAATGTCTGCGCTTAATAGGATGTCGTCAGTTGTCTGTGCGTTGCGAGTGAAATACGTCAGGAGGCCCTGACCAAGGGTCTGGTCAAGAACGCCGTCCCCGTCATGGTCAACGACCTGACCGATTGTATCGTCGGCGGCCCTGGCAATCGCGTAGGCGGATCCTACCGCGACCGCTGCCTGGCCGAGTCCGGCCGCTGACACGAGGGTGACGCCTCCATACGTTATCGCACCGGTGTAGGCTCCGGCGGCAGCCCAGGCACCGGGGCCGGCGATAGCTACGGCCGACGCTACTGCGATGAATTGAACGTTCGGGTGAGTGAAGAACGATGTGGCACCGGCCACAAATGGGCTTTCAGGTGGTGTCAGCCCTGTCCCCTCGAAAGTGATTTGCGGGTTCTCAAGATACTCAACGAGGATCTTCGCTTGATTCGCAATGCTGATGTCACAATATGGAGTGCTCCCAGAATCATAACCAACTCCATATCTGATGAATCGCTTCCCATCCGCGTTCGGCGTCAAAGCAACGTCTCGGTTGAAATCTACCATAGCTGCCATTATGGGTGGCGCCAGGGGGGAACTTATTCTTGAAAGACGCTTGGCTTCAAAAGTCCAGCCGTACGAAAGCAATTGAGCTATCCGCTGCAAAGTTGGTTCTGATCCACCGGGCCTGGTAATCGTCGGATGGTTGTTACGCAGTTCTGTCGCGAGGGCTTCACCGAGGTTCTTGGCGGCCGTTCGGTATAGCCAGTCCTGGTAGTCCGCAAGCAGTGCAGCATGAGATGCGGGGTCCAGGTCACTGAGTGTAATCTTCCTGACCGGATCCTCTCGTTCAATGGCGACGTCGACCTCTGCCAAGAAGCCTTCACCGAACGAGTTCGTTGCCAAATAGGTGAATGTGTCCCAGCCTCTTGCTTCAGGCGTTGGCGTGTAACGGATCTTGTTTCCAACAACGGTGATCGTGCCCTTGCTGGCCTCAGATGCAGATACTGAAGTGATCGTGAGCTCGCCGCTCTTGTAATCGTTGGCCAAGACGTCGAACTCCCAGACCTCCCCTCCCTTCTCGTAGTCAACTCTGAAAGCGTCGTCCTTTGGATACGCACCGTCGCGGAGGCGGAACTGTACGGAGTCGACGACGGTGCCTTCGGTGTCGCTGGCATCCTTGTGATAGCGAAGTTCGATGTAGTGATCTCCCGGTTGGGCGACATCAATCTGCATCCGCTTCGGCGTGTCAATCAGCTTGTCCGCGCTATCCAGAAGGACCACGTCGCGGTTTCCGTTCTCGGTCACGGTTTCGATGACACCGTCGCCAATGGCGTGGACGAATAGATCCTCGTGACCCGTATGAATGGTCAGGTAGGCACCATCCTCGAGGGTGTCAAACTCTTTGATGCTCAATTGGCCTGCATACCAATCCAAAGTCCCAAAGGTCGTCTTGGAGGGGTCGTCCTCGTCCTCTTCGGAGACGGCTGGCCCTTCGCCGATGTGCAGTTGGAGATCGAATCTTTGAGAAATGGAGCCGATTCCCGCCCAATCGCCGCTGGACGGAGAATGGAGAGTCAACAGCGTTACGGCTTCACCGTCAGCGACCCCGAAGTCGGAGAGGTCATAGGTACTATAAACCAGTTCGTAACTGCCGGCTGCTTCCTCTTCCGCAAGGCGATACCATTCGTGATACTCTCCAAATGACGTTTGGCTGCCATTCAACGGCCCAGTGCTGCCACCGTCTACCTCCAGAGTGAAGCCATTTGCCGTTGACACATAGGCGAAGAATACAAAGTCGTCGCCTGGGCCGTTCACGAGATCACCTTCGGCAAACTCGTATTCGAATACCGGAAATGGACCCTCCGCGTGTCCAATACCAGCTTCGATGATGCTTTCTCCCATAAGTGCTTGCTGTAAGGTGGGTTTGCCGGTTCCCGGCTTACTCCAGTAGAAATACAGGTCACCCGAGATGTGTCGCACATCTTCGGGATGCGTAATCCAGATGTCGTCAATAATCTCGTCACAGTTCTTCTTCAGTTCACCGGTCACGGTCGTCGTATTCCCGTCCAGCGTCGCTTGTACGGTGAACGATCCTTCCTCGAACGGATCCGGGGCCGTATACACGCCATCCGAATCGAGTGTGCCATCGCCACTGGTCAGTGTCCAATTGAGTGTGGAGCGGTCGTAATCCTGCCCAAACTGGTCGACCGCCGTGATGCTGAAATGTCGAGTCTTGTCTTTTCCTACAATCACGTCCGGCTGGTCGATGTGGAATTCGGTCAGCGTCTGCTGGACCGCGACCGCCACTGTACCGAACACGGTCAGGCCGAGCCGGTCCTGCACGCTGACACCCAAAACGTAGTTCCCCGCTCGAGTAAACGTGGCGCTGGTGTATTGGGCGGCATAGCTCTCGTTCTCGGAGAAGCCGGCCGTTCCATTTCCGGGGCCAGACAGCACCGCCCAGGTGTAGACCAAATCGCTATCGTTCGCATCATCTGTGCCGTAGGCAGACAAGCTGGTTGAGCTTCCGGTGACCAAGCCGCTACCGGCCGTTGGCAGAACGGCAAAAATGGGCGCGAAGTTCTGAGTGCGAGCGGCCACAACGGTTGATGTAGGAGAGGCAAATCCATCTGTGCTGACTGCCGATACACGGAAGGAGTATTGGGCGCCACCGGCCTGCAGGCCGGTGATCGTGTATGAAGTGGCGGCTCCACCGGTGGTTGCAGCAAGAGTCCAATCTGAGTCGAACTCTGACCTCTGTTCGATCTGGTAAGATGCTGCGCCCGTCGAACTCGACCACGACAGTTGGATGCTCGTGCCCGACGTTGCCGTTGCACCGACGTTGGTGGGCGTCGGCGCAGCACTGTAAGTCGTTGCCGTTGTGGTGGGCGAAGTGCTGGCCACTCCCGACGGCGTCACGACCGCGACCCGGAACGAGTAACTCGAGTTCGGGTCCAAGCCCTCGACGGTGAGGCTATCGCTCGACCGATTGGGATAGTGAAGTGGAACGAAGGCGCCGCCGGACGTCGCCATCTCAAGCTGCAGCGCGCTTTCATCTCCGCTGTCTCTATTCCAAGTGACCGTGACGGCAGTGGGCGATACCACGGTGGTGGAGATCGAAGTGGGCGCAACAGTAGTAGTCGTCACGTTTGTAAGATTGGACGGTTCCGAGTCACCGGCGGTGGAAGTTGCAACCACACGGATTTGATAATCCGATCCGGCCTCCAATCCCGTGACTTCATAGGTCGACGCACTGAGCGGCAGGATGTCGATGATGTGGAATGTAATCCCCTCGTCGTTTGAGACCTCGATTCGCTGCTCGGTTCCTGGATCGCCGCCGGGCACCCAATTCAGCGTAACCGACGTGTTCCGAACGTCTGCGGTGGCCGCGCTGGTTGGAGGAGTGATGTCAGCCACCGATGCGTTGGTGGTCGTCGAATAGGTCGCAGAGCCGTTCGAAGTGGCAACGCGAGCCCGGAAGGAGTAGGTTACGCCATCAACCAGACCTTCGACAACGTATGACTGTCCCGTGATGGCAGAATCGACCGCGGTGTAGTTCACCCCATCGGAAGACATTTCCAACTCGGTGATGCTATTGTCACCGGCGGGATACTGCCACTGGACTTCGATCGCCGTGGTTCGGATACCCGTGGCGGTGAGCCCTGTCGGAGGATCGAGCGTCGTTGTGGCGGTGGGCACGTTGGACGGCGTCGAATCGACTGTATTGGTCGCGATGACTCGGAACTGATACAGCGTGCCCGGCTCAAGGTAATTCAAAGTGACCGAGTCGGCATTGACGCCGACGGTCGCCAGAGTCTCGAACGTGCTACCGCCATCCGTGGAACCCTCCACGCGATAACCTGTTTCGTTGGTCGCGTTATCGACCCACTGCAATTGCGCGACGGTATTCGACATCACGACAGCGGTGAGGCTCGTCGGAGCCGAAACTGCGGCAACCGGTACGGTTACGGCCGGTGAATACGCTGCATTTCCTGCGGGCGTGACGGCGCGAACACGGAAATAGTAGATCGTCCCCGGAGTGAGGCCGTTGATCGTGAGCGTCTCTGCATCGATCCCGCTATTCGCGGTATTGAATACCGTACCGTCTACTGACAACTCGACTTCAATCACACTCGTATCGCCAGGCTGACGGTTCCAGGTCAGAGTTACTGAATCCGAGGTCGTCTGTGTGGCCGACAGCCCCGTTGGCGGTATGGACGTCGTGGTCAGTGAAATCGGGGTCGACAGGGTTGAAGCAGATCCTTCGGTCGCGACCAGACGGAACTGGTAGTCGGTGCCAGCGTCCAATCCGGTGAGCAAGTACGTTGTGACGCCCGCACTCGGTGTGGCGACGGTTTGGAAACTCACGCCGCCATCGAGCGATTGTTCTATCGACTGGGCAACCGTGCTTCCAGAGTTGTCGGTCCAGTTCAGAGAGATCTGAGTATTCGAAACGGCTGTCCAGGCAATATCGCTTGGGGCAATCAGAGCGTCCGTCGTTACCTCAATCGGTGCCGAGGGCACAGCGTCCCCTGCATCGGTCTGCACACGCAACTGAAATCGGTACGTCGTATCCGGTTCCAAGCCGTCGGCCGTGTGTGCCGCTCCATCGATTGGCGAACTCGTATCGACCAGTTCCCATGTGCCGTCGTTGTCGGCGTCCGTCAGACGCTCTACTACGACCAGACTTTCATCGTCCACCGGGCGATTCCAAGTCAGGGAGACCTGTCCCGCGGTGACCGAGGCCGTGGCGAGGTCTGTCGGGGCGATCGCCGTGGTGAAGACATCGTCGGACTCGGACGGTGCGGATTCCGCCGGGTTCAACGCGACCACTCTGTAGACATACAGGAAGTCGGGGTCGAGAGCCGTATCGAGATACTCTGTCTCAGTTGCGGGTAATGTGGCGATTGGAGAGTAGGTCAAACCAGAGTTATCGGACCGTTCAATCCGGTATTGGGAAGGACTCCCATCGGCCGCAGTCCACGTCAGTTGAACTTGCGTGTTCGAGGTTGCCTCGGCAACGAGATCTGTGGGGGAGGGAACAGCAGCGGGCGTCTGAAACACGACTACATTTGAATACTCAGAGCGGCTGAATCCGCTCTTGGCTCGAACACGGAAGTAGTAGGTCGTTTCTGGTTGAAGAGGCCCAGTAACAAACGATTCGGTGTCTGTTGGCAGGCTTCCAGTAAGGGTTGTCCACGGTCCATTGGGTTGCTCGGCCCGTTGGACCGAATAGGCTGATTCAACGGAAGACAGATCGGTCCATTCCAATCGCACTCGATCGAGCCCTTCCAAGGCAACCGTCAGACCGGTTGGGCCTTTCATTTCGGTCAGGCGATCCACGACCAGAGATGCAGGAGAGTCTCCGACTTCATTCACGGCAATGAGCCTGTAGAAGTAGCGAGTCACCTCGTCGAGGTCTTCGGCAATGAAGGTTGTCGTAGTGTCCGCAAGTACGCTGTCGATCGATTGCCAGTTGATTTCGTCTTCACTTCGCTCAATTCGGTAAGAGTCTTCGAATTCAACATCCGTCCAAGCCAGCGTGATATCTTCCAGGCTCTGATCCACAATCTGCAGCCCAGTCGGACGTTCTGGCGGCCAGGCCGGCGTGGGCACGTCAAGTTGGTTGGATGGATCCGAGTATTCCGCCAACGAGGGACTGTATGCACGGACACGGAAGCTGTACGACGTGGAAGGCAAGAAGGCGTGATCGATCGTGCCCATGGTCTCCGTGGCCGGCACAGAACCAATCTGTGTCCAGGTGCTGCCGACTAGAAGTTCGACGCGATATTGGACATCACCGCCCGAGTTTCCTTGCCAGTCGAGGGCCACTTGGGTATAGCCAATCGATGTTAATGCCAGGTCGGTGGGCGCCGAAAGGGGCGTAATCGCGCTGCTGACGTTAGAGTAATCGGAGTCACCTTCAGCATTAGCTGCCTGGACGCGGTAATAGTGCAGTGTGCCGTCCGTCAAGGAGGTGTGGCTGTAGCTGGTCACATCCGTTTCGACGGTGGCCAGCGTACTCCACGCGTTACCGTCGAGGCTCCACTCGATCTTGAAGGCGTCTTCGTCGCCCGAGTTGTCGGTCCAGGCCAGATCGATCCGGGTATCGGAAACCGCCGTGGCCGACAGGCTGCTGGGGACCGCGGGCCAGGCTGGCGTGGTGACCTCGACCACGTTGGAGTAGTGCGAGTAGAGTCCGGTCGGAGTCCACGTGTGAGCCCGGACGCGGAAACTGTAGGCCGTCGACGGTTCGAAAGTCCGGTCGACTGTGAACGATGTCGAATTGGCGGCAACCGATTGCGATACCCAGTTGCCGGCAACCAGGGTCTCGACGTAGTACTGGTACTCGATGCTGGAGTTATCCTGCCAGTTGAGGACGGCCTCGGAGCCGCTGATCGACGTCAAGGTCAGACCGGTGGGCGCGGTGGGCAACGTGGCCGCATAGCTGGTGTTGGTGTAGTCGGAGTCGCCGTAGGTATTGGCGGCTTGTACGCGGTAGTACCGCCCCGTGCCTTCGGTCAGGCCGGTATGGCTGTAGGTGGTCACACCGGCGGCCACGGTGTCGAGCAGCGACCAGGTGCTGCTATTCTCACTCCACTCGATCTTGAAGCCGTCTTCGTCGCCCGAGTTGTCGGTCCAGGCCAGATCGATCTGGGTGTCGGAAACCGCCGTGGCTGACAGGCTGCTGGGGACCGCGGGCCAGGCCGGCGTGGTGACGTCGACCACGTTGGAGTAGTGCGAGTAGAGTCCGGTCGGGGTGTAAGTGTAGGCCCGGACGCGGAAGCTGTAGTCGGTGGACGGCTCAAAGGTCCGGTCGACGGTGAACGACGTCGTATTGGCGGCAACCGACTGGGACATCCAGTTACCGGCAACCAGGGTCTCGACGTAGTACTGGTACTCGATATTGGAGTTATCCTGCCAGTTGAGGACGGCCTCGGGGCCGCTGATCGACGTCAACGTCAGACCGGTGGGCGCAGTGGGCAACGTGGCCGCGTAGCTGGTGTTGGTGTAGTCGGAGTCACCGTAGTTATTGGCGGCTTGCACGCGGTAGTACCGTGGCGTGCCTTCGGTCAGGCCGGTGTGGCTGTAGGTGGTCCCATTCGCGGCCACCGTGCCGAGCAGCGACCAGGTGCTGCTATTCTCACTCCAATAGATCTTGAAACCGTCTTCGTCGCCCGAGTTGTCGGTCCAGGCCAGATCGATCTGGGTGTCGGAAACCGCCGTGGCTGACAGGCTGCTGGGGACCGCGGGCCAGGCCGGCGTGGTGACCTCGACCACGTTGGAGTAGTGCGAGTAGAGGGTGGTCGGGGTGTAAGTGTAGGCCCGGACGCGGAAGCTGTAGTCGGTGGACGGCTCGAAGGTCCGGTCGACCGTGAACGACGTCGAATTGGCGGCAACCGACTGCGATACCCAGTTGCCGGCAACCAGGGTCTCGACGTAGTACTGGTACTCGATATTGGAGTTATCCTGCCAGGCGAGGACGGCCTCGGGGCCGCTGATCGACGTCAACGTCAGACCGGTGGGCGCAGTGGGCAACGTGGCCGCATAGCTGGTGTTGGTGTAGTCGGAGTCACCGTAGTTATTGGCGGCTTGCACGCGGTAGTACCGTGGCGTGCCTTCGGTCAGGCCGGTATGGCTGTAGGTGGTCACATTCGCGGCCACCGTGCCGAGCAGCGACCAAGTGCTGCTATTCTCACTCCACTCGATCTTGAAGCCGTCTTCGTCGCCCGAGTTGTCGGTCCAGGCCAGATCGATCTGGGTGTCGGAAACGGCCGTGGCTGACAGGCTGCTGGGGACCGCGGGCCAGGCCGGCGTGGTAACCTCGACCACGTTCGAGTAGTGTGAATAGAGGGAAGTTGGAGTGTAAGTGTAGGCCCGGACGCGGAAGCTGTAGTCGGTGGACGGCTGGAAGGTTCGGTCGACCGTGAACGACGTCGAACTGGCGGCAACCGACTGCGATACCCAGCTACCGGCGACCAGGGTCTCAACGTAGTACTGGTACTCGATGCTGGAGTTGTCCTGCCAGGTGAGGACGGCCTCGGGGCCGCTGATCGACGTCAAGGTCAGATCGGTGGGGGCCGCGAGCGGCGTGGTGCGCGAGCTTTCATTGGTGTAACCCGAGACGCCGTGGGTATTGGTGGCCTGGACTCGGTAGTAGCGAAGTGTGCCTTCGGTCAGGCTCGTGTCGCTGTAGCTGTTCACGTCGGCGCCAACCGTCGTGAGTAACGACCAGGTGCCGCCCTGCTGCTTTGATTCGATTCGGAAGCCGTCTTCGTCGCCCGAGTTGTCGGTCCAGGCCAGGTGGATCTCCGTGTCGGAGACGGCCGATGTGGTCAAGCCGCTCGGCGCCAGGGGGGCCGTGCTGAGATCGACGAGGGCGACGTCGTTGCCGCCCGAAAGCTCGCTCGTTTCGGCGTTGTACCCATACGTGATTGAGTAGACCAAGCCGCCAGCGACGACCTGCGCTGCTTCCGCCAGGCCGGCGAAGGTTCCGGTCACGGCGTCGGAACCGTCGTTTGCGATGAGGACGAGAACTTCGCCGTCATTGTTGGCACGTGTGGCAGAGACGTTGAGACTTGCGCCGCCCAAGTCGACCGCACCGGTGACGTTGACACGATCGGTTCCAGTTTCAGTTAGATCTACGCGGAAGCTGGCAACTGAACCGAGGGTGAGGCTGCCGGTGTCGAACTGGCCCACCCCGTTGACGCCGGGCGAGAGAATACCGGCCGTTGCGGTGACAGTGCCCAGCGTTGCGGCACCGGACAGCGTTCCACCGCTGATCGTTACCACACTTGACGCAATCGACCCCGTAACGCACAGTTCACCCTGGCTGATCGTGGTGGCGCCGGTGTAGGGATTGACGCCGGTGAGCGTCAAGGTTCCGGTACCGGTCTTGGTGAGAGCCAGCGTGCCCGAGCCGTTAGCGATCGAGCCGTCGAAGGTGCCGGTCTGGTTATTGGCACCGACGGTGAGTGTGAGGGCCGCGGCCGCTGTGGAAGCAAGGGTTCCGATACCGGACAAGCCGTTGAATGTTGGGCTGACACCATTCAGGTCGAGCGTGCCATTGACGACGACGTTTCCTTTGCCCGAGCCGCTTGGAATGACGTTGGAAGCACCGAGTTGGAGCGTGGCGCCCGAGTTGACAGTCGTGTTGCCCGTGTAGGCATTGGCAGCGTTGAGAACCAGCGTTCCCGTGCCTTGTTGAACAAGAGCGACGGCGCCGGTAATTGTGTTGCCGATCGTCAGTGTATCACTCCGGTTGAACGCGAGTTGGCCGCCACTGCCGGTCGAGTTGACGGCACCTGCCCCGAGATTGCCGCTCGTTCCGCCGTTGCCGATCTGTAAAGTGCCGGCGCCGATCGTCGTCGTACCGGTGTAGGTGTTGGCGCCGGTGAGTGTCAGGACGCCGGTTCCCTTCTGGGTCAGGCTGGTTGACCCGGCGATCACGTTGTCAACGGTCACGTTGTCGCTGCGGTTGAACACCAGGGCACCACTGACGACGCTGCCCGTACCGAGGGTTCCCGTGGTTCCGCCGTCTCCGATCTGCAGCTTTCCGTAGCTGATGGTTGTGTCACCACTGTAGGTATTGGTGCCGGTGAGGGTCAGCG
>JAAYAY010000419.1 GCA_012719125.1 Planctomycetaceae bacterium | reverse complement strand
TCCGAAGAAGAAGCCGAAAAAGATGAACAAGAAAAAGCGAAATCATGTATCAACGGCTCGCGTGCTCGAACAATCCCGACAAAAACGTGCATGTGCGGTGTGAACACCCACCTATAAATGGCTGGCCTTGGCCCCAAACGCGGTTCCGGAATTGTGATCCGCCGAGAGGTCGGCATCGACGAGATGCCGGATCGAGGTGAATCACCGTCCGTTGCGGCCGAAGCGGCCGAGGAGATCCAAAGAGCCGAAAAGACGAGTAAGATCATCTACACGTCCGCAAGCGGTGTCAAAGTCCTGAGCACGCCCCGCGACAAGTGGTTGGCCGGAATCGCGCGATAGCGGACCGCCAGTCGTGTCCATCTGGCGACTTGCCGACGCTACGACCCCAGCCACCCAGTTCGTTGGAAATCCGGCCCAGGTCCGTTACACTGAATGCCTGCTCTGATATCCACCCGGACCGACGATTTTTCCAGGGAGTCACCCATGAATCGACGCAAAGCACTTACTCTCATGGCAGGCGCAACAGCCGGTGCAACTCTTGGTTCCAAGACCTTGGGAAACCAGGTGGCCGATTCCGAGCCGGCCATCGAGATCGATCCGAAGCCGCTTCATGAGTTGTCGCCCCATCTGTACATGCAGTTCATGGAACCGCTCGGCGCCACCGACGGCTCCGTCGAAGCGAGTTGGGACCATCAGGCCGACTGCTGGCGCCCCGATCTGATCGAAGTCACCCGCAAGCTCGCCCCCGGCATGGTCCGCTGGGGCGGTATCTTCTGCGACTTCTACCGCTGGCGCGAAGCGGTCGGACCCCGCAACCGCCGCGTGCCTATCGTCAACCTGCTGTGGGGCGGAATCGAGTCCAACCAGGTCGGCACGGCCGAGTTCGTCGATTTCTGCCGCCAGGTCGAAGCCGATCCCCTCATCTGTGTCAACTTCGAGTCCGACGGCCGCGAGCGTTACATGCGATACAAGGACAGTCTGCGCACCGCCGACGCCCAGGAGGCTGCCGCCTGGGTCGCCTACTGCAATCAGCCCGACAACGCCGAGCGAATCGCCAACGGGCAGGCGTCGCCGCTGACGGTCAAGCATTGGCAGATCGGAAACGAGACCTCCTACGATCGCAAGGGCTTCGATCTGGAAACGGCCGGCAGGAAGACGACCGAATTCGCCCGGGCGATGCGATCGGCCGATCCGCAGATCAAACTGATCGGTTGGGGCGACAGCGGCTGGGCGCCGCGGATGGCCGAGATGGCGGGCGAGCATCTCGACTACCTGGCTTTCCATCACATGTTCAACCCGGACAATCGCCAGCATCCGGTGCTGCGAGATCTGGAGTATCGCAAGGACCCCGACCGTACCTGGCACCTGTTGATGGAAGCCTACCAGATCCACGAGCGGAAGATCCGCGAGATCCGCGATTCCGCGGCCGATTCCGGCATCCCCCTGGCCATGACCGAATGCCACTTCTCGATCCCGGGCCGCGATCGCTGCGACCTCCTCTCCACCTGGGCGGCCGGCGTTTCCTACGCCCGCATGCTCAACGTTCACCAGCGCTACGGCGACGTGCTCAAGATCGCCACGGCCGCCGACTTCTGCGGCACCCGCTGGAACGTCAACGCCGTGATGCTCCCCGTCCCCGGCAAGAGCGGCGCCTACATGATGCCGGTGGCACGCGTCATGAGCCTCTACCGCCGTCATACCGGCCAGCAGCGCGTCGACGTGACTCGATCGGCCGACGGCCTCGACGTCGTCGCCAGCCGCAGCGGCGACCGGCTGTTCATCCATGTCGTCAACACCCGGCGAACCGAGTCGATCGCGACAAAGATCGCGGTCGCCGGCGCCCAAGTTGCCGGCGGCCGCGTGTTCCAGATCGCCGCGGAGCCCGAGCAGGAGATCACTCAGTTCAATCCCGACCTGCTGGAGCCCGTCGAGAAGAAACTCTCCGCCGACGCAGCATGGACCTTCCCTGCCGCGTCGGTCACGGCGATCGAAATCGAAACCGAGGGGTTGGGAGGAAAAAGGTGACAGCCACCTTTTGTGCGCAGCACCCGAAGGGCCGTTCCGGCAAAAGGTGGCTGTCACCTTTTTCCGGGAATCCCGCAGGGCTATTCAGCCCTACACCAAGGCTTCCTTGCAGAACTGCACGCACTTGGTGACTTCCTGAACGGCGTCGGAGTCTTCGGGCACCTTGTATTCCAACTCGATGTCGGCCGGGAAGGTCAGACCGTTTCGCTTCATGTACTGAAGCGTCAACGCCACCGGCGTGTCGCCCTGCCCGAACGGCATGTTGGGACCGTTATTCACTTTGCGGTCCTTGAGGTGGATGCTGAGAATCCGGTCGCGGAACTTCTCGATCAGCGGGATCGGCGAGTGGTTCGTGCCGGCCACATAGTGCCCGATGTCGAAGTTGATGCCCAGATACTTGCCGTGCGACAGGATGTCGCCGTCGTAAGTCGTCGGGGTGAGCTGGGTGTGGTTGTGAAAACCGATCATGATCTTGTGCTTGTCTGCCATGGGACCGAGCCGCTTGGCAGCGTCTTCCGAAAGCTCACGCGTGATGCCTCTGGCGCCCAGAGCCTTGGCGACCTGGAAGTAGTACTCGATCTGCTCGTCGGGCATGCCGGCGTTGCCGATGTCGCCAAACTTGACGATGTGAATGCCGACTCCCGCGTCGTTGTACATCTTCCGCAAGTCCGCGAACTTCGCCATGGGTGCCGAAAGCCGCCAGTCGACAAGCGCCTTGTTGTCGCCTTTGCGAACAGGGGCAGGGGCGCCGGCGAACTGCTCAGCCGGGTCGCCCATCAGTTCGATCGAACTGATGCCGTTCTGCACGACGTACTTGAGAATGTCCTCGGCCGTGCTGGGCATCGAACGATAACTGTACGTGATGACTCCGATCTGAACGCCGCCGAAATTCGAGTTGGGCTTGTCAGCCGCAGCGGCACGGACCGCCCGCGGAATCATCGACGAGGCGGCCAGGGCCGCCGTGGCGCCAAGGAACGTTCTTCGGGAAACAGACGGTTTCTGATCTTTCATGATTTCTTCTCGCTCAGCAGGTGGAACAGAGACAACTCGGGCTCGCTCCCCGGGAGGAGCCTGCGGGAATCCTCATGATAGACCGGCGACTTCCCGAAAGTCCACCTCTCCCGTCAGATACGGCGGAATCCTCCCGTCGATCACGGTTTCAGGGACCAGAAGAACCACCGAACGCTCAACCATAGGAACATCGCGGAGCCGACGAGCACGGCCGCGGCAGGCAAGATGCCCCCGCCCGGATGGAACGCAACAAAAGGCGCGGCGATGATCCCGCCAACGGACAGGATCGCCGTCAGCGGGCTGTTGAACCGGCACACCCCCTTCAGATTTCGATAGTATTTCGGATTCGCTGTCCGGTAGCGCTCGAAGCACTCGGTATCTCTGCCGAACAACGAGGCGACAAACACGGCCACGACGACCGCCGCGAGAATCACGAGACCTATCACCATGATGATCATCTGGCCCGTGGTCATGTCAGCCATTCTCCGGCCTTTGCAGATTCAGAGTAGATGCGAGAAGATTCCCGCTTGACCTGTCTACAGCTTCACAGTGTAAACTTCTTGAAGTACGCGAGTCAAATGAACTGCGAGACGGCAGAAATGGCGGAAGAATGCACAATCGGGCGGTTGGCCGTTTACGCCTCTTTCTTCTCCGCCTGCAGCCCGCGCAAAATCATGATCTTCTGCCAGATCTTCCGCGCCAAGCTCGTGCACAGCGTCTCCAGGTCGTTCGCGGCATCCGTCGCGTCCGTGTCGTGAAAGTCGGCCACGTACAGGTACCCCAGCTTGCTCGTCAGCGAGAGCGTCTCCGTGCGGTAGTCGAGGTAGCGGCCCAACTCGAAGGCGTTCAGCTTTCGCTTGGGACTGTTGGCCGTCGGCCGGCTCACTTGCGCCAGGCCGTCCGGGTCCTTGGTCAACTGGTTTTGCAGAGACGCGGTCGCCCTCATTTGCGAGATCAAGGGCGATATCCGCAACAACCTGAAACGCTCGAAGCAGGCGTGAGACAGGCTGCAGTAGTGGGTCGCACCTGCCGGGTGCGATCAAGTGCCGGCACGAACGGCGTGGCGCAGTCTTTTCACGCCACCCAACGAAGCAACGCCGCCGCCCAGGAATAGCCCACGCCGAAGCCGACGACCATCACCAGGTCGCCGCCGTGCAGCCGGCCTTCGCCGAGGGCGCAGCGGAGGGCGATGGGGATGGTGGCCGAAACCGTGTTGCCGCAGTCTTCCAGGGCGTAGACGAACTTCTCCTCGGGGATCCTGATCTTCTTGCGGAGGTGTTCGAGCATGAACTTGTTCGCCTGGTGAAAGACGAACAGATCGACGTCGTCCAGGGTCTTGCCCGACTTGGCCAGCACGGCGGCTACGCTGGCCGGCACCTGCTTGATGGTGAAGGTGAAGATATCCGGTCCGTTCATGCGAAGCTTGTCGCCGGGCGTGTCCGGGTGCTCGGCCTTCTCGCGGAGCGACCCTTCGCGGAGGATCAGCCGCGAGGCGCCATTCCCATCAGTGCCAAACACAAAGGGGCCGATCGATTCGGCGTCACTCGCGTCGCGCCACGAGATCAATGTGGCGCCGGCGCCGTCGCCGAACACGGCCCGCACGCTGATGTCGTCGGGATCGAGGTGTTTCGTATAGGTTTCGGCCGTGAGCAGCAGAACTTTGTCGGCCTGGCCCGTCTCGATCAGCCCCTTGGCGGTCGACAGCCCGTAGACGAACCCGGAGCAGCCGAGATTGAAATCGAAAGCGCCGGCGGTGGTGGGGACGCCGAGCCGCTCTTGGATCAGGCACGACGTGGAAGGCAGCGGGTAATCGGGCGATTGGGTGCAGAAGAGGATGAAATCGATCTCCGCAGGGCTGCAAACGCCGCTCTGAAACAATCGCTCCGCGGCCGTCACGGCCAGGTCGGAGGCGAGTTGCGACCCGGTCACGACGCGGCGGCTGCGGATGCCCGTCTTGTCTTCGATCTTTGCCGCCGTCCAATCGGGAAACCGCTGCACCAGTTCGTCGTTGGTGAGGGTGGCGTCGGGAAGGTAGTACTCGACGGCGCGGAGGTAGGCCTGTCTCATGGTTGTTTGCGGCGTTGATTGGGGATCTTCGGGATCGCGGCAGAGAACTCCGTTTGGACCGTGGCCGGTTTCGACAGGTTTCTCAGTGATTTCGGAAGCTGGGCGAGTTCTTCCGAATCAGCAAGATACCATATCGCGGCAAGGTTCGCAGTATCGAATTCAGCGGGGACTGGAGGGAGGCTGCGGTACTGGAACGCTGGAATGGCGGAATGGTGCAGAAGGGCGGGGTGATGAGCCAGGATTCCATATTTCCGTCGTTTCGGCGTGCAGTTCCGAACGGCGTACCCTGGCAACGTGAAAGAAGCAATGATTGTCGACGCCCGTTCCGCCGTCCCTCCAGTGGCATACCGGCGGCGACGTCTATCTCAACGGGGAAGCGTTCTACGAGAAAGAGACGGCCGCGGAGGTCGATGCCCAGACAGGGAGTTGGCACGGCCGGGTCGCGGGAGAGCGGACGATCCTTCGGGCCAACTTCGGCAATCTGATTTCCATCGGCGCCGACTTCAACGGCAAGCTGTTCTCGCCATCGCTTCCCGGCCCGCTGGCGGATCTCAAGCCGGCGAAGAATCGGATCACTTGGTCGCTGCGGAGGCAGTAGATCGATCCGTCTCCGTCGTCTGTTGCAGCGAATACGGCTCGGCGATCTGCAGATAGCTGCTCCGCAAGCTCGGCGTTTCCTCACAGAAGACCGGCAGCTCGGGCGCCAGGCTGAGTGATGCCAGCCCGGCGGCAAACACCAGGCCGGTGGGCTGATCGTCGTCGACCACCACGACCAGATCGATCTCCTTTTCGGCGAAACGTTTCATCATGTCCGCGAAGGGCGTGTTTTCCTCAAACATTTCGACTTGATGGGTCATCACTTTCGACACGACCTGATCGGGGTTGCCGGAAGCCTGCAAGAAGTCGGCCACGTCTTCGGCAAAGACGAGGCCGACGAGCTTCTCATCCCGATCCACGACCACCAGACTGCTGAGCCGCGTCTGCTGGAAGAGCAAGTCGGCGGAGCCGACCGTGTCGGCGGTGCGCAAGATGACGGTGCAGGGGAGCATGACGTCGCGTGCGACCGTGCGTTCGAACAGGCGTCCGGGTGCCGCCAGGTTTTTCCAGGCCGTTTCTTCGTCGGCGAACTGGTTTGAGCAGACCACACAGTTCCGGCCCGACGCCTTGGCCGTCTTGAGGGCCTGCTTCGATTTCTCGAGCATGGCTTCGGGGGCCAGGCTGAGTGGTTCAACGTCGGCAACGCCGATGCTCGCCGTGATCGGGATGCCGGCTTCACCGGCGAGGAATTGCCGGCCGGCAATCTCGCTGCACACCTGCTCCCCCCACTGAACCGCCTCGGTCAACGACGTTTCGGGCAGGAGCACGCAAAACAGCCCGTCGCCGAAGTGAGCGATGTCGGCGCGGCGGTCGCCGCCCAGTTCGCTCAAGCGGGAAGCGAATTGTGCCAGCAGATCGTCTGTGGCGGCTTTTCCGAGTTGGCACGCCGCCACGTCGAGAAAATCGGCCTCGATCGCCAGGCAGGCGAGCTGCCCGTTGTGCGATGCACGCGAGGCTCCTGCCGCCTGGAGCCGCATGCGGAATGCGGCGGCCGTAAGCAGTCCGGTGACCGGATCGCGCCGTCGCTGCCGGTGGGCTCGCCGTTGGAACTCGACCGCTCGCACTGCGGCCTGTAAACGCATCAACACCTCGCCGTACACGAGCGGCTTGGTGAGAAAATCGTCCAGCCCGGCCTCTACCGCGTCGATCAGGCGGGCCTGCGAGGCCTCATCGATCATGAGGAGAGTGTAATGGCTGCAGGAACCCTGCTCCTGCAGAACGGAACGGCAGAGATCGAGGGCCGCGTCGAAGTCGGGCGACGAATCGATCAGCAGGAGATCCGCAGCGACTGCCCCGGCAATCTGCACGGCGCGTTGATAATCGGCAACCTGGGTCGTCTCGTAGCCGAAGGTTGCAAGGAAGCGCGACAGATGGCGGAGTAATACCCGATCATTCGATACGATCAGTACCTTCATCGATACACCCTCATGGGCCAACATACCTGCCATCTCGATCCCGTGCGCGACGCAACGGCCGGGTGCCTAATGGGATAGACGCCTTGACGCACATGCCGGGTTCCGTTGAACGGATTGAACGACCTGTGCGCGATATGTGTTCCGAAAGGATTGGTTTGGCGGCTTCTCAGCAGCCCGCGCCAACTCTTCCGGCGTTTCTTTCAGGACAAGTCTACGTCAGCCCCGGAGGCAAGGACGGCCGCCAGGGCGATTTCGTCGCGTTTCCGCATTCGAGCCGCGCAAGTGCTATACTTTCATACGGAAGTCAAGCTTCGTTCCTTATCCCCGGCGTATGGCCTCGGGCACAGGCTTCCCTTTTTCGTGCAATACCTCATCCCATTCAGGCGAGCAGGCTCAATGAACGGAGGGCTGACGGCGGAAACCCGGATTGTTCCGAAGACCGCCCGCCTGACCCTTGTTCGATAAGCAGACGTCAATAATTCGCAACCAGCAGGAACAGACTACATCCGACAGCGGCTCCTCAGGTTGACAGCCGGTCCTGGCGATCCTTGACGCTGTCCATTTCGGCGAAGCAAGACCATGCGAACCCAAGTGATCAACGGTCCGATAGCGATTGTTCCCAAACTCGAGCGGACCGCGGAAAACGGGGACACCGAGCAGACGTGCCTCGAGTCGTTTCCGTTCACCATTGGGCGAAACAGCGGCTGCGATCTTCAGATCGACTCCCCCAAAGTTTCCCGAGAGCATGCGGTCATCACCTGCCAGCGAGGCGGATTCCGAATCGAGGACCTGGGCAGTACGAACGGGACCTCGGTCAACGGGCAGCGCACGACTCAGGCGGACCTGCACGACGGCGATATCGTGGTGATTGCGGATCTTGAATTCACTTTCTCGGCCGCTGCGCCCGCGACTCGTCACGATTCCGTTACCATGGCGATCGATGCGGCCATGGGACACAACGGTTCGGAAAAGGCTTACCACCGGCTCGTCCGGGAAATCCGCCGAGTCCACGAGATGCTGACGCACCGCGGCGTGCGCTGCCACGTCCGTCCGATCATGAAGCTCGCTGAGGGGGAGTTGCTCGGGTTTCAGGCAAGTCATCCCTTCCAGGATGAATCGTCACGATCGGGTGCCGAAGTCCACGCCCTGTTGGCCACCGAGAGTCGCATTGCCGAGCAGCTCTGCTACCTGAATCGTCTGATTGTGGCTGAAGAGTCGCTCTGCCGCAAAGAACCGACCCACTTGTTTCTCCGGCTTCACGAGTCCGAAATCGGAGGAGACCGGTTGGCGGAGTCGCTGGAGAGCCTGGCGGAGATCCTTTCGGACCGCCACCGGTTGGTCGTCACGGTACCCGCCGGCGTAGTCGGCCTGACCGGCTATTTCACTGAGATTCGCAAACTGCTGGCCGAGATCGGCGCCTTGGTTGCATACGATCAGTTCGAGGCAAATTCGGCGCAGTTGAGCCAATGGTCAATCGAACCTCCCGATTTTGTCCGGCTGGCTCCTTCGATGACGATGGGAATCGGCCAGGATCGGCAGCGTCGCTGCTTCCTTACGTCGTTGGTCGATACCGGCCTGGACCTGAACATCAAGATGGTGGCCACAGGCCTTCGAGATCGTCTGGAAGTCCAGGTTTGCCAGGAACTCGGTTTTCCTTTGGGAGAAGGGCCGGTGTTCGGAAGCCTGCCCGTGAATACTGCATTCAGAAACGCCGATTTCGCTCCTCCCGTTCTGGAACTTGCCAGCACGGGATGAGGCGAACGGCGCGAGGGGCTGTGGGAGAAACAAATCGCCATTCTTGCTCACTTACGAATGTCCTGACCTTACCTTACCCATTTGAACTAGTCACATCGTGTCACCTCTCTCCCCACACACTGCCGACTCCGTCGCCGGATATACGCTCATCAAGCGTATTGGCGCGGGGGGATACGGCGAGGTGTGGAAAGCCGAAGCACCGGGCGGGCTGTCCAAGGCGGTCAAACTCGTCTACGGCTATCTCGACGATCAGCGTGCCGCCTGCGAGCGGAAGTCGCTCAGCCGCATCAAGGAAGCGCGGCATCCATTCCTCCTTTCGCTGGAGCGGATTGAGGTCGTGGACGGCCAACTGGTGGTCGTTACCGAACTGGCCGACATGAGCCTGAAGGAACGATTCGAGCAGTGCCGGAACGAGGGCGGTCCCGGCATCCCCCGCGACGAACTTCTCGTCTACATGAGCGATGCAGCCGACGCGCTGGATTACATGCGCGAGAGTCACGGCCTTCAGCATCTCGACGTCAAGCCCGAGAACCTGTTGATCACCAGCGGCCACGTCAAGGTAGCCGACTTCGGGCTCGTCAAGAGCCTTCAGGACGAGCACGTTTCGCTTCTGGGCGGGCTGACGCCCCAGTACGCACCGCCGGAGCTGTTCGACGGCAGCCCCAGCCACTCGAGCGATCAATACAGCCTGGCGATCGTGTACCAGATGATGCTCACCGGTATCCCACCCTTCCCGGGCAGGACGGCGGCCCAGCTTGCGAGCCAGCATCTCCACAGCCAGCCGCAAATCAATCCGCTTCCCCAAAGCGATCGCCCGGTTGTAGCGCGTGCCCTGGCAAAGAAGCCGACGGAGAGGTTTCCGAGTTGCAGCGAGATGGTCGACGCCCTCCGTGCGGGAAACGCCCGGCGAGTCGGCCCTCTTTCGCCCGACAGCCCGCCTGGTTCGTCGCCGGCGCCGCACGCCGCCGACACGAACTCGCTGAAGAACAAGGAGACCCACCGGACGCGGGCAGCAGGCGTTGCCACACCGCCGCGCGCCGAGTCCTCATCGCGCCGCATGCAGACGTTGGTGCTGGGCGGCGACGGACCGGAGGGAGACGAGCCGGTCGAGCCGGCTATCCAGCGTCTGGAACTGCCGCCTCCCGCCGATCCCGTGCGACTTTCCCCAATCGAAGCCGCCGCAGAAGACAAGGATTTTGCCCCCAGCCTGGTTCTGGGAATCGGCGGGGCCGGCGCCGACGTCCTTCGAGGGCTGAGAACACGGATCCTCCGCGACGAGCGGTCGTTCTCTCAGGCGAACCTCGAGTTCCTTCTGCTCGATACCGATTCGACGGCTATCGAGCGCGCCTGCGGCGACCGCTGCGAAGACTCGCTCGAGTTCCGCGAGACGCTGCACCTCCCGTTGCGGTCGTCCGCCGAGTATCGGGAACAATCCACGGGCCACTTGCAGTGGCTCAGCCGCCGGTGGCTCTACAACATCCCGCGTTCCCTGCAGACCGAGGGGCGGCGGCCGCTGGGGAGACTCGCGCTGGCCGACCACGCGACTCGCCTGAAGATGCGCATCCGCGACGCTCTCATCGCTGCGGCCGACAAGGGAAAGCTCCGCAACCTGGAGACTCACGCCGGCGCCGACCGGGCCCGGCTGCGCGTGTTCGTTGTCTCCTCGGTGGCCGGCGGCACCGGCGGCGGGATCGTGCCCGACGTCGGATACCTCGTACGTCAAGTCATGGAGGAACTCGGACTCGATTGCCGAGAGATCTGCGCCGTCCTCATGCACGGCACCAACTCAAACCAGAACCAGCAGGACCTGGCCGTTGCCAATACTTACGCGTGTCTGAGCGAACTGGAGCATTATGAAGTGAACGGCTACCCGGGCGATCCGGCTCTCGGACTGGCTCCTTCAGAACGAGGCCCCTTCGACCACGCCTACCTGGTTCAGTTGGGCGACAATCTCGGCGCCGAATCGTACGCGGCGGCCGTGACCGAGGTTGCCGAATATCTTTACCTGAATACCGCTTCGCCGGCCGGCGGGTTCTTCGAGGTTGCCCGATCGCCCGATTCTGCCGGTCGCCGCCGGGCGGCCTTGCGAACCTTCGGGCTCATTCAGTTCGATCCCCATCATAATGAGATCACCTCACTGGCCGTCGAAGAACTGAGCCGCTGCGTCGTTTCCCAATGGCTCGGAGGCGAGAAGCTCTTCGACGAGCGGACGGTCGACCAATACCTGGAAACCGAGTATCCCGAATTGAAGCGGCCTGACGGAAAGGGCGGTCGCAAAGTCCGCAAACGGCCGTCCAAGACTGCCGGCAGCGACCAGCACAAGACCGGACTTCAGTATCTGATGGACCCCGACGCGCTGCGCGGCGTGCTGGCATCGGCGGTCGAACAGCAGACAGACGGCGAAGGGGCCAACGTTTTCCGCAACTGGATCAAGCAGGCTGCCGGCCGAGGAGTCACCAAGAAAGCGGCGTTCCTCAAGGAACTGGACCGATCCTTGGGGCCCCGCAGACGACCGGCAGAGAATACCGACCTGCCTCTCTCCGACCTGGAACAACAGTTAGCCGCCACGAGCGCGGAACTTGCCGTGATGGCCGTCGAGTCGATCCGCGACGTGCTTGTCCGGTTGACGTCCAACCCGCAGGCCAGGATCGCGGGAGCCCAGAAAGCGGCCCAGTGGCTCTGCGACCGCCTCCGCCAGTTCGAGCGTGCCACCAGCACTGAGTGGACCCAGATCGAGGAACGACTCGCGGTCCTGGAAAGAACGCTCCCCGAGAAGGTAACCGCCGGTGGAACGGGCTTCTGGGGCCGGAAGAGCAAACGCGGCGAAACGTGGTGCGACTATTGTCAACTTCGCGCCAACATGGTCGTGGTTGAGAGCGTTGCCCGATTCATCCGCCGTGTGAACACGCACCTTTCCGACTACCGGGAACAACTCAAGAACGCCCAGTTCTCGTTGAGCCGCGTGGCCAGCCAGTTCGGTTCCCAGCAGGAATGGGCCAGCGCCATTGCCGGTTCCCAGGCCGGCGAACCCGAGAAGAGGTCGCTCTCCCAGTCGATCGGCAGGCTCATCGAGTCGCACATGCCCGAGATGGTGGCGCAACTCGACGAGGCCCTCGGCGGAGAATTGATCCGGCTCGAATCCTCGCTTCCGGCTGAAGAGAAGGAACAGCCCAACGTCCACCGTTTCGCCCGGGCCCTGCGGGCGCGCTCCTGGACAATCCTCTCGCAGGCACTGAGAGAACTGGACCTACCGAGCCGGATGTTTTCGGGGGATGCCGAGTCTGTCGGCAATATCAGCGATTTCCTGCCGCAGGCGGTCCCTCGCCTGCCCAGGTGCGGCGGCGGACAGCGGCTTCTCGTCGTTTCCCCCCAAACGACCGCTGAAGAGCTGGTCAGAAACGGCCTCAAACACTGCGAAGACGGCCAATTCTCGCTCGTGCAGGCCGGCGAAAGCGAACTGGCTCTCTGCTACGAGGTCCAGGATCTTAGCCTTCCCCTGGTGGCTGCCAGGCTGGTCGAACATCGAGAGAACTGCATCGCGGCTGCCGGTCGCCTGCACACCCGCATCGACGTCGCCTGGCCCGTCTGCATGACTTGAGTGCTCTGTCAGGCATTGCGAACCGATTCCCGCTCAGCCATAATCGGCTATGCGTGAAACGCATAGCGGCACGCCGGGAATCCTTCTTACCAGGCAAACCGCGGGGAATTCTGCCATGGCAGTTACGCGCTCGAATGCAGTCTGTTGTTGGGCACTCTTGTGCCTCATTCTTGTCCATCTATTTGCAGCCACACTGACGGCCGAAGAGCCTTTCGGCTACTTCCGCAACGACTGGAATGTGATTGGGCTGAAGGACTACGAAGACGGGACGCGAATCACGCCCGAGAACCGGCTGCTTCTGTCGGACAAGCGCGAGGCGGAGATCCGCTTCGGCCGCGATTTGGCACCGCTGGGGAGGAAGAATGCCAAAACGCTTCTGGACGGCTGGATGCCGATCGTTCTGTTGACCGCTCACGACGGCCCGGTCCGCTACGATTTCCGGCTTTGGGCCAGTCCGATGCCGGCGGTAAAGGACTGGAAAGCGGCTTACGACTGGCCGACCGAAGGGGAGAATTTTCTGAACTTCGTCCAGGTTCGGGCGACGAATACGAGCGATACTTCGCAGGAAGCGCGGCTGGAAGTCGTTTTCGATCTGCCCGAACCCGAACGGATCGGCTCCGTCCAGTGGAATCTGGCAGCCGGCGCATCGGGAGAATGCACGGTCAACTTCCCGTTCAGTCCGGTGCCGGACGGCGGAGGTCTTGCCAAAGTCGATGCCGATCTGTGGCAGCAGCGGACGATCGACTATTGGCGGAATCTCATCGGCAGCGCCGCCCGCATTGAAGTCCCCTGCCGGAAATCGACGGAAGCACTGCTGGCGGCCCACGTGTGCCAGTTGATTGCCAACGACCACGGCGAACTCCAGGGCGGGGAAGGATTCTACGACCAGTTCTACATCCGCGACGGCGGCTACCAGATCATGGAACTCGAGGAGGCCGGTCTCTGGGATGCCGTCGAAAAGGCGATGGACGCCTACCTTGCCAGCCAGCGGCCCGACGGCCGGTTCGAGACCCAGAAGACGCAGTTCGACGCCAACGGCCAGGCGCTCTGGGTGCTCTGGCAATACTATATGATCACGGGGAACCGAGACTGGCTTGCCAAGGTGTATCCACAAATGCGCCGCGCCGCCGATTGGGCTATCGCGGCTCGCCGGGAAACGGCCGGCACGCCCTTCGAGGGTTTGCTGCCGCAGGCGGTCGCCGACGGAGAGTATCTTTGGGACGGCAAGCACCACATCGTCGGTTATGACCTGTGGAATCTTCGCGGCCTGGAGTGCACGGCCGAGGCGGCCGACGCTCTGAAACGCGACGCGGAAGCCGCCGAGTTGCGGGCGGAAGTCGACGATTACCGCAAGGCTATCGGCAAGACGCTGCAGCGGGTCGGAACGGCTCACTTTCCGCCGAGTTGGGAACTAGCGGGCACGCACTGGGGAAACACCGAGACGCTTTGGCCCACCCCTCTGTTTGACGCCGACGATCCCCGAGTAACCGCCACGATCGACCACGCCCGTCATATCCATGGCGGCGGCTTTATCGAAGGCACCATCCAGTGGCTGGGCCGACCGGGCGCGATTCATCCCTATATGTCGGCCTATACGACCATGGCCTCGCTGCGGCAAGGCGATCATGAACAAGTCGTCGAAGATTTCTACTGGTATCTGCTCCACTCGACGGCGGGCCATGCGTTTCCCGAAGGGATCTACTACGAGCGAAGGTTCGCCTGGAGCAACACGATTCCCCACGTGACCGGCGCGTCGAACTATGCCCTGCTCCTCCGCCACATGCTGATCGACGAACGGGGCGACGACCTGCACCTGCTCGCAGCGGTTCCGGACTGGTGGCTGGACGACGGGCAAATGATCCGGGTCGAAAGAGCACCGACTCACTTCGGCGAAATGGACCTGACGGTTCGTGGAACGGCCGAGGGAGTTCAGGTTCACCTCGATTCTCCTAAGCGCCGGCCGCCGAGCCGGATCGTGCTTCACCTGCCAAAGTCTCGCCCGGCCCAGACCCTTCCGCCGGGCGTGGAACTGGTCGCACGCGACGACCAGAAGCAGCGATGGGACTTCCCCACGGTGATCGGGAAATACCATGAGATCGCACCGCCATCGACCAAGCCCATTCCGGGTATCGTCGGGTTCCCGCTCGAGGAGCCGATTCGCACCGAGCGTTGCACGACGATTGACGTGAGCGCGTCGGCCAATACCGATCCCTTCACGGCGCCCTTCGGCGTTCCCAATCCGGGGAAGTTCCTGTTCACGGGCATGCCGGCGGGCAGGGTCCAAGTGCGCGGCGTCCCCTTTGAGGTCATCGATCCGGCGAAGAACGACGGACGGGGACTGATCGTGCTGCATTCGCCCAAAGCACCAGCCAATCGCGAGTGGCCGACGGAGGTGCGGATTCCGGTGGGAAAGACCGGGCGAAGGGCCTTCTTTCTGGGAAACGTCCACGGCTGGAGCTCCCAGGACCCCGGCACCGGGCCGTGGGGTGCGGTGGCCGAGTACGTCATCTGTTATGTGGACGGCCAGGAACAAGCGGTTCCCTTGATCACCGGGCGCACGATCGACGAATGGACGGGCTCGCCCCAGGCCGACGAAGTCGTCGCCGGCCTGCGAGGCGAACCGTGGCATCTGAACGTCCTTGGCGTCGAGCTGCGCGATGCGCCGGTTCGAGAGATGGTGTTTCGAGATTTGGATACGCAGGCGGCGCCAGTACTGGCGGCGGTCACGATCGAGGAATGACACTGCGAAGCAGCGAGGCCTCTTGCGTACTGGGTGTCCTGGTGCCCAAATTCCGGCTTGGGAACTCTTACCATGCGAGCGATTATCGGCAACACAACGGGTTCCGAACGTGCCGATTGGGGGACAGCGCCATGGAATTCACCGTTATATCAAGGAGATTGGATTCGCCGTTGTCTGATGAGAGCCCGTGTCTTATTGACGGGTCGCAGTAACATCAGGATCATGTTTCCAGAGGCGGCGTGATGGAAGCCACAGCGCAACCGAAATCGGAGAATCCGCTCGCGTCGGCGAGTGCCGTTGTTTCCATCTTAGGCCTAACAATCTGTCTCATCGCAGTCGCGTGGGTCGGTGGTCTCCGAGCGAAACGCGTTGCTGCATCAGAGAAGATCGCTACGACAAGATACCCAGGGGGCGATCTGACGATTATTAACGACACGATCGAAGTCGGGTTCACGTTCCTTGCGCAGGTTGTTCTCTACGTGGTTGGCGGGCTTGTAGGTGGGACCTTATCGCTCGTGGGCTTCATCCTGGGACTCGCGGGACTTGGACGTCAACCGAATCGCATGGCAAAGATCGGTCTCGTTGCGGGTTCGTTGGGGCCTCTCTTGCTGGTCGGGTACTTGGTGTTAGTGGCGATGTTGTAGCCGGTGAATTGGTGACTTCTTAGTTCAAGTTTCGCACATTTTGAGGATGCATTTTGAGCGATCCGCGGCGATCTTCGCGGAGACATGGCAATTGAATTTTCCTGACCGTCACGGATTTTGGGGAGGGTAAGTGCTCGTGACATAGTTTACGAAAAAGGCCATGATCCACCAAAGGCATTTTGTTCACAAGGAGGTGGATCATGGCCGAAGGATCGGCTTCTG
>JAAYAY010000418.1 GCA_012719125.1 Planctomycetaceae bacterium | reverse complement strand
CTACGCAGCAAACTCTGGGACGACATGATCAACGCCATGGAAACAGGCTCGCGGAACCGCCGCGTCGGCAAGAAGCTCAAGGAGATTATTCAAATGTAGCAGTGCTAGCATTTTCACTATGAGTAACGATGTAGACCAATCCGCCGGCCCGCTGGTAGACTCGCTTCAGGGTGACGAGTGCGGCAATCGCCTCATCGACCACGCGAGATTCATCGACACCGATCAGGATTACGTGCTCGCCGTCGCCGCCGGCCGCCTTGCCGTCACTGGCCTTTCCCTTCGTCTTCGTGTTCCCGGTATTCTTCCGGCTCGCCTTCTCCCAGATCTTCTCGCGAGTCCGGCCGGCCGCCTTCTGCCAGGTTGCAGAGAAGTACTTCTCGCCACGTTCTGCGAATTTCCCGACGCCCTGGACGCGAGCCCACACGTCTGGCTTGTCGATGCCGTTTTCGACACACCAGCAGAGTAACGAGAAGTCGACCTCGGATCGCTCGCCTTGCGGTGCCGTGTCGCAGAGGAGAATCCGCTCGTTGAGTCCGTCTTCTCGCTTCGGCGTGAGTTTCTTGGTCTTCGGCAGCTTGACCTTGGCAATCTTCTCGCGTTCGGCCTTCGCCGGGGACCTTTCCGCGAACGATGCGAAAGTCTCGATAGGGTATTTCAGTTCAGGATTGAACTTGACCATCCGGCAAGGAACCGGCGGGGTTCCGTTCCGTTCGTTCTTCCGGTTCAGGGTTCCCGGCACGCGAAGGATGCGAGCCAAGTCAAAAACGTGGTCCCCGCCGATCGCAACGGCAACGCCCTGCAAGATGTCGGTGATATACTGTGCTTTGTCCGATAGCGGCGGATCGTCGGCCTTGCATTTGAGGTTGTGCCGCTCGCCTTCCTCGTCGACGTAGAATTCGACCTTGGTTTTCTTCCCGCCCTTTTCGATCCATTCCCGTTGGACCGACGGCGGATTCCCGCAATCGTCGATCTTGAACGGGGTGTCGAGAAGCCAGTAAACATGGAACCCATGGCCGCTGTCGTTCTTGATAGACGGCTCGGGCAATCCGGCCGCCTCGATTCGTTTCGTCAACACGTCCAGATCATGCGTATTGTCGACGTCGGCCCACAAGGCGGGCACTTCGCGAATTTGCCACGCCCGATCATAACACCCACCGCCGCCTAGCCGCGAACAACACCCAAAGAAAGTGTTGGTCCGCTCTTGTGCGGATCGGTCGACCACACGTTGCAGCCCCGTCTTGAGTCTGTCAGGAGTGTGGTGGAATTGTCCGTCGCCGTTCTTGGTGCCAAGCAGTAGATACTGGACGCCCTCGTAATCGATCCGCGAAGGCGGCCTCGTCTTGCCGTCGGGCTTCCACGTTTCGATGGGGCGGATGGTGACCCGCGAACCGGGCGGGAAGATCGCTTCCAGGAAATTGACGCCCTCAGTGATCGGTGTTGCCGTTGATTCGCTCATTCCTTTTTGCCCCCCAATCGCATCATTGCGACGTAATTGGTCGCCGCCGGCTTCGGCCGCCGGACACGGCGGGTGCCCCATCGGTAGGTTTCGGTGTCGATGCTACACATAGGACGGCACCTCCTGCGATTTCCGCCGCCGGCTCGGTGCAACGGCCGGTTTTGCGGATCGCCGTTCCTCGAATTGCCGGACGGCCTCAAGGGGAATCCGCCAACGGGGGCGACCGGCCAGAGAAGAGGCGACGTTGATTGCTACCAACTCGCCGTTGCG
>JAAYAY010000417.1 GCA_012719125.1 Planctomycetaceae bacterium | reverse complement strand
TGCATCAAGACGATCCATCGGCCCCGGTGTTGTGCCGCGCTCGTTCGCTCGATCTACGAGCACTGTGGCGACCGCCGCCCTACGATCCACGTCCTGGACGACGGCCGGCCCGAACTGCGGTTCTCGCGGCACTGCCCCGAAGAAGCCACCATGGTCGATCGTCTGGTAGAGACCGAATGCGACATCGGTCTCTCCGCCGGCCGCAATCGTCTGCTCGACCTTGGCAACTCGCCCGTCGTCGTATTCACCGACGACGATCACCTGGTCACCGAGCACACCCGCTTGACGGAACTGGTCGCCAAACTCGACCGCTTTCATAATCTCGACCTACTCGCCGCCAAGAGCGGCCGGGACGGTGGCCCACGCTTGATGCACGTGAAGGACCAGATTCTGCACATTCCCGAAGGGGCCTACCGTCGCCACGACTTCATCGCCCGTTGCCATTATGTCAGCAACTGTTTCGTCGCCTATCGCGACATCCTTCAAGCCATCCGCTGGGACGAGCAGCTCAAAATCGAAGAGCACTGGGATTTCTTCTGGCGGGCCAAGATCGCCGGCGTCAACGTCGGTGTCGCCACTGACCACTCGTTTGACCACGTCCACGTCGACCCGCCCGGCTACCTCCGCCGGCGCCCTGAGTTCCTGGCGATTGGAAAGAAGAAACACGGCATCCAAAAGGTGGTCTGGCGATGATCGAACTTCCCGTTCTCGAATATCACGTTGCCCACAACTGCAACCTCTCCTGTGAGCAGTGTTCCCACTACTCCAATTTCCATCCCACGGTCCCAATGCCCACGCCCGAGGAGACGGCCGAGGAGTATGCCGCCTGGTCAGGTCGACTTCGCCCCGGCCGATTTGCCCTCCTTGGTGGTGAGCCGACGCTCAATCCGCGGCTCGTTGAGCACGTTCGCCTGGCTCGCAAGGCGTGGCCGGATTCGGAGTTGATGCTCGTGAGCAATGGACTCCTTCTGCACCGCCATCCTGACCTGCCCCGCGTGCTGGTCGACACCGACTGTCGTCTCGACGTCAGTCAGCACGGGACGGCCCGGCGGTACATGAAGGAGTTCGCCAAGGTCAAGCGACTCCTGCGGCGATGGCGAGCCGAGTATCCCGGCATTCGGATCGAGATCCGAAAGTCGCATCGACGTTGGATGCGGCAGTATCGGATTGTGGATGGGAAGCCGATGCCATTCAGTTCTGATCCTGGGGTCGCTTATGGAATTTGCATGCAGAAGACCTGTACGCAATTGTATCGGGGATGCCTTTGGAAGTGCCCGGCCGTCGCCTATTTCAGCACAATGGAGCGAAAACTGAATCTGCAAGGGACAGCGCAATGGCAACTCTCTCGCGACTACCACGCCTGTTTGCCCAGTGCGGCTGATGTCCGCGTCGAGGCGTTCATCGTGACGAACGCTATCCCGCAGTGCGCCCTATGTCCAGCCACACGCAGTAACGATAAACGCCACAATTGCCTAACAGACCCGTCTGCAGCCACCACTTCACATGTTTCGTACACCTATTCTCAGTTTCGCGGCTAGCGTAGTGCATTCCGCTTCCGAAAGCGTATCAATGATTGAGGGCAACATTCGGCGGAGGTAATCGCGGTCGCGGCCGTGTTCAATTACCTTCTCGATAAGTTGGGCTGTATCTTGCCCTGAGGGCCCGCCCATCCATCCCAGGTCATCTGAGCGTTTACCTTCCGCTCGCCACCGGGACACGCGGGCTGCGGATTCCTGGCAGAAGCGGACTAGGTATTGATCTGTGAATCCGGACTCCAACAATGCCGGCTTACCACTACCTTGGAGAACAGACTGTCTTCTCCTCTTCCCTTCAAGCTCATTCCGAAGTTCATAGTGAAGCATGCAGAAGTCACCAAGCGTGCCCTGTCTCACGATGTGCAGCAGGCCGTCTTCCAATTCATGATACACATAGGCGCGCACGGGGTCTGGCCACGGGCGCCATAACCCGGTGAAGACCGAATGCAATGGAAAACGGTCATTGTCGGAGCCTGACGCGAAACTAGGCCATCTTTGAATTCCCCAATTGACGATTTCCAGCCAGCCTTCCGCATGCCGAACGGTTAACATAGGCGATTCTTCCAAGCAATGCGTTGAGCCCCGCAGGAGGCCGTTGACGAAGTTCTCTTCCGTCTGAGCATTCTCGACTGGATGCGACTTGTGTGCCGAAAGGATGTCGGTCAATGCTAGGAATTCAGGCGCCGCAGCTTCATTCCCGCGATCCGCAACAACCGCATACCCGATCTGGTTAGCAACGCGATTCACGATCTCCGCCAGCTCGGAATTCGGCATTGCTCGAAACAGAAGTCGTTCGAGCAGTTGAGCCATTTCTGGCCACAGGAATTGAAGAAGATTCTCCAGTGCATAATTAAGGACCAAAGGACTCATCTCAGCTTCTATGACCGTAGTAAGCCGTGTTCGCAGTAGATGACAAGACTGCCAAAACCAAGGACGCAGAACACAGAGTGCAGTTGCGCGAGTGAAAGCCGGCCAATCATCCCAAATATTGTCGATAGCTTCGGCGAGATCTTGTTGATATTCCTGAAACGGCTCATCTGGCTCGATCGAAAGGACTTCATCAAGATAAGATAGTGACTGATAGATCGGATCGTTCGATCCCCACGCCAAATGGCCCGAATGATCGTCCTCGTGGCCAACGGGTATCTCGCCTCGCAACCGTTGAAGAGAGAGCTCAACTTGCTTTAGCCACCAAGGGGCAAACCGGTCCATCGCATCCTTCCACTCCAGGGGTAGGAGCGATCGTTCATCTTGGTTATTCTTCGGTTGGCTCAGACACCAAGCCCGGAGCTCCGTCACTCCCCGATGACACCATCCCAAGATCTCCCCCAACCACCGATCGCTCCTGGCCTCGTCACGAGAAACGATGCGCCCCAGAGCTTCCAACCGCGCGGTAAGCTTCAGTTCGTAATCGGCAGGTAGTGCAGACGGGTCCTCTCTTTGCCACGGCTCGGAGAACTTGTTCACCCATTCATGATCTTCCGGATGCGGCCAACTGGGTTGCTGTCGCGGACGGGCGTTGGGGATCAAACTGCTCCGCATAGCCGGTTTGTCACGTGGATCGGAAGGTGCGTTAATCCTACCCGCCTCCCTTGCTTCTGCTATGGCCTCGCATTCGACCTGGGCCAATCCTCCCCAAGCCTCCAAATCGGCCAATTCGACAATCCGACATTCGTTGGCCAGTTCGGATTCACGAATGCTCTCCAAGATCTCTTTCGCCAGAAATGTGTCCGTCGGCGTGGGGAGTGCGAGGCGGGTCAGGCGACGGAGATCCGACAGAGACTGATACTTCTGTATCTCCGGTTGTGCTAGAATCCGCATCGCTTCATCGTGAAGCCAAGCGGCGTGCGACAACCTACCGCTCAGACAATCTAGAAGCACTGCAAGTATCAACCCGCCCCCGATAGCGTAGCCCGCTGCAAGAAGCCTATCAGCTAAAGACTGGAAGGTCGCTTGTTCATCTAGTCTTGCGGCTTCCCGCAACGCCCCCTCCACGTGGCGTGCCACCACGACATGTGGACGCGAGTCGTCGGCAGCTCCAAAGTACCAAGCGTCGGGGCCATCGTCGTGGCGTGGCTGGAAGGGTGCATCGGCATCAAACGACTGTCCCAGATGCTCAGCAACCGCTTGCTGGTATCGTAGTTGACTCGGCCACTCTTGTTGCTGGACCTCATGAACGAGACGCGCGAGCAAGTCAACTGCCGTGGCCCCCCATGTTGCCGGGTGTTCTGCAAGAAGAGCTGGATAGGCCAGAATCTCTTCAAATGCGGCGGCGTCCAGCATGCCATGATTAACAAGGACGGGAGCAAGCCTTTCCCATCGTGCCGGATCGTCTAGCCCGAGCACACGCCTATAGATCTTGTATGCATCTACCGTTCCTCCGGCGTCTAGCATAGGACGAACCACGTCCCGCAAGATCATGCTCCCGATATGGACACCTGTTGTACCCCCGATTTCGATCAACCAATTGACCACCAACGCATCACCCCAGAGCATTTCCGATGCAATGTACTCCACTAGTCCGTAGGTTGAACCCCACAAGGGTTGCTGACCCGCTGCTCGAAGCCTGTCATTCTGAGCGATCAAGCGTTGCGCTCGTTCCAAGGCTGTTATTGTCACCGTCCCATCTCCAATTCGTACCTTGTCACCGTTTCGTTCAAGGTCACTCCAAAATTGTCCGAAAAGAACGACTCTGGCAAGGCAAGTATTTGTTGCTCCCACTGAATTGCTTTGAGCACTATGGCTTGTTCAATGGCCTCAATCAGCAGAGGAATCGACAGCCGCGCAAGTGCTAGAACCGTCGAAGACCCCTCAACGACAAACGTGATGGCCTCTCTCGCAAGGTTCCGATCACGGGTCCATAGTTGATTCAAGTATTGCTCGGGTGTTCCCCAATCGGGATGCGACGCTACCCACTTGAGACCTGCAACGGCACCGAGCCGGCGCACCCAGTCTACCGAAATGGCAGTCAGTACCTCAAGGAGAGTGGCTACCTCTTCCCTACTGACTTGCGATATCAGGTAGTCGATAACCGCATACTCGCGTACCGAATGATGCACCCATTGCACAGCCTGCGAACCGTGCTTCACCAAGAGCCCTTCTCGGACGAGCATTTCGATTCCGTCGGACACGCGGTCGGACACTCCAACACAGGAGATTGTGGTGCAATCATCAAGCGTTTGGGCCACCAAGTACGCTACCGATTCCCGTTTGGCCTGCTGTGTGCGACACGCATCCCCGACAATTCGATGTCCAATACTCTCAGCCAGAACGGTCCGCATCCAGAATTCCTCGACGACTCGAAATGCAGTAGCGGCGCCACTATAGGAAAGCGGCATATCATCCGGGGTCGCTACACCTGCGTACAGTGAAAACAGAAATGTGTTGCGAAGAGCTTGGATTAGGGATTCGCTGCGCGGCGCGGCAAGGCCAACTTCCTCGAACGCACCGCACACTTGTTCTATTGTCAAAGGTGGAAGTGGCACTTCCGGCACGATGTCCGTGATCTTTTGCAGCCATTGCTGAGAAGTTACTACCTCTTGACGAGCCGTGAGTAGAACCGCCAGATTTGGAATGCTGAGGAGCTTCTGGATAGCCTCATGCCATGTTCGCGAGTCGTCACGGGATATCTCGTCCAAGCCGTCAATCGCGATCCAGGTAGGCGCTACGCCACTCAGAACACACGCTAATTGGACCAGCGCGCGCAATCGGAGTGGGTCAAGACTTTGAGCTTCAACTCGAAGGACGTGATGTGGCTCACGCCGACATTTCTCCTCCTCAAAAGCTTGCTGACTGCTCACGGATTTGCCCGTGCCGACGGGCGCTACCACGACACAAGACCGGCTGCCATCTAGTCCGGGCAGACGTTCCTCAAGCGGCCAAGTCTTCGTTGGTTCTCCATCAAGTCGTCGCCATCTCAAGACCGGCATGGATGGCTGGTGCCCTGCCGCGCTATTGAAAGTTAATAGGTCCTTCAGGAGATCGGATGCGGCAAGTGCCAGAGGACCTGTCTGAAGGACGTTAAGGAAACTGTTTACGGAGTACTCCGCGTGGCCTTGACTATGGATTCGGTCAGTCAGTTCGCCGCAGACGTACCTCCAGATCGAAGATCCCGTGCCATTCGCGAAAACGTTCTCCGCCAACAGATGCACCGAGGTGCTGAGGTCATCTGCTCGCCAACAATCAAGTTCTAGATGCCGGATTATTTCACGAGCATCGTTCGTCGACAAAGGCGTCTTGCAGGTGCAGTCAGTTTCACCACATGCACACGGACTTGTTAGATGGTACAGAGCTTCCTGAAGGGCCGCATCGGCGGCATCTACTTCATTGGGCGGGCCAACCGGGATTATAAGTGAGTTGCTGACGTCAGCCAGCTTTCTCATGCCATCCAGATGGTTCAGGATGAGTCCCTGCTGCTTGTCCTGGTTCACGACCCAACCAGCCGATAATCTGCTGGCCGGCGTACCTGAGGCGACTTCTTTGCGAATCCGGCGATAGAAAGTCTTGCGGTCTTTCTTGGAGATCGCAGTGTCTTTGCATTCTCGCAATTGGATACAGCCGTCTGTCAGTTCCAAACGAACATCCCAGGCTGGGCCAGTTGGAGTTGATTGTGCTTCCACACCGAAGGAACCGATACTCGGTGGTCGGTCGGCGATATCCAGGCATTCTGTGGCAACAGCAGCCAGCACACGATACGCAACATACAGTTGCTGGTAGACATAGCCTGCCAGCCCCGAAGCTCCGCCACTCATACCACCAATCCTCAGTTTGCGTGTTCCTACTTGCCTCCACACCGGAGAATTGCAGGGACTACCCGCCGAAGAACTCAAACATCGCCGTTCTGAACTGGCTACATCAGGGAGACTCCCAGAGGCTATCCAGCTAATACCTGAGGGTCATTCTGGATGACGTCGGGATGCTGAAGTTTAGCTGTTCTGAAGCGTCTTCGCAAGCATTCACCCTCCCGCAATTCGCCTTCGCGTGTGCTGCTTGTCCGAGCGAAGAGATCTCTTGGAGCGATCTGGGAAGAATCAGAGCAACGCAAACGCCTCCAAACTGCCAGTGAGTCACTTCCTGGGGGTTGGAAAATGTCCGATTCTCGGTAGTACCTACATCGTTCGGGCGATCCACTCCTTCGCCCCACAAACGTCGAGCAAATAGGTGGCGACGACCTCTGTTTCAACCCATTGCGGCATCAATGGCTGGAACTTGCTGAGGCGGTATCCGGGAAGAGCGTTGCGGATGCTTTGCCAAACCGTCTCGTCCTGCCAAAACGCTTCTGACTTCAAGTCCTGGACGACCGATCGAAAATGTGCTTCCGTCATGTTGTCATCACGAACTCGAACGGCGAAATTGTCGGGGGTGATTGTCCAGGTTGGCTCGAGCGTGCCAAGGGCGTAGCGAAGCGTCGAATTGATCTTACCCCCGGCGAAGGTTCGCCATACGACTTCATTGCCATTATCGTTCATAGCGATACCGCCGATTCGTGGTTCGACGAGAGACTGCAACCTTTCGCGTTCCTCATCGAGCAGACGGGCAACGGGTCGCGTCAGGTACGGATAGGCTTCGTCGCTGGTGACAATGTCAAGTATTCTCTGGCACAAATGGAAGCCGAGAAACTGCGGAAGAAAGCCGCCCCAGGTCGGCTGGCGCCCACGAGGCGCCGACTCGACGATAACCGATCTGTCCTTGTGGATGACGTGAAACACCGCCCAGGCACGCCCGCCCAACAAGAAGCAGCTGACGCCATCGACAAGTCCGTCGACGAAATCCTGGTTGAGCGTGCCGACGACTTGTTTGTTGATCGTTTCGACCGTGTAGGACTGTGGACTGGAGAAGACGGCGTACAACTCCATGAAGTTCCGCCGGCCAAACCTTCGTTCGGCCTTGGGGCCCAGGACAAGCCGGCCGCTGGTAAGTACCAGTGAACCGTCGTGAATCATCCAGTCGATCAGCCGATCGAATTCCTCGCGGGAGATGCCTCGAAAATCGGGAACCGAAGAAAGGTGCGACCAGGCGTCTTCGGCCGCAATGCCATTGCTGGCCAGCGACATGGCCAGCAATTGATGAATCAGCACCGGCCAGCACCGGTCGTTGACAGCCGCATCTTCCACCCAGCCTGCCTTAGCCAATTCGATCAGGGCGATGGCTTGCAGAACCGTATCGATGGTCTCGCAGAAGAACGTTGTATTCGCAGCCTGGCCTTCGCGGCGGCCTGTTCTTCCCATTCGCTGCAGAAAGGAGCCCACCGTGTCGGGGGCGTTGGCTTGCAGAACCTTGTCGAGATCACCGACATCAATTCCCAGTTCCAGAGTCGAGGTGCAGACGATGCACGCATCCGAGCCTTGATGGAACTCCTGTTCTGCAAGCAGTCGCTCTTCCTTTGAAACCGCACTGTGGTGCACGAAGACGGTCGTTCCGGCGCGCCGCATCGTCTCTGCCACCGCCTCCGCTGTTGCGCGGGATTGGCAGAACAGCAGACTCTTGTGTCCTCGCGCAACTTGCGCTGCGGCGGCCGCAATCCGCGTCTGATCCGGCTCGTGAACAATCAGTAACTGCCGTCGCGACGATCGTTTCGGTGGATCAATGACAGCGCCTTCTCGTTCGGAGGTGCCCTGCAGCCACTGGAGAATAGCTTCTGGATTCCCGACCGTCGCACTCAAGCCGGCACGCTGAATGTCGTGCCTGGAAACGCGACGAATTCGCTCGATCACGCTCATCAGATGAGCGCCTCGGTCAGTTCCGGCGATGGCGTGAACTTCATCGATCACAACCATCCGAAGATCGCTGAACAACTCGCCCTCGTCGACACGAGGCGAAACGAGCATCACTTCCAGCGATTCGGGGGTGGTCATGAGCAGTTCAGCCGGCTCTCCCAGAAACTGCTGGCGAGCACTGGTAATCGTGTCACCGTGCCATACGAAGCGGTGCAGCCCCACCATTTCGGTGTAGAGGCCCAATCGGTCTTCCTGATTGTTCAGCAACGCTTTGATGGGAGCGACATAGATGGCTCCCACGCCGACCGGCTGTCGGTCCACGAGGTTCGAGAGTGTCGGAAACATCGACGCCTCGGTCTTGCCTCCCGCTGTCGGAGCAAGAATAACGGCGTTCTTGCCATTCAGCAGAGCCTCACCGGCCATCTCCTGAACCGGGCGCAAACTGGACCAGCCGAGGCGTGCGACGATGGCCTGTTGAAGCCGTGGAGCGAATCTCGCGAAGACGCTCACCATGCGTCCTCCGTCGGCACAAGGTCGTCTCTCTCCGATTCGGATCTTGTTCGAGTTCCCGAAAGCACACTCTGTTCTTCCGGGCTCAATTCGGTGGGCGAGAAGCCATACTGTTTGGCCGGTTCGTAGGCCTCGTGCTCATCGACCAGGTCCATTTGCGTTACGACTTCCCGCAGGAACTGTCGCGGCACGATCCCAACGTCACCCTTGAATCCCTTTGTGACTTCCTCGACCAGTCTCTGAATGAACTCCTCACTGATGGCGGATTCCAGCCGCGGACGATCCCTCGTCGGATGCAATTCCCTCAATCGAAGGGCGACGGCTTTTAGTCGCTCCGCGTCGAACGGTTTCAACTCCAATTGGGCCTGCCGCATGCTGGCAAACTCGCCGGTGGACATGAAGCGGATGCGATCGTGAAGCGGGGCAAGGCCAGCCACGCCCTGGCGGGTGTCGAAGAACTCGGCGGTTCCTGTGAACAGCCACAGCAGCCCGGGATAAGAACTGGCGGCGTCAGCGATTTGCCGGATTCCGTTCAGGGACTTGTTTCGTGAGTCCTTCCGCATGCGGAGAATGGTTTCCGCTTCATCGATCACAATGACCAGCCCTTTGTAGCCTGCGGCTTTCACGATTTCGAGGACACCGCGAAGATAATGCAATGCATCCCGGCTTTCTACATCGCCTTTGACCTGGGCTGCCTTTTTGGCCGACGCGGCCACATTGCCGCTGCCACACAGCCACGAGATCAATGCACCGGCCTCGGAGGCTTCCCCGTCTTGTTTAAGATCGAAGATCGTCTGTATGACGCGGATGAAGTCTTCCGGCGCTTTTCCTCCCGTAAGCGAAATCAGATCCTCGTTCAGTCTTTTGCGCACTGATTCATCAAAATCATCGGCGCTATCGTCGGCACCCGCATTGACCAACGCCTCTTCGACCGAACCGATCCATCGATCGAGAATATCTCCCAGCGCCCCCCGTGGGCAGGATGCTGTGCCCAGCTCGGTCATCACCTTCCGATAGACATCGTCGAAGCGATGAAAATGGAGATCGTTGTCGGACACGACGACGAAGCTGGTCGCAAAGCCTTGCGACTGCGCGTCCAGCAAGGCCAGTCGAGCCATGAACGTCTTGCCGCAACCGTAGCCGCCGCGAAGAAACTTGATCGATCCCTCGCGGTTCGCGACGAGATCCAATTGTCGACGGAGTTCACCTCGCTGCTTCTCGATTCCAACAGCAAATGCGTCGATGCTCCGCTCGGGGACGAGCCCCTTCCGCAACGATTCGAATATGTGTTCGACATCGCGTGCTGTAACGGCTGTCATGATGTGGCTCCTTCTCGGATACCAATCGACACCCGACAAGCGAATTGTGACGATTGGTCGAATCTCACGGGGTCTAGAGAAGTCAGCGGAGTCCGCAGCCACGATCGAGGTGGCCTACCTCTGCGATCTGACAAACGGCTTGACCTACGACGAACTGCTGGCAGACGAGGTGCTCAAGAGTACCGAGCCGATGCGGTTTCGCAATCGTGGAACTTTGTTCGCCCTGGCTCCCCCGGAGTCAGAGCAACTTCTGGCGATCCTGGCGGAGCGCGATCCCTTGGTGGCGGAGTTCCTCGATGACGGCGCGCGTATCGGCCAACTTACGCGTCTGACCTTTCATCCTTCCTACAGCTATGAAGACTTCATCGAGGGCTTTCGCCCCGTTGAATCGGGAGGCGGCCTGACACTGCGGCTTGAAGACGGAGTGTTCAAGCGAGTCTGCCGCGAGGCTCAGGCCAACCCCGACAAGGACTACCTTGTCCTTATCGACGAAATCAACCGCGCAAACGTCGCGAAGGTGCTCGGCGAGTTGATCACCTTGATCGAATACGATAAACGAGGCCTGACTGTAACTCTCCCACAGAGCAAGGAGAGTTTCGCAATTCCGAGGAATGTCTATCTGCTCGGAACGATGAATACGGCGGATCGCAGTATCAAACTCCTCGACGCCGCCATCCGAAGGCGTTTTGCGTTCGTTGAATTGATGGCGGACGTCGAGTTGCTCCACGGGGCAAAAGTGGGGGCGTTGGATCTCGCCGAGTTCGTGGTGGAGTTGAACGGGCGTGTTGCCCAGCACGTCGGACGCGAAAAACAGATTGGCCATTCGTTTTTTATGGAGGGCGATCAACCGATCACCGATGTAGACGAGTTTGCCCGGCGATTTCGACAGGAAGTGCTACCGCTGCTCCAAGAGTACTGTTATGACGACTTCGGGGCGCTGGCTCGGTATCTTGGTGAGGGCTTGGTTGACCAAGAGGCCCAAACACTACGAGCGGACCGTCTCGACGACCCAGACAGTCTTCTGGCCGCTCTGGAAGAAGAGTTCTCCTCCCCCGCGGAAGTGCAGACGTGATTACCGGACAGAAGCCTAGAATCGAGCTTGTGGAGTGGCAGACCCGTGAGGTCGCAGCCTTGCAGCTTAGCGGCGAGGACCGTTCGCTTCTACGGTCGCTGTGTTCCGGCAACGCTCGTCGTTTCCAGGTCGATGAATTGCGGCAAGGTCTTCGCTTCACTGCGTCGTCGTGGGTGGGTGTTGTGCGGCTGACCGGATTCGAGGTTCGCGTGGTGCCGAAGTTGGTGGGAAGGGATCTCCGGCTCTTGGAAATGCTTGAGTTTACCGATGGCATAGAAGCCCTCAGTCGATTTCCAGGCGTCCACGAGCTGCTGTCGGAAAGATCGCATCTATTCGATCTGATCGCGGCGATGTTCGTGCAGGAGGCGGAGCGAGTGCTCCGCGCCGGTCTCTTGGCGGACTACGTTGAGGAGGAGGATGAGCTGCCGGTTCTTCGGGGACGGTTGCTGGCCGGACGCCAAGTGCTGGAACGATTCGGCCGAGTGGACCGGCTGTTATGCCGCTTTGATGAACGCAGACAGGATGTGGTCGAGAACCAGTTGCTGGCTGCGGCGCTGGATGCATGTGCTCGGTACGCTTCCCATCTGCCCACCCGCCGCAAGGCCCGAGAACTCGGCTACGTGTTCCACGAGGTCTGCGATCCTGTGGGGCTCGACTTGGACGCAGCCCGACAGAGCGTTTTCTACGATCGGCTCAACGAGCACTACAAGCCCGCCCACGACCTCGGTTGGCTGGTCCTGGGCCGTCTCGGGGTGGACAATCTCTTCGTGAACGGGAGCACCCGCGTCTTCGCGTTCATGCTGGACATGAACCTGTTATTCGAGCGGTTTGTAGCGAGACTGCTGGAGCACGTGCTGATCGGCACTTCCTGCGAGGTTCAGTATCAGCGTCCCGATCGCTCGGTGATCGTACACGCCGACTCGAACAAGCCGTACGCCCGCGTGATTCCAGATTTCCTCGTCCGGTACAAGATAGCGAGGACAACAAGGTTTGCTTTGGACGCGAAGTACAAGTTGTACGACGATCTTCGTGTCGCGGCTCACGACATCTATCAATCGTTCGTTTACGCTCATGCCTTTACGCCCCAAGGAGACGCTGTACCACGGGCGGCTCTGGTCTATCCGTCCGAAGGCAATGTATCCTCCCGGCGGGAGCTACATGTCCGGAGTGCTGGGCGAGCCGCGAAGGCCAAGCTGTACGTGATAGGGCTGTCCGTTCCGGGGATACTGGACGAGATCAAGGCTAAGAGTATTGGACAAGCTGTCCAACCTCTTGTGAGTCTGCTTGTGTGAAGATAACGCCTCCACGCGTCGGGTTGGCAACGCGGACCGCCGGCAGGAATCACAGTCGGGGGCTGTGGCAGCATCCGTACGTAGACTGCCTGGATCTGCTGGGGAAGCGTGCGAACGACGCGAGAACTTCAGTGAGGCCGGATTCGCACGCAGCCTGGAAGCGGCTCGCGCGGAGGTGGTTCGCGTGGCGACTGTCTGCTCGCCGCCAGGCAAGCACGCTCAGAACCTGGCCAAACGCTTCCACAAGCATGGCGAGGCCTACTTCCAATTCATCACCACACCGGGCATCGAACCGACAAACAACCTGGCGGAACAAGCGATCCGCTTCGTCGTGATCGACCGCCGGATCACGCAAGGCACACGCAGCGAAACCGGCCGCCGCTGGTGCGAGTGGATCTGGACCACCATCGCCACATGCACACAGCAACGTCGATCGGTCTTCGAATTCTTGTGGCAAACGGTGGAATCTCATATTCGCGGTAATTCCCAGCCTTCGTTCATGCCGTCAGACAGTCCCAAATCAATGCGAGCTTTACCCATAGACAGCAAGCTGTCGAGCACCGCTCGGAGCACCCCGCCACATGCCTGTCGCCGTAACCCCTTACGCACGTGCAACCTTGGGCGACATCAAATTCCGTTTCCTAAACCGGTGGTCGTTGGTTCGAATCCAACCGGGGGTACTCTCAGTACAATCGACGTAACCCAAGACGCTGCAAGACATAACCACTTGCAGCGTCTTGGCTTCTGGGCCTAACTCTTGGCCACTTTTCGACTTGCGCCGGGTATGGAAACCGATGTTCGGCCGGGGATTCTGGGGCCTCTCACGGCAAATTGATGCGAGCTGTACCTATGGCTTGAAAGCTGTCAGGGTCCATACGTTGCACCCCAGGGGTTTTGAGAGGACCGTGGGGAGCACCGAAACCGACACATGGAAGGGCCTCTTAATCATCCGCGGAGCCCCGAAATATCTCGCCAGCCATGTTCAGCCGCCGCTTCGTGGTTTGGCGACAGGATCCATGCCAAAGTCACTTTCGAGCCACCCATGGATCCCCATGCACATGCCATCGCCTTCGGAGAGGTCGAGTGCGTATTGCTGTTGCATCTCCCCGGACGGCAGCCGGCTCGAATAGCGAACGATCATAGTAAGGTCGACTCGTTCATCCCCGTTACTCAGGCCCCCAGTGACACCGTCTACCAGGCTCATGAGGCTGTACAACGCGGCATCCACTCCCTGCTGTGCGATCGCCAACTCGGCGTCTGTGAGACCCGGCGAGAGGCTCTCGGTCGCGGCTCGGCGAACGTCTTCCATTAGGATAAGCCCCGCTGCATGTTGGATCCACAGTTCACGTGCGCGATCGCGGTCGGGCGGGCTCACTAGTTCGTAATCTGACGTTGCCATACAGTCCTCCCTCTTCACGGCGCCCGTATTCAATGCGATTAGCGTTTGACATCACAAAGCAGCGGTTATCGACTACGAATACCATTTCACTTGGTTTCTATGGCCACAGGAAGGGCATATTCCGCCTCCGGCTTGCTCGCAAATCCTCCTCGCCTCAGGAATCGTTGACAGCGAGAACAGGGCACCCACGATGCCAGCTATCCCGAGTGCAAGCATGACTGTTCGAAGAACAAACAGCCCCACCGCTAGGCAAACAGCGCCCGCAATCCCAAAGACGAGCCCGTACGCGATATGCGACGCGGGAGGGTCCGTTCCACCTGGGTACCCTTGGGCACCATGGGCAGTGAACTCGGTCTGGCACCTTTCGCAGGTAATCATTTGCGGATACGGTGAAGCTCACCAAGCCGGCGCGACTGGATGCTATAGAACCCAGTCGAATTGACCTGCGGAGCGGCTGCGATGCTTTCGAGTCACGATCTTGCGATCATTCCTGCCTCGCCAGCTTGGAAGGCTGGTGCCTCTGCCGATCGGCCAAGGGCACGTGTTGTGTAGCGGAAAGGGAGGGAGTCGAACCCTCAAGGCTGTGAAGCTGGTTCAATTCCAGCCGGGATCACTGACACAACGGTCTGTAGGTGTTCCGGCAGCACACGTCCGTGGTAAGGACGGAGACCGGGTTCGATTCCCGGACGGACCTCTGACGAGACGGGCTGGCATGTACCAAGGGAGGCGACTGATCCCTGCAAGATCGGTGTGATGGGTTCGATTCCCATCCGGTCCACTGAAACACGGGCTCATGGTCCAACGGGAAGACCCCAGTTCGGCAGACTGGCAATCCGGGTTCGATTCCCGGTGGGTCCACTAACAAATGGAAGGTAGCCGGATACGGTTCGCCGGGCCGGTTTGCTAAACCGTGCGAATTACGGGTCATGTGGGTTCAAATCCCATGCCTTCCGCCTACGGCTCGATGGTGAAACGGACCTGGATACGTCCGGCTCGATGGGCTGCCCGGTGACCGGCTTCTGCGACCAGCAAGATGCGGTGCGTCGACGTGGCGGCCCTGTTCGCCGCGGCGATCCTGCGCCGCAATCCGGACAGCGTCGTGATCCCCTTCGACACCCAGGCCTACAAGGTCCGCGTCGATCCGGGCGACACGATCCTGAGCCTGTCGGAGCGGCTTGCCCGTTATCCTCCGATCGCGTCCCGAGGAGCCATCACAGACGTGGACGGAACCACTCGGCTGGCGGCGTCGACGGAGTCCCCGGACCGAAATACCGCAGAAGCTGACGTTCAGTGTCATTGGCCGTTAAGGCGATTGGGAGGGCGCGTGCTATGAGAAATCCGCTGATCACGGACAGTCCTCGGCAAGTGCAGCTCGCCAGATTCTGACCGTCCCTTCTTCAGTTGCGGTGACGATGGCATTCCTGTCTGGAAAGAACTCGATATCCTCAAGCTCCTCGTCCACCAGAATTGATCCCAACTCTTCACCGCTTGTAACGGCCCATCCACCACAATCCCACGCCCGGGCCGGCCGACCAGAAGTACCTGTATGGACACATTTGGGTCACCATGTCGCTCGCGCTGCGGCATCCGTTGTGGGGCCCGCTGGCTTTGCCATTGCGCGCCATGCTGTACGTACGCCAGAAGACGATTCCCAGCATCCCGCGGAAACGTGGCTGGCGATTTCGGACCAAGCTCGAATTGGCAGCCCGCTTGGTGAAGTGGATTACGCCGCTGGCGAAACGAGCAGGAAAGACGTTGTGGGTGGTTGTCGATGGTGGGTATACCAAGGAGCCCTTCTTGAAGCCAGTCATTGCCATGGGCGCGACCATCATCGGCCGACTTCGCAAGGACGCCGCGTTGCGCGACCTGCCTCGTCCACTGCGACGCGGACGAGGCCGTCCCCCCAAGTACGGAAAGAACAAGATCAGTCTTGCCAAGCGAGCCGGACACCGGCAAGGCTGGCAAACGATGCAATGCACGGTTTACGGCAAGACGATTGTCAAAACCTACAAGGCTTTCCTGGCGACCTACGGGCCTGTCGGCGGTGTGATTCGCGTCGTGATCGTCAAAGAGGAGCACGATTGGTTTCCCTTCTTCTCCAACGATCCCCGAGTGAGCGCAGCGGAGATTGTGGAAGCGTTCGCCGACCGGGCCACGATCGAGCAAGACTTCCACGACGTAAAGGAAGTCTGGGGAGCGGGCCAGCAACAAGTGCGCAACATCTGGACCAACGTTGCCACCTATCATCTCAATCTCTGGATGCATACGCTGGTGGAACTCTGGGCATGGAACCGACCTCATGCGGAACTCTGCGATCGCCGCGATTCTCCATGGGACGATCCCGACAGACGTCCTTCGCACGCGGATCGTCGCAAAGCCTTACGCCGTCACATCCTACAAACCGAATTATCAACCATTACAGAAGTCTGGTCGCTGCCGCGAAAAATCCTCCGACTGACGCAACGACTCATGGCGTTGGCCACTTGATATAGCCCGTCAATTCAGAAAGTGCAGAGCACGTGTGAAAGTGAAGATTCTCACTGGCCGTTTATGGGCCCGATGAGCCCAACTTCGTTCGCTATTCCGGGGGGCTTGTGTTGGTTTGAGTTGGTCGGCTATAAGAAGCCAGTCTGACGTAGTTCGGAACGTCAGATCTCTCTTCACTTCCATCTCACAAGGGGGCACTGCCATGGTGATCTATGGTCGCTCTGTGGTTGTCGTTCTGGCAGCTTCACTCGTATGCTGCACGGCTTTGCGGGCCCAAGAAGTAAGCACGAAACCGGCGGAGGAGCAGGAGATTCCAGTTCTTTTCGCCTACGTGGAGTTCATGCAAGTGCCGGAAGGCGGTGATGAGCTGTACCTGAAGGTCGAGGAGCTATGGAGAAACAAGGTGCATGCCGTGCGTCAGGCAGCAGGTTTAGTAAACCAATGGGTGCTATTCAAGGTAGAACGCTCCGAAGGACCGACGACCGATTACAACTACGCCGTCGTTCACTTGTTTGATTCGTAAGAAAAGATCGAGACATTTTATCCACCTGGGTTCTTTGAGAAGATCGCTTTCGACGAGCAAGACCAGGAGATCCTCAACAAGACGCTGGCTTCGCGAGAAATGGTTCACACCGAACTCTGGCAACTCAAGGACGCGGCCGTTGAGGATCTGTTGGGGCAGAGCGGTTCTGACCCGACGATTCAGTTGTCCTTCATGAAGTCGAAGAACGGCCAGCGTCATCAGGTTCTTGAAAAGGAATTCTGGAAGAAGATCTGGTTGCAGGCCACGAAAGACGGTCTACGTTCGAATTGGCTGTTGTGGAATTGCCGATTTCCTGGTGGCACGAAGCGTGCCTCCAATCAAGTCGCAGTTCACCTGTTTCCAAAAGGTGAAGCACTGAAAAGCATCACATCTGAATGGTGGGAAGCGTCGCTGCCGAAGGTCTTTCCCGACAAAACGTCCGAAGAAATCGGGAAAATGTTTGCGGAGACGGGCGAAGTCCGGGACATTCCCATCACAGAGAAATGGACAATTGTCATGATGCTGGGAGAACAATCAATAGTATCCGATCGCTGAGGATACCCAAGGCGACGGCATACAGGGCGGCGTCACGCATCTCGACGATGGCAAGTTGGGCTCGCCGTCCCCCAGGCTTCGTCGAGGGGGACGTGGTTCCTGCCACCAACGTCCGGCCGATAATCGCTACGCACGAGAATCCATGATGACCACTAACGACATTGTGGAGTGTCCCTTGCGAAATGTCTGCGATTGAATTTGCTAGAATGATCATTTCTTTTCCCCCAAGTTCAAGGAGTCACATTATGCGAGTTGCTGTATTGGCGTTGTCAGTGTTGTTCGTTGCCGCTCCGTTGGCGTACAGCCTGGAACTTACGGAGGAGCAAAAGATACCATGGAATACTCTGGAGGAGCAGGTAGCGCTTGACATGAAGAAGGACCTCGACGGCGAAATGAAGTACCTGCACCCGAAAGCCTGCTTATGGGGTGATCAATCACCTGTACCGGATTCGGTGTCAGCAAAGAGCATTTCATACTACAAAAAGTGGCTGGAAGGTCAGGACGATATCATCGCCCATAACATGATTCCGGTTTCAGTCGTTGTCGTTGACGACGTGGCGATCATCAATTTCTACCTTCATATATTGACAAAAGACGACGAAGGAAACCAGAAAGAGCTGATCATCAGAGGTCACAACACATGGAAGAGAGAAAATGATCGTTGGTTGCTGCTCGCGACATACAACACGAAGGTTGATGCGGAAGAAGAAGATGACGACTGATTGACCGAGTAGCTCGCCCCGTGAGTGTGAAGGGAAGCTCGCAGGGCTGGTCCGTCGTGTCCGTAGCCTCGAAGGTCGGGAATAGTCAGCCTGTAATCCGCGGCAGAAGCTTCAACGAGCGGTTCCCAAAGGGTTCCTGATGTGCCGAACCCGTGCAGCATCAAAGGCGGCTCCGGTCGCCACGGAGTTCCGCTCCCCTGGGTTCGGATTGAGGGAATCGGTGATGATTGGAAGCACGAACGGTTTTGCATGGACGGAAACACGATCACTACCAAAGCAAGCCGAGGTGGGAGCAGTTGGATAAGGACACGCTTGTCAGAGCCTGGTTTGACCTAAAAGGAAATGGAAGATCGAGTGAGGGCAAAACTAAGATGACTCTGGAACGGAAAGACCAAACCATTTGTAACATAAGGAGACATCCTTCTTTCCGCACATCTCGGTTTGATTTTCTCGGAATTTCCCTGGCCGGTTTCGTTGCGGGGGGAGGTCGGGCGGCGAGGATCAAGGGGCGTAGCGACGAGGCTTGCCCGGCGGTCCGCGGGAATT
>JAAYAY010000416.1 GCA_012719125.1 Planctomycetaceae bacterium | reverse complement strand
GCAACGCTTGAGCCTCTCCACCCCCGCACAACTTCTCAGCCGCCGCCTCCCAAGGCCCCCTAACTGACCGCCTCCGCCACGCACCCGTTGCAAACGACACAGGGTAGCGGAAAATAAGGTTAAACGACTAGCGCAACGTGAGCCGCTTATACTTGCTGCGGCGGTGGCCGGCATGGCCGGGATCCTGGGCTAGAACGGTTTCTTCGTAGTCGGCAAAGTTGCCTTCGAACCAGGTCGTCTTGCCGTATTCCATGACGAGCAGGTGGGTCGAGATGCGGTCGAGGAAGAAGCGATCGTGGCTGATGACCATGGCGCAGCCGGGGAAATCGATCAGGCCCTGTTCGAGCACGCGCATCGTATTGACGTCGAGGTCGTTGGTCGGCTCGTCGAGGAGGAGGAAGTTCCCGCCGCGGCGGAGGAGCTTGGCGAGGTGGATCCGGTTGCGTTCGCCGCCGGAGCACTCACCCACCTTCTTCTGCTGCTGGCTGCCGCGGAAGTTGAACCGTCCCACGTAGACGCGGGAGTTGATCGAGATCTTGCCCAGTTCGATCGTATCTTTGCCGTCGGTGATTTCCTCGAAGATGGTCTTGCCGTCGTCGAGGGCGTCGCGGTGCTGGTCGACGTGGGAGAGTTCGACGGTGGGGCCGAGTTCGATCGTGCCGGCGTCGGGTTTCTCGTCGCCGACGATCATGCGGAAGAGGGTGGTTTTGCCCGTACCGTTGGGGCCGATCACGCCGACGATGGCGCCGCGGGGCACGATGAAGGAGCAGTCCTCCAGGAGCGTCAGTTTCTGGCCGTCGCTCTCGAACCTCTTGCAGAGATTCTTCACCTCCAGCACTCGCTCGCCCAAACGGCTACCCGGGGCGATCTGGATGAGGACCTCGCTCTTGTTGTCGAGGGTCTGCTGGCCGGCGAGCTCTTCATAGGCCTTGATGCGGGCCTGGTTCTTCTGCTTGCGGCCTTCGTGGGAGTTGCGGATCCAGTCGAGTTCCCGCTCGAGAGTCTTCTGCCGCTGGGTTTCCTTCTTCTCGATCAGGCGCAGCCGCTCGGCTTTCTGCTGGAGCCAGGAGGAGTAGTTGCCCTCGAAGGGGATGCCGCGGGCGCCGTCGAGTTCGAGGATCCACTTGGTGATGTTGTCGAGGAAGTAGCGATCGTGGGTGGCAACGATGACGGTGCCGTGATACTCGCGGAGGGCCTGTTCGAGCCACTTGGCGGTCTCGGCGTCGAGATGGTTGGTCGGTTCGTCGAGGAGCAGGAGATCGGGCTTTTCAAGCAGGGCCATGCAGAGGGCGACGCGGCGGCGTTCGCCGCCGGAGAGTTGTCCCACGGGCGCGTCGTCGGGGGGCAGGACGAGGGCGTCGGAGGCGATGTCGATGAGCCGGTCGAGTTCCCAACCATTGACTGCGTCGATTTCCTCCTGGAGCCTGCCCATCTGGTCCATGAGCTTGTCGAAATTGGCCTCTTCCTCGGGATCGGCCATCTTGGCGGAGATTTCGTTGAACCGGTCGAGGAGATCCTGCACCGGTTTGACGGCCATCAGCAGGTGCTCCCGAACGGTCTTATCGAGGTAGACGATGGGTTCCTGGGCCACGTAGCGGACCCGCATGCCCTTGCCGATGATGGCGGTGCCGTCGATGTCGGTATCGAGCCCGGCCATGATCTTGAGCAGGGTCGATTTGCCCGCCCCGTTCTCGCCCACGACGCCGATTTTGGCGCCGTAGTAGAAGGAGAGATTGATGTTACGCAACACGACCTTCTCGCCGAAGGTCTTGTTGACGCCGTTCATTTCGAAGATGAATTTGGGGACCATGAAGGTGAGGGTAGCGGAAAGGGGGCGGGTTGAGGAGGGGGGAGGGGGCGAATGGGAATATCGAATAACGAATATCGAATGACGAAGAGGGTAGGGTGCGTCTTGACGCACCAATTGCCTCATTTTGACGGCGGAAGACTCTGGAGACAGGCTCCCAAGTTACACTATACGGCGGTCCACTTCGTGCCACGACACACCCAACATTCATCACTTGGTCCTTCAGAAGGCACCCGGCAAGGTCATGAGCAACTATCGACGGTGGTTCATCCCCGGCGGGACCTTCTTTCTCACTCTGGTGTCACACGAACGCCGTCCCTTTCTTACCTCGCCTCTCGCCCGACCACTCTTGCATGCGGCAATCAACATCGCCAGGTTGAGACGGCCGTTCTCTATCGTCGCGACGAGGAAGACTTGAAACGATGCGTAGATTACGTTCACTGGAATCCACGGAAGCACAACCTCGTCCGACGTGTACGTGATTACCCCTGGTCTAGCTTCCATCGATACGTCCAAATGGGGGAATACGGAATCGATTGGGGCGGCACCGACCCATGTCCCACCTGGAATCACCCCGATTAGCACTTCTTGGTGCGTCAAGACGCACCCTACATCCATGATCGTCGACGACATTTCAGGGCCGTTGGGCGCGGTGGACATCTCGTTCCCAGCCAGCCAGCAGTTTTTTCAGTTTCGTCGCCGCATCCGGCAGCGTCTCAAGGAGATTGTTGTCTTCTCCAGGATCTTTGGAGAGATCAAAGACATACTCTTTGAGCTCGGTGCCGTCCTGGCGTGAGAGGTATTTGAGGTTGCCGTCGCGAACGGCTCGCCAGGTGCGATCGGCTCGGCGGGCGCGCCAGAAGAGAGGGCGTGGTTTGGGCGGTTGACCGGCGGCGATTTGGCCGAGGATATCGATGCCGTCGAGGGGGCGATCGGCGGGTGGCGTGCAGCCGGCGGCGGCGAGGATCGAGGCCGTCAGGTCGAAGGTCAAGGTGGGGCGGTCGTCGACGACACCAACGGGCAGTCGGCCGGGCCAGCGGGCCATACAGGCGACGTGGATGCCGCCCTCGAAGAGTTCTGACGCGTGGCCGCGGAAGGGGGCGTTGCTGGCGGCGATGGGATAGGCGCCGTTGTCGCTGCAGAAGATGACGAGGGTCTTGCCGGTCCGGCCGGTTTCGTCGAGGGTCTTGAGCACCTTGCCGACACCCTGGTCGAGCCGCTCGATAATGGCTCGCAGGGTGTCGCGGTCGCCCTTTTGCCAGTCGCTGGAGTCCCAGGCGTGGGAGACCTTGGGCTCATCGGGTTTGTCGTCCGGGTGTTGGAAGGGGGCACTGGGGGCGGTGTAGGGGAGGTAGAGGAAGATCGGCTCGTTGGCCGGTTGCCTGCGGAGGAAGTCGACGGCGCCGTCGGTGATCAGGTCGGTGAAGTATCCGTCACGAGTCACCCGGGCGAGGTTTTCGTAAAGGACCGGTTCGCCGGTGGGTTCGTTGTGATAGAAGTAGTCGATCGTGCCACCGAGCGAGGCAAGGAAGTAGTCGAAGCCGTGGTGAGGCGGCAGGAGATGCTTTTCGTAGCCCAAGTGCCATTTGCCGAGGGCAACGGTGTGATAGCCGGCCTGCTTGAGGAGCGGGGCGAGGACGGATTCTCTGGGGGGAAGCCCAAGCTCGTGTTTCTCGGCCAGGGCGACGGCGTCGTCGTAGCGGCCGACGTTGCCGGTGCCGAGGGCGCACTCCAGCCCGGGAACTCGCTGCTGGTAGCGGCCGGTGAGCAGGGCGGTTCGCGTGGGCGTGCATTCGGGACCGTTGGAATAGAAGTTGGTGAAGCGGACGCCCTGGGCGGCGAGGCGGTCGATGGCGGGGGTTTGAATGTCGGGGCAGCCGTAGCAGGAGAGGTCGCCGTGGCCGAGGTTGTCGGCCATGATGAGGACGATATCGGGCCTGGCGGTCGCGTCGGCTGCTTGGGTGGCCGAAAAACCGGCGAGCCAGAGGAGGGCAACCGCCAGGGGCAGGAGGAAGCGGCCGGGATTCCTGCGGAGGTCTTGGGTCATGTCTAGCCTCTCACGGGTGGATTGTTCACTGGTTGCTGTCGCAGGCAAATCAATCTCTGTCGAGGGCGCGGCGGGCCAATTCGTCGCGCAGTTGGGCGGCTCGTTCGTACTGCTCCGCCGCGACGGCGTCGGCCAACTGTTCGGCCAGGGTGCGGTCCATCTGATAGTGATCGCGAATCCAGTCTTGCAGCTCGCGCAGTTTCTTGACCATCTGGCCGGTCTGCGGGCAGGGGGACGCTTCGATCGACGCCAGGCCCCGATTGATTTCTTCGATGGCAGCCTCTGCCCCCTCCTCCTCCAGATGGGCCAGAGCAGCGGCCTGGGTGCGGTGGAAGAGCACCAGCCCGCGTTGCTGCAGGTGCTCATGACTCCAGGCTTCGCCCACGTCGGACTGTTCTACAAAGTCCATCAGGGCCAGGGTGTGATCGGCGTCGCGGACGGCACGCTGGAACTCGCGCACGGCCAGCCAGCAGATCCGCCGGTGGTAGAACTGAGAGAACTCGCGATCGATTTCCTCGAGTTGTTGGGCCGTCAGTTCGGTCCGGCCGGACCGGGAGAACTCCTCTTGCAGGAGCAGGTCCAGATAGGTTTCGGCTCCACCAGGTCTCGTGCCGTCGGGGCGGCCTTCGCTCTCCATCTGGAGCACGCCCAGGTCGACGCGCATTTGGAGGACCTGGCGACCGCCACCTGTTCGGACAATCCGCGCACTGACGGTCCCAGGCTGGAAGGGCCAGTGCTGAAGGATGTCGTCGAGATCGCGGGGGGTGGGCATGGTAGATTTTTTTCGTCCGCCTGCCTTAGTCACCGAGGGAGCGGCGGATCCGTTTCTTATCGCTTTGACGCCGCTTGTCGTCAAGCCGGCGCCGGCGGGCGCCGGCCGAGGGTTTCGTCTTCTTGCGAGCGGGGCGGGTGGCGGCGACTTCTGCCAGCATGGCCCGGAGTTTCTCCAGGCAGTCGGCCACGTTGCGGCCCTGGTCGCGAAAGCGGGTACTCGAGACGAAGAACTCACCGTCCTGGTTGACCCGCCCGGAGAAAGCCTTGAGAAAGCGCTGGCGGACCTCTTCGGGGAGGTTTGTCGTTTCGGTCACGTTCCAGTGCAGAGTGGCCTTGGAATTGACCTTGTTGACGTTCTGGCCGCCGGGACCCGGGCTGCGGGCGAAGGTGAAGTGAAACTCACGCAAGGGGATTTGGATGCGGTGATTGACGATCAGCATGCAATTGGAGAGTGGGCTCAAGGTGTAGTCGGTCGTAGCAGCCGCTCGAAGGCCTGTTTGGCATGTTCGACCAGTTCGTGATAGTCGATGGTCTCGATTTCTTCGCCGATCAGTTCCACGTCGAAATCGCCGTCATAGCCGGCACTCAGGAACGCCTGGACGATTTCGGCGAGCGGCACCACGCCCTCGCCGAGCCGGCAGCGGGACTGCTCGACGGACGGCACCGCCCGGCCGTCACCCAGTTGGACGAGGGCCACGCGGTCGGCGAATGCGGCAATTTGCCGGGCACAATTCTCGCCGTACCCCAGATGGTAGGTATCGTAGAGCAGTTTCACGGCGCTGCTGCCCACGGCGTCGGCCAGTTCGAGCACGTCTTCGACGCTGGTCAGAAACGTGAACTCCTTGGCACAGCCCGGGTGCATCGGTTCGACGGCCAGACGGACCCCGAACTCCTCGGCCGCCGGAGCCAGTTCCTTGAGAGCCTCCTTCATCAAGCGTTTGGCATGGTTGACGGTGTGTCCGGCCCTGGCACCGCTGTAGACGACGAGGCAATCGGTTCTGAGATCAACCGCCGTGCGGAGGGCCTCGAGGGCATCGTCGACCGACGCACGGAAGCTGCGACCATCGGAGCCGGTGAACCCACCGGCCCAGTAGAGGTGCGAGACGGCCAGGCCCGATTCTTCGAGCAGGTCAGCGGCCTTTTCTTTTCCACAGTCGGACAGTTTGTGGCGCCACACACCAATTGCGGGGATTCCGGCGTCCGAGTAGTGGCGGACGTCTTCCTCAAACGACCAACGGAAGGTCGTTGTTTCGTTCAGCGACAGCCTGACCATCCGCGCATGCTCCCAAAGGGTTGGCGATTATTGGGCCTGCCAGCCCCCCCAGTCACGGTCACTGCCCCTAAATTGCGCATACTGCGCCTTTTAATTCCTCGAATCTCGATGGATTGTCTGGACGAAACACCCGGTATTCGTTGCACATAAACCAGATGCGACGACTTTCATGCCTTTGTGCAGGACGTGTGCGCATGGTGCGCGCTTGTTTGTGAAGGTTGGGTTGCGGGCTTGCCCCGCCTTGGGAGTGTAGTATGCGAAATCGCCCGATTCCTGTAAAGGAACCATACAAAATCGACGGTTGTGCCCGCACGGTCTCAAATGATCTTGACCGGACGTGGGCAACGGTGCAACACTAGGCCCGCCATGCGAATTCTCACCCGATACATCCTGGCCGAACTGACGAAGGTCTTTGTGGTGGCACTGTTTGCGCTCATGCCGGTGATGTTGATTGCCGGGGTCTCGCAACTGGCCATGCGCTATAGCCTGCCTCCTGCCCAGATTCTACAGCTTGTGCCGTATACCGTGCCCTTCGCCTTGAGTGTGGCCTTGCCGGTAACCCTACTGCTGGCGACGACAAGCGTCTACGCTCGGATGTCGGGGTCCAACGAAGTGATCGCCTTGAAGGCCCAGGGAATTTCGCCTTGGTCGATCATCTGGCCGGCGGTAATCGTGGCGTTCGTTCTCAGCCTGGCTGCCGTATGGCTCACGGATTTGTCGGTCTCTTGGGGGCGAAACGGGGCACAACAGGTTGTCGTGAACTCGGTTGAGGAGATTGCCTACAGCGTCCTGCGTACCCAGAAGAGTTACAGTTCGCCCACGTTCTCGGTGAACGTCAAGGAAGTCGACGGGAATCGACTAATCGGGGCCACCATTTCAATCCGCGGGCGTGGCGACTCGCCAGGCGCGACCATAACCGCTGCGGAAGCAACGCTGTACTGTGACCGCGAGAATGGGGATCTGGTGATTTCGGTGAGCGACGCCTACGTCGACGTCGAGGGCAAAGCCAAGGCATTTGTTCCCAGCTACGTTCACACGATTCCTCTCCAGCAGGCAAGCAACGTCGAGGACCGATCGAGCGTGCCTTCGAACATTGCTTTGGGGGCCATTCCGGAGGAACAAGTGCAGCAGCGGGAACGCATCGACGACCACCGGCGCGAGTTGGCCGTCCGCGGCGCTTTCGAGGTGCTGTGCGGTGATTTTGAGCGGCTTACCGGAGCAGAATGGAAGACACGTTTCGCGGAAGAGGCCGGGTTGATCAGCCGCCTCAATCGCCTCCGCACAGAACCTCACCGCCGCTGGTCGGCCGGTTTCAGTTGCCTGTGTTTTCTCTGGGTGGGCGTGCCGATAGCGATTCGGCTGCGGAACAGCGATTTTCTGACGAGTTTCTTTTTGTGCTTTGTGCCGATTCTCGCGGTTTACTATCCGGTCATGATGTACGGCATCGACGGGGCCAAAAGCGGCACGATCCCACCGTTCTCGGTGTGGGCCGCCAACCTGATCCTGTTTGTGTGGGGGGGATATCTCCTGCGCAAAGTGATCCGATATTGAGGTCAGCCGATGTCTCGCAGGGCCCAGATCGGTATTCTGACGGCAATGGTTGCGGCGGCTTGCGCCGTCCAGGCCGTCGCCATCAGGCGGGCGCCTGTGCCTGCCCTGGATGCCGTTCGTTATGTCAATTCGGCACGGACAATTGACGAGATAGGTCTGCTTGGGTTCCTCCGCAAGCAGACGGAGCCCCCGCTCTTTTCCATGTCGGTCTGGGGCATGCACACAATCCTCGTGGCCGCATTGGGCGACTTCCGCGAAGCATGGGCGTTCAGCGTACAGTCGGCGGCCGCGTTGCCGCTGATTCTGCTCCCGATTCCGGTTTTCCTGCTGGGCAAGCGTCTTGCCGGCCCGCATGCCGCACTGCTCGGAACGGTCCTGGTGGCTTGCCTTCCCGAACTGATTCGGCTCGGTGCGGACGGCATCAGCGACAGTACGCATCTGCTGTGGTTTTCTTTGGCTCTTGTGCTGTTGGTGTTCCATCTTTCACCGACCGGCGAAGGGCGCCTTCCCGTTCTTCCGGCCCTGTTGGGCGGAGTTGCCACAGCCCTTGCCGTTCTCACCCGTTCGGAAGCCGTTCTGCTGGGAATCGCATTCTGCGTGGTAATCTCCGCACGTGGCGTCCGCCGCCGACAATTGCCGTGGCGATCGGCGATCCCCTATTCAGCGGGACTGGCCGCGATCCTTGTCCCCTATGGGCTGTTGCTCTCGGTGGCGTTGAGTGGCTCGTCTTCTGCGGCGGATGGAGGTGCTTCGGAAGTTGCCGCTCACGTCAGTGCCGACTTCGATCTGGAGGAAGGCGAAAAGCCTTCTTTTGCTCCCAAGGATCCAACAACGAGCATTCGCCGGCGCGGCGTATCGGCCGCGGCGATCGCATTGGCAGACGAGATCCCCAAGGCCTTCGGATATCTGCCGGGCATTCTGGCGCTGATCGGCCTTTGGAGTCTTCGGCGCCGCGGGAATACCGACGCCGATCTTCTGCTTCAGGTATTCTGCGTTCTGCTACTTGGTGCCTTGGCAGTTCACACGACGCGCGAGGGATATCTGAGTGCCCGCCACGTGCTGCCGATTGTGGTGGCAGCGACCGCCTGTATGGGCACCGGGGCCCAGGTCGTAGCCGACCGGCTCAAACGAATTCTCGATGGGGGCGCCCTGGCAGGAAGAAGTGCTTCCGGCCTGGCGATTGTGGTAACACTGCTCGTCGCCGCGATCTGCACTGCCTACGGGTTGCGCCCGCTCCATCTCAACCGTGCCGGCCACCGATCGGCAGCCGAATGGCTTACACGAAACGCTTCTCCCGGTGACCGAGTTCTGGACACTCGCGGCTGGACGGGGCTCTATTCGGGACTGGTGACGGTTCCCTACGAGAACGCACGTTCGGAGCTGTCTCGTCCGGAACTGCGTTACCTGGTGATTGAGGACTGCGAGACGACCTACGACAGTGTGCGAAGCCGAACGATCCGCCGGCTTGTCGAACGAGCCGGCACGCAAGTGGCCGCGTTTGCGGGCCCGCCAACCGCCGACCACCGTTCTGGATGCGTACTCGTCTTCCAGTGGAATTGCGTCCGCCGTTGAGAACGGAAACATCTGTTGGGAAAGACAGTCGACATGTGGCGAGACACGGCCCGATTCATTCGATGTGCGAAAAAATCGTTCGAGTTTGCCCCTCCCGTTCAGGAATATGGTCTGGCGGTGCCCGGCGCTCCGCTTACGGCCGAGCAGGGCGAACGGTTCCATCTTGTAAGAGCGGATGAATCTGCAGAAATCGTCCCGCAGATCCAGTCGCTGGATGAATTGGCGGAGCTTCCGCGTGGCGACGGTTCGGCGGGTACGGTGGCCTGCTTGAACATCTTGCAGCACGTCGCCGACCCGGCAGCGGTTGCCGCCGAGATGATTCGAATTCTCGCCCCAGGGGGGATTCTCCTGATTTGCAGTTGCACGGGGGGCCGTGCGGCGGCGAACCTGGATCTGCTGTGGCGTCCGGCTCCCCACGCGTTTCAGCGACTCCTGGCCCCCCTTGAAGCCACGCTGATCGGCTGGCAGGGTCGCGAAAGCGATCCGCACAGTCTCTACGCGGTCGGCTGCAAGGCCCCGGTCGCGCCGAAGTACCTGGCGGGCGTGAATCAGTTCCTCAAGATGTTCCGCCAGGCGCTCTCGCAGGAAGAGCGGGCCGTGTCGTGGGTGGAGAGGGCACGGGAGTGGATCGCCCGGTTGTCAGGGCGATCGACGGGCGGACGAGCTCGTCCCGACTACTACCATAGCCAGTTCGTCATGCATGCCCCGGTGGACGGGCAGCTTCCACACGAGCTGTTTGCTGATTGTCTTCAACTCGACGGGACCGGTTCGCGTCTCGATCTCAGCCGGTAGGGGGCCACACCTCCGCCGTGGCAGACTCTGCCGTGATCGCGGTTGGTCTTTGAAAAACGGCTGCCGATCACACCCCTCCTTGGAGTACTCGTTGTCGCCCAGAGGGGGTCCGATTTGCCGGCACGACCGGCACAGCCGTGCGCGGGACATGGAATTACCGGGGTATTTGCACGTCCAAGGGGCGGGCGGAGCATCCTCGTTCAGGAGAAAAGCTACGTTTAACATTGCAGGGACTTCACCTCTCCTCGTACTGGGTGAAACAGGTCAATGTCTTCGAGCTTCAAAGCGTATGCGACGGGCGTTTCACGAGTTTCTTCCGCCCGTAGAGCAGCCAAGCGCGGGGTCGCCAAGAGAGCTCGCCGGAGGCGCCGTGGGGTGTCCGTGGTCGAGGTCGCCTTCGTGATGCCCGTGTTTCTTCTCTTCATCTTCTTCATCATGCAGTTCGGCCATGCCTACATGGTGCGGAACATGCTCAGTGCGGCCTGCCGGAACGCGGCCCGTCTCGGTTCGACGTCGGGAATCACGACGGAAGATGCCAGCCAGCGAGCCTTGCAGATTCTCTCGCCGGTTGCACCGGCGGATGAGATATCGCTGCTGGTGAAAGATGCTTCAATGATCGACGCCGGAGAGTCCATTCCGGAATCCTACGACGGATGCAGCAGCTTGTCGGACATCGAATTGAGCGCCGCCGCGCCGCGTCAGCCTTTCCTGATTCGCGCTCAGGTTCGCTACGGCGACGTCGCCTTCATCGTGATGCCGGGTTTTGCCGACCTGTCGATCGTGGGCCAGGCAGTGACGCGACACGAATAGACCAAGCCAGAAAAACGGCACCTGTGAGATCCATCATGCTTTGCGACTTCACAACAAAAAGACGGTGCGGAAAGGAGCGTCGCGGATCGGCGGTTGTCGAATTCGCCGTTGCGGCGCCTTTGCTGGTGATCATGGTATTCGGCATGGTGGAAGCAAGCCGTCTGTACGAGATGCAGAATCAGCTTCTGATGGCGGCTCGCGAAGGGGCTCGGCTGGCGGCTATGGAGCGGGAGGGAATCCTGACTCCGGGCGAATCGCTGAACGACAAGATGATTGCGGACGTTCGGGCCTTTCTGGATGCTTCCGGACTGCCCGGAAGCGAGGCCGAGATCACCATTGAGGACGCCGAGAATCCGGGAGTGGCGATCGACTTGATGGATCCCGACAACGATCTGGCATTGTTCCAACTGAGTGTTCGATTGCCCTATTCGTCCGTCCGTTCGCCTTGGACGCCGAATCCGGGCCCCATAAATCTGGTGGGCACGGCAGTCTTCCGCAACGCGGTCTCGGTCATGGTTGAGTGACGGCGAAAAGCCGGAGAACAACCTCCCACGGGGTCGTAACGTGAGGCGACCTGCGGCAGTGGGAGATTGCCCTTCGACTCGTTCGCTCGGGTCCGCAAGGTGTTTGACTCCTCCGAAAGGGTACAAGCGATGACACCAAGAGAATTCTACCGAAGGTTGACGACGTTCCGGCGGAGGGACCTGCGGAAGCACCGCAAAGGAATCATCCTCGTGCTGACCTGCCTGCTGGCGCCCGTGCTGTTCGGGTTTCTGGCCTATGCCGTCGACACGGGGCTGACGGCGACGACGCAAACGCGAATGCAGAATGCGGCGGATGCGGCGGCGTTGGCGGCCTCGCAGGAGATCCGTGCGGCGATTGCGGCGGCCTCGGCCGGACAGGGCGACGCCCAGATCGACGCCAACTCCATTGCCGTGGCGGAGGCGCGGGCCATGGCCGCGCAGGTCGCGGCGGCCAACGGCGTCTACATCAATCCGGAGCGCGACGTGATCTTCGGCCGCAGAAGCTTCGACGAGAGCACCAGTTCGTGGCCCGTCCAGTGGAACCAGGCACCCTACAACGTGGTGCGAGTCGAGGTCCATCGCGACAACGCAGATCCCAACGCGCCGGACGCCGAACTGCCGCTCAATTTCGGCACGTTCGTGGGCAAGCCGTCGGTGGCCTTGGCCACGGGGGCCAGCGCCTTCGTCGAAGCCCGCGATCTCGTGCTGGTGCTCGACTATTCCGGTTCGATGAGCTACGACAGCGAATTGCGGTCGATCGGCTCGGTAGGTCGCGACAATGTCGTCGAGAACCAGAAAGAAATGTTCGACGCCCTGGAGGTGAACACGGGGAATCTGACGCGCGAGCCCCAGTACCTGACGCTGACGAGCCCGGAAGGAAGCGATCCGATGATCAGCGTGACGTTCAAAGGAAGTTCGATCTACGCCGTGTCGTCGAAGGATTTGTCGAACGTCGTACTCGAATTGGAGCACGACGGGAGGCTCTACCAACAGAAGACCGAGGGCCTTCACGACCCCACGGGAGAATTCTCGGGCACGGGTTGGCTGGCCGGCAAGAAGATCACGAAGTGCTGGATCAAGTCGGGGAACAACAAGAGCGACGACGGTCCCGGGTACGGCGAGCGCTTCGAGAACTCGGTGGCAGCGGTGAAAACGGCTTTCAACCTGAACGACACGCCCTATCCGTTCCCGTCCGGCAGTTGGAACAGTTTCATCAGTCACGCTCGGAACAATTCGTATGTCTGGAACGCCGACCTGGAATACACGTACGGAGGTCCGACTTTTGTCAACTACCTCCTTACCGAGAAGAAGGCTTTCTCCCAAACGCCGGCCCTCTGGAAGACGCCCGAGTATCCCTTCCATGCCATGAAGAACGGAGCGACGCTCTTGCTGGAGTTCCTCGATACACTCGATTTCGGCGACGAGGTCGGGATCATCAGTTACGCCCAGAACGCTCACTGGGAAACCACGCTGGACTACGACGGTTACAACATCGACATCGGCAGCGATCCGATCACGTCGGATTATCAGTCTCTCGATCTGATTCAGCGACACCGCCAGGCGGCCCACTACAGCAGCATGACCGCCATGGGCGACGGCATCAACCAGGCGCGTCAACTCCTCGAGCAGTACTCGCGTTACGGATCTCGCCCGACCGTTCTGGTGATCACCGACGGCAACGCCAATGAGGTTCCGTCCGGCTGGAGCCTTCCCGCTGACTGGGACTGGAATGAACTGACCGACTACGACGGCGATGGAACGGCCAACTACAGGACGTACGACCGCAGCAAGCAGTATGCCTTCTGGGAAGCGGTGCAAGGAATGGACCGGGGCTACACCTTCCACACCATGACCGTGGGAGCCGACGCCGATCGCGCCCTGATGGAGGCGATTGCCTTCGCGGGCGAGGGAGTGTGGATCGACGTTCCGGGCGGTGAAACGGTCGAGGACATGCAGGAACAGATGCTTCAAGCTTTTGGAGAGATTGCAGGACGCGTCCCTCCACCCACCCTGGTTTACGACAAATGAGAATCCGGGATGCGACCGACGCGTCGCTCCCGGATGGAGTATTCGCATGTGCTGCGCAAAAAGTAGGCTAGCCGAATTCGATAACCTCAACAACCCCCTCTAGAGAACCAGAGACGCCCCCGGTTTCCGCAGCCAAGCAGAATCCGGGGGCGTCGTCGTTTGAGGCTGCGGCCGGCTTGCGGGAGCCGTACAACCCGACTGTCCGGCACGATTGTCCCGAAACCTCCATTCGCCGCGAGAACTACCGACTATTCGATTTCGGACATCTTGGATTAGATATCTTAATACCGGTATGTCCTATGCTTCTATGAGGATGAGTTCCACCCGGTATCGGCCGGATGCTACCGCCGGTCGGCCCGAGCGGCGGTCCGCGCGAGCCGATGCATATCGGAACGGTGGATTCGTTCGACTCCAGGGAACCTTTGTCAACGGTGAGTACCTTGGGTACCAACGCAGGTTCAGAAGCCAGGGTTGAGAGCATCGAGCGCTTGGGTTTTCTGCCTGTTGCGGTCGACACGATCACGGCGTCGATCGCCTTGCCGTTCGATCTCTTCGTTCGCACGGACCCCAGAGTTGCGCCCGTCCTCTTCCGCGAACGGCAACTGGCGCTGGAAGCCGGCGATTTCGACCGCTTCGGGGATCAGGGCATCAGCACTCTCTACATTCGGGTCGCCGATCATGTCGCCTACCGTTCGTTTCTGCTGGACACCGTGCTGCGCGACGAGGGGGTGTCGGTCGGCAAGAGATTCCGCGTGCTGCAGGTTGCGAATCGGGCCGTCTTTCAGTTGGCGTTCAGCAGCCGCAACGCGGATCAGTTGGTCGGATTCGCCGGAGAATACGGCGAGGAACTGGCACGTCTGGTCAGCGACGAATCCGTCGCGGCGTGCGAGCTGCTCGACTTGATGGCCCACGACTACTACACCTATACGCACGTCACCAACGTCAGCGTCCTCGTCTTGCTGATCGCCGGGCGGATGGGCATGGGAGCCAGCGACGAGATTGTGGCCCTAGCCAGGGGGGCGGTTCTGCACGATATCGGCAAACGCCATATTGCGCCCGTACTTCTCAATCAAGAGAGGCCGCTGACGCGGCGTCAGCGCGAAGCCATCCAGGAACATGCGAAACTGGGTTTTCTTGAACTCTGCCATCGGCGGGACGTGTCGTGGGATCAGTTGATGATGGTCTACCAGCATCATGAGCGCTGCGACGGCCAGGGATACCCTGTAGGTCTTGTGGCGGACGAGATTCACCCTTGGGCCAGGATGTGCGCGGTTGCCGACGTGTACGACGCGATGTCGTCGAGCCGGCCCTATCGGCCGGCGATCCCGCTGAAGGAGGTCTGGGAAGTATTGGAAGGGGATCGCGGTTCGCAGTTTGATCGCGAGGTCGTGAAGGCCCTTAGAGCGGTGGTGTCGTCATGATTGCCAATTCCTTCCTGGGCAAGCTGCCGTGCGAGATCGTCCTTCCCGACGATACACGCGCCCAGGCGAGCGCCGCCCAGCACGTGTTCGATCCGGCGGACGAGCGGCGCCGTTTTCCTCGCCAACGTACCCGTTTCGACGCCGCCCTGAGGTACTACAACACGTTCCCTGCGTTGAACCGGAAGGAAGGGATGTACCGAGTCATGATTCGGGACTTGTCGCGAGGAGGCGTGGGCTTCCTGCACGGCGAGGAGATGTTCCCGGGCGAGAATGCACGACTCGTATTCCCCAATGGAGCCGAACGCTATCTCCAGGTGAAACGTTGCCGCCGGATGGGACCGAAATGCTATGTCATCGGAGCCGAGTTCGACGAGCCGCTGCAGGATTTGACTGAGGGACGATGGCGTTAGCCCGGCCTAGCGCAACTCCAGGATAAGGTACAACTGGGGAGCTTCCGTCAGGGGCTGTGCGCGGTTTGCATCGGCTTCCTGACGCATCGCGTCGGCCGAGGGCCCGATGTAGGTCAAACCGCCGGCCAGGACCGGTTCGCCCAGGGGCACGCTGAGCGTCGTGGCAAGCTCCTGGGTCTCGATCGCTACGCGGTCAACCTTCGGGACCAGCAGGTCTTGTTGGGGCTGCACGGATTCTCCACTTTCGGAAGCCGACTTTCCCAGGACGGTGAGTGTGGAGCGAAGGTCGACGATCGCACGGTCGTCATTGGGAATCAGCGTCGGGCGTATCTGGAGCAACACTCCCAGGTTGGGGGTCTCGATCACGGGTTGGTAGCCGACGGCCTGGCTAGATTGCCCCATCTGGGCCGGCAGTACGTATGCTCCGCCCGGCAAAGCGGCATATTGCCCGGTTTGGGGCCTTTCCAGACTGCCGACGACGGGGATGAAACTGGTAACCACGTTGCGCCGGGTGCCGCTGACAAGATAAACCAGTTGCCCGGTGAAGCAGTTGGTCCGTCCGCGGATGCTCGTGGGACGCCGTGTGAACTCGCCGAGTATCTGGCGGTCGACGTGGGGCTGGCCATTTTCACCGGCGGGGATCAACTTCTCGAGTTCATCGGAATTGAGCAGCAGCCAGCGAGCGTCGACGGCCACGGTTCTCTGCTTGCCCGACCCTTTGCGTAGCTGCTCCAACAGATCTTCGATCTGTTTGTGGACGACTGCCGTCTGGCGGACTACCAGCGACGTGCCCAGGCACTGTAATTCTCCCTCCTCGCCCCCGCTGTCGGTCCAGGTGTTCGGGGCAATCACGGTAGTCAGCACCCGTTTCAGATCCTCCATGGTAATCTTCGTGGAGCCGGGCAGGGGATTGCGATCGCTGGGAACGCCGCCTCCCTCCGATTCGGCTCCGTCGCCACCCGGCATGGCTCCACCGCCCATCATGCCGCCCATGCCGCCGCCCATCACGCCGCCCATCACGCCGCCCATGCCTCCCATGCCTCCCATGCCGGCGTTGTTCGGGCTGCCGAAAGGAGAAGCGGCACCCGCCGATCCGGGATAGGGATAGTCGGGCACATCCAGAATCAGATCCCCTACGTCGTAGGTGAGAATCACAGCCTCATCGGCCGACATCATCCCCGCCCGCGGCCGTTTGTCGTCGGGAACGGCGGCGGCCTGACCGGCCGCAATTCGCGGAACGGCGACACAAGCAAGGATCAGAACGAACAGCAACGTCGGAGCTTCAATCTTCAAGGCGCGCATGACAGAACCTCTTCTCTGAAAAAGGAACCACGTTCTCCCATCAACTCAGCCAAGTGAATTCGCCAGGCTTGCTCAGGCCGAGAACCCGTTGGCCAGCAGCCAGAAGCGGGCTCGATTGAACGATCCGAGCAGCCGGGGATGCCGCGACGCAAAGGCCCGGAAACTGGCGGCCTGCCCGTCCCGGCAGCGGACCAGCGCGATCCAGGCCTCGCGATCGCCTATTCGCTTCTCAGGTCCGGTAACCCGATCGATCAGTTGTCGGGTGACTGCCGGGCCGTTTGCCTCTCCGAGCACCAGCGCCGCCGCCAGTCGCAGTTGCTCGTCCTCGTCATCGAGCCGCGTGAGGACGCTTGTCACCTGCGTCTCCGAGAGAGCATCCGCAACGGCGAGTGCCTCGGCTCTCGTCGTCGCATCTTGAATCAACGTCAAGTAGACGTTCAACGAGGCGTCATCGCCGGCCGACAGGAGGCGGCGGTAGATCGCAACCCGCACGTGCCAATCGGGCGACCGCCGCGCCATGCCGGTCAGAGCGGCCGTGCCCACGATGCGTTCGGCGGCGGCCAACGCTTCGTCGCAAAACTCCTCTCGCTCAGCCAGCCGGAGAAGCCGCAGCGCCGATCGCCAGGTTCCGCAGACGGCAAGCAATCGGACGACGCTGCTCGTGCTGCCGCTGCCGGAACGCGTCAGACGACGCAGCAATTCCTGCTCGATCACCGCGGGGCTCAGGCCGGAATCGCGCACCAACTGTTCGACGTCGGCTTGCGGTTCGCACTGCAAGTGCTCGATCAGGTCGGCTACACGGACGATTGCGTGTTCCCTGCCGCCCGTCTTGGACGACCGTGCCACAAGGACGAAACGCTCGTAGTCCGTCGGGACTCGGGCCGTCACTCGCGGTTGCTCTTCTTCAGGTGAGCGTGCAGCGGCGGAAGACTCCTCGGCCAGCTCGGCGACCACTTCGGGCACCGCTGCGCGACCATGTCGAGAATTGTCGCCCACCGCCTGCTCGCGGCCGGGATCGGGCCGCCGGGCCGGAAGCGAGATCATCAGCGCGACCAGAATCAAAGCGGCCAAGGTTGAGGCAGCGGCAACGTATCGGCGTCGTTTCTGCGTGCGGCGACGGCGGTGCCAGAAGGTCTCGAGCCGGGCAACCTGTTGCGCCGTCGCGTCAAGCTCCAAGGCCGCACGGATTTGCCGATCCAAGTCGTCGCGATTGGTTTCGGTCGGAAAGTCGTTCATGATCGGTTCAGTTGCGGGTAATCGATGCCGATCGCCCGAGCGATCCGTTTCCTCGCCAGGTGAAGACAGGTGTATACATTCGCTTCGCTGCTCTGGAGGATCTCTGCCGCCTCGCGAGTCGAGGCCCCTTCTCCCCAGATCAGCAACGCCACTTCGCGCTGACGATCCGGCAGTTTGTCGACGGCAAGCCGAATCCGGGCGCCGAGTTCGCCGGCCGCGGCCTCTTCAACCGGCTGCGATTGGCTGGCTGCCACTCCCTCGGGAGGAATGGGGACCAGGATACGCTGCTGCCGGCGGCGATCCCGGTCGACATTGACCACGATTTGCATCATCCAGGTGCCGAAGGACGCCTCGCCGCGATAACTCCGCCATCGCTTGAGGATGCGGCAGAGGGCTTCCTGAACGACGTCTTCGGCAGTGTTGTCGTCGCCTGTCAGGCGGCGAGCGAACCGCAGTGCCCGGGGGAGGTGCTCGACCACCAATCGATCGACGTTCTTTCTACCGATTGGCTCTGCCATCTCCCTCCGAACCTCTTCAGCCGAATGGTTAGACGGATGGGACGGGGATGATCTTAAAAGAAAACTGGGCCCATTCCTGGAAAACAGTCTATCCGTTATTTCCGGATACGGGGGCGCCCTGGGCTGATGAAAATGGGGACTGGCTCCGCAACATCTGGTGTCCTCGCGGCAGTCCACACACGATCCGTTGCGGTGCCTGTCCGGGTTTTCATCAGCCTCAGTCCTGGTGCCGGTTCGGACTTCGTTTCGTCCGCACAGCGAACAGTAGGGCGTGGAGGGCGGTGAGATACGTGAGCGGCATGGCCACAAACCCGAGGAACGTGGCAACGTATACCAGGATCCAGACGCTGCGGTGGAAGGCCGAGAGAGTTTCACCGGTCACCGCGCAGAGTTCCGACTCGCGGACGACCAGATGAACGCCGATCATCGCCAAGCCCCAGAATATGAGCGTCGCGGTACACAAGAACACGAACCGCCCGGTGGTGCCGACGGCACGTTCGGTCCAACCGACGGGGTCTTTGAACATGCTGGGCATATCTTTCTCCTGCTGGCTGGCAAGCATGCCCTTCTGCCTGCCACCGTCAGTGTATCTTGCCGGCGGCGTGGAGTGCAAGTTGATTGACGAGGCTCAGTTCGCCGTCGCTGTTGTCGATGGCGCCGCCCTGGCCGAAGCTGCTGTTAGGGGCCGAGTTGCCGGTGAGGACGCAGCCGGTCAACGTCCAGTTGGTGAGGTAGTCGGCCCGGACTGCGCCGCCGTTGTCCTCGTGGCCGGCGTAGGTGCCGCTGTTGCCGGCCTTTCCGCCGGTGAGTGTGAGCCCGCTAATGGCGACGGTGGCTTCCTCGCGGAGGTCGAAGATCCGATCGAGCAGGGCGGTGGCGTCGATCGTGGTGGTGGCGGCGTCGGCCCCGGCGATGGTCAGGTCTTCGGTGATATCGAGATCGCCCGTGGCGGCCCCGTTTTCGCCGAAGCCGGTCAGCGTGAGGTTGTAGGTGCCGGCCGGCAGGTTGATCGTATCGGCGCTGGGCGAGGCGTTGGCTTCCATGATTGCCGCCCGCAGGGTGGTGTTTCCCGCCGCGTCCTGGGCCAGCCCGTCGCCCGGGTTGGCGTCGATTGTGTCGAGGGCGCTATTGACGGAGAAGACGGCCAGGAGCCGTCGCTGCTCCAAGGCCTCCACGCGGAAGGGGCGGTGGCGGATGCTGCCGCGGTTGCTTCTCGGCCTGGGCTCGAAGGCCTTGAGCGTGCGCTGGAGGATTCGTTGGATCGACATGATGGAACTCCTGGGTGAGGAGGGGGGCAAGATGACGTGCTCGGTTGCGCCGCGGATTGCCTTGGTGTCGTGGTGGTGGTTATTTCTGTTCGTGAATTGGGAGTTGGATCGTGTGGCGGTTGGAGAGAGATGGATAGGGATGTGATCTTGTTGGTTGTTCGTTTCTGCGAAAGTGTCAATTGTCCGCAGTTGCCCTCGGATCCGGAGCTGACCCCGGGTCCTTAGTCACCCCTTGCGATCGGAAATGTCCCGTGACGTTCAATTCTCGTTAACGACGCGTAATCGCCAAACTCCGGATAGGGCTCCCAATTCCCCGACACGTCAGCTCGCGTTTCCGCCCTCTCCAGCGTATCGGAGACAAAGTCTTGCCGATGGATGACGACACGCCCGTCGCGGTGGAAGAAGTAAGATGTGCCCTTCGTCACCATATCTGTCCGCTCTCGGAACTCACGGAGAACAACTCGCGACAAAAAGAGTTCTCTGGGGCGTTCCTCCTGGAATTCATAGCTGAGGTACTCTCTTAACAGTCCATCGAGAAATCCGATGCCTATGGAGTCGTTTGTCACCTCGATAAAGCAATTGGGTGCCGTCGAGCTGTCGATCAGCACCGTGTAAGGCTGGCGTTGCGAATGTGCGGCCATCGCTGTGGCCTCGTCCCAACGGCACGGCGCACACTTCTTTGCCCGAAACCAGCCGTCGCAGTAGAAGACTTTCATGGTGTCAATATACCCTGTTGTTCACGTCACGTATGATGATCTTCCGTTTTGCTGCCGCATCTAAGACTGTCCTTGGCACTCTCTTCATCTGGACCGGCACCTCGAATATCTGTTGCCCACGCAACGTCTGTCCTGCCAAGTCTCGACTCGACGGGACGTCCGCGATACGTAGACCCGGCTTGTAGCTCGCTGCCTCTCTAAGGTAAGCCTTCGCAGCTTCTGGCGAAATCTCCGATAACTGAGTGAACCTTCGAAATACGATCTCCCCTAGGTGGGGATTGTAGGAATCCAGTATAAGGTATCCCTTGCCATCAGGGGCTTGAACATACAATTCGTTGTACGGGTACTTCGGCCAGCGAACACGATTAAACAGGTTTCCTTTATCCATGTTGGCCAGCCAACGGGGCGTCTCTCCGGCGCTCGCGCTCAATCGTGCCGCGGAGGCTTCAAGCTCCTGGATCGGGATAAAGTCCCTGCCGAACGGTCGATTTACTGGGGCCAATTTACCTGTATGGCCGTTTTGCGTTCCCAGTGCGCCATAGACTCCTCGCCCGATTCCCCCTCCCATCGCGCCAAGATTGGCACCAAGAAGGGCGCCTTGCGACGTACCATACACGCTGTAGCCGATTCCCGCCCCAGCGGCGGCGCCGCCGGTCTGCCAGGCGACGGCGCGCCAGCCCCCGTGCAGGCCTCCACCAGCTATGCTACCGGCCAATCCGCCCCATTGCATCCCCTGGCCATAGAAATCGCCGCCGAAGGCCCACTGGGCGCTGCCGCCAATGAACGTACCACCGAGTTCGAGTGCTCCGCCATAGGGCATGTAGCCGCCGAAACCGGCGCCGAGGCCGACGCCGAAGGCGTATTCGTGAAGCCCCGCGTTGGGATTGGCGCCGTAGGTCTGCATGGCCGAGGCGGATCCACCGGCGACGGCGCCGAGCGTGGCGATCGTGTAGGCCGCCGCTTCACTCATGCCGGCCACCTCAACAAGGGCGCCACCGCCGGTCAGGATGCCCGCCCCGGCCGACCCGGCAACGAACATCCCCCAGCCGACCACCTTGCCTGTGCCGAAGAGCCAACCCTCCCCCGGATCGTTGTGAAGCGGGTTGAGGTAGTAGCTGTAGTTCTCAGCAAAGGCTTCCGCGAAGATCGACAGGCAGTTCTCTTCGGAGCCGCTTCCGGCCGGACTCGAGGTCGTGTCGGGCGCGTTCCCCGCATAGCGATAGAGGTTGGTGTCTCCGCCAGCCAGGCCGCGGGGATCCTCGCTGAGGAATCGCCCGGCCACCGGATCGTAGAATCGGGACCGATTGTAGGAGAGTGAAGTAGGGTGGGCACTGCCCACCAACTGCCAAGCGGTGGTTGGCCCTGCGTGACCGTGTGTACCAATCCCCGTGAGACGATCAAAGGGGCCGGGAGGCTTTGTTTCTGACGTGTCAACTCCGAACGATTCCGGCGGGGACAGGTGGACCTGACTAACCGCGTGAACCAATCACCGGAGGACGATCAAAGGGGTCGGGTGTCTTTGTTCTTGATAGCTCTTGGTAAAGAAGTCGATCTGTTTGCTGCCAGAGTTTGGTGAGCAGCACAAGGAGCATCTTGCCGTCGCCACCCTTGACCGGTCCGAGGAATTTCGGGGACACAATACCGATTATGGCTGTTTGAGTAGTTTTGGTTTCCGGCCTGGCTTTTTCGGGCCGAGGGTGCGGCCGACGAGGCGTTCCAGTCGGTCAACAAAGTCGGCACTGCCCAAGGGCCGGCCTGTGCGGCCGTGGTCGCGCAGATCGCGCAACTCTTTTTCGCGGATAGCGCTGTCCAAGAAGCTTCGCCAGTCGTGGACCATGGCCAGCATCGGTGCAACGATTGCCAGCCGGTCGCTGTGGCCAGCGAGGTGCGCGTGGTTCGTCATGAGGCAGTAGGCCCAGATTTCTACCCCCTGCTCCCCGCACCACTCGGCCATCAGATCCAGGTAGGCCACATAGTCGTCGTCGCAGAAAAACGTCTGCTGTCGGCGGTTTCCACGTTGCGTGACGTGGTGCGGCGGGCCTGGGACCACCAGTCTTGCTAATCTAGCCATGCCGCGAGCTTATGGCATCTTGCCCATTGTGTCAATATGCGTATTGGGGTTCTCTTCGTTCATCGCCATTTCCCGGCCTGACATCGAATCCACCCGACCGATGGATCCCATTATGACAACTCCAACGAGCGTTTCAACGTGAGTGCCTCACGATCCGACTGATTGCGCGTCTTGCTCAAACCGATCGGCCGAGCGTCGGTCCCGTCGTTGTTCGGGTCGATGTGAGCGAGGCATCTCGATCAACACCCCTGTCCTTTCCCACGGGCGCTTGCTTGTCCAAAAGGCTCTGAAGACGTAGAGTATAACGACTGTGATGGTTGGATAATGAAGAATTCTATCCTCCCCCGAACCGCATGGAGCAAAAAGTGAGATCTGCCGTTCTGATACCTTCCACAATTGCGATCGTCTTGTTATCGCTATCGCGTTTTGCCTATAGCGAAGAAGCTTTTTCGAGGCAACCAGTCTGGAGCAGCGGCACGGCAACGTCAGGAGGTGACGGCATCGCACGATTCATTGATTTTGACCGCGACGGCGATTTGGATTTCGTGACCAGTGCGCCGAATCCGAAACGCTGGGTCATTTATCAGAATCAAGACGGCAAGCTTGCGGAGAAACCGTTCTGGGAGTCACGCGAAACTACAGATTGTGACCACATCGACGTGCTCGACTTCAATCGCGATGGGTGGATGGACCTGGCCGCCACGCACGAGAGCCATTGCACGCTGTACTTGAATCAAGCCGGCAAGTTCAACGTGAAGCCTGATTGGGAAACGGGCATGATCGCAAACGCGAACCAAATCGATTTTGGCGATTTCGATCAGGATGGAGACCTCGATATGGTGATGGCCGGCGGTGAACCGGTGAACGGCGTCGCCCTGTTTGAGAATACAGCCGGAACACCTGCCAGGGAGGTCACTCGTAAACTCGGCCATACGGAGTATTCCGAGACGGCGATCTATGCCGACTTCGATGGCGATGGTGATCTTGATATCGTGGCAGGCTATCGAGCGGGGAAGATCGTCGTCTTTCGTAACTCGGAGGGAGCGTTCGATGACGGCACGGTGGTCTACGAAGACAAAGCAAATCCGTGGACACAGCGAGTTTATTGGCGCGATCTCGATAGCGATGGTCAGCCAGAGCTGTTTTGTGCGAAGGGCCCGTGGGGAAACCGGCTTGGTACGAGCTTGCAGTTGGTCAAGCAATACGACACTCCGAAAATGAAGGTCCGTTGGCGAAGCTCACCGCAAACGGCATTTCACGGATTCGAATTTCAGGACGTCGACAACGACGGAGACGCGGATGTGATCGCAGCGGACTATGCACAAGGCGGCAACGTCTTTCTTTATCTGAACGACGGCGGGAACTTGGCTGCGGAACCTGCTTGGTCGGTGAAGACCAGTGGGCCAGCTCACGAAGCTGTGCTCGGAGATATCGATCAAGATGGTGATCTGGACCTCGCGGTTGGCTGCCGTGATCAAGCTCACATCTACGAGAATCTTACCACGAAAGGCTCGCCGAAATCGAAGTGAGCCTTTGATTCTGCGGCAGACTCAACTCGGCTTGGCGGCTGCTGTGTTCCGCGTCAGCGTGCGCCGTCAAGCCGAACAGAGGGGGCGAGCCGAGTGAACGGTTCGGCAGTTTCTTTTTCTGACGGTCCCGGAACGATACAACCGTCTCCAGGCACGCCACGCCCGACTCGATCCTCCAGACCTTCCACAGCTTCGCGCCGGTCGTCATTCCCCTGCCAGGAGTCGCTGCCGCGATCCTTCCAGCGGAAGGTGACGTGGGTCTGATCGACGGCCAGGATTCGTGCGTTGGTGATGGCCACGCGGATCGTTCCGCAACGGTTCGGTCAGGTGGGTGTAGAGTTCGGTGGAGCCGATCTTCGAATGCCCGAGCAGGATCTGAATGATCCGGATG
>JAAYAY010000415.1 GCA_012719125.1 Planctomycetaceae bacterium | reverse complement strand
CGTTTGGACGGTTCGTCTTACCGCGGCTGCTGGCACGAACTTAGCCCGTCCTTCCTCTGAAGATAGGTCAACACATGGAGAGAACCCCATGTGATTTCCTCCCAACTGACAGCGGTTTACAACCCGAAGGCCTTCATCCCGCACGCGGCGTCGCTCGGTCAGACTTTCGTCCATTGCCGAAGATTCTCGACTGCAGCCACCCGTAGGTGTCTGGGCAGTGTCTCAGTCCCAGTGAGCCGGGTCACGCTCTCACGCCCGGTACCCATCGTCGCCTTGGTAGGCCGTTACCCCACCAACAAGCTAATAGGACGTGGATCCGTCCCAAGGCGGAATCGCACCTTTGATCCAGAGATGTTATTCGGTATTACCTGCAGTTTCCCGCAGCTATCCCGAACCCTGGGGTAGGTAATCCACGTATTACTCTCCCTTTCGCCGCTGTCCGTCTAATGCAAGCAAAAGACTTCTCGCGCGACTTGCATGCCTAATCCACGCCGCCAACGTTCATTCTGAGCCAGGATCAAACCCTTCAATTAAATGTTAGCTTTTAGCCATCGCCCCAGGCTCGCCAAGACAAACTCGACTCGCCCAAGGCAACGGTATGGAAACCAACTCAAAAAAGGTTCGATGCCCGGGACATCGCCTGCCGGTCTAGCAGACGATGCACGGTTTTGTTCCAGTCTCTCAACTGGTTAAAGGAGGCATCTATCACACACTACCAAGTTGTCAAAGAACAAACACGGCCGAACAGCTTTGCGTCATTCTCAAAACCGCCGACCAAACCACTGCACTCAGGCGACAACGCCAAAGCCAGTTGTTCTGGCACGGCCTTTAAGACGGTCCGCCGCACGACCATCCGGTTGATTTTATTCCTATTTCGGCGGCTGTCAACTGGGCCTCAATCTTTTTTTGGCCCGCCCGCCGGAATTACTTTCGCCAACCGAAGTCAGCCAAAAAGGAACTCCATCAACCATCGGACTTTTCGGCGATCCACTTGAGGATTTGCCAGCCCGATTGGCGAGGGCACCCCAGCCATGCCAGGGTCACCTCCGCCCTGCAAGACACCAGTGGTGACTTGCGAGAAACCCAATTTCGCACGTCCACCTCGGATCGTCAAGGAGGCTCGGCACGATTTCTAGAAGAATTCTCGCCGCACGACAGGGAATCCTGGCAATCCTGGCAAACTTGTCCATCCTCTGGTCGCTGCCGACCAGCAGCGAACACCCAGAAATTCGCTCGGGAAGCCGGTGGAAAGGCATCGGCTTGAGGGGGTGGAATCCTTTGACGCCGGGCGGAGAATCCCCCTGACGGACTCGCCACGTGCAGGTGTCAGCTTGGCAGAGTCTGGTCGCGGAATGTAACAAGCATGGTGCGCGCATGTTTGTAAAGGTTGGGTTGCGGGCTTGCCCCGCCTTGGGGAACCGTGCACGGGTAGTTGGGGGCTTGGTTCCGGGTTTGCATGCGTCGTGCGGGTGTTTCTGTGAGGCCGGGTTGCGGACTTGCGGCGGCTTGGGCTCGATAGGTGGATGGTGGGGGGCGTTTTGGTCAACAAACGGCCAGAATTCCAATTCGGGTGGTGGGCGGTGGGGATCGTTTTGGTCAACAAACGGAGAGAATTCCGAATTGGGCTGCGAGCGGTGGGGGTTGTTTTGGTCAACAAGCGGAGAGAATTCCGGTTTTTGCGATGCCAGTGCGGCGAGGGGGCCTGGGACGGGGAAGGGAAAATCGGGGATGAGGTGTGGGGGCACGTCGGCGGCGGTGAGGCTAGGTCCGGCCTGTCCTATGCCGCTGATTTCGGACCCTTTTAGTAACTTACTTCCGAGAAGTTGTTGCGTTTGAGTCAAGTTTTGGCGACTCGGCCTCGGTCTGAAGTGGAACCTCGCTGGAGTCTTTGTGCTGGAGTCGTGCGCATGGTGCGCGCATGTTTTGGGTTGCGGGTTTGCCCGGCCTTGGGGTCCGAGCCGCCGTCCGCGGGAGGTTCGCCAGGCGACGACGGCGCCCTGCCGGGCGAAGCGGTCGGGGTGGTCGGTGAGGAGGCTGACGGCTGGATGGTCGTATGTATATGTGTTCATGTGTATATGGTAGCAAACTGGCGGGATTTTTCAATAGGAAAGTTGAACCTTTGGGGAGGTCTCTTGGGGGGGGCAGGAGCAGCGCGTAAGGGGCTCATCCGGCTGAATCACATGTTGCCCTGAAAGAGGTCTATCCTGATCTCGCGTCGACCGCACAAGCGCAATGGCTTTCATGTTCACATACGCTTCAGGCGGATGAACCTCAATCCAGCAAATCCCGCCAGCGGCGTGGAACGCCGCGATAGGCCGCCTGATAAGTTGCCTCCAAAGGCACATTCACGTACACATCGGGCTCAAGAAACAGCCGCATATCGATCAGTTCGCGGCCCACTGCCATGGGCTCCACATAGGCGCGTTTAACGGTCCCTGCGGAGTAGGCGGCTAGAGTGAGCGGTTCCCCGGGTGGCAATGGCTCCGCGTCATCGCTGAACTCAGCCCAGATCGCCGCATGGATACCGTGCGGATCGCGAGGTCCCGGGGGGAAGAGATCGATGATCAACAGATGATAGCCTCGGTACAACGACTCGACCGCTTTCTCAACGAACGATCGAAGTACATGCCGTGCCGATTTGTTGCCCGGAGAAATGACTTCCAGAAGGGCAATAATCCGATCGCCGCTGGCATGCCGAATGACGAGAGTCCGGCGTTTCAGAACGTAGTCGTTCATTGTCGCTTCGGCAGAAATGCGAGTCCGAGGTGGGGTTTCGGCAACCACCGCTGCGATCCCCCCCGGAACCGAGCCGGAACCTTCGGACGGAACCTGCGACTCCTGAAGCGTGAGAACGTCCGGACCAAGCGGTCCGGCAATTTGCTCTGCCTGAGCGTAGTAGTCGTGGGGCAGCAGCCCGTCGTTCAGAGCATTACGAATCTCCGTGATCCAAGCAAGGTGAAAATCATGCCACGTTCCGGCTGTTACGCGAGTCCAGTCATGAATCGGCATGCGGCACCCCAGCTTCAATCATGCACAGCATTGGACATCTCCTGGTATTCTGCGTCGGGCGAGAACCACTGAACGAATTGCGATCTATCCGGCTGACAGTCCTTCAGGTAGCGTTGAAGGCCTGTAGGGGAACGGAAACGATACGGTTGGGAGAACGTTTTGGCCGTCAGCCGGATAGATCGGGCGTTGAACTTTGT
>JAAYAY010000006.1 GCA_012719125.1 Planctomycetaceae bacterium | reverse complement strand
CGGGCATCAAAGTCTCCGACGAAACGATGGCACAACTGAATATCATGAAACACAAGTTTCACGGTGACTGGAATTACACAATCGCTCCGTCCCGTTGAAATGGATACTTTATTTTGTCACAGTTCCTTGGAGCAGAACATGCGATGGTGGGCAACGGATGATGAACACAAAGCTGCACTGTCCGAGGGATTTGGCAACTTCTACTCAGTTCTTGCGCAAGACATTCAGGCGTACACTCCGCAGGGGGTATGGTGGGCAAATGATGCGCAGCTCTACAATGACCCGATCGAAAGCGATGCCAGCAGGCCCCTTGTCTCGCAGAGCCATGGCGAAGACCACGAGCTTGCCATTATGAGACTGCTTTGGGATCTGTATGATGCAGGAGGTGCCGCGGACGAACGCGGGGCTGCGATTCCGGGCGTCGGTACTTATCCGCGTGGTGATCTTGTCACAATGGGGTACGATGGCGTCTATACCTTGATGAAAGAGAACGTGATCAAGAGTGGTGCCCAATTGTGGGAGGTGCTCCTGGCTTCCGCCACAGTGGATCCGCAAATCTACGGGCAGAAAGCATTTGACTGCGCTGCGCTCTTCGAAGCACACGGTCTCGCCGTGACAAACTTGAGCATGACGGTCTCCGGCACGACTCAGAACACATGGGATTGGAGCAGTCCAGTCATTCCAAAGTTCCACTGGACGATCCCCAAAGGATACTCGGGCACTTGGTTTGACCTCTACGATGAATTCGGCATCAAGTTTTTCGCAAAGGACACATCCGGCAACTACGAAGAGATCTACGATTCCGGCCTGTCATCTGGCACCCACAAGGGCGATTTTTCCGTTCCGGGTACGTGGAGTCCTCCATGGTCGCCGATGTCGATATCCTGGCATGGAATGGTTGATTCGCAACTGCCCGGTTCCGGCACAAAAACGCTGTATTACCTCATCTACGCAGAATCGCATTGGGAATACACTACTTTCTGGAGTGATCTGCGAGAAATCCAGGTTTCCCGATGAACCAGACGTGGCGTGTCACTGCACGGCGCGAGGTTGCGTTCCAAGAAACGCACAAGCGATTTGGCCTTCTCTTGGCCTGGGCAGGCCTTGCCGCAGCGGTTGCTCTGATCGTTGGATGCTCAGTCCACCAAGCACCCATATTGCCGGAGAGTCGCGTGGTCCGAAATGAGGGGGCCGTGTCGAGTCTTGCCTTGTCGAGTGATGGAAAATACTTGGCTGCGGGCTTTCGGCCTGGCCTAGGTGCACAGGATGCTTGGTCTGGCAGCGTCGTGATCTGGCGCTGCGACACGTTTACCAGGGCCGCGGTGATCCCACAATCCCGTTGGGTCAACGATGTTGCTTTCAGCCAAGATACCCGATTATTGGCTGTCGCAGCAAGCACTTATTGCAGCCTCGAGACTCGCGGCAGTAGTACATCACCGTATCCAGGTTCCTCGGGAGACGTAACACTGTGGACGACCCGGGATTGGAGCCAACTCGCGTCATTGGAGCATCCGGATGGTGTATTTGCGTGCCGGTTCTCTCCAAATAACAGGGCATTGGCATCTTTGTCGGGCTATTCACCGCACCAACCGGGGAGCGTTATGGTATGGGATATCGACACTCGAGTACTGACCCATACATTTCCCGAACACTTCGGTGCTGTACGTAGTACGCTGGAACGCTGGGGAGGGTGTTCGCTGCAATTCTCACGTGACGGCAATTGCCTGGCTGTATCGGAATTTCGGTCCACGCGTGGGGATCTCATTCGATTCTGGGATCTCAAGACGAAAGAGATTCGCGGCGAATTGAGCCTTGAACAGGACGGAATAGCCGACTTCGCGTTGTCTCCTGACGGGCGCACGATAGCCCTTGCGACCGAATCGCGAGAGACGAAGCTATATGACTCCGCGACGGGCCATGTCAAGCAGAGGTTCAAGAGTATCGCGAATTCACGCACGAGCGTCGTTGCGTTCTCCCCGGATGGAATGGCCCTCGCGATTGCCGGCGCGGTATCCGGAGCGGAATCGCTCGAACCGTCTTCACCGGATCGGTGGTACGGGACCGTCGGACTATGGGATGTTGGCACTGGCCGCTGCCAGGCCAAGACCATCGTTCGTGAGAAACTAGGGGCGGTCCTCGCACTTACCTACGCGTTGGACGGCCGGACTATTATTACAGGAGACATGGGCGGCAGTGTCCGAATCTGGGACGTACCCCAACACCTCTGGCCGACAGAGTGAACGATCTATCCCGTGATGCGACGGGATAGAGTCTTTGTTCGGGACTTCTGCGCATGGTGCGCGCATCTTTGTGAAGGTTGGGTTGCGGGCTTGCCCCGCTTTGGGTATTGGAGCAACGATATCGGGAGGATCACGATCCCTTGACCTGAAGTCTTTCACGTGAAGGGAGATCATTGTATGCGTGGGCGCAGGGGAGTGATCGAAGATGAACGAGAAAGCCGACTGTGTCCCCTCGTGTGACGATCGCGGTGCGGACGAGGCGAGTTCGCCCAGTACATCAGGGCGTCGCAACTCGTGCGCCTGGGGCTGCGCAGTCATTCTGGCAGTGGCTTTCCTTGCGATAGCCGGTGCGGGAGTTTGGATCTGGCGATTGAATCGCAATCCCAACCCTTTTCCGTGGCGTCCAGAGCGCGAATGGATGCTGTCGGCGAAGCCGTTAGCCGTCGATTTTGTGGAAAGCGATGGCAGCTTACTGGTGCTTTGTGGCAATGGCACGTCCGAGCACGAAGCGGCGAGCATCGTTAGATGCGACGCTGCCAGCAACGAGATACTGTCTACGGTCCCATTGTCGTTCCCTGCGTCCACAATTGCCGTGTATCCGAATCACAAAGCTATACTTGTCGCCGGAATTATTCCTAGCAAGGATGATCCGTACATTAGCATTCGTCGCAACGATGGCATGCCTGTTGCGCCGCATTCAATAATTCCGGGGACACAATACCTAACTATTGACAGATCGAAGGCGAAGCTGGGTAACTTTCCGGGCATGGCAAGATTGGCGAGGCTGGTTGTTCCTGGAATGCCGCATCACATTACGCAGCGTGGCAACCGCCGACAACCGACGTTCTTCTGCGACGACGACTATGCGGCCTACCTGGATCTGATGGCCACGTGGTGCGGGGAGCAAGGGGTGGAAATCCGGGCCTATTGCCTCATGCCGAACCACGCACACCTGATCGCGGTGCCGCAAACCGAGGACGGCTTGCGGCGCGCCCTCGGCGAAGCGCATCGGCGCCTGCACGCGGCGTGTCAACTTCCGCGAGAAGTGGCGGGGCTATCTCTGGCAAGGGCGGTTCGCTTCGTTCGTCATCGACGAGCCGTACCTGTTGGCAGCGGCGCGTTACGTGGAATTGAATCCCGTGCGGGCGAAGCTTGTGGAGCGTCCGCACCAGTGGCCGTGGAGCAGCGCCAAGACGCACCTGAAAGGGCGCGACGACGGCTTGGTCACGGTCGCGCCTCTTCTGGCGATGGTGGGGGATTGGAAAGCCTTCCTGAGAAGCGCGATCGCGGAAGAAGAGCTTCGTGACCTGCGTGCCCACGGGCGTACCGGCCGGCCTCTGGGCAGTTCGGCATTCCTGGATCGGTTGGAGAGTCTTGTTGGTCGTGTCCTGAAACCGCAGAAACCCGGTCCAAAGCCCAAACCGCGCAGGGCGCGAACAAGAAGAAGCACGAATTAGGTACTGTGTCCCCGGAATTCGGTGTTGGTGCATAATGAGTACGGCCCTGTTGGGCCCTTCACACCGTCCGGGGCGCCCATAACTGGTAATTCTACCTCCGTGCTACAGACCATTTGGGATTTCCTCACAGCCTATGGGCAAACGGCAGCCAGTGGGGAACAGGCGGTATTGCGGGTCATGCATGAGGGTGGGGAACCGGTACGACGACGGGATGGTCGTGGTGAAGATGCGGAGTTCCTTGCCGTCCCGCGTTCTCCAGGCGACCTCTTCGCGCCAGTCGCCAAACAGATCTGCACTCAGGGCGGGCGTCGATTTCGATCCGTTGTTTGCCACGCAGCCAGATGCCGTCATTGCACATTCACTTCGGTTGTGCGGCCGGCAACGGACAGGCGATGCGTTCCCCGCTCGTGCAGGGCCAGCGTGAAGGTGAGTTCGTCGCGGCGGCTGCCGCGAGCCCAGGACCATTGAGTCTCGGCGGGCCGGCCGTCGACGAGCAACGCCACGCGGCTGCCGTCGAGGAAAGTACCGGCAATGCCGGCGGCAACGGAGAACGGCTCACCGGCATGCACCGAGGGCTTCGACGGTTTCAACTCGACGCAACGGTAGTCGGTCTGGACGTTCCACCCGCCGACCTCAATCGCGGGCTTGCCACTGCCAAGATCGCGGCCGGCGACGCGAGCCGTGAACTCCCGGGTTTCGCCGGGAGCGAGGCTGAAGTAGTTGTCGCTCCAGATAACCGGCAGAATCTCCTCGCCCCCATCGCCTTGGGTCAAAGCGAGCTGAATGAAGAAGGCAATCTGCTGCGTCGGGTTCGTCACGTTCACACGAGCAACCTTCTCGTCGCCCTGATCCTCGACGCTTGTTGTGGTGGAGAGTCTCACCAGGGGCAACTTCTGGAGTGGCTTGTAGTCGGTCGTGTCCCGGCCGGGCAGCCAGTAGAAGCTGTCGGAAACCGGGCGGCCCGCGGCGTCCTTCATCTGCAGCTTTACGAAGACGAACGGCGCCAGGTCGGTCAGGCCGGGAATGGCGAACGCTTCCCGGTAAGCGTTGGCCGGCGCGTCGAGCCTGACGCTGCGCTGCCAGAGCTGCTTCGCCTCCAGGTCGAAGACGGTTGCGGTCACTTCCAGATCGGGCTGCGGCCGTGGGCGGCAGTTGATGACGCTGACGGCATGGTCCAGCAGGTCCATCTGCACGTGCAACGGCTCGCAAGCGCGTTTGATGAAGAAGTGGCTGACCACCGGCTTGTGGAAGTAGTCGAAGTTCTGCCATTGCACGTCGGGGAAACAAGAGTTGATCTTCCACTCGGTGAACCCGCTGGTGATCTCCCACATGCGGTGGTTGACCGCTTCGTAGAACGCGCGATGCTGGTCGGCGGTGACCAGATGCGCTTTCCAGCAATAGTCGGCGACCGAGTGGGGCTCGCCGTGGAGCCGGCGGATCGCCTCGTCGTAGGGCTTGTAGTAACGGTTGGCGCCGTGGTGTGCCCAGGCCGGCGTCAGCGGGAACGGTGCACCGCCGGTGTCGCGAGTACCCAGATCGGGCAGAAACCGGGCAAGGCTGCTGACGGGCGGGAGGGACGCCGAGCCGCTTTCGATCTTGAACATCCAGCTCCGGTCTTCGCGGACCCAGCGATAGTACGTCGCCGGTTCCTGCCACTGATACGACTTGGGCTTCCAGTCGTTCATGCCCGTGGGCAGGTCGTCGCGGAGGAACGCATACTTCTCGGCCTCGGCGGTCGCCACGCCGTCGACATAGTCGGGAAAGTAACCCGACGGGATCCAGAATCGCGTGCCATCGAGGCTGCCGACGTGCTTTCGCCACATCGCATAGGCGTCCGGCCAGGGCCAGCCTTCGTCCATGAACAGGTACATCACCAGACTCGGGTGATTGCGGTAACGCTTGATCAAGTCCACCGTGCAACGTTCCAGCAGGCCGAAATCCTCCGGCCGGCCAGGCTGCGTCACCCAACTGCACGCGTAGAAGCAGTTGCCGAACAGCACGCCGTAGCGATCGCAGGCCTCCAGAAACACGTCGGGCGGATTGGGGATGTCTTCGAAGTAGATGAGGTTCATGTTGGCGTCGGCGAAGTAGCGGATCTCGTTGTCGATCCGCCGCGTGTCCCATTCGAGCATCAATTCGGGCTGGATGTAGCCGCCCCGGCAGAAGATCTTGCGCCCGTTGACCATGATCCGGCGGCCGTGCCAGCCGTCCAGTTCGTGCATCTCGCTGGTGATCTGTCGGACGCCGAACTTCACGCTCTGCTCGGTACCCAGGAGTTCGAGATTCAGTTCGTAGAGGTGCTGTTCGCCATGGTTCACCGGCCACCAGAGCCGCGGCGCCTCGATGACCGGTTTCGGCTCCACGCGGACGGGCTTCGACTCGTAGGCGGCGAGGACCACCGGCTGTTGGAAGGCGACGTTCGTGCCGGCAATTCGCCCGTGCAACGTGCCGCGGACCGGCGTCGCAGTGACGTTGGCCAGTTCCACCGACACATCGAGCGTGGCCCGGCTCGTGTCGGGAAGCGGCAGTTCCGTGACGACGAAGGGGTGACGAATATCGACCGGACCGGTCCACTCGAGGAAGACCTGCTGGCAGATGCCCATGTTTCGGTCGGGCACGGTCATCATGCAGTCGTAGCCGACGGTCTCGATCATGGTGACGTCGCGTTCGATCTCCTTGTGCTCGCCGCGCGAGGGCCCGAAGACCTCCAGTTGGGCGTCCGGCTCGCCCGGATGATCGACGGGGTGAATCCGCACCGCCAGGGCATTGCGGCCGGGCCTCGCCTCCGCCGTGACGTCGAAGCGGAACCGCCGGAACATGCCGGCCATCGTGTCCTTGTCGGCGATCTGGAGCCCGTTGAGCCACACGTCGGCCCGGTAGTTGATGCAGTTGAAGTTCAGCCACAAATGCCTTCCCGGTTCAACCGGCGGGAGCGTGAACTCGGTGCGATACCAATAGGGACTGCGCCAGGGGTTCTGCTGATCGGGCAGGTGGCTGAACTTCGCCAGATCGTGTTTGCGATTGAACTCGTCGGACGAGTCGGGGATGCGGAACGCGTCCAACCCGAAGCGAGGATCGGGATAGACCTCGTTCCTGACCAGCGCGCTGAGCACGGTGGACGGCACCTTGGTCGAATGCCAGCCGTCCGTCCGGTAATCCGGCAAGGAAATGGCTTCGGCTTCGTCCTTCACCAGTACGGACGACTGGAGTTGCCAGCCGTCGGCAAGCGTCAGGCGGTTTGGAGACCGTTCTGCCTGTTCGCCAGAGTGCGTTGCGGTAACTGCCGCGCAGAGCAGGTAGAGGGTAAGGAATGGGCTCTGTTGCACGGCGGTTTTCTTGGATGGCGGGAACATGCTTGTCCTTTCCGTGTTGGGACGGATTGATTCTACCGGCCTGGATATCCGGACCACGAGAGCACGTTGCTGTTTGCCTGTTGTCGCCCAAGTCCACACGCTCCCCGCCGCCTCAGGGGGTCGTGGTTCTCCGCGTTACACCAGCACGAAGTACCCGATGAGCGTCAACCCGCTGATCAAGCTCGCACCAATACCGATGATTGCCGGGCGAGTGGGTTGGCATGGGCAGCGTCCAGCAGCGGCCGGGTGTATCGTCAAAAGCGCCTTCTTCAGTGTCCGGAGTCACGATCGACGCTCGATGGCATCGCCATCTCTGTTCGCCCCGTACGAATCAACTCTGCCGATCCGCTCTCGCGAAAGGCGCCCCTGCCGTTCTGTCTCGCGGTTTCACTTCCGACGGACTTGGGGAGCGGCGAATCTCTATTCCATTGGGACCGATGACCGATTCGCCAAGACCGCGTTGCACGGTGGGAGGATAGATGGGCATGGGAATCTGCACCGAGCGGAGCCATTTGGCCGCCGCTTGCCAACGCTTGAGGTTCACGTAGGTCACCACGTCCAGATTCTTGGGGCAGTCCCTGAAATCGGGCAGCTTCTCAAAGTCGTCGGGCGCATCGGCCTCCCAAACAGTATTCCCCTTCGAGTCGAGTAGCGCTGCGTACGGCTCGAGCTTGGTGATCGAGAACTTCAAAGTGCGAGGAGGCCGATAGCCCTCACCGATCGCCATTGCCCCCTCGACTTCCTCCGATCGGATTCCGACAGTCAGCCGAACACTTCCTGTTGCCGTCACGTGCACTTGCCTCTTCTGCAACTGTTGCGAGAAGAGCGTGTGGATGCTCTCGTTCAGGTCCTCCAGTTCGGGCCATCCCTCGGGCAGATTTTGCGGCGGATCTTCGATCAGCGTCTGAAGGGCAACGCTTGCGCCGGCACCGAGCAAGGGTTCAGGCTGGCTGACTTTGGCGAGGACCGATTTCACCTGCTCGTCGGGCAGCTCCAGGGCGGCCAATGCGGTCTTCCCACTGGAAGTCGCCCCATGCAGACACCAGAATCGTCGATCGGGTGAACTCCAGAGCGCGTCGTCTTCATTCAGGCGATAGTTCCACACGACACGGCCCTGCTCGGCGTCGATCATCGGGCTGAGCCCGTCGCTTTGCAGACCTTTCTGCAGGAGCACATGCCCCGGCCCGCACCATGTCAGCCTGGACACGTCAAACGGAAATGTGAGCTCATGGAGTCGCTTGCCGTCGCGCATGTTCCAGAAAGCGACGGTACATCCTTCGACGCGGGAAAACAGAACAACCAAGCGATCCTGGTCGAGTGAAAACAACCCGCGGGGGTTCAACAGGGCTTCTCGCGGATTTGCCAGAACATTTCCCCCCGCCGCGGTCTCGAGGGCGGTGACCATTTCGCCACTCAGCGCATCGAGCAAATAGGGCCTGGTCAATCGAAACAGGAGCAGCATCTTTCGGTCGCGGCTGAGACCAGCGAATGTGGCTGTGGCCGAATAGCAGCGGTAGACAGCCCGGCAGGCGGGCAACTCCCACGTCATGAGTTGACCGGCTTCCGATATGGTTACGATGTGCGTCTCATCGATGAATCGGGCGTGCGAAATCCGGCGATTACGGTCCTTCCAGTCCTGATATGGGCGAAAAGCAATGACGGGCGTACCTGTGGACAGATCCCAGATATCCAGACGATCCCGATCCACTGCAATGCGGAACAACCCCAGGTTGCCCTGAGGACTGAGGTCCATCAACTCCGTCTGGAAAGGGATTTCGAACCGTGCTACAGGCTGACCCGAACGAAGGTCGATCAGGCGGCAAGCCTCCGGCAAACGGTAGCGATCCGCGGCCGAGCCGGTCTGGGGCAGTTCACAAACGGCAACACGAGCAGCACTGGGATCGGAGAAGAACGTCCATTGCTGACTGAGCGTTCCCGGACCCAGGTCGAGACGCTCTCGCGAAGCGAGATCAGACGGTACGGCCACGGGAACCGGTTCATAGTCGCCGGTTGTGCTCGTGAGGTGGACCTCTCTGGCACTCTGCGAGTCGACCCGGCTGATGGGCGGCTTTCCGGCATCGGTGGCGTTTCCCCCCGCGGCTATTGTCGCTCGTGCCGCGGCGATAGTGCCGGCCGGCAGGGGAACCAGCGACACTGTTGTATTCTCGTCCCCACCGCGGAAGACCAGCATGTGGCCTTGATCAACAACACTTCGCGGCAGCAACCTGCTGCCCACGGCCGGAGCCTCGTCGCGCCAGACGACCTGTCCTGACTCGCGATCCATGATCGCTGCGCCGTAGAACAGCCATCCACTGCCGTCGGTGAGCCATTGTAGCGCCCGGCCCTTGTACGTGGGTGCCTCAACACGTGGGTTCTCTTCGAAATGATGAGCCACGACCTGCTTGCCGCTCGTCAAGTCCCAGACCAACATGACCTGTTTTCGGAAAGACGAATACCATGCTGCGAGTTCGCGGCCGTCCGACGAGAAGGCGAGGGATGTCGGCTCTCGAAGATCTTCGTCGGTCTTGAGCCACGCTGCTCGGAGTCCGTTGCGGGTGTCATAGATCCCCAGCCGCCTGGCCTCTCCACAGTAGGCTGCCAAGTACCTGCCGCCCGGACTTACCGCTCGAGCTCCGTTGCTGGATAGGGGCTGCACTTGAACACCGGCAAGCTTCTTGCCCGTATGTATGTCGTGGACCGCGAAGTCGTGCTTCCCGGATTCGCCGAAGATGATTCGGTCGTTTCCGGCAAAATCGAGAAACTCGGTGCGGGAAGAACTGTTCTCCAAATCAATACGCTGGACGCCCTCGCCTGGCACGAACGACCAGATATGGACCTTCTCGCTCTGACACACCGCGAGGTGCTGACCGTCCGGGCTCAGTGCAACCCGGCTGAGTTGGCCAACCAGTTCACGGATCTCGCCGACCACCGTCCCGCTGCGCAGGTCCCAAAGCTGGCGAGGGTCCTTCTGCATGTTGCCGGCCAGCACCACAAAAGGACTTGGGGTTGTCGGGTAGACCACGAGCGGAGTCGGCGATTCGATAGCGATTTCAAACTTCGCGTCCGGTGCCAGTTCGAGTGGTGGCTCGCCCGGATCCGCGACGACCTGCCATTTCGATGATGTCGGATCCGCCAGCGGCGGTCCACCCGGGGCGATCACGAAATCCGGAGGGTCTGAAGCCGGCCGATCGGCGTCGATTGCACTCGTCGAGGGTGTCGCCATGCCCGCAACCTGAATCGCGTCGTAAACGTACTTGACGTCGGCGTAGCTCAGGCGTTCCAGGGGAACACGGACTACCGAGCCGTCTTCGCGGCGCAAGACCGCGACGCCGTTCTCAGCGGTCAACAACTCCGCCTCCACCGTGTGCTTTCCGTCGCGTGTGTCCCATTCCCGTGCTTCCGAGGCGGCCAACACAAAGGAAAGACAAAGGACGAACGTCAATCGGACTGGCATCGGCATGATGTGATTCTCCCGCGAAAGCGGAGTTGTCTGGCCCAAGCTAGCTTTGTCTTCTTGCCGTGCGAGCAGGCACGCACGCCGTTCGGTTTGGAGGTTTCGCCGGCTTGGGTTCCGGTGCCCGGCGTATCTGATTGCCGTCGGGCGTCAACACAGAGTCACCGAACCCTCCCTGGTCCTTAGGGTGGAACAGAACGGGCGGCAGGTCGACGGAGCGGAGCCAATGCAACGCAGCCTCCCAGCGTTTGAGTTTCACGTAGGTGGCCATTTCCATTCCCTCGGGACGCGCTTCGAGCTTCAGGGAGTCGTCAATTTCAATCGGATGACTCTTCTCCCAAACCGGCTTCCCGTCGGAATCGAGCAAGGTCACGAAGGGTATCAACTGGGTAGCCGAGAGAACGATCGTGCCCTGCCCCAGAGGGCCGCGAATCGTCACTTCTTGAGATTCGCTGTCTTCCTTGACTCCTGCAATCAGTTGTATGGGGTTTCTCACGACGACATTGACCTGCCGTTGCTGCATCTGCTCAGAGAAATGCTGATAGAGCTGCTCCTCCATCTTCTCCAGGTCGGACCACCCCTGTGGCAGCGCCTGCGGCGCATTCTCGACGGCAATCTTCACGGCAAGGCTCGAGCCCGGCCCCAGTAACATCGGCGGCAGTTCCTGTTGAGCAAGGTATTCTCCGGCCTTTTGATCGGGCAATTCGGCGGCCACCAGTTGCGTGGTTCCGTCGGAGACCGACCGGTGCATATACCAAAAACGGGTGTCGGGGGATGTCCACAGGCCGACGCTCGAGCCGACGGTGTACCTCCAGACGACAATCCCGCGATTGACGTCGAACAACGATTCATGACCGATGATATGGAGTCTCTGCCGGAGAAGGATATGGTCTTGCCCGCACCAGACGAGCCCCAGGGTCATCTTCGATAACGGCGGTTGCTGGAGGCAACTGCCGTCGGTCAAGTCCCAGATGGCCAGGACGAGTCCCTCCTCTTGGGAGAACAGGGCGGCAAGCCGCTTGTCGTCGCTGGAGAAGCTCGTCCGCAGGAGATTCGCCGGCCCCTCGCCTCGCAGCGGTTCCAGGTTGCCCACCGGTTCTCCGGTCAGACCATCGACAAGGAACGGTGCCCTGCCTGAACTCAGGACCAAGGTCCTGTGGTCCCGTGACCGGCCGGCGACCTGTCCCGTCTTCTCCTCGTAGGAATAGAGGGCGCGACACGACGGCAACTCCCAGCCGACGAGCCGGTTCCGGGATACTGTGACTACGTGGTTCTCATCCACGAAGCAAGCCGCTTCCACCCGGGTATCGATCGAGTTCTTTGCCGGCGAGGGCCGAAAACCGACAACATGCCTGCCCGACTCCAATTCCCACACGTCCAGGCGATCCCAAGTGTCCTTGATACGAAACAGTCCCAGCGTGCCGTCCGGACTCAGGTCAACCAGTTCTGTTGGAAAGGGAACGGTGAACTCGGCCGCCTGGGTTGCGGAACCGAGGCCCATCACCCGGTAGGCATAAGGCAAGTTCCCCCAGGCAGGGCCGGGGCTCTTGCGAGTCAGGCCCACAGCAACACGCGCCGCATCGGCGCGGGAAAAGTACCCGTGGGTCTCGCGGAATCTCCCTTCGCCAAGTGGAATGCAATTGCGCGAGGCTGCCTCCGGCGGCAACGTTGGTGCGGCTGGCTCGAACTTCCAGGGAACGCTGAAGGGGTCTCGGCGGACGATGCCTTGCGTATCGATTTCCACAACGGGAGGCAAGCCGACTTCGTCCAGAGGTCTTCCAGCCGCCACGGCGGCTTGAGAGGCCGCGATTTCCTCCTTGGGGATCGGAATCGTGCAGATCCTGCGATCGGGTTCCGTATAGAGATAAGTCAGCATACGGTCGGAATCGATAATCCAGCGTGGTGGGATGACGCCTTGTTGGAGCGCTTTCTCATCCTTCCAGACGAGTTTGCCCGACGCCCGGTCGATCACACCCACTCCGTGGAACAGCCAGCCGCTGCGATCGGCAAACCAGTCCAACCGGCGGCCCGTATAGTAGACGTTGTTCAACTGCTTGTGCGGGTCGGCGTCGAAGCGATGGGTGAGTACGCACTCTCCCGTCGCCATGTCCCAGACGTACAAAGCCGGTTTCGACAAACCGAGCCAAGCGGCCAGCTCCTTGCCGTCCGGCGAAAAGACGAGGCAGTGGGGATATTCACCTGCGACGCCGTCCGCGTCGATTTCCGCCACCTGCTTGCCGTCGCTCGTATCGTGGAAAGTGAGGGCCGGAGCTTGCTTGGCATGCACGACCATATACTTGCCGCCGGGACTGATCGCGCACGCCCTTGCCTCGGAGAGCCCCTCCGGCTCGATCTTTCCGCAAAGATCTCCCGTTTCGACATGGTAGATCGAGTAGCAATCGGCACGCGAATCTCTCCGAATGATTCGCCCTGACGCGGCGAAATCCATGAATACCGCAGTGCCGGACCCTTCCGGCAAGGAAATGGTTCGAAGCACCTTGCCCGTCGCGAACGACCAGATCGTCACCTGCCCGAGCTTTGGGTGACTGTCGAGAGCCAGATACTCGCCGTTGTTGCTCAACGCATGCTTGCCCGACGACCCGCGGTAGTCGGCTGCTATCTCTGCGGTCACCTCCATGGTACGCAAGTCCCAGCGTTGAAACGGTCCGCGCCTCAAGGACTCTCTGACGGCAACGAACGGGCTCGTCCCCGTTGGAAACAGAACGAAGCGAACGGATGGGTCCTCGAACGACAGATTCACGATCATGTCGGGCTTCAAGAAATACTCGGCTGGAGCGGGATCCGGGGCGAGCTGCCATTCGGTCGGGTTTTCTGCCTTAGACTGGCTCGAAGAGGTCTTGACTTCCGGCTTCATCTCCTGCGGTGGCTCGCTTTCGGCGGCCATTGCCTTCTCGTCCGGTGACGTTTCGACGGGTGGCTTCGTCTCAGGTGGCGATTCGGCCGCGGCGGCCTTTGCCTGCTCGATCGCCTCTCGGGCAAACACCAGGTCACCGAGGCTCAGCCGATCGAGCGGCACTCGAATTACGGAACCGTCGTCACGCCGCAACACAACCTGGCCCTCCTCCACTTTGACCAACTCGGCCTCCACCGTGTATCGGCCGTCGCGCGATGTCCACTCGCGCGAATAGGATACGGCTCCTATGAGTGCGAAGCCGATTGTGGTCAGTGCCAATAGCAGCAGGCGCGTGTCCATGGATGGTTCACTCGTTTCCATTGGGTCACCTGCCCTTTTTCCCGATAGTCGCCGTACCGAACCCTCGATGGGCATTGGGATGGTAGACCGGGCAGGGCACGTCGACCGATTGGAGCCAGCGAAGAGCGGCCTCCCATCGACGGAGCTTCAGATAGGTCACCGCGTCGATGTTTGGGGGACGGTCCTCCAAATTCAATTTCTTGTTGTCGATCTTTCCGCGCCGCTCCCAAATACGCTTGCCTTTGCCGTCCAGGATCTGAACGTACGGTGTCAAGTGCAGGGACGAAAGCAAGAGCGTGGCACTCCGCCCCGAATAAGGATTCCGGATCGTCGCCTCTTCCTCGCTGCCTTCATGCTCAATCCCCACCACCAGGCGAACGTCGCTGGCAGGATCGACATTCACCTGCTTTTCCTTCAGGTGTTGAGAGAAACGGTCCCGCAATGTTTCATCGAGATTCTCCAGCTCCGGCCATCCCGGTGGGATGGCCTCCGGAGATTTTTCGATCAGCGTCCGCAGGGCGACGTTCTTGCCCGCGCTGAAAAGGGGTTCTGGAATATCGGCCTTGGCCAGGATCGACGACGTGCGATCGTCGGGCCATCGGAGCGCTCCAAACTCGGGCGAAGTCTTTGCGGTTGTCTTTCGGAGGCACCAAAGTTGCCCGTCCGGTGTCTGCCATAGGTTTTCGCCGCCCTCCACCCGGAGTCCCCACACAACGAGCCCCCGGTTGACGTCGACGATGGGATAGAAATCCTCCTTTAGGTCATAGCTTCTCAGCAGCAAATGGTTGTACCCGCACCAAACGAGTTGGTAACAGGTGTAGGGCAGTTCGAACTGCGCGAGCTTGGTGCCTTCCGCCAGGTCCCACACGATCAGCAACGTGCCGTCCTCAGGACAGGTATCCAGAATCGCCAGACGACGCCCGTCGGGGGAAATCCCGGCACTGGTGACGCCGAGATTCTCGTAGCCTCTGACGCCGGGCAGTGTGCCAACCGGTTCGCCGCTCACCGCATCAACCAGATACGGCTTTCCCAGGGCCACGACGACCAAGGTCTTCCGGTCAGGCGTCAGACTGACTTCCTCACTTCCCAGCCTGAGACCTGCTTGCTCCGGCCTCGGATAAGAATAGGTGGCCCGGCAACCGGACAGTTCCCATCCGACGATATTTCCCCGCATCGACCTGGTTACCAGGTGGTCCTGATCGGCAAATCGGGCCCACTTAACCTGGCGATCGTAGGTTTCTTTCCCTTCAAAGGGACGAAAACCAAGAACGTGTTCTCCCGCTTCCAAGTCCCAAATATCTAGACGTTCCTTCTTCGGCAGGTGCCAGAACACGCCGAACTTCCCGTCAGGACTCAAATCGATCAGAGCCGCCGGAAACGATGGTTTGAATTCTGCCACCTTGTTCCCCGTGCGGAGATCGTGCAATTGGCAGGCTTCGGTCAAGAAATCGGTCGCTTTCTTGGACGCTTCCGGCTCCTCTTCCAACCGGGCAACCGCCACGCGCGCCGCCTTAGCGTCAGAAAAGAAGAAGCCGTCGTTGGCGAAGAAGCCCTCGCCGAGTGTGAAGGGCTTGCCGATTGCACCCACGTCGGGGATAGCATTTGTGTGCGACACGTACTTCCAGTCCGCATCGGTGAACGTTCTCGCGACCATGCTCTCCCTGTCAGCCTCAACCACCGGCGGTGGATCGGCATCGGCTGGGTTCTTGCGGGCGGCAAGGGTCTGGCGTGCCGCCGTCATTTCCTCTATCGGGAGAGGTTCCAGCCGCAGCACGTGGGCCTTTCTTTCCGTGCGGCAAACCAGCAACCGATCTCCATCCACCACGCGACGGGGCAACAGATCGAGAGACTCCTGGATGGCCTCCTCGTCGCGCCAGATGACGTCGCCCAACTGGCGATCGACAATGGCTGAGCCATAGATCAGCCATCCGCTGCCGCTTGGCATCCATTCGAGCTTGCGGCCCCTGTAACCACTCCGATAGAGATCATCGCTCATGTCTTTTCTTCGGCGGTGTTGCGTGACCAGGTTGCCGGAGGTCATGTCCCAGACGGACAAGACCGTTTCCCCGCCGATGTCGGACCAGGAGGCCAATTCCTTTCCGTCACCGGAGAAGACGAAGCACTCGGGGTTGAGCGAATCGGTGTCTCCAATCCAACCGGCGCACACGCCGTTGCGCGTATCGTAGAGGCCGTACTTCTCAGTATCCTCGGGACGCGCCACCAGGTAGGTGCCGCCGGGGCTGATCGCGGACCTAGACAGCGTAGAGATCCTACTTTCGATTCGTCCATACTTCTGGCCCGTCGATACGTCAAACAGCCAGTAATCCCCTGACAAGCTCCCAAGGACAAGACGTTTCGGGCCGGCGAAATCGAGAAACGTCCCGGTAAGTTGCTCGGGCAGCTTGATCTCGTGGAGAAGCTTGCCGGCCGAAAAGGACCAAATCTGCAGAAAATGGTCAGTGTCGACGCCGTGCTGAGCGAGATACCTCCCGTCAGGACTCACGGCAATATCCTTGTTTCGAAATCCCTGAATCTCGCCCTCGATGCTGCCGGCTTTCTCGCCCGTGCGAAGGTCCCAGACTCCTCGTTCGCCGTCGAACTGCTCAACCCCCAGCACGACGAACGGGCTGGGAGCCGTTGGGATGAGAAAAAATGGACCAGATATGTCCCGCGAGATCCGAATCTCCACGGTCGCGTCCGGCTTCAAATCGAAACCCGGTTTCGCCGGATCGGGGACGGCTTGCCAACCGGCCACGCCTTCCCGAGCCAGTGGAGGCGCACCGGGTTCAACCTCCACTTGCACCTGGCCGGCTTGCGGAGCCGATCCCGGCTCCATCTTCTCTTGGGCCTCGGGGACCTTCACTGCCGTGTCGTCGTCAGAGGCAGGCTTTTCCTCAGCGGCCACTTTCGAGGTCGCGGCCTCCGAGTCCGGACGGGGAACCAGGCGAAGCACCAGCCCGTTTCCTTCTTCCATTTGGATCCTTAACATCCGCTCCGCGTCCACAAAACGCTGCGGCAATACCTTGTCATAGTTCTTGAGTTGCTCGGCGTCGCGCCAGACGATCTTGCCCGATCCGCGATCGATCATTGCAAGACCGTTCAGCAGCCAGCCTTGGCCTCCAGGAATCCACTCCAACGGGGCTCCGCTGTAACGCTTCATCCAGAGATCGTCTCCCAGTTCTGGCTTGAACTCGTGGGAAGCAATCAGCTTGCCGCTGGTCATGTCCCATACCAGTAGTCGCCGAACGATACCGCGGGCAAACCACGACGCGAGTTCCTTGCCGTCCGATGAAAAAGCGAGGCATTCGACGCGTGAGGGTACCTTGTCGTCCACGTCGATCCGGCCGGCGCAGGCCCCGTTGCGAGTGTCGTAGAGCGCCAACTGCCTTCTCTGCGAGGAAAACGCCGCCAGATAGCTGCCGCCCGGGCTGAGTGTGCACTTCCTCTCGCTGTATCCCGATCCGAAATCGATCTTGCCGCTCAAATCGCCGGAGGGAAGATCGAAGATCAGATAGTCCACCTCGGAGGAGTCTCCCACAATGATTCGCTTCGAACCAACAAAGGCGCGGAAGTCGATGTGTGAGTGACTCTCAGGAACCTCGATCGTTCGAACGACGTTTCCGTCGGCAATCGACCAGATCTGTATCGTGCCCCGCGAAGCGAGGCTCTCACTGGCCAGATAAACCCCGTCCGAACTCAATGCCATCTGCTCTGCACGGCTGAACTGCCCCACGAGAGTCCTGATCACCGCTCCCTTGCGCAAGTCCCAGATTTCGAGTCGACGTTCGGCCTCGTCCTTGGCCAAGGCAACAAACGGACTGGGCCCGGCAGGGTACAACACGATGGGAGGCAAAACCCCGCCCCCGATGCGAATCTCCAGAGAAGCGTCTGGTTTCAGATCATAGGTCGCGGACGTCGGATCGGGTACGACTTGCCATCGTGCAAGCTTCGGATCTGCCAAGGGGGGGGTCTGTTGCCGTGTGGCATCTGCGAGCGAATTCCGGGCGGAGGTCTCGCCCGGCGACCGAGCCGGTTCGCCCCCTACTGTCGCTTCGACGGCCCTGGTAACCTGCTGAAGATACTCAATATCCGCGGGACTGAGCCGATCCAACGCCACACGGATCACGACATCGTCTTCCCGCTTCAGAACGGCCAGGCCAGCCTCAACCGTCAGGAGCTTGGCTTCGACTCGCGACTTGCCGTCGCTCGACGTCCATTCCCTCGCGTTGGATAACCCCACATATTGGACAAGACAGGCAAGAAATCCCACTCGAATCAACTTGCCCATGATCTTCTACCACCGGTCAAGGTCCTGTGAGAAGGAAGCACTGTTCTCCAACAGTTTGCGCGGACCGGCACATGCTGTCAATCGGGCAGCACAATACTGAACGGTAGGAATGGCACGAGCCGTCTCAATAATCCGCGCCCCGCTCCGACGCCAACGTCGGCACCGTCTCTCCCACCCCAAGACCTGCCTGCCGCAGGAATGCAGCCAGGAGTTCGTAGCCGTTTTCGGTCAGAATGGATTCCGGATGGAATTGCAGGCCCTCGACGGGCCGTTCCTTGTGCCTTAGCCCCATGATCGTGCCGTCATCCGTTCGGGCGGAAACCTCCAGGCACGGTGAAAGCGTGGATTCGTCGACGACCAGGGAGTGGTAGCGGCAACCGATGATCGGATTGGGCAGGCCGGTGAACAGACCCCGGCCGTCATGGAAGATGGGCGACGTGCGCCCATGGACGGGCTGGGCCGCCCGCACGATTCGGCAGCCGAGGGCTTCGGCGATTACCTGGTGACCCAGGCAGATGCCGAGCATGGGGATCGTCTCGTGAAGCTCGCGCACGACGTCCAGGGAACAGCCTGCCTCGCGGGGCGTGCACGGCCCGGGCGAGAGAAGGATCGCCTCCGGCGCGAGCCTGCGGATCCGCTGGGGATCCGTCTCCGTATTTCGGACGACGAGCGGTTCGTGCCCGAGCCGTTCGAGGTAGCGAGCGAGGTTGAAGACGAAGCTGTCGTAGTTGTCGATGAGGAGGATCACGGTGGAGCTTTGAGCGATGAGCTTTGGGCCGGAGGAACCGTTTTTCCCATTCAGGACCGTCGAATCAATAACTGTCGTATTGTCGAGTTTCGCTCCGCGAAAGCATCGCCACTTCCGCGGAGCGAAAGGCGACGACGTGCCTGGTCGCGGAGCCACGTGTCAAGTCATCCAGGGGAACAATTTCGCTTTCAGTGAATCCGTCAGAGTTCCCCCGTGCTCGCTGATCTCGAACATCTCAACCAGCTCGATCGTATCGGTTCGGTCAATGCTGTAGATGCGTCGCAGGGCCTCGCGGCAGCGATCAGCACGGGGACGGATGATCCCCGTGTACCACTCCTTGAGCCAGGCGAGACGCTCCGCCTCTCCTGCAGGAACGTCGGCCGTGGTGCCGTCCAGGAACGGCAGCCACTCGAAGACCTGGGAGGCGTGCTGGGCGAGCATCCGGACGATCGTGTCGATCCGGCTGCCGATATCCAAGACCACGTGGGGGTCCAGAGGGCTAGGCTTGGTGAACATGTCGGCCATATAAGCGACGACCGGATCGCGGTCCAAGGCCGGCACCTCCGGCACCACGAGGGGCACGCGGACCAGGAACGAGGCGTCCTGCACGGCCTGGCCCACGGCGCGATGGTCGGGGTGATAATCGTTGGTGCGGTGGGTCAGCACGAGATCGGGCCTGAAACGGCGAATCTCGGCAATCACGCGATGCCGCAGATCGAGCGTGGCCTGCAACTCGCCGTCGGGAAACTCCCAGGTCTCTCCGACGGCTCCGATCACGGCCGCGGACGAAGCCGCTTCTTTCTTGCGCACACGGGCTAGTTCTTCACGCCCCAGTAGGTGATGTCCTGCCGAGCCGTCGGTCGCGGAAACCATCCTGACCTCGTGGCCCAACTCGCGGTAGAGCGAAGCCAGGCCTCCGGCGTGGAATTCGGAATCGTCGGGATGAGCACCAAGAATGAGCAGACGAAGGGGAGCGTCGGACACGGGATCTCCTGGGAATGAGGAAGAGAAAGGGGTCAGGACTCATTTGCCGGAACGGCCCGGAGGGTGCTTTGCACAAATGAGTCCTGACCCCTTTTTCGTGGATTAGTCAGTGATTGTAAATACGTCGTCAGGCGTGAGCGACAAGACGTTCGGAATCTGTTTGCCGAGCTGGATCGACCAGTCCTCGAGCACACCTTGATCGGCTCGTTCGATTCGCAACGACCACGTCTTGCCGCCGTGAGACGCCACGGGGGCACTCAGTTGTGCGCTGGAGGTGTCGAGCGACGTCTGCATCGTGGCAGCGACCTCCCCCTTCGGGTCGAGCAGGACCGCTCGGGCGGTTTCGGCGCCGGATGTGTTGAGCGAGAGGTCGACGGTCTTGGCGTCTGCGGGAACGTGGAAATACAGCCGTTCGACACCTCGGATCGCCCGCATCCCCTTGCCGGAAAATACGGCGACCGGCACGTTCGACCGGCAGACGCGGAAGGCGCACTGGCCCGCCGTAGCAGCGAGCAAGCAGAGGCCGTCCCCTTTGGGCTCGAAGCGAATCGTCTGGCGCTCGCCGTGTGGAATCTCGCCCGAGGCGATCTTCTCCAGTTGCGAATTCCGCGCATCCCAGACGAGCGTGTTCTCGTAGCGTGCCACAGGAACGTTGTGCAATTCCACCTCAACGGCCTGGCCTTGTCGGCAGCCCAGGACGAGCAGATTGGCGCTTCGCAGATGCAGCGAGGGGTACTCGACAGGGGGACCGCTACGGTCGGGAGCCTTGAGACCCACCTGGGCTCCGGCACCGTCGGAGAACTCGAACCCCCAACTCTCCGGGGTCTCCCGCGGCTCGTGCTGCATTTCGAACTTGCCCGAAGCGATCGCCTGATTGGCCCGGGTGAACCACTTCCAGTAGTCGCGGTGGTCTTCCTGGTACTTGGGGCCTTCGTAGAAGATCCAGTAGCCGTCGGTGACTTCGGAGATCATCACGGCGTTCTTGCCGGAGAACTCGGGATCGGCCCCGCGGACCACCGGATCGATCCCGCCGGCGTACATGAACGGGATGCCGGCCGCCTTCGGCGTCTCCATGTGTTCCGTCAGTTTCTTGCGGTTCGTTTTCAACGCGTCGCTCTGCGGCAGCATCTCGGACGGTCGGCCGTAGACGGATGCGTCGGCCAGGATCAGCGGCGCATGCTTCGTGGCCCATTCGGGATAGGTTGCCTCGACCATGAAGGGCGTGCCGGGGGCGGGATAGATGCAGAACTGGAAGGTCGGATTGTGCTCGTCCACCGCCTCGCGCAACGCGCGGCAGCGGCGGCGCCACTCGTCGATCTGGAACCTGGCGAACGCCTCGTGCAGGTTCTCCTTCTCCAGCCAGGCTTTTCGAGCGTCGGCGGCAAGTGGGGGTAGTTCGATTCCCCGAGCCTCGGCGAACTTGCGAAGAATCAAGTCGTCATAGGACAGGGAATAGAGGTTCCATTGTCTTCCCGGGGCGTAGTTCTCGTAGTCGAGGAACACGCCGATCAGGTGTTTGTCGGTCACGCTCATTCGGGCGTACTCGACGACGTACTTGCCCGTCCATTGCCAGAATTCGTCCGAGTTGGGACTCCAGAGGGGCTGTTCGCTTCCCGTTTCCCAAAGCATCCGCTTGCCGTCGGCGCTGGCGTCTTTGGGGGCGGTGAGCGACCCTCGCATCCACGGCATGTGGTAGATACCGTGTTTTGCACACCATGCCGACACACGCCGCACTTCGTCGAGGCGATCATGGCCCAGTCGGGGCGAATAGACGTTGAAGCCGGCCTCGGCCGTTTCGCGAATCATCCACTCCTCGGTCACACCGCGGGCTTCGGGTTGCATGACCTTGTCGACGAGGATGCGAAGCTTCTGGGAGCGGCCCAACTCGAATCGTGATTTCGCCTCCTCTCCTTGAGAAACGCTCAGGGCGAGGCAGGCCAAGGCCGTTGTCAGCATGGCTATGTGTCGGTTCATGGTGAATCCTCCCGTTGTGTGGACGTGTCCGGCAGCCTTTCTACCACTCCGCACGGCGATTGTCCACGCTCCCGTGGCAGGAGACGAAGCAATGTCCGAAGAGCGGCGTCCCCTGGATTCGTCGGGAGCGTTGTCGTTATAATGGGGCATTCCGGTCCCGCGATGCACCAATTTGCCGCCTCTGAATTCCAGGAGGAATCGATGAACACACCACGAATCAATCGCCGTTCCGCCCTGGCTGCCCTCGGGGGCAGCCTGCTTGCCTCGTCTGCCTGGGAGGTTCTTGCGGCCGACCCGAAGCGAACCTATAAGATCGGCGCTTGCGACTGGTCGATTCAGAACCGCGGCGACGTGGCGGCCATGAAGATGGCTCGCGAGATCGGGCTCGACGGCGTCGAGGTCTCGTTCGGCAAGCCCGGCGATCCGTACGATCTCCGCCAGGCCGAGAACCGCCAGAAGTATTTGGCGGAAGCGAAGAAGCAGGAGGTGGAAATCTGTTCGCTCGCCATGGGAATCCTGAACCAGATACCCTATGCCACCTCACCCGAGGCGGAACAGTGGGTGCTCGACTGCATCGACGTGATGCCCAAACTCAACCAGAAGGTCGTTCTGCTGGCGTTCTTCTTCAACGGCGACTTGAAGGACAAGAAGGACATGCAGGATGCCACCATCGAGCGATTGAAGAAGGCGGCCCCGAAGGCCGAAGCGGCGGGCGTCGTCCTGGGCATCGAGTCGTATCTGAACGCCGACGACCACCGGCGGATCCTCGACGCCGTTGGTTCACCGGCCGTCAAGGTCTATTACGACGTGGCCAACATGGACAAGATGGGCTACGACGTCTACAAGGAGATCCGGCAACTGGGCAGGGATCGCATCTGCCAGATCCACTGCAAGGAAAACGGCTTCCTGCTGGGGCAGGGCAAGATCGATTTCCAGAAGGTGAAGGAGGCCGTCGATGAGATCGGCTGGCAGGGCTGGCTGGTCATCGAAGGCGCTGTGCCGCCGGGCGGAAAGATGTTCGACAGTTACGTGAAGAACCAGGAGTTTCTGCGGGGCCTGTTTCCGACCGGCTAGGGGCTTTTGTTGGTGTCGAGTTAGTCATCAGCATTGCGACGAGACTTCTTTCTCCGGCTGTCTTCCTTGTCGAGCCAATCGTCGAGAGGCTCTTCCGGCTGGGAATCGGGATCTCGCCATGCCGAATCATCGGACTTCTGACCTTCGCCAGCCCCTTTCTTGGATCGCTCGAAATCGAGGGAGGAATCGGCCGAGTTCCGAGCCACCGGTTCGCGATCATCCGAATCGCCGACGTCGTTAAGCCACGAGTTGTCGTTCTCCGTCGAATCCTGGAGCAGACCCAGGTATCGGGACCGATAGTCGAAGGCCAACCAGCCGAAGAAGATCATTCCAGTACTGGATCCTGCGGCGACGAGCAGGGCCAAAAGGAACCAAGGATCGCGTTTCGAGGGTTTCGACTCGTTTTCGTCCTCCGGCTGCGGCCACCCGCTTGGGCCGTCCAATGACTGGGGCTCCTCTTGGGTCCCCGATGCCTGAATGACCTTTCCTTGGTCGGGAAACAGCCTGGGCGCTGACGCGGATGGGGCTCCTTCGGGAAACCAGTCTGTCGGCCATGATGTGGGAGAAGGGGGCGTAGCGGCGTCTGGCTTTGGCTGCTCCGGTAGTTCTGGTGGCAGCGGGCCAGTCTTCTCCGCACCTTCCGGAAGCGGGGGGACCTCCTTCTGCAGTGGGTCGTGATTCGCCACCACGCGGAAGGCGTGGAGTCGCCCCCTTATTTCTGGGGGGATGGTACTGCCCACCGTTTGGCCGCTGCGAAGAAGGTTGAGCATTTCGGGCTCAATTTGGATCACGTAGCGGATCCCGTCGCCCGGCATGGCCTCATAGCCATAATCAACGGTCACTGACAGCATTACAGCGCAGAGTACCGCGGAACTCATCTCATCGCCTCCAAACAGGTGGGTCAGGCTCGGAGGGAACCTTTTCGGGGCCTGTACCGAATTCTGTGCTCGTGATCGTGCCGGAAGGGGACAGTCCCATTTTTGTGGCGTCCTGCCACAAAAACCGGGACAGTCCCCCCTTTCGCGATTCCGAGCCGCTCCAGGCGTCAAGATAGGCTTTTTAGGGCACGCTGTAAATGCAGGCTGTCAAACGTGATGCGGTTCGCCACGCAAGAAAAGAAACGACCGCGTGGAGGTCGGAACTTCCACGCGGTCGAATCGCGGGACAAAACGGAGAGATACATTGAAATCTACCGCCGGTTTTGCAGGTGGGACGACGTGGATTCCCGCAAAATGGCGGTGGCCGCCACGGCGGAAGGGCGGGCCGGTGAAAATGGGGACTGGCACCGCAACATCTTGTGTCCTCGCGGCAGACCGCTCACGATCAGTTGTGGTGACTGTCCCCTTCTTCATCCGCGAGAACGGGATTGGCAATCCCGGACTAATCCGCAAATTGTGCATAGACCCCGCAGTCCGAGGAGAATTCTCACCGAAAGGGGCCAAGATTGAGGCAGACAGACCGAATAACCTCCTCGGGGCCACCCCCGTTGCACAAGAGGGGAGACTGTACGTGGATGCCGCGATTCAGACCGAACGGCTGACAAAGGTCTTCGGCAGTCGCTTGATTGCCGTGAACGACATGAATCTGTTCGTTCCCAAGGGAGCGATCTTTGGCCTGCTGGGGCCAAACGGAGCGGGAAAGACGACCACGCTGCGGATCCTGCTGGGTTTGCAGCGGCCCACGGCCGGCCGGGCCGTCGTCTTCGGACGCGTCTGCGGGCCCAACGCCGTCGAAGTGCGGCGGTCGATCGGCTACCTGCCGACCAATCCCCAACTGCCCGGCCACTTGCGTCCTGTCGACTACCTCGACCTTGTCGGAAAGCTCTGCGGATTACGACGCGAGGAGCGCAAGCCGCGGATCGCCTCGCTGATCCGGGCCGTCGGACTGCTCAGCGCAACCAGTCAGAAGATCAAGAGCTTTTCGACGGGCATGGCCACGCGACTCGGAATTGCTGCTTCGCTGGTAGGCGATCCCCCGCTGTTGATCTGGGATGAACCGACGGCAGGACTCGATCCGGCCGCCCGGCGATTCACCCTCGACCTGATTCGCGAGTTGGGGAAGACTCGCACCGTGGTGGTTGCCACCCACATCCTGGGCGACATCGACCAGATTTGCGATCACGTGGGCGTGATGCACGAGGGGCGGATGATCTTCTCGGGGCCCATGCGGGATATGAAACGCCGATTGCGGCGGGACGAGTTCACGCTGGAGATCGAGGCCGACGACGAGCGGCTGCAGCAGCTTGTCGGCGGAATCTCTGAACTCGACTCGATTGTCGCCGCCCGTGCGACGGTGCAGACGGTGACCGTACAGATTGCACCCGAGCACGAGCGGGCAGCAATCCTGTCGGAAGTGCTCAAGAAGGTCACCGAAGCCGGCCTGCCATTGCTTTCGATTCACTCCGGGCGAAACGAAACGGAAAACGCCTACCTGCAACTACTGGATGAAGACGAAGCGCACGGCTTCCAACGCTTCGAGCTGAACAGTGCGCGGCAGACGTCTGCGAGTCACCGAAACGCGAGCAACGAAGGCTGAGGTTGAGTATGGACGTGAAGACGCGACTGATGTCGACGTTGGCGGTTTTCCAGCACGATCTGGGTTCGCTGGCTTCCAGTTGGCTTGTACGGGTATGGCTTGCTTTGAGCGGTTTGGCCGTTCTGTTTGTGCTCGCCACGCAATGGCGTGTGTCGGACGACTCCACCCTGATTGCGCAGATCATGTTCTTCTACCTCGTCGTTCCGTGGTTTCTGGTCGCAATCATGCTGGGAGTCGGCCCCGTGGCGGGCAATCGGGCCGAATCGTTGTCTGACGGAGTCCTCTGTCGCCCGGTCACCCGTCACGAGTATCTGCTGGCTTCGTGGGCGGCACGGGTGATCGTGGTACTGGGCGTGTTCTTGGTCGTGGTCGTGCCGGCCATCCTGCTCGTCGTGTTCGCCGACCGGCCGGAGTCTCTGTTTCCCGCCACCTGCTTTGGAATCCTGGCCGCGTTGTTCGTTGTCTGCCTTGTGCTCACCCTCCAGGTCTCACTCGCATTTCTGATGGGAACATTGCTTCGACGCCAAATGGTCACGGTAGCCTTGCTGGCCGTCGGGTGGCTCGTGTCGGCTGCCGTTCTCGGCGCGTTCAAGTTGGAGGAGTTCTCGCCATTCAGCTTGAGCAAGGCCATGCCCGTTCTGCTTTGTCAGCCGTGGCGTGAAGAGGATCGGGTTCCGGATGCAATCGAAGCCGAGAAGATCAGCGAGATGATCGACTCAGTGGGGAGCTGGTTTGGCGTCGACGCGCCCCCTCCTCCGAAAAAGAACCAGTACTTCGATCGAGAGGCCTTCGCAGACATCTCGCTGTGGCGGGTGAGTCTCGGTTATGGGATCCCCACGCTGCTCTCGATTGGACTGGCGACGCTGGTGTTCTGTCGCCGAGATCTGTAGGACGCCGCTCTTCGTTTAGCTCGCCCGTCAGGCCAAGCTGCGCCGCAAGTATTCCCGCGTATGCGGACACGCGGCGATACATCGCCCGCAGATGGTGCCGTCGAAACCGATGTCTTTCGACTGGTCCGCGGCCGCCTGGCAGCAGGCGTGGGCGTTGAAGAACTCTTCGCGAGCCATGCCGGGTTGCCAGGTGAGCCCGCTGGGGGCGTCGGCCGGACAGATGGTGACGCAGACGTTGCAGTGGCCGCATTCAGATACCTCGGCTGGAATGCCCGTGGGCAGCGGGGCGTCGGTCAGCACCGTGCTGTAGCGAACGGCCGAGCCGAATTCCCTCGTGATCAGCAAAGCGCACTTGCCGATCCAGCCGACGCCCGCAAGCCGAGCCACCGTCTTGTGGGGCAAACGCGTTGAGAGGGTTTCGAGGTCGAGTTCGTCGTTGGAGACCGTCGCCTTGATCGGGATGGCCTGGTGCCCTGCCTCGATGAGGAACTCGGCACAGGCTTCACACAACTCGTTCAGCAGGGCGTTGACCCGGTCATACTCCCCGGCATACTCGACCGTGGGGCCTTTTCCGATCTCAGCAATGATCTCGGGAGTCAAGGGCACACCGATCGAGACGCCGCGGGGGAGACCGCCACGCACGTCTGCCGGAAGCGGCGAAAGATCGGCGCAGGCGACGATGGCCGCCCCGCGGACGGTGAGGAGTTGGCCGAGTTGTTCGGCGATGGTTGTCTTGTTCATAACACGTTCTATTAATCGCACTCGTTCTCAGTCTCCGAACTGCCAGCCGGACTCTTTTCCCAAGTAGCGCAACCAAAGATGATAGCCGTCACCGGTATGGATTGATTCATCCACGTGCAGATCGAAGTCGTTCACATCTGCCTCGTACTTCCACTCTCCTAATCCCCAGGTGGCCGAAGGTATCTCGGCAAGATACTCCGGCGATAGGTCATTCAGCTTGTCGGGGTAGCACCCATGTTCGTCACGATACTGCTCTAGAGCCGCGATGATTCGATTCCCATTCCGGACTGTTTCGTCGACTTGGCGTTGGCCGTCTGAACAGGCTGGGGCACACACGGAGAACGTCAGGAGGAGGATCGAGAGCAGCCTGCGCGATAGAAGACACCTGAAAGAGGAAGTTGACACCGAATGAGTCGTTAAGTTGTCTCGCATGTAGGCCTCCTGTCATGAGGTCGTCGAGATCAGAATACTCAATCAACGGAGGGATGACAACGGAAGCTTGGTTCTTCGGAGGTACCACAACGCCAGCCGCAAACTGACAGTGCAGATCTCGATAGCATGGCACATGTCTTTCCTGCGTCCAGCGAAGGCATGCAGTGAATACCGAAGAAGATGCCCCTGCCCTGCTTTTCCCGGATTCGCACGAGTATCCGACACCGTTTGCGATGCCCGCCTGTAGACTCTCTCCATCCCCTCGTCCTATTCTAATGGTTCGAGTTCCGCTTCACCCAAGACACAGGACCAGAACCATGAAACGCATACTTCCAGCCGTTGCCTTCCTGTTTCTTCTCTCGCCACATCTGATCGCGGCAGAGGCTGCCGGCTCGGTTCCCGACGAAACGCCCGAGCAACGCGATGCCCGCATGGCTTGGTGGCGCGAGGCCCGGTTCGGCATGTTCATTCATTGGGGCGTGTACTCCGTGCCGGCCGGAACCTACCACGGCAAGCAGATTGGCGGGATCGGCGAGTGGATCATGCGGAGTGCCCAGATCCCGGTGGCCGAGTACCGCAGCTATGCCAAGGACTTCAACCCGGTGAAGTTCGATCCCGACGCCTGGGCGGCGATGGCCGAAGAGGCCGGCATGCGATACATCGTGATCACCTCGAAACACCACGACGGCTTTGAGGTGGCTCCAGTTTGACAGACACTCCAAGTGCTTGGGTTATGGGTGAGGCAACGTCTCCTGTCAGTTCAGAGTACCGGTGCCTCTTCTCTTCTGTTCCTTTAATGTGGAAGTATCACCAGCGT
>JAAYAY010000041.1 GCA_012719125.1 Planctomycetaceae bacterium | reverse complement strand
CCCCTCCCGCACACCGCTGTCTCGCTGACGAGATGAGCGACTCTCGCTCTGCCGCCTCGTGGCCAGCTCTCCCCGCTTCGCCCTCCGCGCCGACGGCACCGCCGCTCGCGCATTCGTGCCGACCGCGGCTGCCCCGAAAAGATTTTGCAGCCCTGCCGAAATGACACGCCTAAGCAACGACACCAAGAACCTGAGCACTTCCTCGCAAGCAGCCTCCTCACTCATTACCTTAACCTCGTCAATGATACAAGCGTCCGCGAGTTCCAGGTGCTCTATTGTCAAGTCTCTAGCGTTTTGCGCCTTTGCGATCGCCTTCTCCAGAACGTCCAGTAGTTCGCGGACATTGCCTGGCCAATCGTACCGCAACAAACATACGAGAAACTTAAACGTTGGTTTGCAGCCTTCGCACTCTTTGTTGCAGAAAGAGATTACGTCTTCCGGACGTTCTGACAGTGCTGGAATAATTAGTGCGTAACGTCGAATTCTATCGAGCAAATCGTAAGCAAATCCGCTATCCCCAACAGTCGCATCAAGATCTTTGAGCGTCTTGTTTGTTGCAAAGATTAGCCGCACATTTGCCTTAATAAGCCCACCATTTCCTCCCGCAGGCGGAATCTTCTGTTGGTCAATAACCCCCAAAAGGAACGTCTGAAACTGGGAAGTGCACCTACCCACTTCATCGATGAAGATGGTGCCCCCGTCACACTCGTGCAACAAGCCCGGCTGGCCCTTCTGATCGATGCCCGGAAAGCCGTGCCCCTTACCATAACCGGCCCATCGACCCTTCATCGCAGTCGCATCACTACCCGCATTGTCCACGGCCTGCTCTCGGCGAAACGGCTTGTCCTTTCGGCTGCTGCTGGAGTGAACATACTTGGCAATCTCTGTCTTCCCTGAACCGGTGGGACCCAGTATCAAAACCGGTTTGTCTGGCGTCCTGTTGAATTGCTCAATCTTCTCGAATATCCGCAGAATCGCCAGGCTCTCACCAATATACTTGTTTTCTGGGTCAATCGTTTTCTTAATCGCGATGAGACTTTCGTACTCCCCCGGCTCCAGCGGTTTTACTGAGTCGGTCCCCCCGGCGCTCTTGTCTTGGTCGGCCGTGCGTTCCACGGGGATTACCGGATGCCTGTCAGCAGAGCCAGATGATGCGAGGTGCGTGCCACCTTTGCCCTCAGCACTCTCACAAGAGCTGGCATGCGGGGCAAAATACTCTCGGATCTGTTTGTCAAGCTCTGCTACATGGGCAAGCCTAGCGGCCGGGGTTGCTAGGGACGGATCTAATGTCAGACCGTTGTGGCTGATAACGGCACCCGGGATACCGCATTTCTGTGCGAGAACTCCAAGTTTTGACAGACAGGATCCGTCTGGCTTCAGTTCTCCAGGCCGAGGCATGTAGTCTGCAAGGCTCCTCTTGTCAGCCGCTGAACTAGTGCCCCCCACCTGCAATTGTTGGAGTGCGCCTGCAATGGACGATGAACTCGCTGGATCGTTTGGCTTCACCATGTATCGATGAACATCCTGTCGACGAACCAAACGATCCAAATAAATGCCTAATACAAATGCGTCCTGCTCATCACCACCAAGAAGACTGATAAAGAAATCTCGGGTCGCTTGGACCGGGCCCTTTTCGACGTGAAGCTTTACAAGAGACTCGCGGATGTTCTCCGGTCTATCTTCCGGATCGTCAGAAATGCGTTCCGCGCGCCGGCATGAATCCGCGAATTCCTCACAGAAGGCTTGAGAATTAGTAGCACCTTCCCAATCACGAAAAATCTTCTCGATCCAGTCCGATTCGACAGTCTCTTTTGCCGTCGAAAGGAAACAACGGACTAACTCCAGCCTATCAAAGACCGTCTTCACGGTTGGGCCCCAATCGATCGTGAGCAACGTTGTCCTCTGAAGACAGTAGTTCAACTGATTCAACAACCGGCCTGCTTGATACGCGGCGACAAGTCTGTTCGATAGCGCACTATCCCAGCAGGGTTCTGCAGCAGCCATCTCATCCGGAGAGTCGTTTGATCCCTGCATATCAGCCTCCCGAATCACGAGTGTCTTTGCTGGCCGAGTTACGGTTTGCACAGCACAGTGCCGATGCAATCCAGTGATCTTCCCCAGCACGGCAGATCATAGGTATGTAACACATCGACAGCCGCCCCATTATCCAATCTCCCGCATCACCTGCATGGCCTTTTCAAAATTACTTTCCGAGTACACCTCAGCGACCATTCCCAAGCTGTTCCCGAGCACTGCTGCAGCGGCCTCGATGCCGTACTTTTGCCGCACTCTGGTTGCGCAATTATGCCGGAGTCTGTTTGGCGACCAAACAGGTACCTCAGCTTTGAGGCATGCCCTCCTGATCACGGTCTCATAACTGCCCTTCTTGTACTGTTCCCCGGGGGTTCGTTTTGGCTTCGCTTTGGGTGTTCTCTGAAGTTGACTCGGCGTGATTGGGGTCCTGCGTTGCTGACGCCGTTTGTCGCGGAGATCTGCCACGGCCTCCTTCGGGCTAAAGACGTAATCATCTGGCTTATCGGGTTTCAAGAATGGTGTGAGGATCGCTTGTGCTCGGGGGCCCAGGGCAATTCTCCTCACAGCACCGTGGTGTTCCGTCTTGTGCGTCCAAGGTTTATACACCCATACATCTGCGGACATGTCGATGTCGCCGGTACGCATGTTGCGGATGTCCTGAGGACGCATTCCGGCCAGTTCCTGCACCAATACCATTGCACGAACATGGCTGCCAAGGTATGGCAAGACAGCCTCGACGTGCTCCGCAGGGACAGGCTGAACTGAAACGGTTTCCCTCGCAGCTGAGCGACCACGTTTGAGCCCCTCAAGGGCGGTCAAAGCGTGGTACGCGGTCTCGGGCACGAGCCCCTTCTTTGACGCCCAGCGGAATGCCCGCCGAATTCTGCCGACCCGGGCGTTGATGACCGTTCGTGCGAGCCCAGATTGGATCATATTCTCGCGGACGAGTTCCAGGTCCCGCACGCCAAAGGCGCTCGCAGAGGTCTGGCCATAGAGCTTCCGCAAGGGCCGGAGAGCCAGACGGATGTTTTCGGTCTCACCCGTCAGTTGGTCGTTCTTCCTGTAGTAACCTTTGGCGAACTCGAAATATGCGAGGATCACCTGATCGATGGACGGGCCGTGCCCTTCTGAAGACTGCGTCAGAGTGGGAGACGGAGAAATGGTACCACCTGTATTGAGGTGGCGGAGCCACTCCGCAACTAGACGGTGGTATTTTTCCCAGCTGGCAGCTGAATCGTACCTACCTAGGTAGTGGTCCCGACCGTCGATCCTGACAACGCCCAGATTCTTGGGCTTGTAATGACGATACCGTGGCACCCTACGTTGTTTGGGGGGCATGTGCAGACCTTTCTGTTCTCTCGGTAGTACCGGTACTACGTTTTTGAGAACTCTCAGGCCGCACTGCCGACCGCCGGCAGGTATCTTAAATCCAGATTCGGCAATGGTTTACGTTCAGAGCGGGAGACGGGATTTGAACCCGCGACTTCCAGCTTGGGAAATTGCCAGTCCCGACCGCTGCAAGCCCAAGCCGTCTAACATCTTAGCCCACAGAAACAACCGTTCTCGAATCGCGCCTATTTGCGCTTTTCGGGGCAAAATGCGCTCAGAACGTCAGAAGTCGGACCGGAATATTCAGGCCTGGTGCAGTTCTTGAGCCAGTCGCTGCGCTCAGGGGGCACCCGTTTTCTTCACTGTCCGCCTATACCCATTCGCATCCCCGTCTACGTGGGCGACTTGCCCGGACACGCCCCATCCCCCAAGGACGCCGTTTCTCTTTGCGCCGCCTGGGTTTGCGACGCTGTGTCCGGGTGTCCAAGGATTTTGGAGAACGTGGCCCAGAGGGCTCAGAAGCCCTGGGCGGCGGCCGGAGGCCGTCCGACCGCGGGCTGCAGCCGATCGGATCGGCTGCTTTGGGAGACGTGAAATCGATGCCGCGGGTACGTAGGTCCCGTGCTTGGCGGGTCGCGAGCAATCGGGATTGGTCTCGGCAGGGGGGGGACGGCTAGACAAGCTCCTTGGCGCCCATCGGCAAGAACTCCTCGACTACTCGTTCGAGTTCTCCCTCCCCGTCCAAGCTGATGGAGTTTGGGTCCGACAACAAGACTTCCTTTTCGCCGTACGTCCTTACATTGGATACGACGACTTTGCCAGGTTCAACGGCAATCGTGGCAAGGTCGCGTGTATTGCCGTCCTCCTCGACGAAGTACTTGTCTTCCCACATCTCTTCAACCAGGTAGCCTTTGCTTCTAACGTAGTCGGCGACTGCTTCAGGCGCTGGTCTCCGGGTGGCAGATTGGCTATCATTGCTGCTCTCGTCATGTCATTAGTCGAGTTCCTGCGGAGGCTAGCAGTCAATGATGCCCCCAGAGATTGAGATTTACCGGGATGGCCTACTTGGTGCACTTAGAGAGCGTGGCTTTCCGGTCAAGGTCGTTCAGGCTGATGAGCTATCCTATGAGCTTGATGGAACGAACGCTTATGGTGTGCGGAATAACTCTAGTATCTACATCCAGCCCGCTGGTGGAGATGATGGCGACTGGAATAATCCGGTAGTAATAGTGCTGGGTCCCGTTTCAAGGGAACTTGGATATGTATCCGACCCGGCTATTGTTGACAAGATTTGCGATATCTTGGAGAAGTGCCGCGGCAAATCGGATGCAGATGTTGTTTTGCCTCAGCCCGACGTTGAGCCTTAAGGATGTTGAACCTGTTCCTGATCGTATCTGCAATCACATCGGCTGAGTCCGATGTTGGCATTTGAAAGCCCCCCCAGAGTCGTTTGGCCTTATCCTTCTGAGACGTCGGTTCGGCTCCGAGATCTCTGCGGAGCCGTTGTTGGTCTGTGCAGCTTCGCAGGGCATGTGGCTCAAGTCAATCGTTGGGATGGGGCAGATTTCCGAGGCCGGTCGCTGCACTAATACGATTTCTCGATCCTGGACACAACAGAAACCACATTCCCGAATCAGGGAATGGCTGACGCTTGCACTTGGATCGCGGATCGCCATATCGAGAACGTGATGGAGAGCGATGCTCAGGTCCGGCGGCGAGAGCCCATTCTGGGAAATTGTGATATTCCGCCAGTTCTGGCCCCTGGGCGATGATCCCGTGGGGGTCTTCGAGAAGTTTCTCGCGCGAGTGGGGCCCCCGGGAGACTATCCGGTATCAATCGGCCCCACTTCGGCCATAGTTACCTGGTGGCCCTGCCGACGCTTCTCGCTTGTGGCTTTGCCTGCCTTCCATTGCCCATTCCTGTCCAAAGGAATACCCTTTCCGTGCGACCGGACTTCCAGAGGCGATGTTCGGAGGCCTGAATTCCTCTGAGCAATGGGAAAGCAAAGAAAGCCCATTCCCAGACATCCCCACATTCCGCCCCCTCGGATTAGGTGTATTTGAACCCCGGGGATCTCGAAAGATACTCTCGCGCGAGTGGGGCCCCCGGAACCCATAGGTAATAATCTGGGGGGCTCCCCGGCCATAGTTACCCAGGTATACCCATTTGCATCCTCAAGTTGGGCGGCGCGGGACGTACCACCAGGGCGACTCTGTCGCCCTGGTGGATTAAGCAGGTGCGGGCAGGCGAGGCAAGGATCGTCTCTATGAACAAATCCTCGAACGAGCAGCCCGGGCCGAAGGAACGTTGCTGCTCATCTTCGACGAAGCCCATCTGCTTGACGGGGACGCTCTGACCGACCTGCGACTGTTGATCAGTTCGGCCGTCGATGTCGGGCCTCCGCTGAAGATCCTGCTCGCCGGCCAGGACCCGCTTCGCGCCGTGCTGCGGCGCTCCCGCCATGCCGATCTCTTGAATCGCATCTCCGTCCGCTACCAGATCCGCCCGCTGACCAGAGAGCAGACTCTCCATTACATCGACTTCCAGCTCACCCAGGCCGGCGGGGACCCCAAGCTGCTCGATGATTTGGTCATCCGTGTTCGCTTGCGCCCATACAGACCACTGTCTCCCCTCACTCGTGGCGGACAGTCAAAGCGGGAGTTCTCCGGTCAGATAATTTGAGACGGGGCACTGGTGGAAGACAAACAGGAGTGGCTGCGCATCCAGATGTCGTCTTTCAAACGCTCGCATCTGAACGACCGGGTGACGATCAAAATCGTGGACGAAGACACGCTCTGGCTGTCAAATGGCTGGGGGAGCGACATTCTGCTCGACAGTGACGACCAGCAAAGGCTCTACAGGGCAATCACTGATCATCAAGGCCGTGATCGTACACCCGATTGTCCCGACTGCGGACAACTGCTGGATTGCGATTGGTACTGCGAGAATTGCGACCTGACGGTCGAACGGGGCGGTGCTTGAGGCTCGGAATGAATCAGAAGAAAACGCCATCGGGTCATATACGTACCCATGGATACTGTCGTCACTCCGCTGGTCCCCTTGATTCCGATCCGCCGCCCTCACCGTCTATATCGTCCTCAAACAGGCAACGCATGGCCGCATCCACGATCTCGCGGTTGGAGTCCTCACTGAGTGCGAGGCCGTACATGACCTCGTTGAGTCCCCTGAATGCGCGTGCAAGAAATTCACCCATCCGCCGTTTCTCCGCCTCTTCGCCGGTTTCATCGGGGTCATGGACGTAGCAGGCGGCGACCAGTCTGAGCAGGCTGCCGTCCGGGTGGGATAGAAGCATTACGAACGGACATTATTCTGTACAAAGAGGTCTACTTGGAAGAAGGAAGCCCTCTTCTTCTTTCCAAGTAGTACAGCAATTTATCTGAGCAGAGGGCATGCAATTATGCTGAGCGGCAAAAGGGAATTGTCGTATAATAACTTAGCACTATACTTCCTTTTCCATTCTAGTCTAATTTACGGAGATATTCCAACATGATAGCAGAGGAAACGATCAAGAAACCTGTACTGACGGACTTGTCAAAACGAAAAATCCAGTACGTAGTCAACCTCTATTTGGACGGAGTGAAGAGCAGAGCCATTTGCAGGTCTGCCCTTGTAAGCCGCCAATACATCGCGGATTTGTTGGACAAAGGTAGACAGAATGAATACATCCCCGATGTGGACTACTTGACGCTTCGAAAGCAGGCTTTGTCGGCGAAGGCGAAGCTACTCAAAATGCTGGGGATATAGAGCAAGCTTATCTATCGGCACATGGGAATCTTGCCCACGACCCACTATCGAATGCTGATTGCCCCGTTCGTAGAGCTGAAGACGTGGGTTCTTTTCAAAGTGACAAGTCGGGTGTCTCTCTATCCCAATTACATTGAGCCGGACGAATATGTTTTTGTTCGGTTGGTCAACGAGTTGGGAGACTGCGAAATCGAGATCGATGGGGGGAGGAAACTGAGCGGGAATGTAAAACGGCTGATTGGAAAGGTCGTTCTTTTGGATTGTTTTCCGGTGCACTCGAAAATCAGAAAAGGGTTGGATAGCCCATTTGTGACGATGCGGATGGAAACGGGAAACCGCCACACACAGACCGAAGCACCAATTGCTGAAAGGAAGAATATGGGATTATCGCTGGAAAAGGTACTGGTTCAATGGCTACATACACTACCGCTCAAGGGCGATTACTTGTGCTTTCGGATTTCGACCATCGTGGACTTTAACACGGCGTCGGCGGTCATCTGTAACTTACTTACGGTTGGGTCGTATTCCACCCATTTGATCCCATCATGTTCGACGAACCCCACCTCTACAGCTTGCTTACAGAGAGCTTCAACTAAACGCGGTTCGTCAGAAGAACTTACTGGGACGTACCCCTTCGCGACGAGCGTCGCGGCCTCGGCCATTTCGTTGAAGCTCTTAATCAACGTCTTCCATTCGGTATCGGTGAAACCTCCTCGATCGCGCAAATTGCGCGCCTCGTGTGCCTGTTCCGCCCCCGCTCGTACGCAGTTTTCTGCTTCTTCCTTAATAATTCCCAAAGTGCAAATGGTTAATTGTATGTCACGGATGTATTTGAAGAATTCGAGTACCATTCTTTCTGCATCCGTTTGCACTTCGGGTTCAATAAGTACTAATTCGCTAGTTAATATGTCCGCAACAGACCTCCGCATTGAGTGTGAGTATGTTGAGTTACTGCACAAAGTGGCGGCCCAACGTTCGGCCTCCTGAAACATTTTCTGATCGATGCTCTTGTTTGCAAGGGCGGTTTCATCGGGGGCAACGGCAGTTTCATCATTCTGCTGTTGTGCGGTTCTGTCCCACGGTCTCAGGAGAGCGACCAGCAGCAGCACTATTAGGAGTGCAACAATCGCAGGCCAGAGTAAACGGGCACGCGTCGCTCTGTAAACCTGCTGTGGTTGGGCAGCTTCCGGGACAGGTTGCGGAATAGGCTGCCCTCGATTCTCTCCAGCAGCCGGATCTGGTTGCGGAATAGAGTCCGAGACTTGCTTGCTCTCTAACCGCCAAGCACAGTCGACTGGAGTTGGTGGCGAGGCGACCGCCATCTCTTGCCTCAATTCTGGTGTAATAGTTTGCCGGTTGTAATCAGGCTCTTCTTCCCTTTCTGAAGTGCCAAAAAGACCTTTGACGCGCCAAGCAGCCACCCATTCGCCGTGTATGCCTTTGCGGACAAGCGTATCCCGCGTAACAAGGCCCTTGTCCGCCTTTGCCTTTAGTTCAGCCGGTGACAATGGTCCAAACGTCTCCCCCATGGTTTGGCAGAACCACCCAGATGTCATTTGCTGCTGGCGTTGTGGAATCCCTGGTGGGCTGATCAGTTCTGCCGGTTTCGCAGGCGGGTCCACGATGATCGGGGCTCCGCACTTCGGGCACGCCAATCGCTTACCTACCTGTTCGTCTTTGGCATTCAGTCCAACACCACAACTCCTGCATTTCAGCGTGATCATGTCTATTTCCCCTGCCCAAATGAAACTGCCACTACCAGAACCCAACCACTACCGAAAGTCAATGGTTTCTCATAATTCGGGGGATATTTGCAGTCCCAGTGGGTCGCACAAGAAGACTCGCAGGTACGTCGTTATATCGTTGCCGAGGCATTGCTGGATGGCTGCCTCGGCTTCAAGGATGTCGTTCAGGCTCTTCTCAACCATGTGACGTTCAAGTCCGACCTGCGGTGCTTGGCCGTCAGGTCTTGGCAAGGTTACTACTCTTTCTCCAATTCCTTCAGCGCTTCCTCCAACTCCTTCTGCTCCCTATTCAACTCCTCCAGCTTCTGGAGGTTCACATTGAAATCATAGCCGGACCTGCCCATTTTGAAAGCGGTCATCCCACGGGCACGGTAAAGATGAGGATTCTTTAGGTCCAGCCGGATCGCCTCATTAAGGTCGTCAATGGCCTTGCCGAAAGAATCCCAGTCCCTCTTCTCCTCGTAGGCCCTTGCTCGGATTCTGTACGCCTCAGCGTTCTTCGGGTCGAGTCGAATGACCTCGTCACAGTCGGCAATGGCCTTGGCTATCTGGTCCGAAAGCTGAGTTGCCAAATATCCTTCGGCTCGGAGACAGTACGCCTTCAGACCCTTCGGATTAAGGCGGATAGCCTCCGAGGAACGCCTGATTGCCGAGACAATATCGCTTCCATAATCGGTAACCTTTCCCTGCTCGGGCGATTGCTGGGCCTCGTGTGGTCTTTCACCACATTGTGCAATGAGTCCGCACAAACTTACTACCGCAAGAGTGGCTGCTCCGAAGGCGGCACCGAAGCGAATCAATTTTTGACGAGGCCAAAGCTCATTCTTGTCCAAAAGCTGTTGATGCGTTTCGAGGATTCGCCGCTTGATTGTTCTATCCAACACTTATCGGCGCCTCCACATTTCTATGAGGATGTAGTTGAACAGTCATCGGAAAAGCCGTGCCTGACAACGGCGGGTACGCTACTTTGATCAACGTGGCTCGCCTTATTTCCACCACACCACTAGTGTCCTATATCGAGTAGTCTCTTGCGAAACATCTCTGCTCGGCGTGGATTGCCTGCAAGGCTTTCGTACTCCACAAGCCGCTGAAGGCAGACTTCGCTGTCCGGCATGATCTCCAGCGTCTGCCGTGCGGTACGAGCTGCTTCTTCGTACCGGTGCATCAGCCGGAGGGTCCATGCTTTCTTTTCGAGTGCCGCCCCGTCGTCGGGTGGAGTTAGCTTGTTCGGACAACGCGGGGCGGGCGCCAGCACGGAAACTCCATCACATGGCCGTTATCAGGGTTGAAGCACTGACCAGATCCACTGGTATGCACACCCGTGTTCGCACGCAATCTGCTGTAAACTCAAAGTCAAGTCGTCCCAGCAGCTTTGCCATCAGTCTTCTAATTGTTGGCAAGCCAATTCCTGTTCCAAAACGGGTGGTTTTCCCAGTTCCCCCGCCCTCGATATTCGCACGAGCGTTGGAAATGTCGCTGCACGTATTCCACACGGTTACGTCGATCTCGTCTCCGGTAATGGTGCCCTCGACGCCCCAAACGCCGTTGCCAGACTCCTGCGCCGCTCTTGACGCATTGTTGATTATGTTCCGAAAAATAAGCATCATCATTGCCTCATCGCCATACCCAATATCGTCTTCGTACAAAACGTCCAATCGTCCCTTTGTTGCGCTCGCCGCGCTGGCATCACCCATCGCTGTACAAAGAACCTCGTAAGCCGCCTCTAGCTTGATACGGGTAAGTCGAGGTGCTCGCACAATTTCGGCGATTTGCCGCAACCCTGCGGCATACGCAGCGAGTTCCTCCCGCCAACTATTAGGGTACGCAATTATCCGATTCTTGATTTCGTGAAGCGCCGTGAGCACACTGGCGACTTGTGGGTCGAGTTTCCCTTCTGCCGTTCCGCCCGTCCAGCCCTTCTGTTGCCTCTCACACGGCTCTGCTATCCCTTCGGGTGACACGCAAATGTGCTCGACAAGCGGGATTACGAGATCGCATCCTCCTTCTATCTGCCGGACTGAAAACCCGGATGCATCCAGTTTGCATAGATCCCATGCGGTTCTCACCAGCGGTTCGTGATCTGCGATCTCCTGCCACCCTCGTATCTCAAGGATTGCCGAGGAAGACTCATTCAGCGTAAAGCGCACCTCATCAGGATGCTGGCTACTCGACTGCAACTGTGCCAACACGGAGCCAAGTCTCTCTCGATCAACGTATGCGAACCGCGCCGGGACCGCGGCACACCCCGATTGTTTCGGACGAAGAGTCGCTAGGGTGACCATCGCTATATCGTGAAGACTGATGATCTGGCACCCGTGTCGCCCTAAACATTTAAGTGCAAACAGACAGGAACAAAGAATATTGACCGCATGCTCCGCCCCGCCCTCTTCTGTGGTGTCCAGCAACTTCTGAAATGATCGCTGCACCACCTGCAACACCTGCGAAGACTCTCGCCCCGCCGAAAGGGACTGGACGAACTTGCATAAATGCTCCTTCTGAAGCGGCTCAAGTGCGCCGCAGCGTTCAATCGCCTGTAAGGCTACATCGCTTGCCGCTGAGGAAGACGACCGGACCGCATCTGCAACTGCGGCGAGAGCGTCAGGAAGCGCCAGAAGGGGATTACGAATCGGCAACGTCAGCCAAACGACCTCTCGTGGATTCAGAAATAGGCCGTCGTTTATATTTGAGATCATGCGATCAATCCATGCAACCTTGCACGTCTGAGTCGAGCCTTTCGTAACATGCTGGCCCAAATAGAGCAACACCTTCCGACACGCCATGTCAACTGCAGTGGCCTTTGTACTTGCTTCCCCGACAAATGCCCCAGAGTTGTCCCCTTTCATCCGGCACACGTAAACACTGTTGTGGTCAGGCCCCCTGCATGTCACTTCAGTCTTCTTTTCAAGGCGAAAGTTATCGGGTGGGCCGAATCGCTGATAAACCTGTTGCAGAAGGCTCTTTCCTGAATTGAGAACCCTGCTTGCGACGTCCTGCGATACGGTCCCGTTGTCGAAGTCTGCATCAGGTCCAATGCCGTTACATAGATACTCGGTGATGGCATCCACGTTGGTAAGATCGTGTAGAACGGCTGCGCCGAGAAGTGACTCAAACGCATCAACCAGAATTGACTGTGGAATCCGCAGTCGAAGATCGCTGCGTATTACTATGTATTTGGACCACGTACGAGAAAACCGGAGCTTGTACCGGTTGGAGTCCAAAGTGCTCACGAACGTCTTAGCTGGCCCGTAGGCATGCTCCATTGGCAGCCCAGCGGGAGTTCTTCGTCGAAGTAACTCGCTCAGGATAGCATAGGAATACACTACATTGCCGAGCAACGTGAGACCATTTTCCTTTCCCCCGAAGTGTCCCGGAGTTTGTCGTATACTTGCGTGTGCAACCGCGATTTCCGCGAGTTCACGTGAAACATCGACGCCTATATGACGTCTGAGGTCTTTGACAAGTGGCTCGACCTGAGTGCGGTCCACCACAGGTCGGGATACATCTTTTAGCCATCTTGCCAGCGTCCAGTCAGCGCGCTTTGCACGCGATGAAAGGTAATTCAATTGCTCGGGCCGCTTACCCACAGCCTGCAAGAACAGCATTGCGGCGTCCTGCTCCGCGGCCTTCTTAGTACCACCACGGCCGCTTGCCTTCTTCTGAAGTCCGGGTATACGAACATCTACAACAAACTGTTTGTTGTGGTCGGGACCGGACTCAGATGCGACAGCGTACACTGGAGTAACGTGGTAGTGTGTCTGAGAATACTTTTGCAGCTCGCTCTTGGGATTATCCCCTTCGAGCCGAACGGAGAAGAAAGGAGCTAGATAATCTATCGCAATGTCGCATGCAGTTCTGGTATTCGCATAGAAACATGCGCCGAAGATCGCAGTGACGAACTGTCGCTTTAATATGAACGAAAGGTCCTGTTGCTGCATGCCTTTACCAAGTCGCAACTGCGAAAGTGCATTTCTGTCAGCAAGCGCATCGACCCACATAGAGGCACGCTGAAACTCACTCAGGCCTCGTGTAAGAATCGCGCTATCGCGATGGAAGCCAGACCGCAAGTGGTGCCACACAAGGGACAACTGAATCCCGCAGTGGCCCAGAAAGGACAGAGTTAGTTGGGCCGAAGACTCGTTTGCGGAGGCATGGGTAGTAGCCAGCGTGAGCAGCCCTTCAAGGCCGTTTGCGGCCAATTGTGCGCGCGCCGATTCGAGAAGGGGTGGCTGATGAGTGTTCATGGTTGTCCGCGAAGGTTGTTGATCAGCTCGTCTGATGCCAGCAGGGCGACCAGAAGTGTGCGGTTGTCAACTTGGCGACCGTGCTCCAAACTATTTCGAGCAGGAATGATTTGCTGCTTTAGCTGGCTCAACTTCTTGGCGGGCGGTAGCTTGTGAAGTTGGGCAGCGGAAAGAGCGGTTAGTAGGTCAAGCAGATCACCAAAGCTAAATTTTGTCTCGTTCGTAAACTCCGCCAATTGAAGAAGCCTGTCCATGACATGGGCAGGTGCTGGACGGCGTTTCTGCACAAGTAGATCGTGGAGTTGTCTTGGCTGATATTGCGACAGAATCGTCTTCCGAATGCAGGTTTCAAGCTGTGTAAACGATCTGGATGCCAGCCATTGAACGTCGCCGCTAGCGGCGAGTGCATTGAGCGATGAGAGTGCATTCTGGCCCGGCCTCGCTACTTCGGAGATTAACTTCGCGACAACATTAAGAAGGCGTTGTGGCCCAGCTTCCTTTTCCACAAACTCGTTTGCGCCAGCTTTCGTGACTTCGTGCGATAAGCAGATCGTGCCGCGTCCTGAATAAATTACTATGGGAAGAAGAGTTGAAAAGGCTCTGCGGATCTTTAGGACTAAATCACGTCCGCCGAAATCGCCCGGTGGCATCTGCAAATCAACAATGCATGCAGCAATCTCCTCGGGGTGCGCAAGGAGGGTATTCCAAGCCTCGACGCCATTCGCGGCGGATAGCGTACGAAACCCATTGGCAGTGAATATCGCTTCCAGTTGGTTGACCATGGCGGGTTCATCCTCAGCAATCAATACGTGGTCCAGCGGCATTGTGGTCTCCTTTGAGCATGTTGCGGTGACCTGATCGATGTAGCGTTACGCAGTGGGAAGTGAAAACGAGGCAGCAGCTTGCACTGTCACTCGCCCACGACGCTGACTTGTGGTTGTGTATGAAGGTCAGTAGAACCTCACCCCACTTGATTTGTTCGTCCAGTACGTTTCGGCGATTTTGTTCTTTTCGAGGGTGTCACGTCTCGGAAAGAATCCGACGACTGATCAACCGCTCAAAGTTCTCAGCCACTTGACGGGGCAGCCTCCCGCCTGTGATCAGCACGCCAAGTTCCATGTTCAACGAGAAAGCGTATTTCGTCAGATTCGCACTGGACAAGAAAATTTGGCGATCATCTGCCACAACGCACTTCACGTGCAAGATTCCCACCTTCCCGTGCTTGTCGTGGCTCCGTTTGTCCTTCGGCCAGTAATAGACCCGAGAACATGCTGCCACCTCCTCGCCGAGGGCACGGAGTGTCGAATATTCGTTCTCGACATCGACCGTACTTGGCGTCTCCACGACGACTGTGATCCGTACTCCCCTCTTGGCCGCGCGAATGACTCCATTTTGAATATTCGGGATGGCGTACACCGCGTAGCTGACGAGGAGCAGATGTTCCTGTGCTGAATCCAGCACTTGAAGAATCGCCTGTTCTGTGCGGCGGAACGGGATCTCCCCTACGTCGGGACCGGTCCACACCAGTTCGACGCTCTGGGAGTCGTGGTGCTTCTGCTCGGAGATGGCCGCTGTTTCGAGGGCAACGGCAACCACTGCCGCACCAAGGTCGCTGGTGTCTTCCTGCCATTGGTTGACAAAGGCCAAAGCCAGATCCCGATGGTGGTGGTGAGGAACGCGCTTGGAGATCTCGGCCCGCAGACTGGCCAGATCAGTCGTCAAGATCACATCGGCCACCGATAGTGCTGTGGCAGCAGGCAGATGGCTCGCCAATACGGTGGCGGCTTCGACGATGACGCGATGCTGTTCCATGGCCTCAATCGAAAAATGCCAAATCAGTCCGCTCCACGGTGGCAATCAGGGCAGACCGGTCCAGATACTTGTTGCCGCGTTCACAGGAGGTTTCGGGAAGAAACGTGCAGGCGTGGCAGGAAGCGCCGTGCAGCGTCTCGCCGCCGCCGATGAGATGCTCCGCACAGAGGGGGTCAGACGCGCACAGGCTCATCTTTTCCAAAGCGCGCCGAATATGCCGACCGAGCTTGTCCGGTTCGCCAAGAGAACACAGTCCCCCGAGCGTTCCCTCACTGTCGGAGGCCGAGGTGTAGATCAGCACACCTGCCATCGGATCACCATCGGACGGATTCCGGGAGTAGATGCGCTCAGAGATCGACGCCGAGGTGTACCCACACTCGATGGCGAGCTGGCGAATCAGGGCATGTGCGAAGGTGTGCAGAAGGACGTACCGAATGCCGGGATACCCCGTTGCCGGGTCTAGGTTTTTCGACGCTCGCCAAGCACCGTGGCCGTTCTCGAACTCTCGCTCGTAGGCATGATGCTTCTTGACCCACGCCTGAATCAACTTCTCGTTGAAATGAAAGAAGATCCCCTCGCCCCGTGTCTCGCACGCAGGAACCCACGTTGGCGCCTTGCGGGAAATACTCGCCAGTCGCTCTTGGGGAAGATCAGCGGGGTTGTCGAAGTCCCGTGGCGACATGATCCGAGAGAAGCCGACTAAAGCCCGAACCTCTCTCAACTTCTCGGCCAATACAATTTTTGTAAAGTATTGAGTAAAGTCGGTGGGCGGATCGACGGGCCGCAGCTTGAAGGAGCGGCTTTCTCTGGCCGTTGAAGGCTTGGAAAAAACCTTCCATTCCGGCGACTTTAGGTCGTCAGGACTTTCGACCCCCTCGCCGGTTCCCGCCCGTTTCTCTTCGAGCCTTTGCCAGATTTGGTCGTCGGTGTATTTCGTAAGGTCTTTGAGTTGGCCGATCTGGCGAAACGCCTTCAAGACATCGAGGCTTGTGGCCTTCTCCAGCACGGCCCAATTCTCTTCGATCAAGCGGCCCAGATCGTCGGCAGCTTGTGGTACTGAAAGGGCCGAGATCACGACTGGGAACCAGAGGTTGGAGGCGCCCAAGGCAATCGCTCGAACTTCATCCACGTCGCAGCCATTCGGATCGATATCCCGCAAGTGGGGGCGTCTTCCGCTGCACGCGGGCATCTGTTTGGCCCCCAGTGGGCCGATGACCTCTGCCAATCGGCGGCGAGCCTCGCACTTGTCGCAGACAATGGTGACATCCGCCATTTCGCCCGAAGGGCCGAACTCGAACATTCGCAGTGGCCCGTTGCAGTCGGTTGGCCCCCGATGCACGAATTCCAGCCACGGGAAGTCGTCCAGATGGCCCCGCTCGCAAGTCACCAAGAAGCGGGCAGGCACGACCAGTGGAGCGCGGCCCTGAGTGGTGCAGTTGTGGACGTAGCAGGCCCGGTCGGGCCGGTAAGGGTAGACCTTTGGTTCGAAGAGGCCGGATTTCAGCGGAGCAAGTAGGCGGCAACGGGAACAGACCATCCAACGGGGGAAGGGAGCTACCGGCACGCCGATTTGCCGGGACTCATCAAACCAGTTGATCTGCGCCCCGACCGATTCAGGGCCGCGAGGTGGCGTCAAGAAGCGGCTGACTTGTCCCCCAAGGATCGACTGCGCCGACAGCAACAGCCGCTCTTCGGCGATCTCGGTGGAATGGGAGATGGGCCAATCGTCGAGCCCCATCACGATCACCGACATGCTGGGGAGATCGACCAGAGAGCCAACGCCAAAGGTGGTGAGGGTCTGGCTGGGGCGGACTTCGCCAACCTCGGATTTACGCATCTGGGAGGAAGTGGTCATGACTGCTCCTCCTGTTCGGGCGTCTCAACTTCCTCTTCGTCTTCGTCTCCATCTAGCCCGCCATCGCTGATGATGAATTTGACCGGTGGTTCGACCTCCCGAAGTGAGTTGAGGCAGGTGAACTCCTCCCAACGCTCCATGCCGGGGCTGTGGAGAAGACTGACGGTAGTGCCCTTCTTGGCTCCTCCCTCGCCGTAGGGTTCGGTGTAAGTGAGGGTGCGGCCACCAGAGGTGTTCTGAGCCTCCGATTGCCAGACATCCGCCTTGCTGAGCAGTTCCGCACGGCAGAAATCCCCCGTCAACGCCCCATCGCCGATTAACTCGGCCCGTTTGGCGATGACTTCGATGGCCTCCTGCACGTAGGGATTGCCGGTGGTCACCCTTGACGCCGACTCGTTGGGATTGAATTCGGTTCCCCTCAGCCGCACCAGCGAAACCAAAAGCCCTGCCAGCCCCCGTTGCAGTGCCCCCGGTGAAAATGGGGTCACCGACAGCGGTTCAACATGCTTGTAGAACGTGGCGTGGTAGTGCTCGAAGGTCTCGTAGTGGGACAGGTCTCTTGGTCTCGCCCAGTTGAAGACCGTACAAACGAGGCCCGGATGAGCACGACCAACGCGGCTGGTGGCTTGGATATACTCGGCTGTGGCCTTTGGCTGACCGGCGACCACCATCAGGCCCAACCGTTGCACGTCCACGCCGACCGAGATCATGTTCGTGGCCAACAGAACGTCGAGCGGCTTGTTGGGGATGTTCGTAAAATCCTTCTTCTTGAAGGCTTCCTTTCGCCGCTCCTCCAGTTCTGGATCGAAGCCCGACTCCAAACGATCAAGGATATGGGGGATATCCTCGGACCTCATCCGGCTGGTCAATTCGGCAAGGTACTCGCCGCCGAAGTATCGCTTTGCCAATCCTCGTCGATCTTGGGTGCGGCAGCGGGTGAACACGTCGTCATCCACCAGACGCCGCATTCCGCCGAGTTCCCGCATGGAGTTGAAGTAGCCCACTACGGTCATCCATGGGTCAATGGCCTTGCCGTACTTCTCATACATCGCTTGAGCGGAACAGAGAAAAGCGACGTAGACCCGAATCAGGATTGCCTTGAGCCTGCGGCCCGGCGAGCAGATGCCGATGTATCGGCGTCCAAAATCCTCGTCGGTCGGTTCGCGCTGCATGGAGAAGAAGTTGTCCCGCACGTCCAAACCGGGAGGCGGAAAAATGCTGACGGTGCGAAGGAACAAGCTCCGAACCTGCACGTCCGCGTTCTTGATCGTCGCCGTCGATGCTATGACCTTGGGCCGGACCTTTTTCCCGTCCACCTCCCACATGCACAGCTTGTCGATGGCCGTTTCGTAGAGGCCCACCAGCGTCCCCAGAGGGCCACTGATGAGATGAAGTTCGTCTTGAATGATCAGATCGGGCGGTCGAAGCGGCGGATGATCCAGCGTTTTTGCCGAAGGAAGTCCCGACTTTGATCGGGGATGAAACGTCGAATCCTCGATCTGTGGTGACTTGAAACCGTGTCGCTCACAGATGCCATTCACCTGCCCGAACAACATCTGCACTTCGCCCTTCCACGGCATCTGGGCGAACTTGTCCACGGTCGCGATCAGCAGGGTCGGCAAACGCCGGTAGATCTCCTCATCGACTACGACCACAGGCAACCCTTCCTCAGGTGCTTGGCGGCGGCTGAAGAGGCACTGGCCGAACTTGTCGCCGCAGTACGTTAGCGTTCTGGCACTCCCGTGAGGGTAGGGCTTGGCATCGAGGTGTTTTCCAGCTTCGATGGCACTCCCACACCAAGGGCAGGCCGTCAACTGGTATGGAGTCCCAATGCCAGCACCAGTGAAGCCGTACTGGTTGCCGCGAGCCTGCTTTATGGCCTCGGCGGCATCGTCCGTCCGGTTGGGAGTAGTGCGGCGTCCGACCCAAAGGCCGATGCGGAAAGGAGTGGTGCCCCATCGCCGGTCGCCCTGCTCCAATGCCTTTCTGCGGATCGATTCGCAGGCACACATCAAGGCCGTTGCTCGCTGGAACTGCTGGATGGTCAGCAGCCGCAGCGTGTACCGCATCAGCACGGCTACACCTTCATCGCCGACCCTCCCCGCTACGGTGCCTTGTAGACGCCGCAGGGACATTGTGTAGGCCGATAGTCCGAGATAGGCTTCGGTCTTACCACCACCGGTCGGGAAGAACAGCAGATCGGCCAGAGCATCCGGTCCCTCGCCCCGTTCGGGGTGATCGAGTTTGGTAACGCCCGGCAGGTTCAGCAGGATGAAGGCGATCTGGAACGGTCGCCAACTGCGGTTCTTCGGCTGGTCGATGTCCTTGTCGAAATCGGGCTGTTCCCCTCGCCGAACCCGCTCCGAATAAATGGAGTGGGTTCTCTGGAGCCACATGGCCCGGTTCATGAACTGGAATGCCTCGAACACCTGCTGGTCTTTGGCGAGCAGTTGTAGCCCGGCTTCGACCCGTTTCAAAGTGGCGCGGCAGTTGGCGATGGCGACAGGGGGCGCATCGCCGAACTGGGACAATCCTTCTTTCGGGTCGGTCAGCTTGTCTTCCTCGCCGTCGATCCACTCCTTGTACGCCGCAACCAACGGCTCCAGTATCTTCGGGAGCTTCTTGATATCAGCTTCGGCCAGCTTCTTCATGTCCAGTACGAGGCCGTCCAGTTTGGCGAAGGCGGGATTCTCGTCGGCATCCTCTGCGGTGGGCGGCGCTGTGCGCGGAACCTCGTAGCGAGGGACGAATTGCGTTCTGACAAGTACAGCGCGGTCGGATGATTCTTTGGAAACCTCAGTGTGGACGCTGACACCATGCCCCACCGCAAACTCGATGTGGTGGCGATAAAGCATCGCCATGAGTCTTTCTTCGAGGTCGTCGTTCGAGCCGACCGTCAGCCGTTTGACGAAGATCGGGCCGTCATCAACCCCCTGCACGCTCAGTTGCGGCTGGAAAACATGGAACTCGTCCTTGGGACGGCCTTCTTCCTGCGCATTGATGAAGAACAGAGTGACGACGAAGTGGGTATCCCGGTGGCGGATCTGGCCCTGAACGTAGATTTCGGGAAACTGGGAATCGGGGGCAACGGCTTTGACTGGGCCCTCTTTGAGGGGAATCTCGACGATCCCGCCCCGAGAATATCGCTGCCAGACCCGAATTGCCTTGCCCGTTCTCTGGTCGGTCTGGTCCTCACGAACTTCCCGCTTGTACTGGCCCCACGAAGCCGAGACTTTGATGGCCTTGGTATCAGCATCGACTGAGAAGGTCATCCCCATGGACGACGGCAAATGGGCCACGGCTACCGGCACATCTTGATCCGTCGTGCCATCCTCGGCGGTGTCGGTGCCGCCTCCAGACAACTCATCAGGAATGAGAGGCGTTTCCTCGTCTTCTTCCTCCTGAACGGTGCCGGAGGGCGCACCTGCCCGACTAGGCGCCAGCACGCCGACGAGGTATCGGTCCCGGACGTTCCGTTCGATCAGTTCCTCGCTCTCACCACCGGCTGGGCCGAGGAGATCGCCCAATACCATTGCTTCCAGTTCGGCTCGAAGCTGGTTGGACGTGGGGACGTTGGTCAAGACTATATCACTCATCTGCATTGCTTTCGGCTGGCGATTCCTTTGGCGGTTTAGCCCATTGGCCCATCGGCTCACCTGTCAACCGCCATCCCGCTTTGACCATTTCAGCCAATATGATGTAGGAGACGAATGGCGAGCCATGGTATACCGTACCTGCGAACTTATAGTCATCGACGAACTGGTCAAATATCGGACGTAGTTCTTCGGGAAGACTTGAACGTGCTGCCTCGTGCTTTTCTGATCTTCTGATTTCAGTCATCGAAGAGCCCTCGCTGCACCGGGCCGGTTTGTTCTGGTGTTGTCTTTCTTGGGGTGGACTTCTTTGTAACACCCTTTCTCTTGCTGTGGAGGCCCTGTTCGACTTCCTCTTCGTAACGCTCGTGGTTCAACTTGAGGAGCCGCTGAAGGACTTCGCGGCGAGCAGGTTCGCTGAAGGTAAAACGGAGGCCCTGCTTTGTCTCGTGGAAGCCGTGGCCAAGGTCAAGTTCATCCCAACCGTAGGCGGCGGCAACCGCTTGATCCATCTCAACGTGTAGGTCTCGGAGCTTACGGATGTCGGCGGAGGTTTCGTCAGGGTCATGGAACCGGTTGTACAGGTCGGTTAAGCCTTCATCAAGACAATGCATAATCGTTTCGCGCAAGCTATGGTAGTTGGCTCCAAGCGACTCCATTGACGCCCTAGCTTGTCCCTGAAAATGGGGAAACGGAAATGTCTCGTAAAGATCGCCGTTTGCGTAGCGGAGTCGTGTTTCCATTGTGGAGCAATGCTCCCACGCCCATGAATCGTGGAATGACGATTGGAGTGCTGCGAACTTATGGTACTCCGTCAATGCAAAGACATTGTGCGGGCCAGCATACACATATCCGTTCGGTACGAATCCAAAAACGACGTACTTGCTCGTAAAGGAATGAAACAGGACTCGATCCAGACTCGAAATCGCGCTGTAGAGAGCTGGACGCTTATCAGCGTAAATCCACCACTTCTGTGGCAAGGGCTTGCGAAGCTGAAACTCGTTAGTACCTTCTTTTCGTCTAGTCCTTTCAGGTTTGACCCTTTCTTCAATAATACGAAAGCAATCGTGATACTCCATCGCCTTCTCTACTGGCCAGTCAAAGAAGTTTATTACCCAGCGAGTTGGCGATTGGTCAGATCGTGATGTAAAGTCCTCCCCCCGCAGATAGCGAAAGAGGACATCACGATTCTGTGAATCGGTTTCGATGAGTGTCCTTGCTTCGTCTTCCGACAGAACGAAACCTGTCCCAAGTACAATTGATCCCTGAAAAGAAGTCCCACTATTTGCGGCAAGCTTGTGTGGTTTGCCTGCAATTGCCCCAATTTCGACCAAGCCAGATGTAATTTTCTGTACTCCACGCCCACCCAAAAGAGCAGCACTCGCCCATCGCCCCTGTCGCAGCCATATCAACGCGACCTCCAAATTCGCTCCCCCCGGCCATTTGACACTCGGAACCGCCCGGTAGATACTGAAGCCTTCCACCAACAACGCGGTCAAACCGACATCTCTTGTGTCACCTTGCGAAATCGTGTTCGTGGCAAGCATTCCGAAACCGCCGAGTTGACGGACATATTGAGAAGCTCGGCGGAAGAAGAAGGCGCATAGGTCAGCATTGCCGCTGCTGCCAGCAAAGGCGCACTCGGTAAGCCATTTCAAGTAGTCTACTGTCAGTGTCCGCCTAATTCGCCTGCCGCCAACGAACGGTGGATTCCCCACAAATGCATGGAAACCGCCGCGCTTTGCGATCACCTCGGGGAATTCGAGCGGCCAGTGAAACATTCTCTGGCCTCGTCGCTCCTTCGTAGCTTTTTCCTCGAAGTCCTCGGTCGGTCCTTTCTCGACGTAGTGACCGGAAACCACAGCAGCATGTCGGACCCGCTCCAGCTTGTCCTTGGCATTCTCGCCCCAGAACTCAGCGGCAACGAGCATGTCCGCTGCACATCGCAACCGGGCAATCTTGTCCTCCGCTTCCGCAAGGAGATGTTCCTGAGCCTCCACATCCTCGACGGTGTTCGAGGGCATACCCTCCAGTCGCAGCCGCAGGTTGATTGCTTCGTCCACGGCGTTATCTAGCGGTCCCTTGAACAGCACCGCATCGTCAGAGTCAGGCTTGAGAGAGAAATGCCGTAGTTGTTCCAGATCGTGTAACCCGACCAGTGAATCACCACATCTGATAGCATGGTCGAGGAATTCAAACGGCTTGTCCTTCGCCAGCGTCAACAACCACAGCGACAACTTCGCCATTTCCGCCGCGAGCGGGTTCACGTCCACGCCGTAAAGGCATCGTTGGGCGATGATCCGCATGGCATACGTGGTGCGCTCGGCAGGATCTTCTGGAACCAGTAATTCGTTTGGCTTTCCGGTTGAGGGTTTGCCTTCGGGCGTGATGCCGGGCACGTTCGGGTTCGCTTCCTTCGCAATCTCCCAAGCTTCGAGCAACCTTTCCGACATGTACCGAGCCGCTTGAACAAGGAACGCGCCCGATCCACAAGCCATATCGCAGATCTTGAGATCAAGCAGTTCGGCGGCAGATTTTAGCGACCATTCGGCCTTGGGCTTCCCCTCAGCCGGGCCGACGTAGACCAGTGGTTCCAAGGTGTACTGGACGATTGGTTCGGTAAGGATGCGGGGGGTGTAGTGAGTGCCGCTGCTGCGTCGGTCGGTCCCTGCCGTGACAAACACGCTTCCCTTGGGGATCACCACCGGATAGCCGAAAGTATCGGGACGGACCAGCCCGGCAAACGGCGCCACTCGTTGCCATAGCCCATCATCTCCCTGACAAACGGTGCGGAACTTAGCGACATCCTGAGCGTCGATCTCCGCCAACAGGGCCTTCTGAATCGCCTTGGGTGAACGGCCCGTCTCCTCTTTCACGTACTTGACCAACGCATCTTCGCCCTTCGCCTGCACTTTCTCCAGTTCGGACAAGGGGATTTCCGGTTCCTTGTCGCGGCTGCCCGCCAAACCAAGAAAAGGCTCGGTCGCTCGCTTCGCCGTGTGGTCGAGCAGGCCCTCGTAGACATGACCGATTTGTTCGATGTCGAGGGCGCGGAAGCTCAAGCGACGGGCTTCGGCTGGTCCACCACCCGGCACCTTCACCTGCAACAACTGCAATGCTTCGAGCAGGTGCAGCACCGTCCGGTTGTTGACCGGCAAGGGATTGGCCTCAGTATCCCGCCAACTCGTCTCTTGCTGGCGACCCTCAAGGAAAGGGAATCGGTCGGGGTCAAACAGGCGACCACCGTAGGCGGGAATATGGATGTCGTCGTGCCGAACTCCGCCGTAGACGCACCGAAATGCCGTCAACAGGCGAGGCCAAGCGTCGTATCGACGTTCCAGCAGTTCCTCACCCTGCTGATCCGCGATCTCCCGAAGCTGCCGTGAAATTGTCGAGACGGAGTAATTCTGTTCGTAAACGGGGAATGGCTTGGTGGGGATCAGTTCCCGTTCTTCGGCACAGAACAGGAAGACCAGCCGCATCATCACCGTGAGTGCGGATTCATACAGGACTGCCTCGCTGACCCCCGCCAGCAATTCCCTTCCATGATCCTGATCGGCTCGGTCGAGCGACTGGACCAGCACTTCCACCGCGCGGCGAACCTGATAGCCAAGCTGAACGGTGACCTCCTGCTGATTGGAGGCACTGCGGGTGAGCAAGCCCTCAATGGTGTCGTTTTCCGCCACACCGAAGAAACGAGTAGCCCACAGCAGACTGCGGAATGCCCTCAGCGTGATCTTCTCTTCCTGCCACAAGGAGGCGTACCACGAGGCGTAACCGGTCGTCTCTCCCTTGGGGGCATCGACGAGCATCCAGTGTTCGCCGTTGGTCACGAGGCCCAAACGAACCCCGGTGGCGTGCAGAAGCTCCGTCATCCGGGTGTCGGGAGACGCCTTCCATCTGGACGAAGCCACGTAACTGGTCAAGTCCTGCGACCGTGCGTAGGTCTTGATCAGCAGCCGCGCTTTCTTCGTAACTGGATCAATGACGACGATGCTGGGGCGCAGCAGTTCCCCATGCTCGGGAATTTCTACCTGCAATGTCTGGGGAATTGCCTGCCCTTCGAGCAGCAGGGCTTTATCGAACTCCAGTGTCTTGGTAAGAACGAACTTGATCCACGCATCGTGGACGGCAGAATCAGCCCGCCTTTTGGCGAGATTCTCCTCCCATTCGGCATAAGCCAATCGCAGTAATTGGGCATGATCGGGATCGTGAGCGTCCAATCCCTGCTCAAACGCCTCCATCAGCACCGGCAAACTCAGGAAGGGTCCCGAGACCGGCACGAGGGAGAGCCATTCGGCGTGGTGACGTGCTATGGACATGCGACACTTCCTACGTTCGAAACTTCTCGGCGATGTCTCGGAGCCGACCGATGTAGAGTTCCACCCTGCTGCGATTTTCGAACTCCGCCTTTAGGAACGCCCCAGCGTTGTGAACTAGGTGGTTGCCTCTACCGAGGTGCCGATTGGGTGGTCCTTTGTCAACCTCACCAAGCAGGTCGTTCATCGTTGTTTTTGCACTATCGCTTCTGTGAGCAATGAAATCTCTGACGGCTTTGGTTGTGTCGATCACCCGCTCGTCGTGCTTGGTAAGTGATGTCACCTTACTCGCATATAACGTAGCGAGCCAATCAGCGGCTTTCGTCTTCAGCGTCTCAGCATTTCTGAAGGTGATGTTCCAACCTGTTGGATCGAGCAGTTCTTTCATGTCAGCGGCTGATATGTGCTTCACTTGTGAATATGACAGGCGTTGGGAGTGCCATTCGCCGTACTTGGCCTTGACTGACTCAGTAATTCTCTGGAAGCATTCCGACTGGTACTTTGAGGGGTCTCGGTTCAGAAACGCAACAAAGACATCCGAAAGAAAACCTTCTGACCGTCACGGATTTTGGGGAGGGTAAGTGCTCGTGACATAGTTTACGAAAAAGGCCATGATCCACCAAAGGCATTTTGTTCACAAGGAGGTGGATCATGGCCGAAGGATCGGCTTCTGGATTG
>JAAYAY010000414.1 GCA_012719125.1 Planctomycetaceae bacterium | reverse complement strand
GCAGGCACGCTCCGCCGTGCCGTCCGCCAAAGAAGGTAGCAGGCACGCTCCGTCGTGCCGTCCGTCAAAGAAGGTAGCAGGCACGCTCCGCCGTGCCGTCCGCCAAAGAAGGTAGCAGGCACGCTCCGCCGTGCCGTCCGCCAAAGAAGGTAGCAGGCACGCTCCGCCGTGCCGTCCGCCAAAGAAGGTAGCAGGCACGCTCCGTCGTGCCGTCCGCAGAACTGCCGGAAATCCCGATTTCCCGCCAGCGGCGCTCGGAGAGTGCCGGCTACTTTTCTTGCCACAAGTGGACTTTGCAGTTCTCCCGTGTCCGGCGGCCCCAGGCTTGAGGGGGGCGTAGAGGGGTGTTAAAGTCGGGAATAGTCAAATGACCGATTCTGAAGACCGAATGTCGAACATGCTCACTGAAGACGCCGTTGGAATCGACCTGGGAACAACCAACTCGGCGGCCGCCTGGATCGACGAGAAGGGACACTCGGTCATGATCCGCAGCACCGAGGGCGAGCTGCTCACTCCCAGCGTCGTGCTCTTCGACGACGACGAAACCATCGTCGGCAAATCGGCCCGGGCGGCCTCGACGGTCCACCCCGACCAGGTCGCCCAATGGGTCAAACGCGACATGGGCTTCCATGTCTATCACCAGCCCATCCGCGGCCGGTACTTTCCGCCCGAGGTCATCCAGGCCTGCATTCTGCGAAAGCTCAAAGACGATATCGTCGCCGAGCTCGACACGGTTGGACAGACGGTCATCACCGTGCCGGCCTATTTCGACGAACCCCGCCGCAAGGGGACCGCTGACGCCGGCGAAATGGCCGGGCTCAACGTGCTCGATATCGTCAACGAGCCGACGGCGGCGGCCTTGGCGTTCGGCGAGCGTCTGGGTTTCCTGAACGCCTCGGGTTCGACGGCCGAAGAGATGACGGTTCTGGTCTACGACCTGGGCGGCGGCACCTTCGACGTCACCCTGCTCCACATGGCGCCCGGCAGAATCCAAACCATTGCCACCGACGGCGACGTGCAACTCGGCGGCCATGACTGGGATCTGCGGCTCCTCGATTTCGCGGCCGAACAGTTCATCGAGTCCGGCGGCCCCGATCCCCGGCAGGACCCCGCCGCCTTTGGAAGGCTGTACGTTGCCGTCGAAGAGGCCAAGCACACGCTCAGCGCTCGCAACCGCGCCTCCATACGGATCGATCATGCCCGCCACTGCCACGCGGTCGACGTCACTCGGGAACAGTTCGCCGATATGACGGCCGACCTGTTGGAACGGACGGTCTACACCACGCGGCAGGTGCTCACCGACGCAGGCATTTCCTGGGACAAGATCTCCCGGCTTCTCCTCGTGGGCGGCTCCACTCGCATGCCCATGGTGGTCGAGAAGCTCCAGCAGATGAGCGGCATCCGCCCCGACCGAACGGTCAATCCCGACGAAGCCGTGGCTCGGGGCGCGGCGCTCTACGCCAGGTTCCTGCTCAACCAGCGGGCCGGACGGCAGACCGGCTATCAGGTGTCGAACGTCAACTCTCACAGCCTCGGCGTCGAAGGCATCGACCCGGAGACGATGCGGAAGACCAAGGTGACGTTGATTCCCCGCAACACGCCCTTGCCGGCAACGTTCACCGATCGTTTCACGATCAAACGTGCGGGACAGCAGTCGATCGTCGTCCAGGTCCTCGAAGGGGAAAGTTCCAGCCCCGATGATTGCACGCAAATCGGTCGAACCGTGGTCCGTGACCTGCCGCCCAACCTCCCCATGGGGGCGCCGATCGACGTAACCTTTTCCTATCAATCGAACGGCCGCCTCGAAATCCACACGCAGATCCCCGGAATGGCCCAGCCGTGCCGCCTGACCATCCAGCGCAGTTCCGGACTCTCCGACGGCAGAATCGCCGACTGGCGCGGATCGGTCTCGGCGGCAGCCGGATTCGACCGGATGGCGGCCCTGGCGGTGACGGAAGAGCCACGAGCGGCCCTTTCGCTGGCGTCGCTGCCTCTGCCGGAGGCTCTCACACCGTCACCGCCGCCGGAACCGCCGGTGCCGCCGGACGCCGGACCCGTCGTAAGTCAGCCGGCGCAGGCCGAAGCGGATCGCCCCAACGACGGCCAGACGCACTTCACAACAAGCCGTCGTTCGAGTACCTTGCGATTCTGGGTTCTGCTGACGGGTTGGATCCTCTCCTCCGTCGTGGGCCTGGCGGTGGGCTATTTGCTCGTGCTCTGGCTCTTCCCGGAAATCGACTTGCCGCGTCCTTGGTAGTGGAGTTGAGACGACGTTGACCGACAAACAAGCTGCTCCTGCAATCGGCATCGATCTGGGAACGACGTTCTCCGTGCTGGCCTACATCGACGACACGGGACATCCGATCTCGTTGGCCAACGCCGAAGGCGAACGTATCACTCCCAGTGCAGTCCTGTTCGACGGCGACGACGTGATCGTCGGCAAAGAGGCCCTCAAGGCCATCTCTACCGAAGCTCCCCGCGTGGCCGAGGGATCGAAACGCGACGTGGGGCAACGGATCTACCGCAAGACGCTCGACGGCAAACAGTATCCCCCCGAGGTGATCGAGGCGTTCATCCTCAACAAGCTGCGCACCGACGGGGTTGCCCAACTGGGCGACTTCACCAAGGCCGTCATCACCGTGCCGGCCTATTTCGACGAGGTTCGCCGGAAGGCCACCCAGGACGCCGGCTACATGGCCGGCCTCGACGTGCTCGACATCATCAACGAACCGACGGCCGCCGCCGTGGCCTTCGGGCACCTGCAAGGCTTCCTCCGTCCCGAAGAAGCGGCCAGAAAGACGCAGCGATTCCTCGTCTACGACCTCGGCGGCGGCACCTTCGACGTGACCGTCATGGAAGTCCGCGGCAGAGCGTTCATCACCCTGGCCACCGACGGCGACGTGCAACTCGGCGGCTACGAGTGGGATCAGCGACTGGTCGACCTGGTTGCCGAACAGTTCATCCGCCAATACAGCCTCGATCCCCGCGAAGACCCGTCGGCGGCGGGCAGACTGTGGCGGGAATGCGAAGACGCCAAGCGAACCCTCTCCGCCCGAAGCAAGGCGGCCGCGACCTGCGATTTCCGCGGCAAGTCGGCACGAGTGGAGATCTCCCGCGAACAGTTCGAAGAAGGTTGCCGCGACCTCGTCGACCGCACCCGATTCACCACCGTGCAGACCCTGAGCGCCGCCGGCCTGGAATGGGGCGACCTCGATCGGGTCCTGCTCGTCGGTGGTTCCACCCGCATGCCGATGATCCACCAAATGCTCAAGGAAGTGTCGGGCACGACCCCCGACTCCTCCGTCGCCGCTGACGAGGCGGTCGCCCACGGAGCCGCCTTGAGAGCGCGGCTCCTGCTCGACCGGATGAACGGGCGCCCTTCCACTTTCCAGATCAAGAACGTCAATTCCCACAGTCTCGGCGTCGTGGGCACCGATCCCCAGACGGGCCGTCCGCGGACAGGCGTGGTCATCCCTCGCAACACCCCGCTGCCCGTCACGGCCAAGCGGACCTTCCGCACGAAGAAGGCCGACCAGCGGTCCATCCTGGTCCAGGTCGTCGAAGGCGAAAGCCCCACCCCCGACGACTGCCTGCAAATCGGCCGCTGTTCCGTACCCAACCTTCCGCGGCACCTGCCGATGGGCACGCCGATCGACGTCTTGTTCGACTACAAGTCCGACGGCCGCCTCGGCGTGCACGTGAGCGTGGCCGACACCGACGTCCAGATCGAAGCCGCCTTCACCCGCGAAAACAGCCTCAGCAAAGAGCACCTCGACGGCTGGCGCAGCTACATCTCCGGCGCGGAGCCGACAGAGTATCGGTAGACATTGGGGAGAATCATGCGACGGACTGCGCCGGTTGTTGTCTGCATCACGCTGACCATCGCGACGTTTGCGGCTGAGAGTCTCGTTGCCTTTGCCGTGGGCGACGATCCTCCCAGCGTCGTCGTGCAGGGCATCGAGTACTTCTCACCCAAACAGGTGACCACCCAACTCGAGAGAGTCCTCTGGTTTCAGGCCGTCTATCGTGCAGCCTACGGCTGGGCAGATCCAACGATCACTCTGCCGCACGTGACGATCGAGGCCTACCGAAAGGCCGGCTTCCGTGACGTTGCGGTTCGTGCTCGGCTGGACCCCACGACGAACACCGTCGAATTGAGCGTCGACGAAGGTCGCCGGTTCATCGCGGGCAAGGTCCAAGTCGAAGGCACGACGCAGATCGCCGCCGAGCAGGTCATCGCCCGGCTGGCGGAACGCATCGAACCGAAAGACGCGAAGTTCGACACCTTCGTCTTTCAGGACGGCCGGTTCCACCCGCTGTGGCTCAACGAAAAGGGGGAAAAGGTCGAGTTGGAGGCTCCGCTCTGGTCGCCCGGCGACGTGGTTGCCTTCGATGTTTCCGGAAACTTGCTCCTGGCCGATCGCCTCACCGACGTTTTCACCGATCTCGGCTATCCGCAAGCAAAGGCCCATGCCGAAACCCACGCGGCCGCGGACGGTGTTCTCGACCTCGTTGTCCATATCGACGACGACGGCCCCCGGCTCACGGCCCACACCGTCGAGGTTTCCGGAATCGAACGCAACACACGCGAAGACATTCTCGCATTCCTCCAAATCCAACCGGGCGATCCCCTCGATCGCGCTACGCGGTTCGACGTCCATCGCCGTCTCTGGTTGTCGGCACGCTTCGCATCGATCGCCGTCGCTGTGGACCGCCCCGATTCAGCCTTAGCGGCGACTCTCCGCATCACGGTTGAGGAATACGAAAAGGCGCCGCCCCTCCGGCAGGAACTCACGGAGGCGGAGAAGGTCATGCTGCGATTGCACGAGTGGTTGGCTTGCCTGCGACAGAGCGACACCGCCTTGAGGTTCCACAGAGATGCAGACGACACCGGCTTGAGTATTCTGTTTGCACCGGGGCGCGCACTGGCCGTCCAAGCCGCGGGCGTCCGCGTTCTTCTCACCCCGGACCAGGTGGATTACTACAGCGACATCCAGAAGCGCAACTTGCAGATGAAGGTGGCGGCCAAGTGGTTCGACGGTGCCGTCGGCCTCAACCTGGCCAAAGACCGCTCGGAAGGCAAGGCGCTCTATGCCCTAAAATTCTGGTGGTTCTACAGCTCGGAGCCCGACCCGAATTCCGGATCTGTCCGGGATTTCGGCATGCGGGTTTCTCCCGTCTTGTGCCTGGCGCTCCTGAACGGCCGGGCAACCGAACATGCCGTCGACGACGGCGTGTTATCGATCCGCTCGCCGAAAGAGTCGCTCCGCATCGAAGCGGCCACGGGCCGACTGCTGGACTTCCACCTTTTGGGAGACGAACGCACCCAGGCAGCTACGATTGAATTCGTCGAAGTGCCGCAGGATCAGTTCCAGGCAACGCTGTGGCCGGAAGTCGCCTCCTACGACGACGCAATGGTGCCGATGCGCCCTGTCTCTTCCATCACTCGCCTCGTGGCCGGCGATTGGGAAACTCTGAGCCAACTGATGGAGAAGAAACCCGCGTTCCTGGACAAGTACCCGCCGGAGCTGCAGCGACTCTTCGTCGCCCTGGCCGATCACGCCTTGCTCAACACGATCGACGATTTCATCCAGCAGGCATGGAGCGAGTCGCAGGGCGACCCGGACCGCCCACGTTTCAAGATCTCGGACCTGACACCTTATCTCAAGTACGCCCTGCCAAAGGAAGCGAATAGCTGGGTCCCTCTGGTCGCCCGAGAGTTGGGCAGCAATCTCTTTTCTGCGAATTCCTGGCCCCACGACGCGGCCCTGGCCCTGCTCAGTTCCTGGACCGGCAGCAAACGAATGGCGGATTATCACTGGAATCGGGTCCTCACGGCTCCCCGTGCCGGCCCGCTTCGCGACCTGATCGCCGCCACGCAACTGCAACAAAAGGAGCCGGAGATCACTCACCTCCTCGCCGTCCACGGCCTCGCCCTGCTCGACACCGCCGGCTTCCACCGGGACCGGGATGCTCTCTTGGACGAAAGCGCCTATTTCGGACGCTTCCTCGTACACGCTACCGAAGTCCTGCGCGACGCAGATCCGGAGGAACTCGACGCCTTGCAGATACACTTCCTCGGCCGCACCGATGCGGGCCTCACTGCGGCACTCATCTACCTGCGATACCACCACGACCAGCCCACCTGGCAATCGCTGCCCGACGCCCTGGATGCCGCCTGGGAGTCGCACTGGCAAGCACTCGTTGAGGCCCGGTTCAAACAAATCGAGGCAGCAACCCGCCCCAAGCCGAAATGACTTTCTCGTTTTATTCCAGGCTGCACTTGCCGGGTGCAGCCCCTTCTTTGAGGAGAAACCCTGTGAAACGCGACGACGTAAAGACAATCACCGACCAGGCGCTTCAGCCCCGCTCGCCGCGTAAGCTCCTCAAAAAACCTTTGAAGGGCTTCGCGTCAAGTGGCCAATGCGGAGCCGGCCTTCACCACGTCCAGATATCCGCGGGATCCATCGGCCGCCATGAGGCCGCGTTTCGCCCAACGGATTAGGACGGATGGATGAACCGTATTCCCTGTCCGACTTGATGGGGGTGCCCACTTCACCGCAATTCGGAGCGGGTATAGTTGCTCCCTTTGGAAGTCGATAGCCGTCGCCGGGCGTCGCGGTCTCGCACGGCGGATCGTCCGGCGGCGCGAACGGAAGCCCGCCCAGGTGCGCCAGCACGATCGGCGAATCGTAAACGGGCACGTCGGAGAACGTCATCTTCAGCCGGGGCTCTGCCTTGACGGGCCCTTGGTAGACCTTGCCCGTCCGCAAATCCACCAGCAGCGGCATTTTGGGCAGCGCAAGGCCAAGAATCCGGGCGGTGGGCTGCTCGCGGCGCACGATGGTTGCGGTGCGGATGAAAAAGTCGGCGTAGTCGGTTGCGTTTTCGCGCGGGTCTGTTTTCGCATCGTTCATGAGATGCACGCCCGGCTCGTTCCAGATTTCCCACTCGCTGACTCGCGACCGATAGCGTTTCACCAGGGCCGCGACGTAGCGATCCCACGCGGCCAACGCCTCTTCGCTGCGCGGCCAGCCGTTCAGTCGGGTGTCGCCGCCTTCGGGATAGATCGAGTTTCCGTAGCAGATGCAGACCCAAGGTGTGACGCCTTGCGCGACCATGTCGTCGACGATCTCGTCCAGCCACGCCCAGTTGTATATGCCTTTTTCCTTTTCGGTCTTTTCCCAGCCGCTTTGAATTCTTGCGTGTTTGGCCCCGAGCGGTCCGAGGTATTGTTTCCAGTTCTTATAGACCGTGTAGTCGCGGTCCATCGTTTCCGCGCCGACGGACCAATTCGATTCGTGGATTTCGCTCGCGTTGCGCGGCACGATTCCTCCAATACAGCGGTAGCTGTCGCCGGGGAAACCGCTCTGGTCGGCGGCGGCAAGCCGGTCCGCGATGAAGAAAGAACACCCCAGCGACACAACGAATGTCAGATAGCGTATGGAAAGACCTCTTCCCCTAGTGCTCTGTCACGCTTTGGAATTGGGGCGCGAGGGTGTTGGAGTCCACGCTTCAGCGTGTAGAAGACAGCCTAAAGGCTGGACTCCAGCAGATGCCGAACCCCAAAATCGAAACGTGACAGAGCACTAGGTCTATTTGGACATTGGCGCTTCGTTTCACGGAGTTTGACTCTACCGGCGACGCACCTCAGAATCAAGGAAGTCTTGGGGCATGTTTTGTAAGTGTTCCAGCATGGCTCGACAGGGTTCCGTTCGGGCGAATAGGCGGGCACCGGCTCGAAGGTGAACCACGTCGGATAGTGCTGCTTTTCTTGCCACAATAGGACTTTGCAGTTGGCCTTATCGGCACGTCGCGCCGGCTTGCTTGTCGCGGGCGAGTCAGTGACAATGAGTTCGGTTTCGTAGGGTCTCATGCCGTGAACGTGGAAAGGAGCTTGGTCATGCCCGACGTACGCTGTGGTGCCAACGTGTGCATGTTGCTGACTGTCGTTGTTGCGTTGCGGGGCGTATCTGCCGCGGGCGCCGAACGGCCGTTTGACGTTTTTGCGGCCAGCGACGCGGTGCGAGTGTTCGAGGACGGCTACGGGCGGCCGGACGAGGCGCCGGCGGAGATTCGGGTATTCGGCTTGCGGGGCGAGGTGGTGTCGGCCCAGTGCGCGATCCATGCCCACGACGACCTGGCGGGGCTGACGGTCTCGGTCGGCCCGCTGCAGCGAGAAGGCGGATCGGCCACGATTGCCGAGGAGCATCTTCAGTGGCGATTCGTGGAGAGCATTCAACTGGAGGAGAACACGCGGAAGCTGCGGAAGGCAGACATTACGCGGCCGGCGCCGGCCCGCTTTCCCGACTGCCTGATCGAGGATCGGGAGGCTTCTGTGGCGAAGGATGCGCTAAAGGCGGTGTATCTGACGCTTCGCATTCCGGCCGGGGCGGAGCCGGGGGAGTATCGGGGTGCGGTGACGGTTGCCGCGGGCGAGGCGACACAGGCGCTGCCGCTGGTGCTTCAGGTGTACCCGCTCACGCTTCCGGAGGAACGTCACTTGCTGACGACCTTGTGGTTCACGACCAGCAAGTTCCGGCAACATCATGGGATCGATCCGGCCGACCCGGAGCAGTTCGACGGCATGCTGCGACAATACGCCGAGAACATGGCCGACCACCGGCTGAACGTGTTTCGGCTGAGCCTCGAACTGATCGAATGCGTGATGGGGGCCGACGGCGGGCTCCGTTGCGATTTCGGGCGGTTCGATCACTGGGCACAGATCTTCTGGGACACCGGGCGGATGAACGCCCTGGAAACCGGCTTTGTGGCGAGTCACGGCGAGGGGGGGTGGTCGAGTCCCAAGATCGCGCTGCGCGACTTCTCGGTGAAAGACGAAGCCTCCGGCAAGACGAAGCGTATGCCGGGCGAGGAGTTCCTGCCGCTGTTCCTGCCGATTCTGGTCGACCACCTGCGGCAGAAGGACTGGCTCGACAAGACTCTCTTTCATATTTGCGACGAGCCGGCCAACCACAACGTGTTGCTTTGGCGCGAGGCCTCCGAGTTTGTGCATCGCCACGCCCCGGAGCTGCGGCGGATCGACGCGATCGAGACCACGCACTGCCGCGACCGGCTCGAGGTGTGGGTGCCCAAGCTCGACCACCTGGCCGCCTGGCGGGAGGCTTACGAAGCGGCGCAGCGCGAGGGGAACGAGTTGTGGCTCTACACGGTTGGAATCTATCAGGCGGGCTCTCTGCCGAACAAGACGGTCGACGTGCCGCTGATCGAGACCCGTCTGCTTCACTGGTTGAACTACCGGTATCGCCTGGCCGGTTACCTGCACTGGGGGTTCAATGCCTGGACCGACGATCCGATCAATTCCCCGGGCAAGCATCACGGGGACGGCTGGCACGTGTATCCGAAGCAGGGCGGGTTGCTCGATTCGTTGCGGTGGGAGCAGATGCGGGCCGGCATTCAAGACTACGAGTGTCTCAAGCTCCTGGAGAACAAGATTACGAAGATCCGGGCCGAACTCAGCCCGCGTGCGGCCGAACTGATCGATCCGGCACGCCGCGGCGTGGAGATCGCCTCGCAGGTGGTGCGCAGCTATGAAGACTGTACACGCGACCCCGAGGTTCTTTATGCTGCACGCCGGCAGGCCATCGAGGAGGCGTGTGACCTGGATCGCACGCCGCGTGCGGTTCTGCAGACCAATCCGTCGGAACATTCGGTCCTGGCCAACGACACAGCCGTCGACGTTTACGGCTGGGCCGAACCTGGGGCTACGGTAACGGTAAACGGCCAGGAGACGGTTATTGCCTCGGACGGGCTGTTCTTTGCACAAGGCCGGGCCGGGAAGGACGGGACGGTTACCGTTGTGGTCCAGAAGGGTGAGCAGAAGAAGGAGTTCATTCGCCGTTTCCGATTGCAGTTCGATCCCGAAGCGCTGTAGCCTGCCGCGGCCAAATCCGAAATACGAAATACGAAATCCTGAATAAATTCAAAGCGTGAAATCTGAATGTTTCAAACGAGACCGTGCGCCGAGTGCCTGGATTCCCGCCTGCGCGGGAATGACGCGCCACTGGACGAAGAAATCGGGGCTGTCATGAGAACTTCGACGTACCTTTCTCTGTTTCTTGGGGCGTGGATCCTGGCAGTGGCTTCGGCGGCGGGCCCCGTGGATAGCTTGCAGCGGGATCTCAAGTCTCCGGTGGTTTCCGTCCGTCTGCAGGCCGTCAAGTCGCTCGCTGCGACGGAGGGGCAGGGGGCTGTCGCCGGGTTGACGGCGGCTCTCGGCGATTCTGAAGCGTCGGTTCGGCGGGAAGCGGCCAAAGCCTTGGGGGCGATCAAGGAGCCGCGAGCGACGTCCGCTCTGATTGCCGCGCTGGACGATCGCGATGCGAACGTCCGCATGTATGCGGCTTATGCGTTGGGGGAGATCAGGGCGCCGGAAGCGGTCGGTCGCTTGGTGGTTGCGCTCAACGATTCCCAGTGGTGTGTGCGGGAGCAGGCGGCCTGGGCGTTGCGAGAGATCGGCGACAGTTCGATCATCGGGCCGCTGGTTGCGACCTTGAAGACCGCGAAGGCCGACGTGGAGCAAGTGCTTTGGATCCTCAAGGATCTGGATGCCGAAAAGGCGAACGAGCACCTGGCCCGATTGCTGGAGGATTCCGAGACGCTCGTGCGTCTCCGGGCCGTCGGGGCACTGGGCAAGTTGCAGACTTCCGAGACAATCGGCCCCCTGACGAAGGCCCTGACAGATGCGGATGTGAAGATCCGCCGCCGGACGGTTGAGGCGCTCGCCGCATTGGGGGACCGCCGCGCGGAGCAGCCGCTGCTCGAGTTGGCGGCCCGCGAACCGGATGCCGACTTGCGCGAGTTGGCCGAACGAGTTGCACTCGATCTGTCGATGCACGAGCATCTGGACGCTTATTGGAGTTTTGACGATCAGAGCACGTCGGTGGCCAAGGATATGACCGGTCACGGGAGTGACGGCGAGATCCGTGGGGCGGTCCCGGTTCCGGGAAAGAAGGGGTATGCCCTCCGATTTGGGCCGGGCAAGTTCGTCGAACTCGGTAAACCGGCGGCCCTGCCGATCGCCAACACGGCGTTTACCGTGATGGCCTGGGTCCAACCGGAGGCTCCGGACGGCGTGGTTGTCGCTCGCGGCGGCGCGTTCTGCGGATACTCGCTGTATCTGATGGAGGGCATTCCCAAGTTCGGAATCCGCCGCTTGAAGGAGGAGCCGACCCAAATTGCCGCAGGTTCCAACCGTTTGGGCGACTCGTGGAGTCACCTGGCCGGCGTGGTCAAGGAAGATCGCATCGAGTTGTATGTCAACGGTCGACTGGCGGCGACTGCCAAGACCGCGGGGTTCATTCCGGGCAACTGTGGTCAGGGCATGGAGATCGGTTTCGACGCGGCGAACAGCCCGGCGGAGATCGTCGACGCCTTCCAGGGAACGATCGACGAAGTCAAAGTATTTCGAGCAGCGCTCCCGGCCGAGGAAATCCTCGAAGAAGCCGGTCTGCCACTGCAGGAATCGAGGAAGAAACCATGAGTTGTTCGACCATGCGTCCGTTCCAGCGTGTTGCCTTTCTGCTTCTTCTGGTCGGTTGCCTGTCGTTGCCCATGCCGTCTACCCAGGCTGCCGAGCCGGACGGCGACGCGGCGACGGCAACCGCGGGCGAGATGATCGGGTACTGCGGAGCGCCCGGCGGGATGTGCGCCGTCGCGGGGACTGGCGATGCAAGGCTTGCCCTGGCCTTGGCCAAGCAGGGAAGTTTCACCGTCCAGTGCCTGTTTGCCGACCAGGAAAAGTGCCGGGAGGCACGCCGGGCCATCGACGCTGAGGGATTGTATGGAACGGTGTCGGCAAACACGTTTGACCCAAGGCGGGGCAAGCCCGCAACCCGACCTTCACAAACATGCGCGCACCATGCGAACAAGTCCAGCACAAAGACTCCAAGGCCGGGCAAGCCCGCAACCCAACCTTCACAAACAAGCGTGCACCATGCGAACAAGTCCGACACAAAGACTCTAAAACGGTTTCCCTACACGAACAACTTGTTGAATCTTGTCGTGATCGGCTCCTTGGAGAGTCTGGCAGGCGGCGGCCTTTCGGTGGAGGAGGTGCTTCGCGTGTTGGCGCCTCTGGGAACCGCCTACGTTGGGACAGCTTCTCCAACGGCGTCTGACAAAGGAATGGCCGAGAGTCTCCAGGCACGGTTGAAGGCGGCCGGCGTAGAAGATTTGTCGGTCGTTGAGGGCAACGGCCTGTGGGTCCGATTCAGGAAAGCCTGGCCCGAGTCGATCGACGAGTGGAGCCACTTTCTGCACGGCGCCGACGGCAACCCGGTCGCTCGCGACCGGGTGGTCGGCCCGCCGCAGCATTATCAGTGGACGGCGGGTCCGATGTGGTTGCGATCGCACGAAACCGATTCGAGTGTGTGCACCATGGTGACGGCAGCCGGCCGGTTGTTCTTCATCCTCGACGACGCTCCCATCAGTCTGGCCGGCCAGAATGACCTGCCCGACAAGTGGTTCCTGGTCGCCCGCGACGCTTTCAACGGGGTCGATTTGTGGCGAGTGCCGATTCGGCGTTGGGGCTGGCACGAGTGGAAGCATTCGTGGTTCAACACGCGGCCGGGCGACGTGCCGTTGAACATCCAGAAACGTCTGGTGGCAACCCGCGATTCGGTCTATGCGACGCTTGGATATCACGTTCCGGTCTCACAACTGGATGCGAGAACCGGGGAACTCCTTCAAACCTATGAAGATACCGGCCCGGCCAACGAAGTCCTTCACTTGGACGGCACACTGATCCTGTCGCGGCTGACCGGCCCGGTCGACGACAACGGTTTGACTGCGTACACGGGTGGGCAGGTAATGGCCGTCGACGCGGCGAGCGGCCGCACGCTCTGGGTCAGCGAGAAATCGTATCGCGGCACGACCGTGGACTATATCCGCTGGAAGGAGATGCACGGCACGAGCAAGCCGGCGAAACTCGATCCGTCGTTGAACCTGGCCACGGACGGGGACACGGTTGCTTTGATCGACGGCCCCGACCTGGTGGGTCTGGATTTTCGGACCGGGGCTGAACTCTGGCGGTCCTCGTTTCCGCTGGCCGAGGCCGACCTGAATGCGGGCGGCATCGATACCCAGGGGAATCTCTGGAGCGGAACGATGATCGTCAGCAACGGCGTCGTCCTGCATGCCAGTCCCAGCAAGCTGGGCGCCCTGTCGGCGAAGACCGGCGAGGTGCTCTGGACGCAGCCGAAGAAGTACATCGGGCATCTGTGGTACGCCTGGAAAGACATCTTCCTCATCGACGGCTTGGTCTGGACCTGGACGGCCGACCTGGTCCGCGAGCCGTTGGAACGGGACCCGACCGGCAGCCAGAAGTCGGTCTATCCGCGTTGGGTCCTCGGCTACGATCTGAAGACGGGCCGGGTCGAGCGGGAGGTGGACCTGGGGTTCATTTTCAAGTCGTATCATCATCACCGTTGCTATCGGAACAAGGCCACGGAGCGTTTCATTCTGGCCAGCCGCCGGGGGACGGAATTCGTGGACCTGGAGGAGGGCGTCCACTCGGTGCATAACTGGGTGCGAGGGGCGTGTCACTTCGGGATGATGCCGGCCAACGGATTGCAGTACGCGCCGCCTCACCCCTGCCAGTGCTACATCGAGGAGAAGCTCAACGGGATGAACGCGTTGGCTCCCGCCGAGAGCAAGGAGCCGATCGTTGCAATGCCGCCGGCGGAACGACTCGAGCGAGGCGACGCCGTGAGCGCCGGTCGCGAAGCGGGGGCCGAGGACTGGCCGACGTTCCGTTACGACAATCGGCGGAGTGGTGCGACGGTGACGCGAGTTCCCGATACGCTCGTCCCCGTTTGGCGCGGTCAGGCGGGCAGGAAGGTCTCTGCGCCGACGGTCGTGTCCGATTCCGTGTTCGTATCGCTCGTCGACGAGCACCAGGTGGCGTGTCTCGATGCAGCCAGCGGCGAGGCCCGCTGGAAGTTCACCGCGGGCGCGCGGGTCGATTCTCCGCCGACTCACCATCGAGGGACGGTGCTGTTCGGCTCGGCAGACGGCTGGGTCTACTGCGTTCGCGCCGACGACGGCCGGCTTGTGTGGCGATTCCAGGCGGCTCCGACCGAGAGGTTTATCGGGAGCTTCGGCCAACTCGAGTCGGCATGGCCGGTGCACGGAAGCGTGCTCGTGGAAGACGGAATCGTCTACTTCGCCGCAGGCCGGACGTCGCAACTTGACGGCGGGATCCACGTTTACGGGTTGGAGGCCGCCACGGGGCGGGTGCTCCATCAGGTCCGTTTGCGAGGGCCGGATTACCAGGTCGATTCGGAGGGACGGCTGGCCGTGCAGCCCAAGCCGCAAGGCGATCTCGAAGCGACGTTCCCGGAGAATTTTCGCCTCCCGCTCGGCTCCCTGCCGGACATCCTGACGGCCGACGGCGGGAAGATTTTCATGCAATCGCGGGCGTTCGACGCGGAACTGAAGCCGGTCGCCGGCCAGGCGGCGTTCAAGAACCCGGGCGGGTTTCTGGACGACAGCTATTTCAAGCGGATTCCCTGGCGGTACGAGGCGGGCGACACCTACTCGCGGTTGCTGGTGTGCAACGAGTCGCTGGTTTGCGGCGTTCGCATGTTCGACAGTCTGCAGGGGCTCGATCCGACGGTGTACTTCAGTCCCGGCCGTCAAGGGTATTTGCTCTTCTGCTACGACATCGGCCAGAAGAAGCGAAAGTGGGAGGAACGCGTGCCCGTTCGGATTCGCGCCATGGTTCTGACGCCGGACCGCCTCTGCGTTGCCGGTCCGCCCGACGTGGTCGATCCCAAGGATCCGCTGGCGGCCTTCGAGGCCCGCAAGGGTGGAGTGCTCTCTCTGTTCGACCTGGAGGCGGGCGAGAAGACGGCTGAATATCAACTGCCGTCGCCGCCGGTCTTCAACGGAGCGGCTGCGGCCAATGGGCGACTCTACCTGGCGGACGAGGCAGGGCACGTCACCTGTTTTGCGAAACCGTAGCGTGCTAGTGTGACCGTTGACTATTGCGTAATGCGCCGGGCCTTCGACCGTCCGCCTTTCCACAGGTCGTATTGCGGATCGGCATGGGCGGCAAAGAACTCGTCGAGCTGTTTGGCGAGTTGGGCCTGCGTGGCTTCCGTGCCGGGCTGGCCGAAGAGGTTGAATCGTTCCCGCGGATCGGCCTGCATGTCGTAGAGTTCGTAGGGGCCTGAGGGGAAGCGGGCGACGTACTTCCACTGTGCGGTACGGATGGCGCGGGCCGTTTCCATCTCGTAGAAGACGACGTCGTCCCATGCCACGTCTTCGCCGCGGAGGACGGGCGAGAAATCGCGCCCGGGCGACTTGGGCTTCTTGGGCATCTTGTCGCCGAGGCCCATGTAGTTGAGCACGGAGGGGAGAAAGTCGTAGTTGCTGACGAGGATGTCGCTGGTTTTGCCGGCGGGGATCTTGCCGGGATGCCGGAAGATGAGGGGAATCTGCATCATCAGTTCGTGGGCGCCGATGGGCCGCGTGTGATCGCCCATCCCCCAGATGCCGTTCTGCCCACCCATCCATCCCTGGTCGGCTGCGTAGGCGACGAGGGTGTTATCTGCCAGTCCGAGACGATCGAGGGCGGCCATGATCTCGCCCACGCCGTCGTCGACGCCGCTCACTTCGCAGGCGGTCCGCTCCATGGCCACCTGCTGGTTGTGGAACTGCTTGTTGGCGTGTTGCCACGGGTGCATGGCGTCGACCGGGAAGCTGGCGAAATGTTTGCCGCGGTAGTACTCGGCGTGGCGATTCCGCGAGGGCTTAAGCATCATGTTTCCCAGGACGTAAGGACCGTTGTAGGCCAGGAACAGGCAAAACGGCTTGTCCTTGTTCGTCTCGATGAACTCGACGCCTTTGCGGGTCCAGAGTTCCGTCGTGTAGCCTTCCTCGATGCGGAGCTTGCCGTCTTCGATGACCTGCTGATCGTAGAACTCCCTGGTGGAACCGTCGGGTTTGGTAATCCAGAAGCTGAAGCCTTTCGCGGGCCGCATGTTGTCGCCCAGATGCCATTTGCCGCTCAGCCCGCAGGTGTAACCCGCGCCGTGGAGGACTTCGGTCAGGGTGGTGAACTCGGCCAGCGTGTTGTAGGCCTCCGGTCCCATCATGTACTTGGGATCGAGAAAGCAATGGACGCCGTGCTGGGAGGGGATGAGACCGGTGAGAAAGGTGGCCCTGGTGGGCGAGCAGACGGCGTTGCTGCTCAAGGCCCGGGTGAAGCGAACGCCTTGGGCGGCCATCCGGTCGATGTTGGGAGTGCGGATATCCGGATTGCCGTAGCAGCCCAAGGTCCAGGCACCTTGGTTGTCGGTGAGGATGAACACGAGATTGGGTTTGGACTGCGTGTCGGCGGCCGCGATCGATGCCGTCAACAGAACCAGCGACACGGAAACCAGACGCCAGGGTCTCATGACGATCTCCTTCGCGAAGTGTGTTGGAGAGGTTTGAGCCAATTCTGTCGAGGGACCGGGCGGCCTACTCGTCCGCCAGTTTCCAATCCGCCAACGGCGAGAGCCGAACGGGGATATCCGCCGGTGAGTCCTTTGCCAGGTACGGCGTGAACAGAACGGCAATCGTCGCCTGTTTGGCGTCGGGCAGGTGGATCGCCAGTTTCTTCAAGCCGTTGTTTGGGTCCTGAATGTCGGGATTCGGTGAGGTCGGCAGAGGAGTCGCGTCCATCACGGTGAACCTTGCGCCGGACGGCGACAACAACCGTGCCTGGCACCGCTTGTCGCCCCGCTGAAGGGTGACCGTCGTTCCCGGTTCATCCACCGTGTAGTCGGTGTCCTTTGCCCCGTGTGCGAACCACCAGACGTCGGCTTGTTGTTTGGCCGTGAACTCATCCTGAACCAGGAGAGCCCTTCTGCCGCCGAGCAGGCGGTAGCCGCGTTCGACGGAGAGGGCGTGGTCGCGGTAGGCGTCCGTCAGATCGGCAACGGCGAAGGCTTCTGCGGGGGAGGTTTCGAATCGGTTGATTTCGGACGACCCCTTGGGATCCTGGCAGAAGCCGGTTCCCGGATCGAACACGAGCGTGTTGTGCCCTTCCTCGCGAATCCGATAGAACTCCGACTTGGGCAGGTGGTGCTGGTGGCTGAGGTACGTCTGCCGCTCCGTTCCCAAGTCGATGAACCACTTTTCGCCCAGGGCATAGAAGACGAAACTGCCCAGGTCCTGGTGGGCGTGGGCGATGCCGTTTCTGCCGCACTTGATGCCGACGAAGATCGCATCAGGATCCGACCAGCTACTGCGCGTGGTTGCCACCTCCGTCTGGCGGAAGTGCTTGTCGAGCGGCAGATCGGCGGTCGCGAGTTCGGCCGGAAGGGGCTCGTAGTAGAGGATGTCCTCCAGCCGGCCCGAGGTGTGTTGTTCCTGGAAGTACTGATAGAGCGGATTCCGGAAGCGCGCGGCGAGATAGAACAGGCCGGAATGCTGGTACCGGCCGCTTCCCGACCCGGAATCGGCGAAGTTGTAGATGCCGCCGAGGGGGCTGACAAGGTAGACGGGGAAGTCGCCAGCCTGGGCGAAACCGGTGTCCTGAAGGCCGGCGACCAGTCCGAAGTCCGTTCCGAAGGCCGTCTCCAGCCCGCGAAGGTAGGGCACGAAGTAGCGAATCGAGTAGCCCCAGTAACCGACGCCTTCCCACCAGGCGCCGTCGGGTTCGAAATGCTCCAGCGGGATCTGAATGTACTGAAAACCCTGATGGAGGATCTCGGTGCAAGGTTCCGGCATCTCGTCCAGAACGGCCATGGCGGCCAGGCTGCTTCCCCCGTTGCAGACGAAGTTCCAGTTGTTGGTCACGTGGCGCCAGCCCTGCTGGCCTTCGGCTTCGAGCCCCATGTAGGCGGCATGCGAGAGCCTCAGGCCGTGCCGCCAGAGACCGTCGCGAATCGTCTTGCGTTGCTCTTCGGTCAAACCGTGGTAGAACCAATCGTAGCCGATCCCCAGGGCGTGCATCATTTCGGCGGTATCGAGGTAATGGCTCGGATTCCAGTCGGGGAAGTCGACGACGGCCTGCATCTCGAGCCACGCCCGATCCAACCACTTCCGATCGCCCTCCAGGCGGTAGAAGAAGCCCCAGTGGTACATCCGATCGACCACGTTGCGAGAGACCGACAGGAGTCGGCGCCCGTCGGGCAGACGGTGTTTCTCAACCGGCTGCTTGTAGAGCCGTTCCGCCTCCTCCTTCGCCCGGCGATACCAGGCCTGGCCGCGCTGGTCTTTCTCCATGAACTGCCGCAGCGCCGGAAGCTGTTCGTCGAGCAGAATGAGCCGCGGGTGGCCGGGGCGTAGCTTCGCCAGGAACTGCTCGCGGGCCGGTTCGACCGCGTACTTCTTTGCCTTGATGGCGGGACGGTAGGGCTCGGACGTGTAGTCGAAATCGAGATCGTCGAGGACCCATACGGATTCATCCTCGGGCGTCTGTTCCCAACCGCTTGCGGTGAAGAGGATGCTGTCGATCTTGTTCCAGCCGGCGGGATCGCGTGCCCGGCCGAAGGACTGGAAGTGCAGTTCGATCTTCTTCCATCCGGTCCAGTCGACGGTCACCTTGTTCGAGTAGTAGGAATTCGTTCCTTTTTCGCGAACGGACTTCAGAATGACCATGAAGGTCGCGCCATTGGAGTGGCTGGAATGCAACCAGAAGGACATCCGGTTGAAGGCCGACAGATCGTGCGGTCCGGCGGTGCGACTCAGAGCCGGGGTCTTTGTGTGCATATCCCACTTCAGTGCCCCGTCGCCGGACTTTCGCGGCGACGTCACAAGGGTGCCGCCGCCCCAACAACGGGCGTCCTCGAAGCCGAAGGCCTGGCGGACCTCCTCCGGCCAGGCTTGCTTTGCCTGCTCGGCCTGTTGTTGGTCGGCCTGTTGTTGGTCGGCCTCGGCGGCGCAGGCGACTGCGCTCACCAGGACGAGCGTGCTGGTGAGACCTGCGAGGCGGCGAATACGTTTGCGGTTTGATGTTTGCAGCATCATTTCTCCTGGGGCGGCCTGCGGCCGCAGCCAAATGCGAATCGCGGCAGAATTACGAGGCCATCCGACACAATGTCTGGTACTCCAATCAATCTCTACGAATCACCGAGGTTTGGCAATAGTACTGCCGAGCGAGCATTTCCTGTGGGTGACGTCCAGGAAAGGCTTGACTTCGTCATCAAAGACAATGGGCAAGACATTCCCGCCATGCTCGCAACATACGGGGCTGACGGAGCACTACGCCCGGCGGATGACGGTGAATTCGTCCATGGTGACGGTGGTCAGTTCACCGTCGGGGAGTTCCAAGAGAATCGAGTCGCTGAAGACTTTGTCGTCGTGGTTGCGCCGGTGGTGCAGCCCGTGGCGGCGGCGCTCGGTGCGGACGACTTCGCCCTGAGTTTTGGCGGTCCAACTCTTCTGCCCGACGGTGACGACGTGTTCCACCTCGATGCGGTCGCCGGGCTTGAGCTGGTCGAATCGCGTTTCCTGGACGCCGGAGTTCTCGGACATGGGATTCCTCCCCAGGAGCAGTCCTTCTCTCACATGGTCGGACCCTGGGCCGACGCCACCCGCCTGCCACTATTTTCGTCAAGCGGCCGTTTTGGGCAAGAGCAATATCGCGGGCTGGAAGGGCGAGTAATCGTTTAACCCGCTGCCGCAGGCGAGGAGCGTCCGGCAGTTCATTCCTCCCCCAATCACCCTGAACCCTGAACCCTGACGACCGGCGTCAGACTTCCTTGGCGTCGATCCAGGACATCAGGCGGCGCAACTGGCGGCCGACCTCTTCGACGGAGTGCTCGCGTTCCATCCGCCGCATGGCCTTGAAGGCGGGGGCGTTGGCCTTGTTCTCGAGAATCCATTCGCGGGCGAAGCTGCCGTTCTGAATCTCGGCGAGGATCTTCTTCATCTCGGCCTTAGTCTCGTCGGTGACGATCCGCGGGCCGCGGCTGTAGTCGCCATATTCGGCCGTGTTCGAGATGCTGTAGCGCATGTAGTTCAGGCCGCCCTGGTAGATCAGGTCGACGATCAGCTTCACTTCGTGGACGCATTCGAAGTAGGCCATCTCGGGCTGGTAGCCGGCCTCGACGAGGGTCTCAAAGCCCGCCTTGATCAAGGCGCTCAGTCCGCCGCAGAGCACCACCTGTTCGCCGAACAGATCGGTCTCGGTCTCTTCGGCAAAGGTTGTTTCGATCACGCCGGCACGGGTTCCGCCGATGCCCTTGGCGTACGCCAGGCCGATCTGCCGGGCTTCGTCGCCCGCCCCTTCGCCGAGGGCGATCAGGCAGGGGACGCCTGCGCCGCGAACGTACTCGGCTCGGACCAGGTGGCCCGGCCCCTTGGGGGCCACGAGGATCGCACAAACGCCCTTGGGAAAATCGAATTGGCCGAAATGGTAGTTGAAACCGTGGGAGCAGACGAGGACGTTGCCCGGCGAGAGGTTGTCGCGGATCTGGGTGCGGAAGATCTCGCCCTGGAGTTCGTCGGGGAGAAGGATGGTGATGATATCGCCCTTCTTGACCGCCTCGACTGTGGAAAGCGGCTTGAACCCGTCCTTGACGGCCTGCTCGTAATTGGCCGTGCCGGGCAGTTCGGCCACGATCACGTCGCAGCCGCTGTCGCGGAGGTTCTGGGCGTGGCCGTGACCCTGGGAACCGTAGCCCAAAATGGCGATCGTCTTGCCTTTGAGCAGGGAAAGGTCGGCGTCTTTGTCGTAGTAGATTGTGGCGGGCATGATAGGTCCCCAGTTGGTTGAAGCACGAAATCCGAGTATCGAAACACGAAACAAATCCAAAACACGAAGGTCGAACGGGAATACACGCGATCTTCAAGACGGCGTGTTTCCTGCCTCGCCGGTTTATGTCATTTGCATTTCGGCATCTTGGATTTGTTTCGGATTTCGAGATTCGAATTTCGGATTTGTAGAGAGATTGTCTTCGCGTACCTGGGCCAACTAATCGGCCGTCGCGTGGTGGTTCCCACGGATCATGGCGATACGTCCCGTACGCACCAGTTCGATGATTCCGAACGGTCGCATCAGTTCGATGAACGACTCGATCTTGCCTTCTTGCCCGGAGATCTCGATCATCACCATGTCGGCGGAAACGTCGACGATCCGGCCCCGGAAGATGCCGGTCAGTTCGCAGATTTCGCTGCGTTTGCCGAGGGGCGCTTTGACACGGATGAGCATCAAATCGCGCTCGACATGCTCGCTGCCGCTGACGTCGTCGACCCGCACCACCGTGACGATCTTCTCGAGTTGCTTTCGGACCTGCTCCAGAACGGCGTCGTCGCCGACGACGACGAAGGTCATCCGCGACAGCTTGGCATCTTCGGTTTCGCCCACCGCGAGGCTGTCGATGTTGTAACCGCGCGAGGCAAGCATCCCGGAAATATGCGACAGCACTCCGGGAACGTTATGGACCAGGGCCGAAACCACATGCCTCATCGTGAGGGTCTCCACAAGAAAGCGAAACTGCCATGATAGCCCGCGTTTTTTGTTCAGACAAGGGGCCGCAGGGAAGGTTCGTGCGACCCGCAAGAGGGGTGTGTCGCGTGGGTGCGATCGGCCACCACGCCGGCGAAGGGACTTGCCGGGAAGGGGGCCGGTTCAGGCAAGATCGAATTACGTTCCGCAGAGACGCATGGGTTCCAACCTCCTGTCAGAATTGCAGGAAGCTTAAGTGCAGTTCGGCGTGCATGAGGTTGAGGCGGACGCGATCGTCGTCGCTCATCCGCCCGAAGGCAGGACTGTCGAACTTGGCGGGCTCGCGGCGCTGCAACCGGCCCAAGGCCAGACGGAGGCGTTCGGCCGCTTGTTCGACGGGCATGTCTTCGGTGCCGTAGGTGCCTTCCGCCACCCGGGGAATCCGCACGCCGCTGGGCATCCCCTGCTTCATGTACTTCTTGAGTTGCCGGCGAAGCAAGAAGCGGACGAACCATGGAACCGGTTTCATGGGATAGCCCGCGTAGCCGTACTCGATCCAGGCCGCCACGTGGCCCAGGATTTGTCCAGGTGTCCAGGAGCCCAGGGTTCGGATCCGCCCGGCCTGGTCGGCTTCTACGATCCGGTCGATTTCGTCCAGAAGCTCCTCAATCGTGGCAAAATGAAGTGTACGGCGGCCGGCAGAGTCCGGTTCGTTCACAGTTCGTCCCCCTGGATGCCAGTGGAAAAATCGGTGAACCGGCCGATCGGGTGGCCGGCGCCTTTCCGGCGGCTCGGCCGAGGCGAATAATTCTCACAACGCTCGAATTCCCAGCTCGGACAGCAACCCGCTGTCCGGCCTGAGCAAGAGAAGAGCAGCTCGCGCCGGTTCCTTTCGGTTCCCTAACGTTGTACCAATCTACGACCATTCGTCAACCAGATCGTCTTGGAGAACCTCCTGCCATGACCAGATTTCTCACCTGCCTGCTTGCAGCCGGTTCCGTTCTCTTTGCAATTTCCCCGTCCTTTGCTGCCGACAGCGATTCGAAGAAGGTGCCCAAAGCGCTCGACTTCAAGATGAAGACGCTCACCGGGAAAGAGGTGGACCTCGGCAAGTACCAGGGGAAGGTGGTTCTGGTCGTCAACGTGGCCAGCAAGTGCGGCCTGACCCCGCAGTACGAACAACTGCAAGCCCTGCACAAGAAGTACGCCAAGAAGGGGCTGGCCATCCTCGGTTTCCCCTGCAACCAGTTCCGCGAACAGGAACCCGGCACGGCCGAGGAGATCCAGGAATTCTGCCGGGCCAATTACGGGGTGGAGTTCGATATGTTCGAGAAGATCGAAGTCAACGGCGACGGGGCTTGCCCTCTTTACAAGTACTTGACCTCCCTGGAGACCAAACCGAAGGGGGCCGGCGACATCTCCTGGAACTTCGAGAAGTTTCTCATCGCGCGCAACGGCGAAGTCGTCGCCCGCTTCGAGCCCAAGAAGAAGCCGGACGATCCGGAGGTGCTGAAAGCCATCACGACCGAGTTGGCCAAGGAGTAGATGGTTGGAGTTCAGGCTTCAGCCTGCTTGAACGAGCACACGCAGCCGCCCGTCGTTCAGCTTTTGCCGGACAACGGGCGGTTTTGTTTGGTGGGAACGGGGTGTTGCGAGGTCGTAGCCTCATGAGGTAAGATGCCGTCCAAAATGTGAGAGATCATGGCGGTCACCGCGAGGACATGTCCATGAGCGACTCCGCCCATCCCCAGGAAGTGGTCGATCAATTGTTGTGTCGATGGGACCTCCAGGCGGGAGATACGGAGCGCGTTTTCGGTGAAATCGTTGGAAGCCCCGCCACGATGACTGTGCTGGGTGCCGACCCGCTAGCCCTCCTGTTTGCCTTTCGAATCGCGACACCCCGTCCCGAATCCGTTGTGTGTTCTGAAGAGTTGGAGTCGCTGATTGACGACGGGGCCGTTGACGTATCACTCGTGGATGGGATTGCCTGGCTATCGTTGTACCGCCCGGATTGCGAAACGAGCGATTCCATTGGAGAATTGGCTGAAGACTTTGCCGAGACCCTGTCGCAGGCCGGATTGGCTCTGCCGGCAGGCTGCGTTTCCTGCGGCGCCGTCGAAGACGTGCAGGTTCTTTTTGCCGACGAACGTTGCACGCGGCTTTGCTCGCGCTGTATTGAGGAGCGATTAGACGAACAAGAGAAGGTTCAAGAGAGGCTTGACCGTGCCAGTTCAGTCCATTGGGCGGGGCTGGCTTGTGCTGAAAACACTTATGGTCGGAGCGATTGCTTTAGTGTCTTTGTGCTGGACTTGTGCGCATGGTGCGCGCATGTTTGTGAAGGTTGGGTTGCGGGCTTGCCCCGCTTTAGGCTGTCACGTATCGACAAAAGTGAAAAGAACGGGTTCATCCGGCGCAAGCGCAGGTTCCATCCTCGCCCGGGAGTACCGGTGCCTCTTCTCGGCCTGGTTCAAACTCGGGTAACAGAATCTTGGGCTGAGTGGCGGAGAATTGGGTTTGGAGAAAACGCCTGCTTCCCCCTGCAGCCTATCATCATTTCACCCTCCATTCCCTCCGCCAACTCCTGTTCAACTCCAAACCCCGCCTTCGACCTGCCTTCTTCGTGCCACCCTTCCCATACCTCACCCCATTCAGCCGCACCACCACCCGCAAAAACTTTGCAAAAAATCCCACCCACCATGGAATAAGTCACTGTACAGGCGTATCATATACTAGGGACTCCCTGTCCTCTCAACTCGCATTCGTCCGCCCATGAAGAAAAAACCATAGACAAAACCG
>JAAYAY010000413.1 GCA_012719125.1 Planctomycetaceae bacterium | reverse complement strand
TCGGCTACACCGTCACCACGCTCGCCTCCAGCCAGGACCCGAACTACCAGGGGCGGACCGGTGACGACGTGGCCGTTACGAATGAAGACAACGACACGGCCGGGATCACGGTCCTGGCCGACGGCCACACGACGACTGAAGGCGGCGGCACGGTGACCGTCACGGTGAAGCTCGACAGCGAGCCGACGCACGACGTGACGATCACGCTCACCTCGAGCGACCCGAGCGAGGGCGTCGTTTCCAAGCCGACGTTGACCTTCACGGCCGGGAACTGGAACCAGCCGCAGACGGTGACGGTCACGGGCGTGGACGACGCTGTGGACGACGGCGACATCGGTTACACGGTCACCAGCCTGGCCGCCAGCCAGGACCCGAACTACCAGGGGCGGGCCGGGAATGCCGTGGCCGTTACCAACGAAGACAACGACACGGGCGGGATCACGGTCTTGGCCGACGGCCACACGACGACTGAAGGCGGCGGCACGATCACCGTCACGGTGAAGCTCGACAGCGAGCCGACCGACGACGTGACGATCACGCTCACCTCGAGCGACCCCAGCGAAGGCGCCCTTTCCAAGCCGACGCTGACCTTCACGGCTGGGGATTGGAACCAGCCGCAGACGTTGACGATCATGGGCGTGGACGACGACGTCCAGGACGGCAATATCGGTTACACGATCACCAGTCTGGCCTCCAGCCAGGACCCGAACTACCAGGGACGGAGCGGCGAAGCCGTGGCCGTCACGAATGAAGACAACGACCAGGCCGGCATCACGGTCCTGGCCGACGGCCATACGACGAGCGAAGGCGGCGGCACGGTCACCGTGACCGTGAGGCTCGACAGCGAGCCGACCGGCGACGTGACAATCACGCTTGTCTCGAGCGATCCGAGCGAGGGCGGCGTCTCCAAGCCGACGCTGACCTTCACGGACGGGGACTGGAACCAGCCGCAGACAGTGACGATCACCGGCGTCGACGACGACGTCGAGGACGGCGACATCGGTTACACGATCACTACGCTCGCCTCCAGCGGCGATCCGAACTACCAGGGGCGGGCCGGTGACGACGTGGCCGTCACGAACGCCGACAACGACCAAGCCGGCATCACGGTCCTGGCCGACGGCCATACGACGAGCGAAGGCGGCGGCACGGTCACCGTGACCGTGAGGCTCGACAGCGAGCCGACGCACGACGTAACGATCACGCTCACCTCGAGCGACCCCAGCGAAGGCGCCCTTTCCAAGCCGACGCTGACCTTCACGGCTGGGGATTCGAACCAGCCGCAGACGCTGACGATCACCGGCGTGGACGACGACGTCCAGGACGGCAATATCGGTTACACGATCACCAGTCTGGCCTCCAGCCAGGATCCGAACTACCAGGGACGGGCCGGTGACGCCGTGGCCGTTACCAACGAAGACAACGACACGGCCGGGATCACGGTCCTGGCCGACAGCCATACGACGACGGAAGGCGGCGGCACGATCACCGTCACGGTGAAGCTCGACAGCGAGCCGACCGACGACTTGACGATCACGCTCACCTCGAGCGACCCCAGCGAAGGCGCCCTTTCCAAGCCGACGCTGACCTTCACGGCTGGGGATTGGAACCAGCCGCAGACGCTGACGATCACCGGCGTGGACGACGACGTGGACGACGGGGATGTGAGCTATACGGTCGTCACGGCGGCAGCGATCAGCGCGGATCCGAACTACGGAAACCTGGATGCCGAGGATGTGGAGATCGTCAACGTGGATGACGACGAGACGGTCGATCTTGGCCTGGTCGACTTCCGGCAGGTCGAATCGGTCACGCCTGGGGAACAAGGCCTCTGGTTCCGCCTGGAGACGGCCCACGAGGGCTGGTTGACCGTCCAGTCGGCCGGTTCGTGGAGTGCCGACCAGTTGACGTTTGGTCTCTATGCTCCAACCGACCTAAAAACACCGCTGGCCGTATCCCAAGTTGGGGAAGCGATGCAGCGGTTCGACCACGGCGTGGGACAGGGGCAGGTCTATCTCCTTCGGGTGACAGGCTCGGCATCGAATGCGACGTTGCTGCTGACGAACCTGGTCCACAAAGCGGGCAGTGCCGTGACTGTCTACGGAACCGACCAGGACGACGTGTTCGTCTTTGATGCGGGCGCCTCGCGCGAGATCGCGATCAACGGCGTCACTTACCACTACGAGGACACCCAGGTCTCGACGGTCGGCTTCGCGGGCGGTTCCGGCCGGGACATGGCCTGGCTCTACGATTCGGCGGGTAATGAGAGCCTGGAAGCCTGGCCCGACCGAGCGGCCCTGACGAATGGCACCGGCGACGCCGTTCAGGACTATCTTGTTGAAGTGTCCGGAATCGAAGATCTGCTCGCTTACGCGACCCGCGGCGGCACCGACTCGGCCGTATTCCACGGATCGGCCGGAAACGACAAGTTCAAGAGCTACGAAGAGTACGTGCGGCTTCGTGCCGTAGACTCCCGTTATACGTTGCGAGCCAAGAAGTTCGACACGATCGTGGGCGACACCGGATCGGGCGGCAAGGACCTGGCCGTGTTCAACGGCAGCGACGGCAACGACACGTTCACCTACCGGGGAGCCGACAATTCGACCCGGCTGGAAGGGAAGAGGCGCGACCACACGTCCACAGGCTTCCGTTCGGTGATCGCCTATTCCGGAGGCGGCGAGAACGACGTTGCCTACTTCACCGATACTCCCAAGACGCAGGACATATTCTACTTGCGGAGCCACAAGGCGCAGCTCGTCGGCGAGGACGTCAAGATCACCGCCCGGACCTTCGATCATGTGTACGCCACAGCGAGCGAAGGCGGCTTCGATATCGTCCGGATCTACGACACGGCGGGCGACGAACATCTTGAAGTGGCCGGCGACACGGCTCGGCTCTATCGCCGCAACGGTACCGAACTCGACCTCCTCTACGAAGCAATCGGCTTCGAGCGGGTCAAGGCCCACAGAACTCAAGGGAACGACACGACCGATATCGGAGAACACACGATGGAGCTGCTGTTCTACGGCTGGGATGTGTGAGAATGGACTGACCTCGCTGTGCGCGTTCAGTCTGAATACCTCCCAAACGTCCGCACAGCGTCGATCATCGCCCGGAAGTTCTCGGGCCGAACGCCGCGGTGAATGGTGTTGCTGGAAGAGACAATCAGGCCCCCGCCGGCAGCGCCTCCCTCGATGCATTGGCGGACTTCTTCGGCGACCTCCTCGGGCGTGCCCGTGCACAGGGCGCCGGTGCAGTCGACGTTGCCTTTGAGGCAGACCCGCTCGCCGATCCGCTGTTTCAGGTCGGCGATTGTGTAGCCGCCGGCCGGGTCGACGGGGTCGAGGCAGTCGATGCCGGCCTCGATCCAGAAGTCGAGCACCGCGTCGACGTTGCCGTCGCAGTGTTTGATCGTCAGATAGCCCTGTTCCTTGTAGCCGCCGATGGCTGCCTTGAAACCGGGAGCCAGGCGTTCAAAGTAGGTGGCGGGCCGCATCAGCAGGCCGCCCGCATTGGCTACGTCGTCGGTAGTGGCAACGATCTCGGTGCCGAAACGCTGCCTGGCCACGGCGGCCAGCTTGAGGTTGTACTCGACGGATCGCTCGAGGAGTTCGTCGAAACGCTCGGGTTCGAGGAGCATGGCCATCAAGGCGCCTTCGTAGCCCAGCAGATCCCGCATGTCGGAGAAACCGTCGCGAAGGTTGAGCACGATCGCCCGCTCGTCGCCGAAGCGGTTGACGGCCTTTTCCAAGGTCTCGAAACGGTGGGGTGCCTCCGGGGCGGGGAACGTGTATTCCGCGTGCCGGGTGACGTCGGCAATGGGGCTGCCGATCACGGCGGGCAGGACGTCGCCCGTCAACTGCCGCTTCATACCCCATTCGTCGACGAGCGTTACTTCGTCGATCTTCTCGGAGCGGTAGTTGGCTCGGACGTTGACGGCGTCGAGGTCCAGGCCTTCGACGACGTCGAGCGTGTCGCCGCTTCCCACGAGGGCCTGGCCCACGGTCACGTCGACGAACCACTCGAAGAGCGGTACCGTATCGGGAACTTGGCGCCGCAGGGCGGCAAGGATTCTTTGTTTTCCGTTCACAAGGCAAACTCTCCAAACAGCACTCTTTGTTTTCCATTCACGAGGCAAACTCCCCAAACAATTGGTGGCTGATCGGCGCCACGGCCGGGTAGAGGTCCTGGTAGATCTTGAACCAGCGCCGGTAGTCCTTGGCCCGGCTGGGATCGGGCTGGAAGGTGGGGCCCGGGCGGTAGACGCGGCGGCAGGCCTGGTCGACGTCGTCGTAGAGCCCGACGCCCACACCGGCCAGCATGGCGGCGCCCAGGGGGGAAGCTTCCTCGATGGCCGGCACTTCGATCGTTCGGCCGGCGATGTCGGCCTTGTTCTGCATCCAGAAGTTATTGCGGGTGGCGCCGCCCGCGGCGATGAACCGTTCGAGTCCGCCGCCCATGGCCTGTTCCATGGCGGAGACGATGTGGAGGAACTGATAGTCGAGGCCCTCGATGATCGCCCGCAGCAGGTCGCCGCGGGTTGCCCGGGGAGTGAGCCCGACGAAGGCGCCCCTGCTCTTCGGATCGACCATGGGGCAGGAGGCCGACGACATGTGGGGCAGGAACATGACGCCGCGAGCCCCGTGGGGGGCGGCTTCGGCCTCGCCCATCAGTACGTCCCAGTCGGCGTCTTTCCCCGCGTCGGAGAAACCGGCCAACTGGTTGCGGTACCACTCGACCATCTCACCGGCCACGTTGCTGCCCCAGATGGTGTGCATGCCCGGGGCCACGTGGGCCTGCACGGTCATGCCCGCCTGGCGGAGTTCGTCCTTCAGGATCGGCCGGCCCGTGGTGATGCTCACGATCTCCCACGTGCCCGTCACGTCGAGGACCGCCCCGGGTTGAAAGACACCGACGGGCAAGGTGCCGCAGATATGGTCGTGGCCGCCGAGGACGACAGGCGTGCCCTCCGGTAACCCGGTCGCGGCGGCTGCCTGGGCATGGACTTCGCCCACAATGGAGCCGCCCGGCAGGGCCTCGGGGAGTAGGCGGCGGTCGATGCCGGAGGCCCCGAGCATTTCGCCGGACCAGTCGAGCGCGCGCTGGTCGAAGAGCATGGTGCAGGAGGCCATGCTGTAGTCGGTCACACGCCGGCCGCAGAGCATGAAGTTGAGGAAGTCTTCGATGAGCAGCCACTTGTCGGTGCGAGCGAGAACGTCCGGCTCGTGCTCGGCCATCCAGAGGATCCGCAGGGCCGAGTTGATGGGCCAGACCGGGTTGCCGCCGACCGCGAAGGTCTTTTCGGCCCCGATCTTGTCGAGCCACCAGGCGTGCTGCGGGGTGGTTCGCGGATCGTGCCAACTGATGAAGGGATAGAGCCAGCGACCGCCCTCGTCGATGGGCACGCCGTCCATGCCCATGCCGGTGACCGCCAGCCCGCGGATCTGGGCCGGGTTGCCAAGTTGCGACACGGCCTCACGGATCGCCTCGGCGGTCCCGCCCCAGATCTGCTCGGGCTGCCAGACGGTCCACTCGGGGTGTTTCCGGCTGGGGTTGTACTTTTCCGTGGGTCGGCTGCCGCGAGCGACGACGTTCCCGTCGAGGTCGTAGACGATCGCCTTGAGGCTGGTCGACCCGAGGTCGATTCCCATCAACAGATCCATCGGCATGCTCCCTGACAACGCGTCTGGGTGACCGCAGAAGCGAGTCCGCATTGTAGCGGGGGAGGGTGTGGGGGAGCAACGGGGGCGAGGCAGTTGTTGGGGTTCAGGGTTCGGGGTTCAGGAGGAGGAGTGACAAGGGGATGGACGACAGGGGAATGACGGGGGTGCGATGAGCCGGCTTAGCACGCGGTGCGGGGTGGATAGATTGTTACACCTAAATTGGTCGAGTGATAGGATCACTCGGACTGGAGGGGGTGTTATGGTGCAGAGGTGTGTCTCGTGAACAGTTCGGGGCTGAAGTCTGGCAGGATGGTGATATCATTCACGAAGAGGGTGAAGATTTTGTGGAGGAGTGAATGGCTCTGGCCGGCGATTCAATCATGTCCCAGCGTGCGCGTCGCGATACTGGGCTTCGGGGTGCAACGTCTTTGGCGTAAGTCGAGGTCCTGGTCGAAACATCCGACGATTCCTTGTTCTCAGTTGCCGGCAAGACAGGCCACGCTCCCCGTCTCCAGAGCAAGATACAGCCGCCCCCCCGCCGCCATTCCGTCAAACACCGGCGGACTATCCAGCGAGACCTCGCCCGACACGCTCCCGTCCTTCGTCGACACGGCCAGCAGAAGTCCCTTGTCGGTCTGTCGCGGCGTCCCCGATCGTTCTCCGCCCTTAACGGGCGACCCGGCCACAAACAGTGCATCGCGAGTCAGCACCATGGCCCGAACTTGCAGCGGTACCGAGACGCTCCACTTCCGCTCGCCTCCTTCGCGGGGCACGGCGAACAACTGGTAGGGGCCGTCTTCCAACTGGTTCGACCAATGAACGTTCTTCCGGCCGTAACCGTAGACGGTGTCGTCGTCCAGCGCCAACAGGCGGCCGTAGATCAGGTCTTTCGCCCGGCCGCTGCAGCCGGTGGAAAGGGAGCAGACGGTTCCGAAGATCCAATAGGAGCGGTGCGACCAGGCGTCGTCGAGCATGCCGGTCACGGCGAACAGGTGGGGATTGCCGCCGTGACGAATCATGTCCTTGCCATCAAACATCGATTCCTGCAAGTAGACGTGTTCTGCATCGCAGGTGAGGACGTCGTTTCGCGAGCCGGGCATCATGTTCTGGTCGTACTGTTCCGGTTGCCGGCCCGTCTCCTTGTCGGGGCTGTAGACAGGCGACCGCGACAGAAGCTCTCCGGTCGCCGGATCGATGCGGCAGACGTCGACACCGGTATCCATGTACGAATTCCGCCCTGCCGTGGCGTACACCTGGCCGTCGTGCAGCAGCACGCTGCCGATGCAGGGCGAGACCGACTCCACCTGGCCGTCGGCGGCAATGCGGCGATCGCGGCGGGCCGCCAGCAGCCGCCAGGCGAGAGTGCCGTCGCCGGTGGTCACGCTATAGACGTATCCGTCGTGGCTGCCGAACAGAGCCCGGCCGCCCGCGATCGTCGGGGGCGAGTCGATCCGAGCGCCCGCGGTGAACTGCCAGGCCGGCTCTCCGGACGTTGCGTCCATGGCGCAGAGCCGATGCCCGTCGACGTCGGCCACGAACACCTTGCCGTCGGCAACCGTCGGGGCGCTCAGCCGATTGCCGGTCTTGGTCTGCCAGGCGATCTTCAGCGACGCCGGCACGGCCCCCTCGGTCGAGCCGCTCCGCTCGCCGTCATGCCGATAGGTCGGCCAGGCGTCGTTGGAGAGCGGAGAGCCGAGAGCGGAAAGCGGGGTGTTGTAGGCGGGGCCTCGCTGCGGGGTGGGGGCGGTTTCGCTCACAACGGCGTCGGCCGGGTCGCGAGGGGCGAGGGCGAAGAAGCCCTCGGTCTTGACCGTCGTATAGCAGCCGCAGGCGTGGGGTGGGGCGTAGAGCAGGCCGTTGCAGGGCATGACGCCGTAGCGGCAGACGCCGCGGACCCAACTGTTCCAGAGCACCTCTCCCTTTTCGAGATCGATGAACTCCGTGCCGCGCCGGCCGCCGAGGATGTAGCGGTCGGTCGCCTTGTTGGAATAGCAGCGGTGGTGGTGTCCCGGGTTGTCGGGCTCGATGTGCATCAGCACGTCGCCCGTTTCGAGATCCCGCTCGGTGGCGAAATAGGGTCCCCACGACGGGCCGCGTTTCGTCGGAAAGGGCTTGAATCCGCCGATCCAGAGCGATCCGCCGGCCACGAACACGTCGTGAATCGACGTGAGCAGCGGCTTCTGGCTCCAGAGCTTCGCTCCCGAGGCGAGCGACAGGCCCTCGATCCGTTCGTTGCCCGCGCAGAAGACGCGGCCGCCGTGAACCAGTTGCAGCGCGGCGGCCGGCGTGCCCCATTGCTTCTCACCGGTTTGCAGGTCGACACAAACGATCTCCGGCCCGTTCTGATAGAGGACTCGATCCTGCGCCGCACAGAGCGACATCGACCGGTAGCCGTCGATTTCGGAATTGCCCTTGCTCCAGAGTTTCCGGCCGGACTCGGCATCGAAGGCGACGATCGATTCCTGGCCCTGGTTCTCGGAGGCACGCAACCGCTTGACCAGTGGGTCGGCGGTGTCGCGGGTGTCGAGTGGCGACGTTTCGAGCCCAACCAATTGCACCCACTTGTCGAGTTCCGCGATCCGCTCTTCGGTCACGCTGCGGACCATAGCCAACAAGACCCCGTCGTGGAGAATGATCTCTTCGGCGCCGCGGGTATCGTCGTAGGTTCGGATCGCCTTTCCGGTCGCGGCATCGACTGCGGTGAGGGGGGCGTGCAGACCGAGCGTCACATAGACCCGATCGCCGACCGCCACCAGCTTGCGCTGCAATTGCCGCGGGGTGGCGCCCCAATTGACGATGTGGGGAAACCACTGGGCGATCGGTTGTTTCCAGAGCAGCGTTCCGTTGAAGGCGTCGCGGGCGACCAGGCACCAGTGGGGCGTGGCCCGCAGGGCGTTTGTCTTGACGTCGTCGAGGATGTAGAAGATCCGTCCGCCGGAGGAGACCACGCAGTAGATGCCCGGCACGTGCTCGTGGCTCCGCATGAAGTGCGGACCGTCAACCCATTGAACGCGGCCTGGCGGGGCAACGACCTCGTCATGGGCTACGGCGTTGTTGCTGGCATCGTAGGCGTAGTGAGTCCACTCGTCGATGTCTTTGGGCCGAGGCTTGACGGTCCTTACCCACTCCCCGTCCTTCTTCACACAAAGCATGCCATTCGGGGCCAGCACCCGGATCGCTTCCGTTTCAGAAACGTCGCCGAGCTGCTCGGCCACGATCAGGTTGACCAGGTTTTCGGCGTAGGGCAAGTGGCGGCCGTCGAAGGTATCGGCGGACACCGGGCCGTAGAGGTCTGCCTCGTGGAGATGTTTTCGTGCGGCGTCGACTTTGGCGGCGTCGGTGTCGAGGGCTTGGACCAGCCAGTTGCCGTGGCCGGTCAGTTCAGCGATCTGGCGGGCGTCGCCACAGCCGAGTTGAACGACCAGTCCGCCCGAGGATGAGTTGAGGAGTTCCTGGACTGCATCGTTGGCATCGGCATGAACGCCGGCACTCAGGGTGACTGAGAACGCAGCGGCAAGGGCCAGAAGGAGTGGTCGGAACATGGCATGGTCTCCGATGGTGCCCCAGAAAGATCGGAAATGACTACACAAGCGCGAGCAGTCCTCATTATCAGTTTTCGAATTTGAACTGCAACGCTTCGCTTCTTGCCCTGCCGGCGAGCTGCGAGGGCTATCGCCGGGTCGATGCTCACCCACGGTTCGCTGGCTCAAGCAGGGGGACTTTGAACGCCTTTGGGTAACAAGGCCGGGTGGATGTTGGGCGAGGGACAAGGTCTTGATGATAGCCGTGCCAACCGCTGTCGCATCTTCGTAACCCGAAGCGTAAGCGAGGCAAGATGTTACCCTCCTCACTTACGCTTCGGGTTACGATTGGCCTCGCTTACGCTTCGGGTTACGATTGGAGCGGCAAGGTTACGATCAAGGCCTGCGGTATGAACGCAACGCAGAATACTTCGGAAAGGGGGTGTTCAAAAAGTCGGGCGGCTCGTGGCGTTCATGTTCCGGGGTCCTTGTTGAGGGAGGTGACGAGGGATTAGTCAAGGTGAAAGACGGGGAACCACGAAAAAGCACGAAGGACACGAAACGGGACGTTGGTGAGGTCCTGAGGTTGCCAGGCAGGGGAATTGTCAAAGAGCGGGCTTTGTCGGCAGGTGCAATGCAATGTACAACAGTATACATATTTGACAGCGAAAGTCAATACAAGAATTGAACGTCTGGGCAAGTTTCTTCGGAATAGTTCCTGCAGCGGTATTGGATTTTTGCGCCGTATTGGCGGTGTTGCGAAATGAGTCGGGCTGGTTGCTGGGGTGCAAGTGTTTGTATCCAAAGTGTTTACACTTGCTGGTGTGCGCGTAAGTTGGGCTCCGTCGACAGGGGGGCGTTGCAGAATTCGGTTGCGTGCCCCCTGGCGGATGGGAAATGGGGTGGTCGATGAAACGCGGAGGGAACACGGATTTGAGAGGGAGATGCGGGAAGTTGTTGGCAGGATCGGGTGGGTCGTTCGCGGGCCTTCCGATCAAACGGTCGGATGTTCCGGTTGCCTGTGACGCCGATTCCACACTGCAACGACCCCCGCGACCAACAGGACGACAAGGCTCAGTACCGCCAATAGGGGCGCCACCCAATTCGCGACGACCGGGTTGTCGGGGATGACTGCCAGGGTCGTTGCGGTCCCGACCGTTCCCCAGAAGAACCAGGCCACCAGTTCAACGGTCCTTCCGCGAATCGGTCTGCCTTGAACGAGTCCCAGGGCGAATCCGGCGGCGGCCAGGACCAGAAACAAGCCGAAGAGATAGCGGGCCGATCGATATGCGGCGTCAATGAGGGCAAATTGCCACACGGGACCGGCCGCGCCACCGAGGAAATGGGTGACCGCAAACACCGCCAGGCTCATTGCCAAGGTCAAATCAAGTGCGGCAATCTCGATCCACCATCGAGCCCGGAGCACGCCGAGTACGCCCAACCTTCTGATTCGCGACACAGATTGCCGAACGAAATGCTTCGTCGCCAGCAGATCGATGCAGCCGATCAATGCGAAGGATGCCGCCTTGAGGAGCCCGAATACGCTGACAACTGCAATGGCCACCATGAGAGCAGAGAAGACGCCCATGTGAGGCATCCAACCGGCCGGCAAATCGGCGTTCATTCGGCGATAGCCGATATCGAAGATCCAGAGAGAACGCCTGAGACGTTTCATGGTCTTGGTCGGTCGCCGGAAGGACCTCGTTGTTCTGGCATTGCCACCCGGTGATTCTGTCACGATAGTTCGTGGGGCGTCAAGACGCAACCAACATGGTCGGTGAGCTCCTCGCCGTACGGCGATTCCCATCCAGTCCAGATCTCGGGCACGAATATCGAGTATCACACATCTGCGGCAGGTTGCAGCGTGTCAGAAACACCTCTTGCATTAGCGCGGCTTGGGCGGCCATAGAATCCAGTCGCCCCGGTAGCAGGCCTCCGTACAACGTTCCGCCGCCTCACTCGGCGGCATCCAGACGTCAACACAAGCATACTCGTCGTCGGGTGGCGTGCCCCCATCATCCACTCGATCGACACCAACGGAATAAAGGACGGGACGCCGCTCAACCAAGCGGTACTTGATGGGGCCGCCGTCGAATCGGTCCGGCGGAAGGGCCGGCAGCAAATCGGGGGTTAACTGGTCAAGACACTGCGGCCAGTTGCCGGCTCTACGTCGGTACCGCTCCAGGGCGATCGATACGCGAACGGCGTCGTAACGCTGCCGGGAAAACTGGCCCATCAGGAAGTCTCCCTGGTTGATCCAGCGCATCATCAAGAATGCAGGCGCATAACGAACGACCGCAAGCGAGGATAACTCGCAGAAGCGCTGGTCCAGCACGAAGTCCTTCTGCCTCCAGAGCGGCAACCTGCTTTCCGCTTCAGCCTCGTCGAGGATTCTCATGCAGAATCGATCCATTTCTCGGCGACCGACCGTTAGAACGGGAGCCAGGAGCACTACGGGCAGGGAATCGATTCGTCTCTCCCAGGGTCGTTCGCTCAAAGGTCGGCACAAACAGATCAGTTGCGGTGATACCTCTCTAGTCAGATAGCCGCCTCCTCGACCGTTGTCGGTATACATGCGCTGAATCTTGTCACGAATGACGGCGCGTTCCCAATCGGCTCGAACCTGGAAGTCCTCGGGATGATCAAGTTTGGCAAGGCACGCCGAGAGTTCAGTCAGATCTTCGTCCGTCAAGCAATGTGCATTCTCGGCCAGGATAGCTCCGATGGTATCGCTGGTGAGATTCAGTTGCGCAACCATGAACACGTGGTGACTGAAGATCCCGGCATCTTGGCAGTGCCGCACCAGCCCAATCATTGCCCTCACGTCGGCAACAGCCGAACGACCGTCGCCAACCCGGGCCGCTCGGTAGCTGTCGGCTCTCAGAAGATAGGCAAGTGTCCGCAAATGATGCAAATGACCTGAAGGCAAGTCGGCGACCATGGGGTTCTCGTCGGTCACAACGGGAACGAGCGAATCGCCAGACCCACTCGCGCTATAGACTGGCGGGACGACTTGATCGGCAGGATCGTTATAGTAGAAGGCCAGCCGGGGACGCTCGGTGGCCTGGCGAATCAGGTCCAGTGCCTCGTCAATCCCTGCCGTGTAGTCGAGCAGCGTGTCCCAATGCTTGTCGCCCGGGTTCGTTTGCCAGAAGCAGTACGGATCCAGCGGTTCAGTTCTCTCCGTGCCGCCCCTCGATTCTGTCACCGTGAGGCCTTCGGGAATCGGCTTGAGCCTTAGAAGTGCCGCGCGATAGATGGGCCAGGCCGCCTCGGCCTCGGGGACCGCCTTGGCCTCGGCATTCAGATCCGCCAGGCAGTTCCGTGTGATCGTTGGTTTCCCGATCAGAAACCGAGCGAAGTAAACGACATAAGCCAACGCGAGAACGGCAATCGACCACTGCACGATCTGAACCGTGCGTCCAGCAACCCGCCACGCCAGCGGTCGCGCTCGCCGTTTCTCACGGCGAATTCGCCGCGCCGCCTTCTTTGGAGACTCCAGTTGCTCGACCAGTTCGTCGACGGGCCCGCCGCAAGCGAGGTCCTTCGTCATCCGGTCCGCTAGCTCGCGAGCAACGACGATCCTCTCCGACCGCCAGAGTCCGGTTTGTAGAACGGTCCTGAGGGCATAGTCCTGCAAGGCTCGCGGCAAGCCTGACTGCATCAGCAGGCCTTTGGTGTCGTATCGGCCTGTGACACGCAGGCGAAGAAGGTCCGGCAGCGGTGTGTGGACAAGCCGAACCAGGAAGGGACGCGAGTGGTCATCGTGCGATTCGGCAACCGGACTCATAACGCCGCTCCAAGTCAAACGCAGAGAGCGTCGCCTCCCGAGGTCCATATTACCTTCTCGTGAAATATGCGCCCAGAGTTTTGCACGTGGTTCCGTGGTGTCGTCCGCCGATGTGGAAGATCCAGAGAACGCCTTCGGACCGTCGCACGACCGTAACAAACGACTCGACAGCGTCATTATGTGCGAAACACGGGACCATTGAGTGGTGTGTTCTTCAGGACTGAGGCCACGTCGGCCCTGCTGCGATTCCGAATCCGTCTCTTGAGGGCTATGATGGCCGCTACCAGCAGGACAATTACACTGAGCCCACCGAGTGCAGGGGCAACGCAATTGACCAGCACGGGGTTCTGGGGAATGAGAGAACAGGCGATCGGAAGGCCGACCGCGCAACCGACAACCCACCAGAAGAACCAGTTCACCAGTTCCACGGCACGCCCCCGAATCCGCTTGCCCTGCAACAGCCCGAGTGTGTAACCAATCATGGTCATGGAGACGAAGAGCAGAAGGAAGTTCCAGGCACCCGTGGCCGCTGGGCCGAACAACTGCATCTGTGCCAACGCGAACACGGCCAGGCTCATGCATAGGGTCCAGGCGACGGCGGCCATTTCGATCCACCAGCGGGCGCGGGTCGGCCCAAACAGGCCCATCCGCTTGATCCGCGGTATCGACCCTCCGAGGACATACTTTGCCGCAAAGAAATCGATGCAACCGATGGCGACCAGAATCCATCCCATGGGTATGCCGACGAAGACGGCAAAGAAGAAGATGAATGGGAAGGCAACGCCGAGAGCCGAGAAGACCAGCATGTGAGGTACCCAGCCCGGCGGCAAGCCCGCCTTCTCGCGGCGGAGGCCCATGTCGAAAACCCAGAAAGAACGCATCAGCCGTTGCATGGTCCTGGCCAATCGCCTGAAAGACTCAATTCACTTGGAGCCGTTTCGGCCGGCATGGGGCATTCTATGGCACTTTCGCCACCAAGAGCAATCCCGTCGTCGTGGGGGAAAAGTGCGTCAGGGATGGGGGCTGTTGCCTGAGCTGTGGAGCGTGCAAGATTCGGGAATTCGCACGCATCTCGGCACCGTTCCTTTCGCCCAAGGGGCGATTTCTGATCCGAGCCATGGGAGTATTGCAATGGGTGATTGAAGGGGCTTTGCTGAATCTCCCACTGTGAACTTCAGTTCTTCCGCGGAATCTGTCGGTGAGTTTGTGCCATCGCGGCCCAAGACCTGCCAGAGTCTTCCGCAAACTGACACGCAAATGAATCGCTTTCCGGTGTGTGAGAAATGGATCAGAGAAGAGGCACCGGTACTTCGGAGTCGAGTACCGGTGCCTCTTCTCTGATCCACGTCTTTTGGAGTCTTTGTTCGGGACTTCTGCGCATGGTGCGCGCATGTTTGTGAAGGTTGGGTTGCGGGCTTGCCCCGCTTTGGGGCAATTGTGCACATCCAGCCGGTCGCTATGCTGCATGGCCGATTCGCAGATCTCTTCAACTGCACGCGCGAATTTTGCGGAAGAGCCGTGGATTTCGGCAGGGGAATGGACGGTAAGGCAGGCGGACGAAAAAAATCTACCAGTTAGACGCACAAATGGGGCTGGACGGTCGATGAGAGTGCGAAACCTCACGCAGCCTCAAGCATCACCGGGGGTACCTCATTGTTTCGCACTCTCATC
>JAAYAY010000412.1 GCA_012719125.1 Planctomycetaceae bacterium | reverse complement strand
GATGAGAGTGCGAAACAATGAGGTACCCCCGGTGATGCTTGAGGCTGCGTGAGGTTTCGCACTCTCATCGACCGTCCAGCCCCATTTGTGCGTCTAACTGGTAGATTTTTTTCGTCCGCCTGCCTTATTGTCTCTGACCGAACGCGGGTCAAGCCCGCGACCCGAACTTCACAAGAACACGTGTGCATTATACGCACAAATCGAGGAACAGGGCTCCAGCGAGGTTCCTCCTCAGACCAAGGCCGAGTCGCCAAAAACTGACTCATTTGCAGCAGAAGCCGGGAGGCGAGTCACTAAAGCACCGTTACGTGCAGCCCTTGGTGGTCGACCTCAAAGTCGAAGAAGCGCGCGTGGGGATTTGGAGGTGACGCATTCAGTAGCTGCCGCACCTTCTGGGCCGCCTCCCGGTCGCGTGCAACCATGAAGATGAACCCGCCACCGCCGGCCCCGGGCAAGACCTTCCCCACAAGATACTTGTCGACTCTCGCAAGAATCCGCTCGATCGAGTCATTCGTCGCACCCGGATCCAGCCCCTTCTTCAGTTCCCAGTACCGGTCGACTCCGGCTGCAAACGCGGATAGGTCGCCTCGGTCGAGTGATTCTTTCATTCGGGCAGCTTCGTCTTTCAATTGATCAATGATCCGCAGGGCGTCGGAATCGCGGGCCAGGTAGCGGCCGACAATGTTCTGGAGGATGTTCTTGGCGAGCCGCGTCTGACCCGTGAAATAGAGCAGTACTCGCGAGGCAAACTCCGGGTCCGCCGACATGTCCAGGCCTGTCCAGCGGATGCTCGGAATCTGCTCGGGGCCAGGGGCGGTCTGGGCCAGCTTCGTTCCATGAGTGATGCCGCCGACCTGATCTTGCCAGCCGCCGCCGGTGGTGAGCATCTGCTCCAGGACAGACGTTCGTGCGATGAGCGCCTCACGACCAACAGGTTCGCCGACCACCCTTGCGAGGCAAGCCAGTACGGCAGCTCCGAGAATCGAGCTGGTCCCCAATCCGGAGCCCTTCGGCAGTGCGCTGAACAGAGTCAACTCCAGTCCGCCGCCCAGCGTCTTCAGGCAGGACTTGAGACTCTGTTTGGGCGTGCGGGGACATATTCCGGAGAGTACAAGGGCGGCTTTCGGCAAGGCGGCCCAATCTCCGGGTTCTCGGTATTCGAGCGCGCTCTGCGCATCGGTAATCTCGATCCGATGTCCCAGGTCAATGCTCGACAGCGCAATCTTCGGTTCGTCCGACAGCTTGGCGATGACCTGAATCGGATACTGACCGTTCAGCATGATGGCCGAGTTGACCACTGCGCCTCCCAACTCGGTGCAGATCGGCGGCGTGTCCGACCAGCCACCGGCCAGATCGAGCCGAGCGGGACACGTCGCCCAACAAACCTGATCGGGGAGAATTGCCGCTTCGCGGGGCGATTCGGCTGTGGCGATCTGCCGCTGGACGGCTTCGGCGATGGCGTCGAACGCCACGCGCGAGAGTTGTTTTTCCGAGACGTGCATCAGGCCGCGAAACGCGGCAGGGAACTTCTTCCCAATGGATTCCACCAGCTTGGCTGCTCTCGCTCGGACCAGCGGTGCGGTGGAGGGCGATAGCAAACCGTTGAGTTGGGCCACGGCGTTGCATGCCTCCTTTCTGCCGCGGATCTGATCCACGATCCGGCTCGCCGCAAGTCGGGGTTCATCCGCAAGCCGTGCTCCAATCTGTTCGATTTCCACGAGCCGTTGAATCTCGGCTCGCCCATCAATAATCCGGCTGTGGTCCACAATCCTCATCAGATGCGCCGCGCACACCCGCCTCGATTCCAACCATCCATCCGGGCGATGCGAAGCCTCCTTGCCCTCCGTTCGGCACATCCACAGAACGCCGCGCAGCGCCTCCTCGATCGTGCCGATCGTCCATAGCTTGGCGTTGTGGAGCGTCTCCGGCATATGGTTGCGGGTCCATATTCGTTCCGGGGGAATATGGTGCATCCCGAGGAACTCATCCATCGGAGCATTGCCGAAGCTCCCTCCGTCCTGCCGCGGGGTCTTGAAGTCGTCTTCGCCGCCAAAGGCCATTGCGGCCCATTTCTTGCCGCGAACCGGCAGGCAGACAAGCGACCAGTTCTCCGGCAGCGCCAATCGAAAGCCTGCCTCCCGCGGCCAACCTACCACCACGTTGCGACCGGGAAGAGACACGGATTTGCCGCGGATATGCGACGACTCGATGAACACGCGCTGTCCCAGTTGAACCGATTCCGCATCAATCACGCTGTTGTAGACAACGGCTTCATTGTGCACGCGTTGTCCGCGGACCAGCGCTCTGTGGAGATTCCGAAATCCATGCCGTTGTCCGGTTCGGTTCAGCGTCGTGACGCTGTCCAGCAGATCGTCGATCGTGTCCAGGTGCAGGAAATCGCAGCAGGGGAGCGATTCCGCCTGAAGCCGATTCCCGTGAATCGCGCTGAACAAGCCCGAAAGCCTGCGCCGTTGAACGCGGTCACCGTGCGCCAATACTCCGGCCTGCTCCATTTCCAGCAGATAGCTGGTCCTGTTGTGACGCGGCGACATCGCCACGAGGATTTCGCGATACAGATCAACTCCGGGGCATCTTCCCGAAATCAGGTCATGCAGCAGTCCCCCGCTCTGCTCGACTCTCCCTCGTCTCAGCCTTGCCCCTGCCATCGACAGCAACTGCGCGCACACCGAGGGGCGGAAACTCACGATGCCCGAGTCGATAAAGGCCACCTCGGAAGCCGCCGCGGTCCGCTGCCTGCGCGAATCGCCCGCATCGGGTTTCTGTTGGTAGTCGACCACATGGCCGTCGAGCGCGAGCCTGAACACGCCGTGCCGCGCCCCGAGCGAAGGCGTACCGGGAAAGAACAGGCCGACGACGTCCCCCTTCCCGAGGTTTGGCGGCGAGCCTTCCCAGGAAAGGAGGGCGTCGCCTGACGCAATCAGCAGGTGCCCTTCCCGGGGCGGCTGCAGCCTCCTCAGGTTGCCGAGGATGAGGTCGAAGAGTGTCGCGGGTCGGTTCTCCGGACCTGCTTGACAGGGCAACGGTGCGAATATCTTGCCCTCGGAAGCATAAACACCAAGTCTTCGCGACTCGCCGCCTGAGTGAATCACGATCATCCGCTGCCCGCTGAGGAGTTCCACGAAGTCGGACGTCGATGTTTGCCTGCGTGCAAGATCCTCAACGATTCGCAGCAAGGCAACGAGCGTTGCCCCGCCGGATCCGAGACGATTCGTGTTCGGGTCGGCGATCACCCAGCACTGCGCAACTCCCGCAAGTTGCCCGTCCCGTTTTCGGTCCGCCAGGTGCCGGCGGTATCCGCTCGCCTGGGACGAATTGGCGGCAGTCAGGACGAGATAATCGATGCCTTCCACACTTCACCTCAGCAGAGAAACCTGCCTCAACGGGGATCCTGAAACTCGTCTCTCCAACCGAACAACTCGCCGACCAGCAGGAGGAATCGCGGCATATCGAACCCGAACTGGAGCAAGTCGCTGGGAATGAGGCGGCGCCGGAGGCGGCGCGGCGTCAGCACCCAGGTCGTCGTCGACCCCTTGATCAGGCGCATTCCACCGGCCAACTCGCAATTGCGTTTGGCCTCCTCGCCCTTCAAGTAGGCATGGCCTCGCCCCCCCGAAACGTGCCGGTGATCGTGATTCTGGTGGATGGCCCGAATGACGCGGGTGCCGTCGATCACCGGAATCCCCTGCTGCCGCGCGTGGAATACGAGCCAGTTGTCGAATGCCGCCCGTCCGATCGCAAACGGCGGAATCTCGGCGAACAGCGGCTTGCGGAACACGAAGTAATCCTTGCAGACCCGCGGGGCGAGAGTGCCGATTCGCGAAACCGTCGCCGACAACCGTTGCGGCCAGTCGAAGCAACAGAAGTCCAAAGGATCAAAGACATCCACGTCCGTGCGGCGGCCAATCAGCAAGAACGGACCGGGAATCGCAGCGTCCAGACGCGCGATAGCCTGCGAAAAGTCCTCCAACAGGATGATGTCGGAGTTGATGTAGACCAGCGTACGGCTGGTGGCGAGCTGGTGCGCGATCCGGAACATGTCGTCCATCAGGGGCGTGCCGTACTCATTCCTTCCCACCGCAGCCGTGTGCTGCAGCCCCAGCTCGCCGGCCGTCTCCGCCACGCCGTCGTCGTCGCCGAACAGCAGCACCTGAGGCCGCGGTTGCAGCCGGGTCCAGCTCTCGATGGCGTTGCGCTGAATGCATCCCACATGTCCGCAAAACGCCTTGGGCATGGCGAAGAACGTCAGCGACGTCGCGGGCAAAGGCTCGTTGGCCCGTGGCCGGCAGATATCCAAGGATGAGGCCATGGTATGGGTCTCGGCATTCATGAGTCCGGCAACGCGTCCAGGCCCTGCAACCATTTCCGATCGCCGCGACCGACGGCGAGAGAAGCGGCCAGATTGTGGGGGGCACACCAGTACCGGCCGACGGCGAACAGCCAGCCCATGAGACGCAGTTCGGCGATCCGGCTCGCACGAGCCGGCGTCCGGGCGACGCCGCCGGGCGGTGTTTTCTCCAGGATCAGCGGGTCCCAGTTCCTGCGCCCGTCGCGCAACTGAAAACCTTGTGAACCGTACAAGCGTCTCAGGTCGCCGCTGAATCGGCGATTGCAGTCCAAGTGCGTCGGGTTGGCCGGCGACACGAAGTAGAACGGAGCATGAACTACCAGCAGCCCCCCGTCGCACAGGCAGCGGGCGAAGTCGGCCACCATGCCAAGCGGGTCCGGCACGTGCTCCAGAACGTCCAGGCACAGCACCACATCACAGGAACCCGCGGCAATTTCCTGAAGAGAGCCGACGACTTGAAGCCTCTGCCCGCAGTGGTCAAACAGCTTCCGGGCAAATCGCCGGCAACGGTCGGAGGGTTCAAAGCAGGCAACGCGGTGGCCGCACTGGGTCAGGTACAAGCTGTCAACGCCCACGCCGTCCCCAATGGTCAGCACCCGGCGACTTCCGGCCGAGCCGCGGGCGAGGTATTCGCCGATCCACTGACGCATTCTGACCTTGTACCGGTCACGATTCCAGACAACGCCGCCGAACAGATACGTGTCGGTCTGTTGGTAGTATGCCTCCAACTCGGGCGTGTAGACATACGGTCTGATCCCCAACTCCCGAAGTTCGGTGGCCAGCACGCGCTGCGGTGCACGCTGCACTGAGGCCAGAATCCGCCGTACCTCCTCGAGGGGCCGCGCGGTGACCTCGGCCAGGGCCAGGACGAGCCAGGCATTGTCGGTCAGGGGCGGCATCAAGGCGGGAGGAAGATCCATGGGCGGGGCACACCATCGGTTTGGTTACGCAAATCGTTCTCGCGGTCTTAGCACAAACACCGGCTGACTCTCGCAGTCCCCCAGCGGTTTATCGAAGAGATCGTCGCGAAATCCGAATGCCGCCAGCGTTTCCCAGCCGTCCAGCAGGAGCGGCAGCCGTTTCCTGCCATAGATGCGATGCGCATTCCAGACCAGGGCGTCGCGGCCGACCGGCACCGCCAGGAGCAGCAAGCCGTCAGGCTTGAGCAGTCTCTTCAGCTTCTGCATGGCTTCGAGATCTCCGCGGGGATTGATCGGGTCCCCGTAGCGGCCCAGACCGTCATGCTCGAGAGAAGAGATTGAAACGGCCACGTCGAATTCCTTCGGCTCGCGCGCATACTGTTCAGGCGTTAAAACAGTCAGGCCGGAGATGCGACAGTCGATCGGACGATATTCGATCGTGGTGATCCGCGCGCCGTAGAGGGAACAGATACACTCGTACCAGGGCATTTCCGAACCGACGACGACGACCTCTCGGTCGCGGATGCCGTAACGCTCCAGGGCCTCGTAAAGGCAAGTGTCGGTCTCCCCGTAGTAACGGCAAGCCTTCCTGGCTGCTTTTGCAGGGCTCCACCCGAAGGACCGCGGGGTCCATTTCAGAGGACGCGAATTCACATCGTTCCAGTAGGACTTCAGAACCGGGATCTCGCCGCCCAGAGTGAAGGCATCTCGCAATGCACCTGGGATATCCGCGGGCGGGCGGTGGTGAGAAAACAGCGTTCGCCGCCAGTTGCGGAGCCGCAGGCAACCATAGACCAAGCTCTTCGTCAGTCGCGTCCTGATCACTTGTTCGCCAACCCATTCTTCGGCCGACTTCATTCAAACATCGATCATTCGGCGTTGCTGGTCGGGGCGGTGGCCCACGCCCCGCGGCCAGAAGAAACGTGCGAGGCCAAGGTACTTGCCGCGGGTGTAATCGGCGGGCCGCCAAATCTCTTCGAAAGGCCGTTCGACGTATGGACAAACGTCGCTGCGAATGAAAAAGGCGTTGATGCCCCGGACCTCACAGTAGACCAGGGTGTACCCTTTTGTCCGACTCAGCCTCTCGAGCGCCAAAAGACTGGCGCCAAAGTAGTCGGTGCCGGACCAGCGAAAACCCGGGTCGTATGCAATCGTCTTGGATTCATCACCCGCAATCGCCGAATTGTATTCCATCAGCAGCACGCGGGGACGATATCGAGTGTGCAGAGCCTTCCACACCCAGTAGTCGTTGCCGTCGATGTCGATCGAAAGCAGATCGAAGTCCTCCGGGACCTCATGCTTGACAAACAGATCGTCGATGTTCTCGGCCGTGATCATCTCACGGCGGACCCGCGGATGGCCGACCGGCGCACAACAATCCATCAGCAGCCCGGTCCAGCCGTACCGCTGCTCAAGCAACCGGGTATTCCGCTCTCTTCCCTCCGGCCCCACGCCAAACTCGACGAAGTACCTGTTCGTCGCCCCGATCCGCCGGAAGATCTCGCGCAGAACGCCGTCTTCTCCGTTCTGGGAGTACACGGAAGCCTCACAGCACTCCAGATCGCAAGGAACGCGATTTCGGATGGAAACAGTCACAAGAGATCCCCCTCGGCCCAGAACAGAACGACATCGGACAGACCGACACCGCACGTGGGGCAAACTTCTCAACAATTCTGATTCAAGGTTTTCATCGTGTCAACTGTCGTCCGGGTTTCTCTCAGCGTCCGGGCCGTTCCTTTCAGGTTGTCAAGGTCACACGATACAGTCTACGAACTCTGCCCAAACCCCGCGAAAGCGGGCCGGGAAACCGTATCGCCCTGCGGATTGTGCTCGGCATTCGTTCGGCTGGTTGCAGTTCATCGACGCCTAAGTGCTTGTGTGTCAACATCTTCCGCGAGTTGGTGCGGATTCATGCCTCACCCAGGGAACGCGAAATATGAAGATCAAATCCGAAGCAGGCGGACAAGAACTGTTGGGCGAATGCCCAGCGGCCCTGGGGGGGGGCTTTGAACAGATGATGCCGCCCGGGGCAACCTACCCGGATCCGGCCTGGCGGATGGCGTACAGCATGAAGATGTTGGAGAAGTGGGGATTGCGATCCACCGCCACGTGAAATCCGCGATCGAGAAACAACTGACGAACCTGCTGAACGGCAGCGTCGCCCTCGTGCACCTCGACGACGGCCTGACGAATTCTCTCCCAGTCAGACTCGACGAGACCGGCCAGGATATCCAACTCGCTTCGCTCCGCGTCCAGCTTCAGCAGATCGATCTGCTCCACGTTGTTCTCGCGGATCACGTCGGACAATACGCGCAACGGACAGGTGACGCGAATCTTGCGGGCGTAATAGCCACGAACTCGATCCGCGATCCAGCGGCGAAGCGGCGGCAGGCAACAACGCAAGATCCAGGAGAGCCATCGCTGCGGCAATTGGTCGAATTGCCGGAGAATGTACTGCCTCGCTCGCTCGCGCTCTTCCGGCGACTCGTCGGGATGCATCGTGGAGGCACAAGACATGTGGGGAAAGTAAAAGATCCGGGCTCTTCCGGGATTTAAGTGGGTTGGGGTGCCAGGTCGAGGTCGCCGCAATGGAAGTAGATGGCGTTCTTGAAGTTCTCGAAGTTGCGGAAGCCTCGGGCCGTGTACTTCACCCATTGAATCTT
>JAAYAY010000411.1 GCA_012719125.1 Planctomycetaceae bacterium | reverse complement strand
GGGCCACTTCGACAGCGACAACGTATGGCCGGCAGACGGCGACTCGGGAAACAAAAAAACCCTCAGGCCGGTTCGGGCCTCAGGGCTGTCTTGGATCAGTTGCGGTCCCGTCGTAGCCCCTATGGCCCTCGGTCAGCAATCGCCACGATAATGACACCCACACCGCAGGGAGTGGAGTCGGATATCGGTCGGACTGCATCGAAAGCACAGGCAAACACGGCAGGATCTCAATCTGTCAAATTCGCTTTGGGTAAACAGCTAAGAATACGACACCTGGGGCCTCGCGTCAACCGAGGATGCTCCCGGCAAATACCTCTCCGGGGTGGTGGCGTTCCAGGGAACGAATGAATGACATGCCCTGTCGCCGCGAGGTTCGTCGCCTTACGCCGACTCGGCCTGCCAGCCCTCCTTGCCTTTCCTCTTCTCCTTGTCGTATGCCTCGTACTCAACTTCATCGTCGTACTCGTCGTTGGCGAAGTCGTCTTCCTCATCGCCCTCTTCCTCGTCGTACCTGTCGTCCTCCCACGCTTCTTCGGCCTCGGCATTGCCGATCTCGGCTTCCACGTCGTCTTCCTCCCAAGGCACGTTCTCCTTGGATCGGACAGGCCCGGTTTCCGTCTCCCCGCTGTCCAAGAAATCCGGACTAGGAGCAGACATCGTAATCTTGCTGGCACGGGCCGGCTTCGGCGTCGAGTCCAACGCCGTCAGCGGCGCTCGCCCGCCGCCGCGCATAGCCTCCCAGTCCTCGATCGTCATCAGGATCTCCCGGGCCTGGCTGCCGTTGTAGGGGCCGACGATCCCATCCTCTTCCATGTAATCGATGAGCCTCGCAGCGCGACCGTAGCCGATTCCCAACGTTCGCTGCAAGAGCGAAACGCTTCCCCTCCCCTCTCGCACAACGATGTCGACCGCCCCCTCGTAGAGATCGTCGCGCTTGGTCAGAGTGGGCGCCTCGGTCGCGTCGTCGGTCTTGAGTTGGACCAACTCGCGGACGAATTGCGGCTCCGTCGTGGCGACCGCGTCGATGACCTTGCCGATCTCGTCGTCGCTCAGATACGTGCCCTGCCCCCGGATCAGCGAACTTGTGCCGGGGCGCAGGAAGAGCATATCGCCGTTACCGAGCAGCTTGTCGGCGCCCATTTCGTCGAGCACCACGCGACTGTCGGTCCGGCTGGAAACCTCGAAGGCGATTCTCGCCGGCAGGTTCGACTTGATCAGGCCGGTGATCACGTCGACCGTCGGCTTCTGAGTGGCGAGCACGAGGTGGATGCCCACGGCACGGCTCTTCTGCGCCAGCCGAATGATGTGGGCCTCGACTTCCTTCGCGGCCGTCATCATCAAGTCGGCCATTTCGTCGGCCACAATCACGATGTACGGCATGTGCTTGGGAATCTGTTCCCATTCCTCGTCCGATTCCGGGTCGATCCGGTCGCGCAACTCTTCCTCGCCCAACTGGTTGTAGACGCTCAGATGCCGCACGCCCGCCCGGGCGAGCAACTGATAGCGTTCCTCCATCTTCTCCACGGCCCAGGCCAGGATCGCCTCGGCCTTGCGCATGTCGGTCACCACGGGGTGCATCAGATGGGGAATCTTCTTGTAAGGGCTCAACTCGACCATCTTGGGATCGATCAGCAACATTCGCACTTCGTCCGGACGCCTCGACATGAGCATCGAAACGATGATCGAGTTCAGGCACACGCTCTTGCCTGTGCCGGTCCGCCCGGCGATCAGCAGGTGGGGCAGCGTCGACAGGTCGACCGTCAGGGCGTTACCCGACACGTCCTTGCCCAGGAAGATTGGAATCCGCATGGCCTGGGCCTTGCCGTTGGTCTCCTCGATCACTTCCCGCATCCGCACGAGCTGGCGCTCCGTGTTGGGAACCTCGATCCCGACCGTGTTTTTTCCGGGGATCGGCGCCACAATCCGCACGCTGGGAACCCGCAAGGCAATCGCCAGGTCGTCAGCCAGGCCGGTGATCTTGCTGAGCCGAAGCCCGGCCTCCAGTTCAACCTCGAACTGGGAAATGACCGGTCCCGTCTGGATTTCGACGACCCGCACGTTGAAGCCGAAATTGGCAAAGGTCTTCTCGAGCAGTTTTGCTTGCCGGCGTACCTCCTTCTCATGATCGGTGAAGTTGAAAGGTTCGCTTTCCAGCAGCAGTTCGAGCGACGGCAATTCGTAGTCGGCCGCCCCTTCCGTGCTGGCCGCAGCCTCGATCTCCTCGATCATTTCTTCCCGCTTCGATCGTCGCGGCTTGCGAATCCGCAGGGCCGCCATCAGACCGCCCGGCTGGGCCGTTTCGGTCTCGCCCTGCTGCGAATCGCCCGTCTCTTGCGAGCTCTCCTCAGCCGCGATGTTCGATGCTCCGTCTTCCTCGTCGGTCCCGGCATTCTGGCCGGGCTTGACCACCGCCGGTCCGCCCGCCTCATCGAACTCGTCTTCGTCCTCCGCGTACTCATCGTCTTCGTAATCGCCGTCTTCGTCCTCATTTGCCTCTCGACCGACTCCGGCCCTCTGGGCGGCGACGCGTCCCGCCCACAGGACCGGGCCGAAGGCTCTCCAAACGACCCAGGCCAGGCCGCGGAGGAGGATGTAGTCGGTAGCCAGAAACAAGCCGACGCAGGTGAAGCTGACGACCACAATGTAGGCGCCCACGCTGGCGAAGTGCATTTCGAGGAGCCCCCGTCCCACGGCCCCCAGGTACCCCCCCGCCCCGATCACCGGACCCGGCGACAGCTCGGGCAGGGCCAACTGCGCGATCGTACAGACGCCGCTCAGCGCCAGCAGCCAGCCGGTCAGCCTCACCAGCGGCTCGGTGATTTCGTGGCGGGCGAGAAGAACGGCCGTCAGAAATGCCAAAGAAGCCAACAAGAAATAGGCTCCCAGTCCAAACCCCGTCAGCAGAATATGGCTGACGATGGCTCCCGAGTGTCCGCAGAGGTTGGCGACCGTCTCCGAAGGCGGATACACCAATCGGCTGGGCGGATCGCTCGGACTGTAGCTCAGCAGACTGGCGGCCAGAAAGACCGTCAGCGCCAGCAGCCCGAGGGCGAGCAAATCAATTTTGAGGTCACGTTCTTCAAACATTTCTGTGCGATGCGGTTCCCGGCCATTCCTCGTTTGCCTTTCCGTACATGTGGGCCGCCCAGGCGCATCCGTGACCTGGTGAGTGGACTCAACAAGAGGAATCGACCAGACGCGATGCCAGGAAACAGACTCCCAGCCGACGCCGTTCCTGCTTACCCCTCAATTGTGACACGAGCGACCGGCAGACCAACTACAGCCGACACGACGAGACCGACCGGATGGGGGGAGAGACGGGAGAAGGGGACGATACAAACGGAATGACCGCTTCGACTGGCCTGGGAATCTGACCTTGAACCACCAATTCCCACCGACAGGCGATGTCCGCTACTTGGGAAACGCGTACTCAGTTGCGAGTGCCCAATCGGGGAAGTTCGCCCTTCTTCCGCATCCGAATCAGTTCGGATAACAGTCGTTCTCCCGAAAACTGCTTGCGGACAGTGCGATTGAACGTGGCCGTTAGTTCACGCAATGCCTTTGGCGATTGGCTCAATTGATCGGCTGGCGTCTTCAAGTTACGGTAGACTTCCGCGAGAGCGCCGCGTTCACTCTCATTAAGCGGCTCAAAACCGGTGCGGATCTGTTGGATCACTTCGCCGAGACGTGCAACCGTATAGACGGGATAACTACTCAGAGCCACCGGCAGTTTTGTGGAAGCGGAGCCATTCATCACCACGTAGATCGGCTTGTTCCACGCCACTGCCGCCCCGATTTCGACCATGCCCATCGCTTGAGGCAATACGTCGGGCGATACAATCGCTATAACAGCGCGGCTTTCCGCCAAGGCCTCCCAAATCGCGTCGCCAACGTCCGTCCCGGGTCCCATGGCACCTGCGTGAAACGGCTCGAGCCCCACGGATTCCAGATCTTCTGCGATGTCCGCGGCCAGATGGGAATCGGACGAGGCGTGCGAAATGAAGACGTCGTAGGTCTTGGTGACAGTGGCCATCACTTCTTCACTCGCTTCTGCAGTTCTCTCAGAAACTGATCGAACTCGTTGATCTGAATTGCCTTCTTTCCCTTGATTATATCGGGAATCGCGTCGACCGTCACGTGACATAGCACGGGGGATAATGCGATAATCCCTCCGCAGAGCCCAGGCTGCCCCGACCTCAAGAAGGACCCAAGGTCGGTCAACCGATTCGGGCGTCAACAAAACAACAAGCTCTCGAGACTGCTTGATTTGCGACCGAATCGATTCGGGAATATCGTCGCCACCGTTGATGTCGCGATCGTCTCGGAATGTTGACGCACCCGTGGCGTCGATCTTCTCGCAGAAGGTCGACGCAATCCACTTGTCGGCTGTCGCATGACTGACGAAGACCTGGTATCGCGGCCTGGATGGCCGATTCGTCACACGCTTCGCAGATCCGGCGGTGCGCTTCCTTATTGCCATCGACCCCACCTGTGTTTCACGCCGCACGAAGTCCCCGGAAGACGGCCTCTCCCCCCCCCTTCGACGAGGGAACGACGAAAGCACTGGAAACAAAACATCGATTTTGAAGTCCCCAAAGTAGCCTGCACTCCTTATCGCGTCAAGGGCGTCGTGTGTCATGTGCTTGAACAGCCATGGCCCGAATGCCGTTGCTGGACACCGCCTCCCCCACCTGTTATCAATACGGCCAAGTCTTGCCTCACCCCGCACGCTCAAGTCCAGGAGCCGCCCCATGGCCCAGCCTGACCCCAACTCCCGCCGTTCGTTTCTCCAGTCGCGAGTCCTGCACGGCATCGGCACCGCGGGTGCGGCACTCGCCGTCGCACGCGGCGCCCACGCCGCCGGAAACGACCTGATCAAGATCGCCCTCATCGGCTGCGGCGGTCGCGGCACCGGGGCGGCCGTCCAGGCAATCAACGCCATGGGCGGCAAACTGAACGTTAAGCTGATCGCCATGGCCGACTCGTTTCAGGGACGACTCGATTCGAGCCTCGCCGGGATTCAGAAGCGATGCGCCGATCGGCCCGGAGCGGTCGACGTGCCGCCCGAGCGGCAATTCGTGGGGCTGGACGCCTACCAGAAAGCGATCGCCACCGACGCCGACCTCGTCCTCCTCTGCTCGCCCCCCGGTTTTCGGCCGATGCAGTTCGAAGCAGCGGTCGCGGCCGGCAAGCACGTCTTCATGGAAAAACCGATCGCCTGCGACTCGCCGGGCGCCCGCCGCGTGCAGGCCGCCAATGAACTGGCGAAGAAGAAGGGGCTGGCCGTCGCGGTGGGCTTGAACGGGCGGCACTCCGCCTCGACCCGTGAAGCCCTGGCACGGGTGCACCAGGGCGCCCTCGGAGACCTGCGGCTGATGCGGATCTACTATCTTTCGCCAGGCGTCTGGGTCCGGCCGCGAGAAGCCGGCGAGACGGAAATGCAGTACCAGGTGAAGAACTGGTACTACTTCAACTGGCTCTCGGGCGGACAGATCGTCGAGCAGCATGTGCACCTGCTCGACTTCGCCAACTGGGTCATGAAGGAAGCTCACCCCGTGCGCGCCCAAGGAATGGGCGGCCGGCAATGCCGCTCCGGACCGGAATACGGCGAGATCTTCGACCACCACGCCGTCGAGTACGACTACGAAAACGGCACGAAGCTGTTCAGCTTCTGCCGGCATCAGAAGAACTGCTGGATGAACATCTCCCGTCATGTGCTTGGCACGCGGGGAACCATGGGTTCGGAGCGCGACGGAACCGTGCTTCGCGTCGACAATGGCGACCCAATAACCTTCGGAAGCGACGGGCAAGACACCCATCAAACCGAACACGACCACCTGTTCGCCGCCCTCCTGGCCGGCCAGCCGTACAACGAGGGCGACTACGGAGTGGCCAGCACCTTCACCGCCATCATGGGCCGCATGGCGACCCACTCGGGCAAGGAGGTGACCTGGGACGACGTTGTCAACTCACAACTGGACCTCTCGCCGGACGGTTACACCTGGGACAGCACCCCCCAGCCCAAACCCGCAAACGACGGAAACTACCCCTGCCCGATACCCGGCGTCGCGAAAGCCTGGTAACCTCCGTAGCTTGGCTCTCCAGAGCCGAGCCTGCTTCGCATACTCGATGATCGCGGCATTGGAGCCGAACATGACTGTCGTGCGAATCTTTGCCTGTCTTGCCCTGATGGCAGGCGTTGCCCTTGCCTCGGATCCCTGGCCCCGCCACACCATCGATGACTCCTCCCGCGGCGCCGACGGCGTCAGACTCCTCGATTTCAACGGCGACGGACTCGTCGATATCGTCACCGGCTGGGAAGAAGGCGGAGTAACACGCCTGTGTCTGCACCCGGGCCATGAGAAAGCCAGATTCCGCTGGCCTGCCGTCAACGTGGGTAGAACGCCCGATGTGGAAGACGCGACGCCCGTTGACCTCGATGGCGACGGCGCCGTCGACGTCGTCAGTTGCTGCGAAGGTGACACCAAGACCGTATTCGTTCACTGGGGGCCGAAGGATCGCGACAGGATTCTCGATCCGGAAGCGTGGGTTAGCGAACCGATGCCCGAGTCGAAAGAGCGGATGATGTGGATGTTCTGCGTGCCCATGCAGGTCGATGGCAAGCACGGCGTCGATCTGGTTGCCGCCGGAAAGGGCGGCCGCGCGGCCGTCGGCTGGTTCGAAGCGCCCGAGGAGCCTCGCAACCTGGCGGACTGGCGCTGGCACGCGATGGACTCGGTTGGCTGGACCATGTCGATCGAGCTTCGAGACATGGACGGCGACAGCGATTCCGACGTGCTCCTCAGCGATCGCAAGAAATCGCAGCGAGGCGTACGCTGGCTGGAGAATCCAGGGCCGGGACCGGAACAGACCGGGCCATGGAAAAATCACGACCTGGGCGGACGCGATCGGGAAGTCATGTTTCTCGCGGTCGGAGACCTGGACGGCGACGGCGCCGAAGATATCGTGTGTGCCGCCGCGGACGGGCCAATCCTCTTCCTGCACCGCAACGACGTCGACCGCTCATGGACGCCCTACGACATTGCCATGCCCGGCGGATTCGGGACCGGCAAAGGCGTGGCCGTGGGCGACCTGGATCAGAACGGACGGGCCGAACTTCTGTTCAGTTGCGAGCGGGCCGACGGCAGTCTCTCAGGACTGGGCCGGCTCGTTTTCGCCGGTTTTCCGCAAGGACCGTCCTACACGCTCGACAACGTAAGCGGTCCCGAAGGGATCAAGTACGATCGCCTCGAATTGGTGGACGTCGATGGTGACGGAGACCTGGATCTCTGTGGCTGCGAAGAACAGCAGCCCGTCGACGGGCGACCGGGTGGCCTGGGGGTGTTTTGGTATGAAAACCGGCTCGGCACAAGTTGGTAGCTGTTTTGACGGGAATGACGGAGGGGACGGCGGGAATGACGTACGGGCCGCACGCCCAAATGGAGTTGCTTTATCCCAACTCCACTTCGGGATGCACCCACGGCTTGCGGTATGCCCGCCGCAGCAGTTTGGTGGCAGCCTCGTCGCCCGGCACGGTTCGGGTCTTGGGGTCGTAGACCAGGGAGCGTCCCAGGTCCATGGCGAGGTTGGCGAGGATACAGCTTGCGGTCGAGATGTGCCCCTCTTCGATGTCGGCCACGGGCCGGCCGCCTTTCTCGATGGCCGCCAGGAAGTCGAGCATGTGGCCGCGGGTGGCGGGGGCGGCGAACAACTCAATGTCTTTCTCGGTGACGTCTTCGGGATACTTGTCGCTCTCATCCAGACAGTCCTTATGGATGCGTTCGCCTTTGCCCCGCGGGATGAAGTCGTACGTCCGCACGCTGGCCTTGAGGGTTCCCTTGTCGCCGTAGAGCGTGAGGGCCCAGGGATAGTCCTTATCCGGCGGATCGCCCCAGGACCGGTGCTGCCAGACGGCCGTCAGGTCGTCGTAATCGAACGTTGCTGTTTGCGTATCGGAAATGTTCGACTTGCCCTCCTTCTGGACGAAGATCCCGCCGGCGGAGCTGATGCGGTTCGGCCAGCCGAGGCCGAGCATCCAGCGTGCCGTATCGAGCATGTGAACGCACATGTCGCCGATGATGCCGTTGCCGTACTCGCGGAAGGTCCGCCACCAGCGCTTGTGGGGCAGACCGTCGTAAGGCCGCAGGGGCGCCGGGCCGGTCCACATCTCGTAGTCGAGGAAATCGGGGACCGGCTCGACGGGTGGATCGCCGTTGGCCCGCATGTGGTAGTAGCAGCACAAGTCGACGTGCGCCACTTCACCCAACAAGCCGGCGTCGACGATGTTCTTCTTCGCTTCGATCAGGTGCGGCGTGCTCTTGCGCTGGGTGCCGACCTGCACCACGCGATTGTATTTGCGGGCGGCGGCCAGCATCGCCTCGCCTTCCATCACGTCGACGCTGATCGGTTTCTGCACGTAGACGTGCGCGCCGGCCTTGACGGCGTCGATCATCTGCAAGGCGTGCCAGTGGTCCGGGCTGCCGATCAGGACGATGTCCAGGTCCTTCTCGGCCAGCATCTTGCGGTAGTCGGAGTAGGTTCGCGGCCGTTTGCCCGACTTCTGCCGCCGGCTGATCAGCTCTGCGGCCCCCTCCACCATGTTCTTGTCGACGTCGCACACCGAAACGACCTCGACCGGCGCCACCTGGATCAGCCGAAACACGTCGCTTTTGCCGTACCAGCCCGAACCGATCAGGCCCACGCGTTTGGTCTTTGCGTGGATGATATCCATGGCGTCGGTGCCCAGAGTGGACATGGCCAGGGCGGCCGAGGCGGTTTGCAGGAAGCGTCGTCGATTGATGTTGAAGCTCATGGTGGGTTCCTTTTCCGGCTGGTGACAGAATGTCCCCAGAGTATATCCTGCGCGCTGCTGCGAGAAAAGAAGCCGGCTACAGCCGGGCCGCTGCTACGGGCGTTTCACGATGCGGATCTCAAACAACTTGGGCCAGTTCTTGCCGGTCACGAACAGGCGTTTCGTTGGAGAATCGTAGGCGATCCCGTTGAGCACGGCGTCGGTATCGCTGCGCACCTCCGGCGGGGCCAACCCTTCGAGGTCGATCCAGGCGGTTACGTTGCCCGTCTGGGGAGAGATCCAGGCGATGCGGTTGCTGGTCCAGACGTTCGCCAGGATTGCGCCGTCGGCGTATTCCAGTTCGTTGAGGTTGCGGACCCAGGCTCCCTGGTCGCGGACGTCGAGACGGCGGACGACGCGAAACGTCTTGGGATCGAGGAACTGGAGCGTCGCCGAGCCGTTGCTGAGAATCAGGTGCTTGCCGTCGTGGGTCAGGCCCCAGCCTTCCCCGCGAATGGGGAATCGGCCCACTTCCTGGAAGCTCTCGCGATCGCAAATGATCCCGAAGCCGGCCTGCCAGGTGAGTTGGTAGATCCGCTGGTCCCACACGGCGATTCCTTCGCCGAAAAGCCGCTGGTCGAGTGTAGCTTGTTGCAGGACTTTGCCCGTTTCGAGTTCGACCTTTCGCAACGTCGAGCGGCCGTACTGTCCCGTTCCCTCGTACAGCACTCCGTCGACGATCGCCAGTCCCTGGCAGAAGGCCTGCGGGTCGTGGGGGTAGGTGTTGACGATCTCAAACCCGTAGGCTTCCGGCGCCGCGGTCCGGTCAGCCGCGCAGCCCGTCGTGGCGGTGGAAAGCAGGCAGGCGGCGGCCATCGCCCGGACAATCCGGGAGGAGCCTCGCCGCAAGCGGCCGGCTCCGGCCGCAAGCAGAACGAGCGTTCGAGTCGGGATAGGGTTGACCATCAGCAGACAAATCCCTTCCAGGAAGGCGTGGGGACACCCCTCAATCGTAGATCCTGGAACGATTTGAGTCAAACCGACGACGAACTGGTTCTCTCATCGGGCCGGTGCACAGAGGCCTGTTGGAGAATTGTTGCCCGCGAGGGTTTGCGCAGGTAGAGTGACTGTTTGACTATCGTTCCACGGACACCAATCTGTGAGCAGAGAGATATCCCATGCAAGACTCGAACCGCAAGCGTTTCTCCCGTCGTTCATTCCTTCAGACAACGGCCATGGCCGGCGGGGGGCTGGCTGCTTCGTCGCTGCTGGCGGCAGGACAGGCATCTGGGGCCGAGAAAGGTGAACTGGCGTCGGGCGCTGTCATTCTCTTTCAGGGCGACTCGATCACCGACGCCGGCCGCGACAAGAAGGGCGGGGCGCCGAACAACACGCAGGGCCTCGGACGCGGCTATCCGAATCTGATCGGCGGGGCGCTGTTGGCTGATTATCCGGATAAGAAGCTCACGGTCTACAATCGCGGGATCAGCGGGAACAAGGTCCCCGATCTTGCGGCCCGGTGGCAGCCGGACGCGATCGATCTGAAGCCGAACATCCTCAGCATTCTCATCGGCGTGAACGACATCTGGCACAAGCTGAGCGGCCGCTACGACGGCACGGTCGCCGATTACGAGACCGGCTACCGCCAGTTGCTCCAGCAGACCCTGGAGAAACTGCCCGGCGTGCGTCTGGTGATCTGCGAGCCTTTCGTGTTGCGGTGCGGCGCCGTCAACGACGACTGGTTCCCCGAGTTCGACCAGCGCCGCGCGGCGGCCAACAAGCTGGCCGAGGAGTTCAAGCTGGATCGGGTCCCCTTCCAGACCGTGTTCGACGAGGCCGTCAAACTAGCCCCGCCGGAATACTGGGCCGGCGACGGCGTCCATCCCACGCTGGCCGGGCATTCCCTGATGGCCAAGACATGGCGGGAGGTGGTAGGAATCTAGGGAGAAATCCGAAATGCGAAGCTCGAAATCCGAAACAAATACGAAACTCGAATGCACGAAGCATGTGGCCCTTCGGGCGGTTTTTCCACGACAGGTTTCGGAGGTTTGAGTTTATGGTTTTGGATTTGTTTCGGATTTTGAGTTTCGCATTTCGAACTTGATTCTTTGAGCAGCGGCTTACTCAAGAACCAGAGGTTGTATCCGTGCGAAGTACTTTGTCCCTCCTGTTTTGGGCTGGCCTGGTAGTCTCCTCCTGGGGCGGCGATTTCGAGTCTCTGAGACTGGAGAACTGGCATCACTGGCGCGGCCCCAGTGCGGACGGCGTTTCACCGGGCGGCAACCCGCCCACGAAATGGGACGAATCGACGAACGTCAAGTGGAAGACGAGAATCCCCGGCTCGGGCAGTTCCACGCCGATTGTGTGGCAAGACAAGATCTTCCTCACCACGGCCGTCAAGACCGAGCGGAAGGGCAAGCCGGTCGCCGATTCTGCCGCCGCTTCACCATCGGGCCGACGATCCTCCGGTAGCCGAGCTGGGCAGGGCGGCGGACGGAGCGGCAGCGGATTCGGGAGCAGCCTGATGCCGCCGGAACACATCTACCAGTTCCTCGTCCTCTGCCTCGATCGCGAAACCGGAAGGGTGCTGTGGACTCGGGTCGCCACCGAGCAGCAGCCGCACGAGGGACATCACGGCCACCACGGGTTCGCCTCCGGTTCGGCCACGACGGACGGACAGCGGCTCTATGTCACGTTCGGCTCGCGGGGCATCTACTGTTTCGACCTCGACGGCAACCTCGAGTGGGAACGCGACCTCGGCGACATGAAGACCCGCATGAGTTTCGGCGAGGGTGCCTCTCCCGCCGTCCACGGCAATTCGCTCGTCGTCACTTGGGACCACGAGGGACCCTCGTTCATCGTGTGCCTCGATGCGGCCACCGGCAGCGACAAGTGGCGCGTCGATCGCGACGAGCCGACGACCTGGAACACGCCGCTCATCATCGAGCACAACGGCGTTACGCAGGTGATCGTCAACGGAACCAATCGTGCGAGAAGCTACGACCTGGCCGACGGGCGCTTGATCTGGGAGTGCGGCGGGCAGGCCACCAATCCCATCGCGTCGCCGGTTGCCGCGGAGGGAATCGTCTACTGCATGACCGGCCGTCAGGGCTACGCCCTCTACGCGATTCCCCTGGATGCCGCGGGCGACATCACCGGCAGCGAGAAGATCTGTTGGCGCCGCGGCAAGAGCACGCCCTACGTCGCCTCGCCGCTTCTCTACGGCGGTCTGCTCTACTTCGTCAAGGAACGAAACGGCATCCTCACCTGCGTCAGAGCGAAGACGGGCGAAGAACTCTATGCCGAGCAGCGTCTCGAAGCGGTTCGGGAAATCTATTCGTCGATCGGCGGCGCCGCCGGCAAGGTCTATCTGACCGGCCGCGACGGGACAACGGTCGTGATCAAACACGGTCCCGAGCTGGAAATCCTGGCCACCAATCGCCTGGAGGAAGGGATCGACGCCTCGCCGGTCTTCGTGGGCCGCGACCTGTTTCTGCGGGGAACCGAGCATCTGTACTGCATTTCGGAACAGCAGGGAGCGGCGGAATGATGGAGTAGTGGAGTGATGGAGTAGTGGAGTGATGGAGTAGTGGAGTGATGGAGTGTCCGCATCAAAGAAAGTGAGAAACCACATGATCCGGTTCCGACGAATTGCGATGGTTCTATTCGCCTTGGTCGCGATCTCGGCGACGGCCATTGCGGCCGATCCGCCGGCCTTCGAGTATCCACCGACGATCTCCTTGGAGGAAGTGAGGCAGTGGATCGACAAGGCGCCCACCGACCATCCCCGCCTGTTCGCAACCAAGGCGCGGTTCGAAGCCTTGCGCGGCTCGGTCCAAGACAATCCGGTTCGCAAGGCGCTGGCCGATGCCGTGATCAAGCAGGCGAACTTGCTCGAGGACATACCGCCCATCCAACGCAAACTGGAAGGTCGCCGGCTGCTGGGCGAGTCGCGGCGCTGCGTCAAACGCACCGTCGTTCTCTCCATGGCCTATCAACTCACGGGTGACGCCAAGCACGCGAAGCGGTGCGAGCAGGAGATGCTGGCCGTGGCGAAATTCAGCGACTGGAATCCCAGCCACTTCCTCGACGTGGCGGAAATGACGCTGGCCATGGCCGTCGGCTACGACTGGGTCTACGACCAGTTGAGCGACGCGAGCCGGGCCGAGATTCGCAAGGCGATTGTCGAAAAAGGCGTCTCGCTGCCTTTCGAGACACGGCACAAGGGCTGGGTCAAGGCCCGAAACAACTGGGGACAGGTCTGCCACGGCGGCCTGACCGCCGGCGCCCTGGCGGTGCTGGAAGACGAAAAGGACCTGGCAGCGCGAACCGTTCACAATGCGCTCCACAACGTCACCTACGCGATGCACTCTTATGCGCCCAAGGGGAGCTATCCGGAAGGGCCGGGGTACTGGGAGTACGGGACGAGCTACAACGTCGTGCTCATCGCCGAGTTGGAAAGCGTTCTGGGCACCGATTTCGGACTGACCAAGGCGCCCGGTTTCGACCTGACAGGCCAGTATCCGGCCCTGATGTGCGGCCCCTCGGGGATGTTCTTCAACTACGCCGACGGCGGCGCCGGCCGGGGGGCGGAATCCTGCCTGTTCTGGTTCGCCTCCCGATTCGATCGTCCCGATTGGCTCCTGGGCGAGCGTCAGCTATTGTTGTCGGCAGTCTCCCGGGTGGATGCCCGCGATGCCGGCGGCGGCGGGGGGCGACTCCTGCCGCTGGCCCTGTTGTGGATGCACGATATCGAAGCCGACCCGACGATTCGCATGCCTCTGCACTGGTTCAGCGAAAGCGAAACGCCGGTCACCGTTCACCGCAGTTCGTGGACCGATCCGGACGCCACCTTCGTCGGTCTCAAAGGCGGATCTCCGTCCGACAGCCACGGCCAGATGGATATCGGATCCTTCGTACTCGACTCGCAGGGCCTCCGCTGGGCGCTCGACCTTGGAGCCGAAGGCTACCACGGCATCGAGTCTCGCGGCATGGGGCTGTGGAGCAGCAAGCAGGACTCCGACCGTTGGAAGATCTTCCGCCAGATGAACGAGGGGCACAACACCCTGGTCATCGACGGACAGCTTCAGAAGGCCAGTGCCCGGGGCCGGATCGTGGAGTTCTCCGACAAACCGGCCTTCCCCCATTCGATCGTCGACTTGTCCGACGTGTATGAAGGGCAGGCCAAGTCGGTCCGCCGCGGCATCGCCCTGGTCGATTCTCGCAACGTAGTCATCCAGGACCAGCTCACCGGCCTGAAACCGGGAAGCCGCGTCCGCTGGGGCATGGTCACAACGCGCACGCCGGGCGAGGCCGGCCGGCCGAACATCGAACTCAAAGAAGACAAAGCACGACTCGGAATGACGATCGTAGCGCCCGGGTCTGCGAGCTGGAAGATCGTCGATACGGCCAAACCCCGCAACGAATGGGATTCGCCCAATCGGGGAACCTGCATGATCGCGTTCGAAGCGGTTGCCCCCGAGTCAGGCGAATTGACCCTGGTCGTCCTGGCCCAGCCGGGCGCCAGCGGAGAATCGGCCGCGGTGAAGATCGTTCCCCTGGACGACTGGACGCGTCATAGTCGTTAACACCTCACGGAGCACGGACTCATGCGAGCCTTCTGCCTGTCGTTGATCCTCGGATTCGCTTTGGTATTGCCCTTGGCGGCGGCCGATCCGCCCGAGTGGCGAGCCGGAACAGCACACGTCGACATCACGCCTAGCGGGCCGATCTGGCTGGGCGGTTATGCCGCCCGCGACCATCCGTCCGAAGGCGTGCTCCATCCGATCGGGGCCAAGGCCCTGGTGTTCGAGGACCGCGACGGCACGCGTGTGGCGATCATTACGATGGACCTGATCGGGATCGGCCGCGGGCTGAGCGACGACGTTTGTCAACGCATATTTCAGCGGACCGGCATTCCGCGCGAGCGGATCGTGCTCAACGTATCGCACACGCACAGCGGGCCGGTGGTGGCCGGGGTAACCCCGCTGGTCTACGACCTCACTCCGGAGCAGCAGGCGGCGGTCGACGACTACGCCAAGGCCCTGGCCGACAAGCTCGTGACGCTGGCAGAAACGGCGATCAAGGACCTGCGTCCGGCCAGGCTGGCCTTTGGCGAGGGAAAGGCGACGTTCGGAGCGAACCGCCGGGCGACGCGTCTGAAGGTCCCACCCGACTCGCCCAAGGCCCCGGTCGACCACGGCGTGCCCGTGCTGGCGGTGCGCGACGAAACAGACTCGCTGCAGGCCGTGCTGTTCGGCTATGCCTGCCACAGCACCACCCTGAGCGTTTACGAGGTCAACGGGGATTATCCCGGCTTTGCACTGACGGCCCTGGAAACTGCCCACCCGGGCGCTACGGCCCTGTTCATGGCGGGTTGCGGGGCCGACGTGAATCCGGATCCGCGGCGCGAAGTGGCGCTGGCCAAACAATACGGCCAGGCGTTAGCCACCGCGGTCGACGAGGTCCTGGGCGGCTCGATGCGGCCGGTGCACGGGCCGCTGTCGGTGGGCTTCGAACGGATCGATCTGAAGTTGGTCGACGCCCCCACCCAACAGCAGATCGAGCAACTCTTGCAGGACAAGAACAAGTACCAACAGCGCCTGGCCAGGCACCTTCTGGACGAGCTGGCCGCCGGGCGTACCCTACCGACCTCTTATCCCTGCCCCGTGCAGGTAATCCGCTTTGGCAACGACCTGGTGATGGCGGCCCTGGCCGGCGAGCCGTGCGTCGACTACGCCTTGCGGCTTCGCCGGGAGTTGGCCGATCGGCCGATCTGGATCGCCGGCTACTGCAACGACATCTTCGCCTACATACCGTCGGAGCGTGTGTTGCAGGAAGGAGGCTACGAGGGGGGAGAGGCCATGGTCTACTTCGGCCTGCACGGCCCATTCCAGCCCGGGCTGGAACAGCAGATCATCGATGCGGTGAAACGCCTGGCGAAGTGAGGCGGGATCTTCCGCTACTGCAGCAGACTGTTACAATGGCGGTCAACCAGGAGAACCGACCATGGAACAACCGCATCTCATCCTCGGCATTCACATCACAAGCCGGGGGACTCAAGCCCCCGCCGTGCAGGCACTGCTCACGGAATATGGCTGTAACATCAAGACCCGAATCGGGTTGCACCACGTGGACGACAACGTCTGCTCCCCCCGAGGGCTGATCCTCCTGGAAATGTACGGCGATCAGGCGACCTGCGGGCAGTTGAAGGCGAAACTCTCCGCGCTCGAGGGTGTGGAAGTCAAGGAAATGCTGTTCGAACACGACTAGCGATCCGGACGATTCTGCCGGCGGCAGGTGCAGGAGTTGACAATCCGCCTGGCAAGCGTCGAGAATCAAGGGATCGGTCGTAAGACCTTTCTCTGAAAACAGATTGCCCTCGTAGCTCAGGGGATAGAGCACCGGTTTCCTAAACCGGTGGTCGCTGGTTCGAATCCAGCCGGGGGTACTTGAGACTTGGCGTGCATGGGCGTGCCAAGTCTTTTTCTTTTAACGCTTTGCGGCGTTTCTTCGGCCCCTCTGCCTTCTCCCCTCTTTCCCACCGTTGGGGTGTGTGATTGTGCACTACAGTGCATACTTGTGCCGAATCCTTGGCAAGGCTGTGGCAAGGGAATCACGGCCGGCGTGTCCGGGGTGGCGTTGTCGGTCCCCGTGGCGCGTAGCTCCTGGGCCTGCTTCTGGTCGCCCTTTTCGTCCATCTTCGGAGGGGTCGGAAGGCTGGCGATTGCTGAAACCATGTCGGCCAGCCCAAGGTGGGTATACGTGTTCATGGTCAGGTTGATGTCGCTGTGTCGGGCCAGCGTCTGGGCGGTCTTGGGATGGACGCCGGCCCGGCCCAATCCGCTCACAAACGTGTGCCGGAGGGCGTGGGTGTCGGCAAACAAGCCGGCTTCGTTCTGATAGGTCAAGAAGTCGGAGGCCTCTCGCTTGGCTCGCTCCGCGGGGTCCTTGGCCTTCTCGAGCCAGGCCTTTCGGGCGGCGGCCAGGTCATCGGCCATCATCTTGGAAGTCTTCCGCCAGTAGCCCCCGGTCGTCTTCAGGTCGAAGAGGGGATCCTCGGGCCCAAGCTCGTACTGGTCGATGTAGGTTTGGACCCGGCGGGCGACCTCGGCGTGGAGGGGGATCGTGTCCTTTCGCCGGCGCTTGCTGTAGGCGGCCTCGACGGTCACCGTCTGCGGGTCCCCCGCCAGGTCGAAAGACCTTGGAGTGACGGAGGCGAGTTCGGCGCGGCGGTATCCGGTCCAAAGTGCCAGGGTGTAGAACATGGCCCGCTCGGGGCCGGTTACGCCCTCGACGATCGGGCCGGCGTCGGCGGCTGCGAGAAGGAGGCCGATCTCTTCGAGCGTGATGGCGCGGCGTTCGTGGCGCCGATCCGTGGCCACGGTGACCATGGAAAGGTGGGCGAGCGTATCGTCGGCCTTGCGGCGGTCCCGGACGAGCCAGCGGGAAAACTGCTTGGCGGCCCGCAAGTAGTGGTTGGAGGTCTGGGCGGCCATCTTCCGGCGGCGTTCGGTGGCCAGGAAGGCCTCGACGGGGCCGGGGGCAAGGTCTGCGATCGTCTCGAATTTGCAGGCCTCGACGATCCGGCGGACCTTCTGCCCCTTGTCGAGAACATGTTTCCACGTGTTGCCCTTCGCGTCGAGATGGCGCTCGAAGTCGTCGACGTGTTCGAGGATCGGCCGGCGGCTATGTTGCTCGAAGGGATCAGCTAGCCCCTCGGCCCTCCGGGCAATCCGCGTTTCGATCTTCAGAGCCAGGGAAGCGGAGGCCTCGTAATCTGTGTAGGCCTTTTCGCGTTGCCACTTGCCGGCGGCATCCTTGTATCGGACGTAGTATTCCGCGGTTTCCAGCCGGCATTTGGTGCCGTCCGCGGTCAACGGGGCGTCGACGGTCTTGTCCTTGTGGCGGAAGCGGGCGAACTTCTTCCCCTTCTTCTCGATGATCTTCGCATCGTCGGGGACGGGGCGGGTGTAGGTCCCCTTCTTGACGGTTGCCATGGTTTCACCTTTCTGGTTGTGCGACGGCTTTTCGTTACGTTCGCCGTTTGCGGGTCCGTCCCTTTGGCTCGTTCATGAGTCGGAAGATGTCGCTCCGTTTGATCCGGACGGAGCGGCCCAGTTTGATGCACGGCAGACTGCCATTCCTGACGGCTTCTCGGACGATATATTCCTCGACCCGGGCCCAGGCGGCAACCTCAGGGATGGACATGGCCCATTGTGGCAGGTCGGAAAGCCGGCGTTCGAGGATGTCCGCAACTCTGGGCGCCAGGGCTTCGGCGATAGCTTCGATCTCTTCCGGGTCGAGTCTCATTAAGGTCACCTTTCGGGTTTGCCTGGCTCGATGATCTGGCGAGGCCGGCATTTGTTCATTTCAAGTTCAGCGCGAGGCTGATCGTCAGAACAATCGCAAGGGAGACTGTTGAGCCAAGCAACAGCATGACCAGACAACCAGACGATCGCTGCAGCCGTGGTCGGCTCGGGCAGGTTGGCACAATCGGCGGAGGGGCTGGGCTTCCGGCTTCAGATTGTGGGGCCTTTGCAGTCGTTGCGGTCTTGGCTCCTGGGAACGCGTTGCGTACCAGAGCGTATTCCGGAGTTTTGATCGTTTTCGGCGTGATTCGATACCATGGATCTGAATGGGCTGTCCCTTCGCTGGGGGTTTTCTTTTGAATGCTGGTCAGGATCTCCTTGTGGCTCATCAAAGCCGTTGCGACTCGGGCAACGGCGTATTCTGCGAGCCGGCTTTCCTGATATCGTCGCCAATCGGCCCCCTGAACGTGCCTCAGGACGCTATAGACCCACGCGCGAACCGGCATGTACTCGTAGAAGAGATCGCAGCATTCCCAACCGTTTTTGATAGTCGGCGGGATTTGGATGCAGAGCCGTTGTGCAACGGCCAGTTGTCCCGGAGTGGGGCCAACCGAATTCATTTGTTCCTTGGCCGAGTCGATCATGACCGACAAGTCTTCTTGGGAAATGCCGGGCAGGATTTCGATTCCCAGGGCTGTTGCATACTCGATCTGTCGGCCCGTCGGTTGGCTGTCTGACATGTGTTCTCTTTCTAACGCAGGAGAAGTTCGAGTTTCCCGGCTTCCGCGTTCAATACCGGCCAAGGTAGTTTCATGTCGGCCCTAGATTTCGAAGAGTTCGCAGAGTTTTCGGGTTAGTATTCGCGTGCGGTGGGGCTGGTGTTTTCTTCGTTGGTTAGAAAGTCGCGAATGATCTGGAAGGCGAGATCGCGTTCTGCGTCATCCCGTGGAATCTCTTGCAGTTCGGTCTTTGCCCGGTTGGCCTGGATCACTCCGACGGCCTTCTTGTTGGGTCTCTTGGCCGGAAAACGCTCCCGTGTTGTCCGACTTCGGAGTTGTTCGCTTCCAATATCCGGCTCGTGGCACTTGGGGCAGGCTCCGTCCTCAGGGTCAGGGATTACCAGGCGGTTGCAGTTTCGGCACTTGATGGGCTCGGGGTTCTTCCTCGTCCAGTTCCGGATCCGGTTCCCCGGCATCGACCGGCGGCTTGATGGGCGTTTTTCGCTTTGGCACTCGGCGGGTCTTTCCATCCTTGCCGGTGCGAGTCGTCAACTTCGGAATTTCCGAGGTTGCCGTGAGTTCCGTCCTGTACTTCGCTACCGTCTTGTCGCTAACGCCAACGTGTTCGGCGATCTGAACGTCCGACCACTCGGCACCCTTCGGATGCTGCAAGGCTGCCTTGACGGCTTTTGCCTTGTCTTCGTTCGTTCGGCGTAGGCCGTGGGCCTTGTTGGCTCCGATGGCGTGCCAGCGTGCATCTTCGACGGTCCCCGTGTGAACAATGCAGGTGATAAGATTGTGTCCGAGTTTCCGGTGGGCGTGCCAGCGGTGGAATCCGTCGGCGATCCAATAGGCCGATCCGTCGAAATAGACATCGATCGGCGGCAGTTCGTCGCCGGCCTCGATGCGCTCGGCGTAGTCGGCTACGGCCTGGGTGTCGATCTTGGCCCGTGGCTGGGTGTCTCCGTCCAGTCGCATTCGGTCGATTGCGAGGTGCTTCTTGGTTGGCATGGGCCTACTCGATGATCGGGGCAATTCGGGTTCGGCGGTTGGGGCGGGGGTGTATGCTGCCCGCCCGCCGGGCCCAGGGACCGGTCCAGGCCGCGGCGGGGGGCAAAGGATCCGTTGCTGTTACTCGGAATCGTCGCGATCGTCACGATGAAAACTCGAACCATATCCGTGTTCTCGTGCACACTGATCGCAGAAAGGGAATTCCGGGCCGTTTTGATGAAGTTCTCCACATTCAGAGCACTCGTCAGAACAATACGGACAGTCGGCTTCGTCTAGACTGTCAGCAGTAAACCAATTTCCGCACTCTTCGCATTGAAAGTCCATAGAGCTTCCTTTCGGGAACACGCCCCACTGCCGGGCCCGGGTTCCAGTCCGGGCCACGGCAGGGGGCAAAGGTCGGTTTGAAAATCAGCCGGCGGCCCGGTCGAACTGGCGGGCGCTCTCGGCCTTCGCGCGAACGACCGGCATTGCGTCAACCGGGATCCGTTGCTCGATGGTCAACCGGGCAACGTAGAAGCCGGCCTCGAGCGTCGTCTCGATCTCGGTCGCAATGTCGGCGGCTGGGTAGTCGTCGAAGGCCATCGAGAACCCTTCACATTCGCAGGCGGCCACATTTTCCAAGACGGTCTCGATGTGCTCGATGTCGGCCTGGGTCTGGTCGTCGATCGGCTCGGCTTGTTCCTCGGGGGCAGGCTGATCGGCGGCAAACTCGAGGGCGTAGCCCCAGAGCCGGCCTCCGGCGGTCATAATCTCGCCGTTGTACTGTTCGAGTTCGGCCGGCGTCATGCTTCGAAGGGCAATTCCTCGAATCGGTCGGGGCATCCCCGGCGGCATGTCGAGGGGATGAACGGGGATCCAGTCGTCCGGCTGTTCGACGACGACAACGACAACGGGGGCCTGTTCAGGCGTGGAAGCGGTGGACATGGGATGTCACCTTTCTTGGGGCGCGCATCAACACCCGCGGCCTGGTTCGAAAACGGCCCTTGAAGTTGCCGTCCCTCTGGTCGTCACTCCCCGGCCAATGCCGGATCATAGCTTCAGCCAGAAGCCAAACCGCGGGTGTTGTTGCTCTTGCGCACATGGTAAGACCTTCAAGGTTTCGGGTTTCGATGCCCGGGCTGGCGATGGTCAGAATCTCGCCGGCCGCGGTCAATCTATCAGGTTTCGGGGCGGTGTCAACCTTCCCCATTTTCTCATTGGTTTACAGCGGCCCTGGCGTGGCCTCTATTCCGTCGGAACGGTCGGACGGCTCGGCAGTCGTCCCGGGGCTCGATCGCTCGCCCACGATGGCGTCCGGCGGTCCGATTTCTTGGCGTTGGGCCTTGCTTGCCAGAACGGCCCGGGCGGCGGCGTCCCGGGCTTTGATTTGTGATCGCGTCAATTGGTCCGGGGCTCCGTGCTTCCGGCCGCGGCGTTCGATGTGGGTCCAGGTTTTTCGGATTGCTCGGCACATAGCCCGGATTTGCGATCGCGACGGCTCGCGACTTCCACGTCGGTCGGGGGCCTCCGGGCCAAGATGTTTTTCCCGGAAGGCGGCGTCCCGAAGGTAGCTTGATCGTTCCTGGGCCGGCTCAACCTCGAACGTCTGCATGGCGGTCTCCGATCCTCGGTGCTATGATGGCTCAAGAATCGGTACCGGGCCGTCGGCGCGATGTGACCACCGCCGGCGGCCTTTCTTTTGGCGCCCTACGGATCGTCGGCACCCTCGAAGTACTCCGGCGTCGGCAGGTCCTGGATAAGCCTTTCGATTTGGTCGGCGTCGGCCTGGATGATTGCCTGGACCTTTCGGGCTTGGTCGGGGCTCATGACCAGGAGGGCGAGACTTTGAACGTCCTGGGCGAGCCGGCGGGCCAATCGCGCGGCGGCGACGGTAGCGGCCGGAAACGGGCAGCGGGCGCAGAGCCGGCAGTCTGGAACGGACTGGGGGGAATCGGCCATCACTTGGTCTCCGGCGGGGCGAGGGGTTGCTGGATCTGGCTACCGAAGTAGGTCCTGGGGATGGCCATGTCGTCGCGGAGGTGTCGGAGTTCGGCGACCACATTCTGCAGGCCGGCTATCACGGCCGGGCTGTCCGGCGCGGGGGTCGGTGTGACGATAACGGTCGGGATGGTTCCGCCGCCGGCCGGGCGGTCTGGACTTGAGGCCGGGGCGTAGCTGGCGGCTTGGCGATCCGCGGCCGACGGGGCCATCATGGCGGCCGCGGGGCTGGTCGGCGGCTGGGCAGGCACGGCCGGGACCATCATGGCGGCCGCGGGCTCGGTCGTCGGCTGGCTCGGCACGGCCGGGACCATCATGGCGGCCGCGGGCTCGGTCGTCGGCTGGCTCGGCATGGCCGGGACCATCATGGCGGGCTGGGGCTCGGTCGTCGGCTGGCTCGGCATGGCCGGGACCATCATGGCGGCCGCGGGGCCGGTCGTCGGCTGGCTCGGCATGGCCGGGACCATCATGGCGGCCGCGGGGCCGGTCGGGTACATGGCCCGGGCTTCGGCAATGTCGGCTTGGCGTCGGGCTTCGACGTTTCCCTCGGTCAGGGCATCCATGGCGGCGGTGATTCCGGCCGTCAGTTGCGGCGTAATTTCGGCCGGCAGTTGGGGATCGTCGATGTAGACGCTGCGTCCACCCGGGGCCGTAGGAAGCGGCCGGCTTTTCACGGGAACCATGGGGGCCAGGTGTTCCTGGAAGATGTCCGGTCGGCGAGCATAGAGGGTGTCGACCAAGGCGTCGGTGGCTTCCCGGGTGGCGGCCTGGGTCCCGGCCAGCGTGGCGCCTTTGTCCAGGAGTTGCTCCCAGGCCTTGGTAGCGGTGGGGCTGACTCCGGTAAAGTTTGCCAGCATCTTGTTCTGTGCGACCACGGTGCGCAGTCGGGTTTCCTCTTCGGCTCGGGCTTCTCCGGACAGGCGGAGTTGTTCTTCAGCGACCAGGAGTTGTTGTTGCTCGTTCAGTTGGCGGGGCCTGGCGTCGGCTTTGGTCTCGAAAAGTCGGGCGGCGTCGATCTCGGCCTGGATCTTGGGTTCCAGTTCGATGGCCTTGGGTAGGCCCTTTTCGAAGGCGGCGGCGAAGGCGTTGAATTCGACGCTCCGCAGCCGGTTTTGCTGGTAGCCGGCCGGATCGGCCGATTTCATGGTCTGGAAGACTTCGACCATGCCCTTGGCCTGGCTGGCGGCGTCGGCAATCTGTTTCCGGGCGGCATTGGTTTGCTCCCATTCGCCCAGGGCTTGCCGGTATTCGGTTTCCTTGATCCGGTACTCGGCCATGTCTTCGGCGTGGCGTTGGTCGTAGGCGGCCAGGCGTTCCTGATAGGCCAGGTCGGCGTTCTGCGCGGCCACGGGGCTGGTGTAGATTCGGTCCGGCTTGGCCGGCGGCTCATACTTGGGCTTTTCCGGGGCCTCCGGGGCCGGCTCCATGATCTTGGAGGCCTCGATGGCTTCGGCCTTCCACTTGGCGAGATCCTTGTAACCGGCCTTCATGGCGGTGGCCAGGGCCGACGCGTCGACGGCCGATTCGGAGATGGAGGCGCCGACGGCCAGCATTTCGGCCTGGCTGGTGTCGAAGGCGGCCAGGGCCGGCGCGACGCGGAGAACCCAGTCGGCCGTCTGGTCGGGGTTCATCTTGGAGAATTCGGCCCCGGATAGGAGGCCGGAAAGGACTTGCTGGGGCGTGCCGGCCTTTTCCCCGTAGGCCAGGTCGGAGGCGGCCGTGGTGTAGTATTTGGCGGCCGTCTCGGGGTCCATGAATCGGGCGGCCTTGGTGATGACCGGCAGGGCCTCTTCTTTCCCCAGGGACTTCAGGTTGAAGAGAAGTTGCCCGGCCTTGGCGCGGTCGATTCCTTCCTTGGCCATGGCCAGGCGTTGGGAGGCCGACAGTTGCGCGTAATCCTCGGCGTTGGCCGACAGGGTCCAGAGCGACTTGGACACCTCGTAGGTGCCCTTGAGTTCGTCGGCCATCGTCTGGAATTCGGTTCGGGCCTCTCCGGCCAAGCCGACAACACGTTGGAGGGCCGAAGCAACGGAGAGGCCCCCAGCGGCTCCAGCCAGACCTGTGGCGAAGCTGGCAAGGCCGGCCGGCGAGAAGGCCTTGGCGGCGGCCTTCTCGAACCCTCCGAACCAGTCCAGGGATTGTCGGCCGGTCCGCGAGAGGTCGCGCAGTTCCTCCTTGAATCGCGCGTTTTCCTTCATGGCTCGCTGGTAGCCCTGGATGAGTTTGGCCTCGTCGGCCGTCAATTCGGCAATGATCGTTGATTTTGCCATGGGGTTGTTCCTTTCAAAGCTAGGTCAAGGGGTTTCGTTCGGCTCGGGTGCGCCAACGTTGGGCGGCTCGGGCGTCAGCTTGCGCTTTCTCGGCGTGAGAAAGGCCGAAGCGTGCTTGTATTTCCTGTTCGACATCGGGCCGGAAGGGGACGCCGGCCTCGCGTGCGAAGTCTCGGCTGTAGAGCAGAACGTCGCCGATCAGGGCATCGACCAGGGTTTCCGGCGTCCGATCGGGAATGAAGTGGTAGGCGGCGTCTTTGACCACGGCGGCCAATTCATCGAAAAAGGCGGCGAGTGATTCCGGGTCGATCAGGGTTGCCGTGGGCCTGGCATGGCAGACGTTTGAGCGATACCAGGCGTCGGCTTGTTCCGGGTTGGCCGGCATTCCGGCGGCGATGTGCCGGCGGACCTGGCGATCGGACAGCCCCAGGTAGTCGGCGAGGTGTTTCTGGGTGGCCATGCGATCCTCGAAAAAAAGTCAGGCGGACGGACGGACATCGAAAAAAGTGTCGTGCGAAAAAAAACGGCGAGCGGGGGGGCACGGTGCCTCCACCCCGGGCCCCTGGGGTAGGACCCGGAGGGGGGGGTGGGGGCGATCTAACCGAAGTCGGCAGGCCTGGCGGCCTTTGGCTCGCGACGCGGTCCACCAGTTGTTCCCGACGGCGATTGAGGCGGCGGCTCTTGAAACGCGATCGGTTCAAGCTGTGCTTCATCGAACCACACTTGTTCAGCGGGTTTTCCGTCTCTGAGTTCGGTCGGTTGAACCCCGATCCGAACGCAGCCGTAGAGCCATTCCGTGCGAGCGATCGCTACTCCCTCCAATCCGGTGATCGAATCGCGTACTCTGGTTCCAAGTTTCATAGGGTGTCCTTAGTGCAAACTTTTAGGGATGAACAGTTGGCGAATTGATGCGGCTATGGTACCGAAAAGCCGACGGGCGGAGAGCTCGCGGCGGTTCCGTTCGGTGGCGGTTATGAGTCTGTCAACATACCGAACCCATTGGGCTTGGCTCATTGGCCCGGGGTGGAGGTCGGAAGCCAACGTCCGTGCAATCCAACTTCGCAATGCGTTCTGATCGTGAAGGAATCGGAAGTTAGTCTCGACCACGTGGCCGTTGTCGAAATGGACTGTGAAGGCCGGATCCTGGGCCACACTAGGTCGGCGTCGAATCCTCTTGATGTGGATGGTCGGGCGTTGAATCCCAAAGCGTACCATGGATCTTCCTTCTGTCGATGCGGCGACGGTGGCGGCCTCGGTCACGATCCGACGACAACTCCGGTGATGTCTGCAACGAGCGGCGTAAGTTTATCAGCTTCCACGTCTACGATGGCAGATCCAAACAGCACGCTCAGCCGACACGGTCCCGGCACTTCAGCGCGGTAATTCGGATCAGGGCCGGCGAGTCGGATGTTAGCCATCCGCAAGGCCTCGTCCCTGGTGATCCAGCCAACGGCGGCCAGTTTCGCGACCTTCTCGTTCTCCAGGGCCGCGACCAGATCATCGAGCGTTTGCGGGCGCTCGAGGGTTTCGGCCGGTAACAAATTTGGGATCAGCGGGCGTTCTTGAAGCATCTTGGCGATTCGGCCAGGATCGGGCTTTCCGCGGGTCACATACTTCTTGCCGGTCGGATCGGTGGCGATTTCGTCGGCGATGACCTTCCGAAGTTCGTCGTCGGTGGGGCTGCAGCGTCGCGGCTGGCCGTCGTTTTGGCGGTTGGCCCGGTACGCATTCCTGACGTAGTCGGGCCACCCTGTTAGAGCGGTGTGCGGTTCTAGGGGTCTCCGAAATTCGCGGAGCACGATCTCCTCAACCTTTTCGCGATCAAGCAAGGTGGGAACGGACATTTCGATCGCTTCCCGGAAAAGCGTGCCGCGCTCTCCTTCGCCTCGAATGAAAACGACCTCAACCGGTCCCCCGCTTTCGTAGCCTTCTGCAAATCGGACTGAATTGAATTTGACAAATCGTGACATGTCTTGTACTCGTCGGGTGGAATTGTGGTTTCTTGAAAGGGGCTCGCTTGGTGGGATGGCTGGCTAGGGCGTTATATCGTCCTCTGTAAGCCCCATTGCGTTCATCATGTTTCGGATTTCCCTGGTAATCCCTTGGTTGGCGGCACATGGGCCGGGTTCGGTGCGGAGAAGCTTCGCAAACCTCTTTTGCATAGCGTCCAGCGTCTCCGTTTCGCCCGGCAGCGTGGCGAGCTGATGGCGAATCGGCTCTCGTTGCTTATCGATCGCGTTTATGTTTTTCTGATACTCTCGCAAAACCGGGAGGAAAGCGTCGGATAAGGTCTGGCGATCCTCCTCAAGTCGGAGATCCTCGGCTTGCAGGGCTTTGAGCTTTTCGAGTCTGGCAGTTAATGCCGAAGCTTCAGATAGAATTGCAAGATGAACTTCGACCGCGGACGGGTTGATTTCCAGGGCTGCAACGAGGTCAGCGAGTCGATCGGCGTCGCCGGCTTTCGGTTTTTTGTTCCGGGCCAGGATGGCGGCGTATTCGCTCCATCGGTCGGATTTTTTGGTTTCACGTCTCGAGCGGAATTGGTCGAGCAAAGACATGGCGTACTCCGTTGAAAGTGGGGTGGTTAGAAATTGCCACTGCGTGGTGGCGTCGGCAAGGTCTCTTTCGGCGAATTGGCGAAATGACTCGGGGGCTGGGACGTGAAGAACTCTGGCCAAAGGCAGATGGGCCAGGTCGTCAGGCTCGCTCCCCAAATGGTCGCGATAGGTCGAGGCTCGTTCCAAGAGGTAGCTGTGGGGTTGAATCACGTCGTCAATGGTCAACAACCAACCGAAGCGGGATCGGGCGCGCTGGACGATGTGGGAGGCGATTCGGATGAAATCCTCTCCATGGTGCTCCCAAGGCAGCGTCCCCTCGTCGTTCATTTCCTCCAAAACTCGGTTGGCTAGGTATGCGGCTTCGCTGGCTTTCCCCAGAAGAAACTCCGTTTCTAGAACCGAGAAAAGCCGGCGAGCCAAGTCACGTTCAACGATATGGTGGGCTAGTTCGTGCAGGCCGATCGCTTCGGCGTGTAGCTCACTACTGATCTGTTTCCCGTCAAGGATGGTGATGAAGTCGGTCGACTCCGGTCGAAGACCGCGGCTTTCGATTGCATTCCGAAGTTCGTACGGCAGCTTCAGACTTGTGAAACCGGCCGGCATGTTTTGGTGATTGCTCCAGTCTGGTAGCACTCCGGCATCAAAGACCATCACTCGATCGGTCACGGTCGGGTCGATCCTGGGAAGGGCTTCGCGCAAGAACCATTCGCAGTATCTGGCTTTTTCGGTGGGCGTGGCGGTCATGTTCGTGTGTCGATTTCTGGTTCGGTCGCGTTGTCTTCGGTTACGGTAAACGCCCTTCCACAATGGCCGCATCGGAACCGTTTCGCGGTCCGGATGGCAGTTCCTTCGGGCCACGTGGGGCCGTCGCTCTGTACTTTCCACCAGGTTCCCCCAGGAAGTTCTTCGGCGCGGTTGCTTCCGCAAGCGGGGCATTCCGGGCCATCGACTCGGTCGAGTTTCAGTAGCGTAGACCATTCGGGCATGGGGTAATCGCGCAGGAAGGGTCAAAAAGGGATTTCGTCGCCAGGTTGGGGTTCGCCTGGATCGTTGGTCGGCTCGGGCTGTGGTGGCTCGGGATGCCGGAGGCGCAAGCAAGCAACCCGGCGGCCTTGGTACTCGGTCATCGACCGGAAGAGGATGATCTCCTTGCCGATCCAGTCGTCCGTCTCGGCGCCCCACACGTCCGCGAGCGTGTTGCTGTTGATTCGGTTCAGGACGAGGCCGGCGCGCTTGCCCTCGAAGTACAGAACTGGCTTGCTTACGCCTTCGTCGACCTCTTCGAGCTTCACGTCGCGAACCTTGAGCGTCAGCTCCTGGTTGGGCTTGAGCAGGTCGGCTTTGATGTAGTGGCTCGGGAAAGCGGTGTGGATGTTCATGGCGTCGCTCGCTATTTCTCGCGAAATGGGGTCAGTCAGAAGGGTGGTTCTTGTTCCGGCTCGCCGGCCCGGGCTTGGTCGACAGCCGCCGCGGTGCCCGTCGCAACCCACACAACCGCAGCCCGGCCGCTGGCCGTCGATCGCACATCGCCGCTGTCGACGATGAAGCCGGCCTGTTGCAGCTCTCGCCGGCGGGGTCGCTGCGTGTCCCCGCTCATCTGCAAGCCGGCCTGAATCTCCAGGTCCGTCGCGCCGGCGGTGCCCTGCCGCTGGATGAACTCCAGGACCCGAGCCCGGAGTCGGGCCGCGTCCGGCCGGATCGCCACGCCGGCCGCCCGCCTGGTGGTCGACGCGTTCGCGAATTTCCGCGGGGGATCCGCGGTGGCGGTTGGTCCGTCGAATAGTGAAAGCTGCGTTTCCATGTCTCAATTGCTCCAAGCGTCGAATTCGGAATAGCGAGCCGGCCCCGGGGAATCGCTGAACCGGCCAGTCGGCCCGTCGAACGACAGGTGATATTCCCCGCAAGGACCGTTGCGGTTCTTCTCCACGAACAAATAGGCCTTGCCCCTAGCGTCCGGATCGTCACGGTCAACGCGTTCCGGTCGGTGTAGGAAGGCGATAACGTCCGCGTCCTGCTCGATGTCGCCGGATTCGCGGAGGTGGCTCAGCCGCGGCCGCGTCTCGCCCTTGGCCTCGGCCGCTCGCCCGAGCTGTGCCAGGCAGAGAACCGGAACCGCGAATTCCGCCGCGATGTCCTTCAAGTCGCTGGTCATCTGCGCAACCTGCAAGTAGCGCGTCTGCCGCGGGTCTGCCGGTTGAAGCCGCGTCAGGTAGTCCACCACAACCAGGTCAAGAGAGTGCTTCTGCCGGCGGAGCATCACTTCCCAACGGATCTCCGCAACCGTCATCCGCGGCCGGTCGACCATGTGGAGGTGCTGAACCGGCAAGTCCAGATTGCCATTGACGAGCCGGCGGCGGTCATCGTGCCCCAGCGATCGGCTCCGGATGGCCTGCAAGCTGACGCCGGCCCGGTTCGCCAAGATCCTCTCGGCCAAGGATCTCGCCGACATTTCGAGCGTCACTATCAACGCGTGCCGGCCGTGGTCCGCGAAGTGAAGGGCAATTTGTGTCGCGAGCGCCGTCTTGCCCATGCTGGGACGCGCGGCAAGAACCGACAACTCGCCCGGGTAGAGGCCGCCGATTTCGGTGTCGAACGACTTGAAGCCGATTGTCCGGCCGATGGGCTGGTCTGTCGGCTCTGCCAGGTCCTGGAGTGTCTGCGCGAAGAGAACCGGCGTGTCGATCGACTTCGGCTTGTCGGCCCTGGTGGCGCCCAGCAAACGCTCCGCTGTGCTGCTGGCGATCGCCGCGGGGTTCTGGGTGCAATCGTAGGCGTCGACCAGGGCGCCCGTAGTCTCGCGAATGAGCCGGCGGCGCTGTGAGTGCTTCAGGACGATTTCGGCGTGGTGTGCGGCGTTCGACGGGATGCCGGTCTCTCGAAGGATCTCCGCCAGGTATGCGTGCCCGCCGATCGCCTCAAGATCGCCATTGCTCCGCAGCCGATCCAGAAGGAGAACCTCGTCCACTCGCGAGCCGGCCGCGTACATGCCGAGAATGTGGCCGAAGAGCCGGCGGTGTGCGTTGACGTAGAAATCATCGGCCCCGAGATGCTGGGCGATCTCGGGCACCCGAGACGGCTCCAACAGCAGACAGCCGATCGTCGACCTTTCGGCCATCGCGTCATGCGGCGGAAGTCGATCGAGGATCTCGGAGTTGACGGGGGCCCGGTTCATTTCGCGTGCCTCCGATCGTTTCCGCGCATCTGGTAAACCAGGCCGCAAGTCAGGCGGGAGTGAATCCGGCGATCGTACAACTTCACCAGGTCCGCGGGGTCGACATTCGATATTGCGACCAGGCAACGGTTATGCCTGGTCTCGCGGATGTCTACAAGCCGCTTGACGGCCGAGTATTCCAAGTCTCCGACGTTCGACCGACAACCGAGTTCATCGAGAACAACGAGGTCCTTTTCCTCGATCTTCTGCCAGAACACTTCCGGCTCGACCCTCCCCTTGCCCACAACGGCGTCGCAGAGTTCCTCCACCGTGACGTAGAGAGCCGTTTCCGCGATGTCGCAAAGAGCCAGGCCGACGCAGGTCTTGCCCGATCCCGGGGCCCCGGTCAAAAGGACCGGCCACGGCGCCGCCCCGCTCACAATCGTGCGGAGGGCTTCTACGAGGGGCCTCTCGACCTCCGACCAGCGCCGTTGCAGTTCTGGGAGCAACCGCACGTTGCGCGGGATCATCGCGAGCGAGTGCAAGCCGGGTTTGGGGGCCGGCATGGTTCGCTCTTCATCGAATGCGTGCTGGAGAATCTTGTCGAACGTTTCCATTTCCGTTTGCTTTCGAGAAGTCGTACTTACCTTCGAGAATCTTCGTCACAGAGTCAGGAGTCAGGAACCACTCAAGATCGGGCTTCCATGCGTCATTCATGACCTTCCCGGCGGCATCGACTTGACACCGGAGGGGGAACTTCGCCATAGCGTCGCGAGCTTCCTGGAGCCAATCAGGCGACCGTACACGAGCCCGGAACATTCGCCGGCGCTTCGAGGTGAGAGTTGCTCCGCGGTTCGCGGTGATCCCATCGAGACGGTTCCACTCCGCAATCAAGTCACGCTCTAAGTCGAGCAGTTCCGGAGAGGGATCGTCGGCCTCAGCCGACAGAGAGTCTTTGGATTGGTTCGGATTGGATTGGATTGGATTGGATAGCGCTCCCGACGGGTCCACGGTGTGCGCACGGTGTGTACACGGCGTGGACACGGCGAGTGTCTCAAGGCCGGCCCTCTGGAGCTTAGCGCGTACCCACCGTTCGCAGTGATCGCCCCAATCGTGAACAAGAAGCCGAAGTTCCTCAACACGATCGAGCCATCCTGCATCAACCAGAGCGCACACAAAGGCCGCGGCGTCGCCGTGCCAATCGCAGGCCGCCGCAATCGCCGCGTCCGACCACTTGCCGATGTTTCCCTGGGGGGCCACTTCCCCGGTATAGTCCCAGAGCAGTTGGAGATAGCCGAGTGCCGTCGGCCGGTCACACTGAAGCCGGCCCATCAAGTCGTACAGCTTTGGGTGCCGGAGTGTCTCCCGTTTCATGGCTGGGCCTCCTCAATCTGCCGCCCGAGCGTCTCCAGGTCGACCACGATCGCGCCGAGCCGGCCGCGGATGCCGTCGATCACCGAGGCTTGGTCGGGAGCCTGGACGGCCGCCAGGCCGGTTTCGACCAGGCCGGCCAAGAGCGCCAAGGCCCGTAGGCTGCTTGCTGCGCCGGCTGCCCGCTGGCGTGCAATCAGGGCGGAGATGGAGGTGTCGTTGGCGGGCCGTCGTGTCATCCTTGCAGTCCCTCCACCCATTGATCAAGGTCGGATCGGCGCCAACGTGTCGCGCTACCGATCTTGACGGGCCGCGGGAACTCGCCGGCCGAGGCGGCCCTGTAGACCCAGCGGCGGCTCATGCCGATGTAGGCGGCGGCCTGGTCGGGCGTCAGGAGGGTCGGGGCGATCGAAGCCGAATGTTCCGAGTCCAGTGAGGCTATCATGAGCGGGGAGGCCTCCGTGGATCCATCGGGACCAACGACTCTCTCCGCTCGATGATGCGCCGTAGTGTCTGGGCGGCCTGGGAGTCGGGCCCGGCCGCTCGCTCGGTGGCGGCGAGCATCCGGCGTAGCTCATCAGTCGGAATGTCGGAGAGTGTCGTAGCCATGCCCCCACGATACGCAGGCTACGCACACGAGTGGGCTCGCTGGACGTTTGCAGGACGTTGCGTCCGGCAAGAAATGCCGAGAAATCAAGCCCCAACCACCGCTGAAAAAACTTCTCTCCGGACGTTTGCAGGACGTTTTACGACGATCGCATGGCGATAATCAGTTGCTTGATCGCATCTTCGCGATAGAGGAATTTCGGTCCTCGTTGGGTCCGTTCGGAGTTCGGTACTTCCATCCACCCGTCGGCATGGTTATGACGGAACCGATCCAGGCGCTTTCGTAGGGCGTCCTGGTTCAGACCGTACTTCTTGGCGATGTCGGCGGGGGAGAGCCAACCCGGGCCAGCTTCTGTTCTCGGCTCAGGCGAGTTGGTTGAAAACCAATCGATCAGGAGCCCCGAAGCCGTATAGGGGTCATGTGGAAGGAACTCGGCTCTTGGTGCGCTGACGGCTCGCAGCACGGTTCCTTCTGGCCGGCTTTGGGCGAAGTGGAACAAGATGAGGATCCAGCCCAGTTCTCCCGTGATGTCCCAACCCGCTTTCTGGACAGGTTTGACCTTCGGATTATCGGAAGTGGCAACGGCGTAGGCGGCGTCCACGGCGATTGTCGAGAAGGCCCGGACGGCCGTGTTAAGTTCCTCTTGCCCCAGAGGCTGTTGTACTTGCCCTGAAAGGCTCGTTTCTGATAGTGGGCGGCGTGCCCAAGGGGCGTGTTTCGCAAGACGGTGGGCATCCTGGAAGCGTTCGTCGTAGTACCAGCGAATCCAAATGGTGGCGTCCGTATTCGGCTTCCATGCTTGGAAGTTGACGGGCGTGAAGGCCTTCAGAACGTCCGCGGCGCTGCAGGTGTTGCTGAGCCCAACCCTAAGATTCGGATGGCTCCGGGCGCCGGCGGAGAAGCGTTCGCGAAGGCCTTTCCAAGGCTGTTCGTCATTCATTGAGATTCACCTTTCGGATTCAAGAGCCGGGCGCCGGCCTTCTTCGCGAAGAAAGGTGAGAATTCGCGGAGTCGGCCGGCTGTGCGGGGATCAGCCGCAACCCGGCGGGGCAGTTTGTGAGTCTATCAAGTTCCTCGGAGGCTGCGAAGCAGGCGTTTGAAGGCTTCCCGATCGTCGGCCGACAGGCCGGCCCACAACTCGGCCAAGTCCTCGGGCGGGGCTTCTCGGCCGTTTGGCAAGCCGGTGGCAAGGTGTTTGCCCTCCCCCGTGTTTTCGCGGGAATCCCGTTGGTTTCCTAAACCGGTGGTCGTTGGTTCGAATCCAACCGGGGGTACTCTCAGTACAATCGACGTAACCCAAGACGCTGCAAGACATAACCACTTGCAGCGTCTTGGCTTCTGGGCCTAACTCCGGGCCGTCTTTCGAGTTGCGCCGGGTATGGAAACCGATGTTCGCCCGGGTTTTTCGGGGGCTCTCACGGCAAATTGATGCGAGCTGTACCTATGGCTTGAAAGCTGTCAGGGTCCATACGTTGCACCCCAGGGGTTTTGAGAGCACCGTGGGGAGCACCGATTTGGGTGTGACATTGGTGCATGTTTGATAATTGGGTGGCCGCAATGTCCGGGCCCCTGTAGGTCGATTTCAACCGTGTGTGCCCGAATTGAGTTAGCGGCATGGTACCCAAGCGTTCCGAGAAGACCGACAAGCTGCGAGATCGACGCAACGCCCGTCACCCACACCTCGGTTAGGAGATCTCGAGACCCGATATCAGGGATAATGCACCTGCCTGACATTCTCGACGCCACCCGAGTCGCGAACCAGCGCCCCCTGGCTTGTCGAATCGCCGCGCGGCAAGCCGTGCAAACCATGACGAAATGTAACAAGTTATCGTGGTATTTCAAGCATTTCGTGGGACGTACCACGAAACGGCTCTCGATTATCCGCCGTCCCACCGTCTTGAACAAGCCCCGCTCTTCGAAGACTGCTGTGAAGCCTATCACAACCTCCAACCTACGGATGGTAATGCCGCGACTCCATCGCGATACGAACTAGTGCTCTGTCAGCCTTGGTTTGGCGGATAAAGCCGCTTCAGTTTGATGCGTGCGTCCGCAGTGGTGAATTGCCAGTCGATGGTGGATTCGTTCGCGTTTCGCTCCTCTTCCCAAGCAGCGACTTCGTGCGTCATGGTTTCCTGACAGTCGATGCGACGATCAAGGCACTGGCGACAAAGAATGCTGAGTTCCGTTTTGGCCATGTTGAGCCAACTGCCATGTTTGGGCGTGTGGTGGATTTCCAGACGAGATGCCAGGGATCGTGCTTTGTCTGGTTCGAACGCTTCGTACAGGCTCCCGATACTGTGCGTGTTGAGGTTGTCCATCACCAATACGACCAGGTCGGCGTCGGCATAAACGTCTTCTAGCAAATGTCGAATGAACTCTGCCCAGTCGAGCTTGGTGCGACGGTCGGTAACACGTACCGTGCGTTGTCCTGCCAATGGTTCCACCGCCATAAAGATGTTGGCGGTTCCCAGACGCTTGTATTCACTGTCGTATTTCTGAATTCGACCAGGCCGAGTCGGCAGCGGCTCGCGCACTTCGCCGATCAGTTGCTTACTCGCTTCGTCCATGCAAACCATTGGACGCCGAGGATCATACGGCCGATGGTACACGTCCAAAACATCTTCCATCGCCGCTACGAATTCACCTGAGGGAGCTTCCGGAAGACACCACCCTTTCTTCAACCATGGCTTAAGTTCGTTTTTTTCAGCGTCTGCCGGACTGTTTCGTGCGAAACAGATTCGACATATCCCAGACCAACCATTCGGTCAGCCAACAAACGCAGGGTCCAGCGGCCGTGTCCCAAGTGTGCTTCTGCCTTTCCATCCAGGCGATTCTCGTAAGTCCGGCTGGTCGGTTTGGGAGTCAGCGTTGCTGGAAGTCCCTCTTCCACAAATTGCTTGCGGACGCGTTCCACCGTAGCCCGGCCACATCCCAACGCCTCGGTGATTTCGGGATCCGACTTATTCGGACCGCCTTCCGCCTCATCAGCCAACAGCAGGATTCGCGCGCGCCAACTTCCTCGCGGCCGCCGTCCCCTTGGACACCATCGACTGCAGTTCGTCCCTTTCCTTAAACGTCAATGTCACCAGATAGCGCTTCTTCATGGCACCCTCCGTGGAAACGATGAAATCGCTCTTCATGAGCGAACCACGGAATGATACCATCCATCACAGTATTACTGACAGAGCACTAGTTTGACTGTGTCCGCCTTCCGAATCGACCTAAGCGGTTGTCCGCAAATGGGTTGTCAATGCTAGCATCCGAGGGCTCGAAGCGTGTCAGTTCAGATGAGGAAAGGAATACCGGTTTGTGGATTCCTCGGAAAATCCCGCGGTTGTCAGCGAAACGGGGAAACACGACGAAAACCATGCGTTGCGGTTAATGGTGACGTTAGTCCATCCTCCGAAACACGTTACGACGATCTAGAAACGTACACAGTCAAACTAGATGTCCGTTTCGTAAGTTGACAAACAGTTATAGTTGACCTGGACAAGAAAGGGGACATGGGGTAGCAAAGGCGAATTGGTATTGAGAATCAGGGTTCCAGAGCAAGGAGGCTCGCCATGCC
>JAAYAY010000410.1 GCA_012719125.1 Planctomycetaceae bacterium | reverse complement strand
TGCACCCGTTAGTCACGGTCTTGCTCGGTCCGCTGTTTCGCCGACTGGCCCAAAACGAGAGATCGGTGTTCTCGTTCCTGCATTCGGCCGAGCCGGGCAGTCTTGCGGAGCACATTCGCTCTGGACGGGCTGCGACATCAGCGCTGTTCACTATCGAACAGCTGTACGACTATCTGGTATCTTCACTTGGTGACGGGCTCTACATTCACGCTCGCGGCAAGCGTTGGGCGGAAATCGAAACCGTACTGGATCGAATGCCGGATGCTTCGCCGCTAGACGTCGCGATCGTCAAGACGGTCGGGCTGCTTGGCGCAGTCGGGCAGTGGCAACAACTTCGGGCTACGCCGCAAGTGCTCCGGCTGGCGTTGGCCCCGCATTACAGTGCCCGTGAATCAGATAAGGCCACGAAGACGTTGGTGGCACAATCCTGCCTGGCCTCGCGCCGATACAATAATAGTTTCGCCTTGTGGGAGGGCAGCGATGTCGACCTAGATGAGCGCTTTCGGGTAGCCCGGGATCGGCTGTCTCCAGACATAACCATCGCCGATCTTGCCTCGCAATTCATGGAACACCGGCCGCTTGTCGCCCGTCGGCATTCGTTCGAGACGGGGTCGCTACGCTACTTCGACGTCCGATTTGTAAACGCGCAAGACTTGGGTTCCGATCTTGGCCCTGTGGTCGGCGGTGGTGCCGATGGTGCCGTCTTCATCGTTTTGCCTGAAAATCAAGAAGGGCGCGAGTTGGCCTTGAGAGCGATCCAGTCACCGGACTTTCGCAACCGCAAGGACTTGTTGTGGGCGCTGCCGACCAACGTTCAGCCTCTCGCGGATGCGATTCGTGAAACGGCTTGTCTGGAATGGATCAAGAGCAATACCCCCGAACTCGAAGGGGATCGGACGGCGCGAATCGAGCTTCGCGCTCGACATGCCGACTTGCAGCGGAGGGTCGCATCGGCACTCGCAGCCATCCTGTCGCCCACGCCCTACGCGACGGACGACTGTGAATGGTATCACAACGGCCGGGAGCACCGGCTTGAATCCCGTCGGGAACTGAACGAGTTCTTGTCAGGCATGGCTGACGACCTTTATCCGAAGACGCCGACAATTCGCAACGAACTGGTCAATCGGCAAGACCTTTCATCTTCGGCCGCTGCAGCCCGCCGCAATTTGATCGAAGCCATGCTGGTCCATGCGGAGAAGCCGGATCTGGGCATCGAAGGGAATCCTCCGGAAAAGTGCATGTACCTGTCGCTGCTCTACGATCCCGGAATCCACCGAAACCTGAGCGGCTGCTGGCAATTCGCTCCGCCGCGGCAATCGGCGGACGCGGGTATTCAGGCTATCTGGAAAGCGATTAGCGGCTTTTTCTCCACCACGGAGAACGGAGCCCTGCCGATCTTGGATTTGTATCGCCAGTTGGCTTCGCCGCCCTACGGGCTTAAATCGGGTCCCATGCCGATCCTCTTGTGCGCGGCGCTGTTGGCCAACGACGCCACGGTGGCACTGTACGAAGATGGAACCTTCGTCCCGCAGCCAACCGTCGCTGTCATGGAGCGATTGCTTCGGTCGCCTGAGTCGTTTACCGTCCAAAGGTGGCGGATCACCGGCATCCGGGCGCAGGTATTCGAACGGCTCGCGGAACTGCTCGGACGGAACCAGAACGGTTCAACAAAGCGGGACCTTCTGGACGTCGTGCGGCCCCTGTGCCGCTTTGTTGGCGAACTCAACGAATATGCGCGCTATACGCAGACGGTTGGTCCGGCCACAATCGGCATCCGTGAGGCGCTGTTGCAGGCTCGGCAGCCGGATCGCCTGCTCTTCACCGACCTTCCGACGGCGTGCGGCATGAAACCGTTCAAGTCGAACGGAAAAATGAACGCCGCCGAGTTGGATACCTTCGTCAACGCCGTGCGCAACGGTCTCGCCGAACTGCAGCGGTGCTACGATGAATTGCTCGCGGAACTTGGGAAATCGATCGGATCCGCCTTTGGCGAAAACGGGACGTTCCGTGTGAATCGGGCATCTCTGGCGCGCCGTGCGGCAGCCCTCGCATCCTGGGTCGCTGACACGAATCTGAAGAGCTTTGCATTGCGCGCCGCGGACACTCGGCTGGATGACTCCGCCTGGATTGAATCGTTGTCGGCGTTACTAGCCCACAAACCGCCCGGAGCCTGGCGAGACGATACCCGCGCCAGATTCGAACTGGAACTGACCAAAACCGCAAGGCTGTTCTCCCATGTCGAAGCCTTGGGGTTTCCCGGCCAGCAACAGGATGACTACCAAGGTGGGGAAGCGGTGGAATCCATGCGGATCGGGATCACGACTTCCGATGCAACCGAACGAGAGCACGTTGTACGCGTGACCGCGGCGACAAAGAAGCGGGTTGACGAATTGGAGAAGGAAATCCAGCACGTCGTCAGCAAAGTGGGCAAGAACGGTCAAATCGACTTGGCGATTGCCGCGCTGGCCCGTGTGACAAACAAGCTGTTGAAATGACCCAACGGTACATTTAGACTAATCAAGGACGCAAGTCGATAATTCGGGTGGAGCGACGATGACCGACAAAACACGCCATATTCTTTCGCTCTCGGGCGGCAAGGACAGCACCGCACTGGCGATCTACATGCGCGACCGCGTAGCGGACATGGAGTACGTTTTTTGCGACACCAAGAAGGAGTTGCCGGAGACGTACGAGTACCTGGACCGAATCGAAGCGTATCTCGGAAAGCCGATCGTCCGCCTTTGCGACGACCGAGGCTTCGATCACTGGCTGAAGATCTACAACAATTACCTGCCGTCCTCGCGGATGCGTTGGTGTACCAAGGTGCTGAAGATCAAACCCTTTGAAAAGTACGTCGGGGACGACGAAGTCATGATGTACGTGGGCATCCGCGCGGACGAGGACCGTGCCGCGTACATTTCCACCAAGCCCAACATCCATCCCGTCTACCCCTTCAAGGACGATGGCATCGACCTCGACGGCGTCCATCGAATTCTCGATGTGAGCGGAATTGGTTTCCCGGAATACTACAAGTGGCGCACGCGATCGGGCTGTTACTTCTGCTTCTTTCAGCGGCGAAACGAGTGGGCCGGTCTGCAAAAGGAGCACCCTGACCTGTACGAACTCGCCAAAGCCTACGAAAAATACGATCCTGAGTCAGGACAACGCTACACATGGTGCCAGCGAGAATCACTCGAAGAACTTCAGCGCCCGGAACGGATCGCCGAAATCAGGCAGGCTCACGAGGATGCAATGCGCCGAGAAAAAAGGCGCCAAGCCAATCGACCGCTGATTGATGTCCTTGCCGATGTGTACGACGACGAAAACGATGAGCAGCCTTGCTTTTTTTGCCACTCATGAACCCTTGAACTCGCGAGTGTACACCACGCGTATCTGAAGGTTGAGTATGAAGATCAAGAATGAAATGTGGTCAATCCAACAGTATAAATCCCTGGAAGGCGCGATAGATCCATCGCCGCCGTTCCAGCGAGGCCCGGTTTGGAAGCTTCCAGCGAAACAACTTCTGATCGACTCAATTCTGTGCGAGTTTGATATCCCCAAAGTCTATCTCCACGACAGAGGCGCAAGCGCACTTCAGCGTTACGCGGTTACGGACGGCCAACAGCGACTGCGCGCAATCTGGGCATTCTTAAATGACGAATTTGAAGTCAGTCAAAACTCTTACGGACAACTAGACACTTGTCGAGGTAAACGTTTCTCTAAATTGGAGAAGAAGTACCGACAACAGATTCTGCGGTTTAAGCTCGTCACTGCAGTCATTTCTGATGCAATGCCGGACGAGATTCGTGAACTATTCTGGCGACTGCAGCAAGGGGCACAGCTTAACCCCGCGGAGAAGAGGAACTGTTTACCAAGTCAACTCGGGGACATAGTCCGGTCAATGTCGGAGAATCATGCATTCTTTTGTTCTCCGACATGTCCGTTTTCACCGTACCGTCGGAACCGTGACGATATGTGCGCTCATGCCTTCGCTCTCGAATTCAACGGAACGTCGTGTGACCTAAAAGCTCCAAACCTGAAGTCGCTGTACGAGAAGTATGCGTCTGGCGTTGACAACGCTATTCAGAATGCAGTGAGAAATAATCTGCTATATCTACGGGATATGATGCAAAATTCTCCTGGGTGTATACAGACAAAATGGGGTTTCGTCGATCTGTACCTTCTCGTCTCACAAACCGAGGCTTCGTCGCTTCCTACTCCACAAGTTCTGGCAGAAACATTCCTAGCGTTCGAGGGGCAACGCCTCAAGTACAATGCGCAACCGGATCAGTTGCTGGCTGGACAGCGCGTCTCAGCGAAGAATCGACGCCTGTACGAATACATCGTTGCTTTCAAGACTTCCGGGGCTTTAGCGAAGAATCTTCGGACCCGCCACTCCGTTCTGTTGACCGAGTTGCTGTCGTGATGGAGTGACTGCAAATAAATTTACTCAAGAGGAGCCGTATTGCCATGACAGCTGTCGCCTTAACTCCTCCATCAGATCTGTGTGATTCGATTTCAAGCGGTAGATGTGCCCTGTTTGTTGGTGCGGGGCTCTCGATTGGTGCTGGCATGCCTGGTTGGGAGGAACTGCTCTCGCGTCTCGTCGATAAGTTTCGGAGCACCGACGACATTGATGCTGACCAAGCTCTTGAATTGAAGCAAATGGCGCGCGCTGGCAAGCGACCGCTGATGGTTGCCCAGGAAATATGTGATCGAGCCGGACGCGGACGCTTCCTCGACGAGATCGTCAAGATTTTTGGAGACAAGTCGAAGAAACCGACTGAATCTCACCTAGAAATGCCAGAAATACCGTTCAGCATTGCCCTCACGACGAATTATGACCGTTTATTGGAATCCGCGTATGTTGTCAAGACGCGAAGTCTTCCGACCGTATACACGCACGCAAATTCGCACGATTTCGCGGACGCAATTTGGCGACAAGATTTTTTTATCTTGAAGGCTCATGGGACAATTGAAGCGAGAAGCGATATTGTGCTTACCGAAAGGGACTATCGCGACATCATCTTTCGTGCGCCAGGATACCAAGCGGCTCTGCTGTCTATATTTACGACTAAGACTGTGTTCTTTGTCGGCGTTTCTTTAAATGATCCCGAGGTAACGCTTCTGCTGAGTTATCTCTTCGATGCGTTTCACGGCAGTGGAGTGAATCACTTCGCACTGGTACCCGACGACACGATTACAAAGACTGAGGCGTCACGATGGAGGAAGGACTATAAGGTTAATTGCATTCGCTACACGCCTACATCGGGCCATCCGGAGATTTTGGAGTTCCTAAAACTTCTGCCGCGAAAAAGCGCTCCGTGATTCGAGTAGTGACAGTTAATTGGACGGGATTTTTTATGCCAGGTGCCGTTAAGTAACCGACGCCGCTGAAAACGAGGCCATAGGTGATGGACCACGCGTTTTTCGATTAGGAGACGTCATGCCGCTGGACACACAATCGTTTGGAATCACTCGACATTGGCTTTCGACGGCGCTGTCTCGGGTTCCTGTCGATGCGGACATCTTTTCGGCAGCCCGTCTTTCGGATGCTCGGAAGGGATTTCTTGCCGGGAAGAACCAACTAGCGGCGATCAAGAATTGGCTGGTGAGTGCGGGGCTGCTCGACCTAGGAAGAGGGCGCGCCGAGCTGACCGAGCTTGGACAACTCATGGCGGCCAAGGACCAACGGGCAGAAGAAGCCTGGACGTGGTGGCTGGTTCACCTTCATCTGTGTGCGAACTCGGACGCGGCACCCTACTCGACGTTTTTCACTGGGTACGATCCCGGCGGCACGTCTTGGATGCCGTTCACCGATGTGGTCGAACAGGTTGGCCAACGGATGCGCGAAGGCGGAAATGGAGTGGAAGTCGCGACGGTAAAGACGTACTTTACGGGCGTTCAGCAATCGTTCCGAGCCGGTTGGCCGCTACACGATCTTAGGTTGGTGGAACAGCGGGCAGTTGACGGCGAAGGCGGCGGAGCAAGGCTTCGCCGATGTGTCACAAGCCCCGCTGATATTGTAGTCGCGTACGCCACATTGCTCTTTCAGCACGCTTTCTTTCCAAATAACAACACGGTCGAAGCGCGTGTTCTGCTGGAACGAGGCGTGGCGAAGGCTATGGGAGTACGGGATCAGGCTTATCGCGACGCTTTGAGTCGAATTCACCAAGATTCAAAGTTGTCCGGGTTCTTGGAGTATCGGCGAGCTGTCAATTTGGATTCTGTGCAGTTCGTGAAGATGGGCATCCCCGCCTTGAAGCAGCTCCGTGCGTACGCCTACACCCTTCGAGAAGTGCAATGGCCGTAGGGTGCGATCCCGGAATATGGCGACGCCAGCGGAAATGCTAGCATGAGGGACCGTGCAAAGAAATTGGTCTGGAGCCGTTCGAGTTTTTTCGGTCTCCTTGCAATACGACGAACGTCTGTTTTGCA
>JAAYAY010000409.1 GCA_012719125.1 Planctomycetaceae bacterium | reverse complement strand
TCGTCAGCTTCTGCATCTTCGGCCGATTCGCCGGCGGGCCAGCGAAGATCAAGCAGCCGGGCCACGTCGGCGTCCGGGGGATCAATTCCAACAGTTCGATACATGTGCCCGAGGGCTCGCTTGAGAACGTGAATCCGATACCCAAGCCGCTGGTCGGCCGTCGAGTCACTCGGCCACGTCTTGCCGAGCCGGCGGCATGCGCTGACGATGTTCGCGGCAGTCACGCGGAAACCCTCCGTGGCAGAGCACAGGCTCGCGGCCGCGTCACGGCTCAGCCGACGCCGTTCGATGTCCGGCCAAGCGATTTCGAGCCAGGCCCGGACCGCCACGGCCTGGTCGGGAGTCAGTTTGTTCGGCTTCGTCGTCATAGCTCGTTCCCGAGGCGGTTGTGGGGAGTCGGGCATCCGTCAACCTCCGTAAGGTGTGAATTCGTCAAACGGCTGGAATCTCGGCCCGTCGGAGAACCGGCCCGTCGGTCCGTCGAAAGTCAAGGGGTATTCGCCGCAAGGCCCGTTGCGGTTCTTCTCGAGGAACAGGTAAGCCTTGCCCATCACGTCCGGATCGTCACGGTCAACGCGCTCCGGTCGGTGGAGGAAGGCGATAACGTCCGCGTCTTGCTCGATGTCGCCGGATTCTCGGAGGTGGCTCAGCCGAGGCCTGGTCTCGCCCTTTGCTTCGGCCGCTCGCCCGAGCTGTGCCAGGCAAAGAACCGGGACCGCGAATTCCGCGGCGATGTCCTTCAAGTCGGCTGTGATCTGTGCAACCTGTAAGTACCGCGTCTGCCGCGGGTCTGCCGGTTGCAGTCTCGTCAGGTAATCCACCACAACCAGGTCGATGGAGTGCTTCTGCCGGCGGAGCATGACCTCCCAACGGATCTCGGCAACCGTCATCCGCGGCCGATCAACCAGGTGGAGGTGCTGAACCGGCAAGTCCAGATTGCCCGTGACGAGCCGGCTGCGGTCATCGTGGCTCAACGATCGGCTCCGGATGGCCTGCAAGCTGACGCCGGCCCGATTCGCCAAGATCCGCTCGGCCAAGGATCTCGCCGGCATTTCGAGCGTCACAATCAACGCGTGCCGGCCGTGTTCTGCGAAGTACAAGGCCACCTGCGTTGCGAGCGCCGTTTTCCCCATCGAGGGGCGGGCGGCAAGGATCGCCAATTCTCCGGGGTAGAGGCCGCCGATTTCAGTGTCAAACGACTTGAAGCCGATCGTCCGGCCGATCGGCTGGCTTGCCGGCTCTGCCAGGTCCTGGAGCGTCTGCGCGAAGAGAACCGGCGTGTCGATCGATCTCGGCCCGTCGGCCCTGGTGACGGCCAGCAAACGCTCCGCTGTGCTGCTGGCGATCGCCGCGGGGGCCTGGCTGTCGTCGTAGGCGTCGACCAGGGCGCCCGTCGTCTCGCGAATGAGCCGGCGGCGCTGTGAGTGCTTCAGGACGATTTGGGCGTGGTTCGAGGCGTTCGCCGGTATCCCGGTCTCTTGGAGGATCTCGGCCAAATACGCGTGTCCGCCGATCGCTTCCAGGTCCCCATTACTCCGCAGCCGATCCAGAAGGAGAACCTCGTCAACTCGCGAGCCGGCCGCGTACAGACCGACAATGTGGCCGAAGAGCCGGCGGTTTGCGTCGACGTAGAAATCATCGGCCCCGAGCTGCTGGGCGATCTCGGGCACCCGAGAGGGCTCCAGGAGCAAACAACCGATCGTCGACCTCTCGGCCGTCGCATCATGCGGCGGCAGTCGATCGAGAATCTCGGAGTTGACGGGGGCCCGGTTCATCTCGCGTGCCTCCGATCCGGCCCGTCGAGAGGAAACACAGTTCCGGCAGTCAACCGGCTGAAGATGCGATCGTCGAAGATTTCGGCCAACGCCGGCGGCTCAAGATTCGTGATGTAGATGGCGATGTTCCCGGCGTGGAATTCCCGTTCGTCGAGCATGCGCTTGACCACCGAATAGGTCAGCTCGTTCGTCCGCCGCTGCGCCAGCTCGTCCAGAATCACGAGAGCCTTGCCGGCCAGCCGCTCCCACTCGGCCGCCACGTCGCCGGGCTGGCGTTGCATCGTGAAGTCCGAAAGGGAGTCGACGGAGTGGTAGGCTGCGGTGTCGGCGAAGTCAGCCAGGCAGAGCGCCGCCCTGGTCTTGCCGCTCCCGACGGGGCCGTGGAGAAGCAGGGGCCATGGAGCTTCGCCGGCAACGAGCTGGCGGAACACGTCGACCAATCGCCGGTCAACTTGGTTCATGCCGCGGGGCAGGCCGAGAAGCAACCGCCGTTCAGGCCGATCCCGCAGTCTGAGCTTGGCCATTCGCGCCGTATCGGCTGTGCACTCGTGTTGGGTCAATAGCTTGTCGAAGTGGTTTTCCATTGCCGTTTCGGCCTCCGCGTTCGTCCTGCGCTTTCGAGAGCCACGTGTTCAGGAATCGGGGCATCCCCTTAGGGGTCTTGCGTTTCTCGGGATTGTCGTTGCACCACTGTCTCGCCTTCCGGCATTCGGCCACGATGTCCAGGCCGGGGAAGGCCTCCGCGTACTCGTCAACCTTCGTCTGCGTCAGGTGCCAAGTCTTCGCGCCGGTCCCGACCGTTCGAAATTCCAACACAACCTGCCCGGCGTCCAGCTCAGAGCCGTTCGGAGAAGGCTCTGAGCAAAAAGACTCCGTAGGAGTCTCTTCTCTTTTTTCCTCTCCTCTCTTCTCCTCTGGTCCGCATTGTGTCCGCATCGATGCGGACGGGTTGCGGACAGCTTGCGGACAGCTTGCCGCCGCCCGTCCGGTGCGTTTCCGCTTCTGTTCGGACGCGCGGCGCTTTGCGGTGGAACCGTTGTGCTCTTCATAGCGTGGAAACTGCACACCGGTTTCCGTGATCTCAAGCCATCCGACCGAGGCCATTTGCTCAGCAAAGCCTCGCTGTTCGATTTGAGCGTCGATCATGTCCGTGCTGAGGCATTCGATTGACCCGTCCTCGGAGTGTTCGTCTGCGATCGACCAGGCACCGTGCAAGCACCCAATAACGGCCGCTTTCGGGATTCCCAGTCGCATCGCGATAAGCGCGACCTTCGGGTGTGTCCAGAGTCCGGTGCGCATCTTGATCCAACCCGCCATCAGGTGCGCCTCCGAGCATGGGGAATTCGTCGCCGTCGAGCCCGGTCCCACTCGGCCGGATCGGCGCGGATGTGGTCGGGCAGGGAGAGAAAGTCGGCCAGCAGTTGGAACTGCTCGAAGAGGGAGCCCGGCTGGTCGGGGGCGGGGCGTAGAGGGGGGGACGCCGCTCGACACAGCGGCATAGACTTGGTAGCATCCATGTGTCCAACACTCCTGAGCCCGGCCAGACCCCCTTTATCTGGCCGGGCTTTTTCGTGGGAGGGGCGTCGGCGCCGCTGCGTCGCACGGCACCGGGCCCGGTCAATAGGTTACGCGCCGCGCTGGATCAGCGCACGCTCGGCGTCGCGATTGGATTTGCGGCGAGCTGCGGGCGATTTGGGTGGTGGTGTTTTCGCACTTGTGACGGCGGACTCTCTCGCGCCGTCACGAGCTTTCGTTACTGCCTCGAAGAACTGCTGCAACGCCTCTCGCGACGTGTACCGCTCGCCGGAAATAATGATCGTCTCCAACTTGATGCCGGAGACGCCGCGGGCCCACCAGCGGTAGACGCTGGCGTGGTGAACGCGTTTACCCTTGCGCGTCTGTGGGAGCACGTTCGGCACACTGGCGATCCGAAGCGGATGATGGGAAAACAGGTCGATAGACATTTGATAGCCTCTGCCAGAATTGCTGGTGATTGCAACTCTCACGACGCTATCAAACACGATCGGGGACATGACACCGGGGACAACCGGGGACAACCGGGGACATTTTCCGGTTTTCTTGATTCAGTTGCCGTTTTTCCACCGCGACAACGCCTTCTTGACCAACTCTCTTCCGGCATCCTTCGCGTTGATCCGTTGCCAGCAGCCAGGTGCCAGCCGTTTTCGATCTTCGTCGCTCAGGCTATTCCACCGATCTCTGATTTTCGCCGGCCCCAGGTTCTCTCCCTGCCTCCACTCCTGAAACACGCGAGTCCGATCGTCCGTCGAGTTCTTCGATCCGTGTTCAGGGTCATCCTCACCGACCATAAGGTAGATAAGCTGCTTCAGCCGCGTCAGATGGTTTTCACCTAGCCGTCGCAGTAGGCCTTTGTAGTGTTCGCTTGGCCAAGCGGGATCATCACGGTCCCCACGTTTCACGGCGCCCTTCACTGCGGCATGAATCAGGTTCAATTCGACCGACACACCAGACGCAACATCAGGTGTCAGAATCGTTGATGCGTAGGAGTTCAAACAGTTCAAGGCTCCTTCCAGATGGTCTTCCAAGTCAGAAACGGTCTCAAGGACTTCCACCCTCTCGGAATCATGGAAGTCGGCGGCGATGGCTTCGAGTTCGCCGTGTGAACCAAGAATTGAAGCGACTGTGGGTAACGCCTTGGGATCGTATCTACGCAAGATATCTGCTACCCAGTATACGACTTCGCAGAATTCGACCCGGGCCATGGCTTCGACATCCGAAGCAAGGTGACGTAGCGTATCCGGACATCGATTGCCGCCGTTCAAATGCTCCGAGACGCGTTGCCGCAAATTGCCATATAGTACCTCCGCCGATAACTCCCTTGCATCGTCGATCCGGACGGGAAGACTCCCGGCGTCTTCATCATCTACGACACCGCTTTCGACCAGCGTTGCGATCTCAAGCAGATCCGCAGCCAGTTTCGCAAGACCATTGATAACACCGTCTACCATGACCCTACCTCTCGTTCAGAGCCGAGCCGGCCAGCCGGAAACCGTCGAGAGGTAGGAACGACGGCTGCCGGCCAGCCTACGCGGGGAGCTACCCCGCAAGCCCGGCAATTCGGTTGTTGATTCTATCCAATTCGCTTGGCGACTTCACGGGCGAGCGTTGAATCTCGCTCCGCGTAAATCTGGGTGACATCGGCCTTCGCGTGGCCGAGAGTGACTTGGGCCGCTTCAAGGCCAAACGCCCGCCTGATCTCCGTGGCGGCCGTATGACGCAACCGGTTGGGCGACCAGAGGGGAAGTAGCTCGGGGTCTTCGCCGTCTTCCTTCGCCGCCTTCCTTCGCTGGGCGTTGATTCGTCCGATCGCCTTGTGGATCGCGCGCCTATACGTGTCCTGGGTGTACAGGATGCCAGGTTTCCGCTCCGGGTGAGCCGTGCGGTTCGTCCCGGGCCGGTTGCCGCAAGACAGCGGCGTCTTTCGCTTTTCGTGACGGCGTTCACGGCAGAGCGCGGCCGACTCGGCCGGGCTGAAGCAGGGAGCGGCCGGGTCCCGAAGCAGGTAACGGCGCAAGAGGTCCTGGGCCTTGGGGCCGATGTACACCAATCGCGCCTTCCCGTGATGTTGGGTCTTGTGACTCGCCGGCTTGTAGACCCAGATCTCTTCGGACCGATCCACGTCGCACGGTCGGAGAATACAGATCTCGCCGGGCCGGGCGCCGGTAAGCCGCTGAAACTGCACCATGTCGGCCACCACCGGGGACAGCTCCGGGAGCGTGGCGTCAACGATCCGATCATCGACGGGGCCGATGGGCGTGGTTTCCGGGGCGGACGTCCGTCCGATCCGGAGCCCGGACACGCACGTTAACGCCTGGTAGACGGGTGAGGGGACCAACTCTTGGGACACCCCCCACTTGAAGACCCTGCGGATTGCACCGATCCGCGTATTGACCCCGACCCGAGTGAGACCGCGGTCGACCAGGTGGGCCTGAACCGCCTGGAGCGCCAGGGGGCCAAATTCGTCGACGGGCACGGACCCGAAGATTCCCCGAAGGATCTTGCAGCAGGCCTTCACCTGACCGTATTTCGTGGTGGGCTTCCCATCCTTGGAGTACCATCCCTCCGCCCAATCCAGGTAAGCGAGGCAGAGTTGGTTGACGGTGATCGGATCGACAGAGGGACCCACAAGCTGGGGCACCCGCGATTGTCGAGAGAGGGCCAGCTTGGCGATGAACCGGTCGTAAGCTTCCTTGCTTTCCTCGCTGCCGAATCTGCCGAGATAGACGGGCTTGCCGCGGTAGCTGAGATAGGCTTGGCCGTTGGGATGGCGGCAGTACTTTGGGACGCGTGGAGTCTTCGAAGCCATGGTCGTGTGCTCCTCGGAGGCCAACACCTGTCGTACGACAGGTTTGCTTGACGTTTCCGGGCCGCACTGCCGACCGTCGGCAGGTAATCTAACTCCAGATTTCGGCGGTACTTAGAACTAGTGGGCGCACCAAGACTCGAACTTGGGACCTCAGCCTTATCAGCGTGAACTGGTGGGGACACCCCCATTGCTCTTGCAAGGCGAGAACTTCGGAAAACAACGTGCTTTCCGACACTTTAGCAGTTGCGGACCGGCTTTGCAAGCATTGCGTCGGTTGAACGCTTTGCACCTATCAACGGGTCAAAATGGGTCTAAGTGGGTCAAACCTGCGACCTCAGCCCTCCTCGGGAGGCGCACGAAAAAACCCCGCCGACAATCGCCGACGGGGCTGTGCCTCGAACCGAATCGGGCGAGCTACTCGATTCCCATATCGTCCAGCAGATCATCTTGTGGGCGATGCGTGCGGCAGACATTCATCGATAACACATAACTGATCGGGTCAATATCCTCGTCCAGGTCGATCGTCTTGGGTTTGATTCCCAGTTCCCGGCACGCCCGTAAACGGGCACGTCCGTCTAGCAGTTGCCCTTTGAAGAACGCGATAGGAACGAGCTGCCCGCTTTCGGCGATGTCGGCCTTGAAGGCCTCGTACCCAGGACCGTCGAAATCCGGGATGATACTTAACGCAGGGTGGATCTCAACACCCAGGTCGACAACATTGGAATCAGTCAGAAGTCGGGCCGCCTCTCGAATTGGCAAATCCGCCACACGTGTCGTTTTTGCCTCCAGTTCCGGCCACCGTTTTGCAAACGTCATGTACCGCTGGGCGGTCCGGTCGGAACCATTGAAGTTCTCTTTCAGCCACTTGCCCCAGTCTCCGTGCTGACATCGTTCTTTCGCCTGCAAGAGCAACTCCCCGGCCGCACGAGCATGCTGCAATGCAGACTCAGCCGCCTTTTGGGCTTCTTGGTGGTGTCTGTTGATGTCCGTTGCCAAAACAACCAAATCAGTTTTCATGTCGATACCTTTCCGGAAAACCGCCCGCCGGCAGCCCCCGGTTTCCGGTCCGGGAACCACCAGCAGGCAAAGGTTAGTCAACCGCTATCTCTTCTTCAACGCCTCGAATTCGACCACGAGCCGGCAGTCCAGCGCATCGGCCAGCTTTTCGAGGATAGCCACGTTCGGGATGTTCTCGCCGTCCTCGATTCGCCTAACCGTGTGCGGTGATACTCCGGCCAGTTTGGCTACCATGTACCATGAAAGGCCAGCAGCTTCGCGAGCCTCTTTCACAATCCGTCCGATGTTCAGTTTATTGGCCATGTTCGTGGTTCCTGTACTCTCATTATTGCCAACGGTGACAATAGAATCAATACCCCCTCATGAGGGATAAGACGAAATTCACGCCCGAAAATCCCCTCCGGTTAGCGGTGTTCGTTCCAAACGCACGAGAATGCCCCAAAAATCGCTTCGGGCGTCTGGACGGCTCGTCTATCGGGTCGGGTGCCGATCGGCCACAAGTGAAAGCCGTAGGAGGCGGATTCTTCGGCCACAGCCTGTACGCTCAGCCGTTCTCCCGCTGATACCGAACTGCTTGCCGAGGGCGTCACGGGTTGTGCTGGGAGTGTCAATCGGTTGTGGAAATTTTTCCATAACCGATTTGTCCTTGCTCTTCCTGTCACCACCGGAGGCTTTCT
>JAAYAY010000408.1 GCA_012719125.1 Planctomycetaceae bacterium | reverse complement strand
TCGTCAGCTTCTGCATCTTCGGCCGATTCGCCGGCGGGCCAGCGAAGATCAAGCAGCCGGGCCACGTCGGCGTCCGGGGGATCAATTCCAACAGTTCGATACATGTGCCCGAGGGCTCGCTTGAGAAGGTGAATCCTATACCCAAGCCGCTGGTCGGCCGTCGAGTCACTCGGCCAGGTTTTGCCGAGTCGGCGGCATGCGCTGACGACGTTCGCGGCGGTCACACGGAAACCCTCCGTGGCAGAACACAGGCTCGCGGCCGCGTCACGGCTCAGCCGACGCCGTTCGATGTCCGGCCAAGCGATTTCGAGCCAGGCCCGGACCGCCACGGCCTGGTCGGGGGTCAGTTTGTTTGGCTTCGTCGTCATAGCTCGTTCGGGAGGCGGTTGTTTGGCCATGCAAAAGTCCTATTCAGAAAGCGCTGTCGGGCGTCCAGTTGCCGCTCTGGGGACGTGGGTGATAGTTGTGGCAGGTGAACGTGGTCGTATCGCCGTCCCAGTCGAGTCGTAGGCTGGGCGTCGTGCCCTTCCTGTTCTTCCCGACGATCAAGTCGGCGTCCCAACTCTGATCGGAGTACTCTGAATCGGCCTTGCCGTGGATGCCGCCTTTCGGTCGCCAAAGCAGCAAGACAACGTCTGCATCCTGCTCGATGTTGCCGGACTCGCGGAGCTGCGAAAGCATCGGCCGGGACTCCTTGCCGCCCATCTCGGCCTGTCTGCCGATCTGGGCACACGCGACAACGGGCACGTTCAGTTCGCGCGCGATGGTCTTGAGCTGGCCGGAGATATCCCCAACCTGCTCATAGCGTTTCTTCTTCGGGTCGGGCGGGGAAACGATCTGGAGATAATCAACGAAGATGATCTCAGCCCGAAGTCGCCGCGCTGCCCGCTGGATGTCGAACGGCCGGATTCTTGGCCAGTCGTGGACGTGGAAGTTCTCGAGGGCAACCGATTGTGCGGCTTCCATGATCCGCGATTTCTGATAGTTGGTGATCGTGCCGGTCCTGATTCGCATGCCGCTTACGCCGGCAACTGCACACAAACGCTTCAAGGCGATTTCGCTCCTGCCCATCTCCAGCGTCGCGAAGTAGACCGAGTGTCCATTCCCAGCCGCGTGCGCCGCCATCTGCAGCGCCAGGCTTGTCTTACCCTGGCTCGGCCGCGCTGCCACAATGCTCAGCTCACCCGGGAAGAATCCCCCGACTTCGGTGTCGAACGCCGGCAGCCCGGTCATGATTCCGGCGCCACGGCCGCGGCGGAGGATCTCGTCAATCTCAGCGATCGCTCCCACACAAGCCGTCGCCATTGTCACGGGGTCGGTGTCGTACTGGCCGGTCTTGATGCTCGCCAGACTGGCCTCGAGCGCCCCCAGCACGTCCTCGGGTGTCGTGCTTGCGTCGTAGGCGGCGACCACGGCGTCGAGGCCTGCCCGGATGATGCGGCGTTTCTGGGAGTCCCTGCGCACGATCTCAGCATAGTCGCGATAGTGCCGTGGAGAGGCGACCGACCCGAACACTTCGACCAGGTAGGCCAAGCCGCCGACGCGCTCGAGGTCCCCGGTGGTCCGCAGTCGATCGATGAACAGGGGTTCGTCGATCCGTCGGCTTGCCTGTTGCATGGCTACCAGGTGCGCGTAGACGACGGCATGGGCCTCGCTGTGGAAGTCGTCGGGGGTGACGATCGACGCCACGGCATCGAGGTTGCCCGGATCGAGCATGACCGACCCGAGCAACTGCCGCTCGGCGTCGAGATTGTGGGGCGGGGTTCGGTCAAGGATCTCACTACGCGACATAGTCGTCCCCTCCTTCTGCCGGGCCGGCTGTCTCGCGCCGATCGTCTCGCCGGCGGGACTCCCAGGTGCGAACGGCTGCCCGCCAGTCCTTCATTGCGACGCCGTTGTTGAGCTTCCAACCACGTGCGGCGTAGTAATCGACGAAGTCTTGGGGCGTGATGCCGTTCTGACGCTCGATGCAGTAGACGGTGACCTCCTGGAGCGTTGGTGGGGAAAACCTGGTGCGCTTCGGTTTGGCGTCCGCAGGCTCATCCACACCCCCACTTGTCCCCTGGGGGACTATAGGGGGTTGGCTCTGGCTCTGGCTCTGGCTCTGGCAGGCGCAACTTTTCCGGAAATGTCCGGACGTGTCCGGGACATGTCCGGATTCTTGCGGGATAGGCTCCGCGGAAATGAAGTCGAGTCCATTCCTTTTCAGGGTTTTTCGCGTCGAGTCGTCGCAATGCTCATGCCAATCGTGTACCACAAGCCGATAGGTCGGGTGGCGATCGAAGAGGCGAGCTTCGACAAGGGCGTCGATCAGCTTGGACGGGTCTTGATCCCATCCGATACCATCAGCTATCTCCTCGTCCGACCACTTCCCGATGTCACCCTGGGGCGCGTGTTTTGCTGTGAAGTGTGATAGTGCCTCCATGATGCCAAGTGGCCCCCAAGGCGCCGGCAAGTTGAGGAGGCGGGCCAGCCGGCGGAACTTCGGATGGTCAAAGGCGGTGCGCTTCACCTGGCAGATCTCCTTGCATGAGGCATCCATCGCCGGCGCGACCGCTCCCACGATCGTGGGTCTCGCCGCTCACAATCTCCCTGACCGAGCCAGTCCAAAACGGCGAGCATTTGCTGGGCGAGGCTGCCCGGTTGGTCGGGGGACGGAGAGAGAGGGGGGGAGACCACTCGACATTCGCGCAGGGATCGTGTAGCATCCATGTGCTGCATACTCCTTGCCCGGCCGAGACCCCCCTTGTCTCGCCGGGCTTTTTTGATTTAAGGGCGCCGACGCCGCTGCGTCGTACAGCGCTGGGCCCCGGGGAACAAACACCATCAGGCCCCGGCCCGGGCCAGCCGCTCCTCAGCGCGGCGGATATCCGCCTCTCGCCGGCGGGTCGTGCGCCGCTGGGCGGGAGCCGAGCCGCCCACGCTGTTGGCCGTTGTGGCGGCAATGAATCGGTCGATGGCCTCGATCGACGTGTAGCGCTGGGCACCGCAGACGACGGACTCCAGCCGCGCTCCCCGAGCGCCACGGGTAATCCATCGGTAGAGCGTCGCGATGCTGGGCCGCCCGGGAAAATGCTCGGACGCCTGACTCAGGCGGATGACCGTCTCGGTCCGCGTGTCGATCATGGGATAGCCTCTCAGTACATGCTCGTGAGTGAGTGTGACTGAGAGACATTCTGAGTGGGGACGGTTACGGCCGGGGAGATGTTGGGTTACGTTTGCGTTACGTTTTCGAGACGCCACGCAGCATCTCTTCCCCTGTCGACTGCCGGAATTGGGTCCGTGCTTGCTGGATAACCCAAGTGTTCGCGCAGAATCTGACGCAGCTCTGCAAGGTGTTTCTTCAGCGTTGAGGGCTCCACATTGTAACCATCATCGGTCCACCCGGCCGCAAGCAGATCCTCACGCGAGACGGCATTGTCCGACTCGGCCAGCTTCTTCAGGAGCCGCCACTTGACGCCTTTCACAGGAATCTCAATTCTCCCGAGTTTCGCGAGTCCCGCGGAAAACGTCCACGCTTGCGATCGCAGTTTCGGCAGTTCCGTTTCGACTGCGGAAAACCCTCGCACGAGAAGTGCCAACTTGGTGAGGTGGTTTTCGCTGAGCCGCCGTAGCAGTCTCCGATAATCCTCACGTGACCAATCGTGACGATCTGGCGTTGCGTCTTTCAAGGCGGTCCGGATCATACCGAATTCGATCCGGGCTTTCTGCACAACGTCCGGTCCGACCAGTGCCGACTCATCCGAGTTCACAAACGTCAGAACCCTCTCGCAGGCGGACTCCAATTCATAGCCGTGGTCCCTCAAAGTCTGCCAATCTTCGTAATCCGCCGCCGCGTCGACAATTTCGCCACCGGAGTTGACCAGTTCGTGGACGCTGGGCAATGCGTTAGCGTCGTAGAGAGACAGCATGTGAACCAACCAACTCACATCAGAGAGAAACTCGCTGACACCGTTCGACTCGTGAGAGTATGCACACATGAGACACCTACTTTCATTCAGAGCCGGGCGCCGGCCGACTGTCGTGGTAGTAGGTGTGACCACGGCGAGCCGGCCGACTGTGCGGGGAGCTACCCCACAACCCGGCAATGTGCTGATTATCCGATCTTCGCCGCAATCTGGCGAGCCAGGGTCAGGTTCTTTTCCGCGTAGATTTCACTCGTATTCATCGAGGCGTGCCCCAGGATCGACTGGGCCGCTTCGAGGTCGAATTGCCGGCGGATCTCCGTCGCGGCCGAATGCCTGAGCATGTTCGGCGTCCACCTGGGCAGCGGCGGCAAACCGGCCTTCCTACGCTCCACGTTGGCCCTGCGGATCGCACGGCGCACGGCGTTGGAGTAGGCGTTCTTATGGTATCGCTCCCGGGGCTTTCGCTTCGGCGCCCTGACCCGGCTACTGCCGGGCCGATTGCCACATGACAATGGGGTCTTGCGAGACTCGGCCCGTTTGGCGTGTTGCCGCTTGACCGTCTCATCCGGACAGAAACAGTAGGCTTTCGCGGGCCGAAGCAAGAACGGCGTCAAAACGGCCTGGGCCTTCGGACCAAGAAAGATCGTCCTGGAACGGCCGAAGTGCTCCGTCTTGTGCGAAGCAGGCTTGTAGACCCAAACGTCTTCAGATCGATCGATGTCGCACGGGCGAAGCAGACAGATCTCCATGGGCCGCATCGCGGTCAAACGCTGAAGTCGCACCATGCCGGCAACGATTTCCGGCAGGTGAGGTATCGTTCCGTCGACCACCTCATCGGCCACGGCCTGGACGGGCGGGTGGTCGAGGGCGGCCGTCCTGCCCCTGCGAAGCCCGTCGACCGTGAGAAGCGCCTGATAGATCTCGACGGGCAAGAGTTCCTCGGACACGGCCCACTTGAAGGCGTGCTTGACGATCCGGACTCGCCGGTTCACCTCGTTCCGGCATAGCGGCTTTTTCGGCCGTCCATTCTTCGCCGGCTGCTTGTAGCTTTCGACCATCGCTTGTCGAACGGCCTTCAGGGCAGTCGGGCCAAACTCGGTGGCCAGTGCCCGGCCGTAGAGCCGGCGGACGGGACGGAGGGACGCCTTGACCAGTGCAAGCTGTGCTGTCGGCTTGCCGCCTTTCTGATAGTACCCCTCTGCGTGGGTAAGGTAGGCGTCGAGGATCTCGACCACGCGGATCTCAGTCAAACAGGCGACCGCGGCCCGGATCTGCTTGCCTTTGCGGGATGCGACCAGTTCCCCCACAAACCGGTCATAGCGTTCGCGTGACTCGTCCGAGCCGTAGACCCCCAGATAGTGGCGGGCCCCCTCGATGGTCACGTAGGCTTGGCCACTCCCCTTGTGGAGGCAGTATTTGGGGATGCGAGAAGAAGAAGCCATCGGCAATGCTCCTTTCGTCATGAAAAGGGTAGGACTACCCTTTTTCGACTGACTTTCAGGCTGCACTACCGACCGTCGGCAGGTATCTTAAACCAAGATTCAGCAAGAGGTTACGTTAAGTGGAGCCGATGCGACTCGAACGCACGACATCCAGCTTGCAAAGCTGGCGCTCTCCCAACTGAGCTACGGCCCCGGGGGTGGGGGAAAACCGGCGTCTGGCAGTCCGACTCGCGGTCGGTCAGCAGGTGTCGTGCCGGAACTTCCGTGGAACACGCATTTTAGAGCGTCTATCGGCATTTTCAAGGAGGGCCGGCCACTCGGACGGCGGCATTTCGCCGGGTAGTTCATTGACAAACGGCCGGGCTATCCGCTGAAAAACGCACTGGGGGCGGGGACCTTGTCGGCCGAAGGAGGTTCGGCTTCCGAAGGGGCGGATGTGCCGTACTTGCGGTTGAAGAGGGCCGGATCAAACGGGTCGAGTACGGAATTCCGGTTTGCCGGGACTGGCGCAACCAAGGCCGGCGGCGGGGCAGGAGTCTTGGAGGCAGCAGGGGCGTCCTTCGGTGTGGAATCGACGTCGAAGGTGAGGGGCGTCGAGGTCGTCCGTTCGCCGGGCTTGGGCGGCCCGCTGCGGATCGTGTCGGGCAGGCTGCCCGGGGACGCCGTCGGCGCAGGTCTGGCGGACGAAGATCTTGCGCTCTGCTGGGTCACCAGGGTGACCCACGCCACGAGGAGGCGGTATTGGCTGGATTGGGACAAGGAAGCGATCGCGTCGGTTTGCAGGCGATGGGGGCAGCGCTTGGGGCTGAGTAGTTCGCACTGATCGGGGTCCGACGCGTCGACGAGTTTGAGGGCGGCCAGGAGATTTCGATGGGTGGACGTCCGCCCGAAGGGCACGCCGGGGCGTGGGCGCTCGAGCCGAAACTCGCTTTCGGATCGGTCGGTATGGCAGCCGGACGTGGTGCAGCGGTTGACCAACAAGGGCTGAACGACGCGAGTGAAAGCCGCGACGGTGCCGACGGGTAGGCCGGCCGCGAATTCTTCGAGTTGCTGGGGGGTCGGATCGGAGCTGGCTTCCTTGTCTGATTCGTCATCGGTCGCCGCATGGGATTGCAGTGAGGTAGCCAGGCGTCTCTCGATCAGGCCGACCATGGGGTGATCGGGGTCGAGACGCCTGGCGATCTGCAACTCCGCTTCGGCTTCGGTACGCAGCCGGTGACGGTCGCACCATTGGGCCAGTTCAACGTGGTCCTGGACCTGGTTGTATCCAGCTCGGGCTTGCCGAGAGCGGTAGGCCTCTCGCAGGTCGCTGCAGACGATTTCGACGTTGGTTTCGGGGACGAAGATGCGTCCGGTCGGCAGGACAACGACGTACTTGTCGTCGAGCTTTGAGATCTGGCCCTGAATGACCTCGCCGCTCAAGAGAACCAGAAACGACTCGGCCTGCGGGGCAACGAAGGGGGGCGAAGGGGTGTCCGCTCGCAGACTGCCGGAAAGGACTAGCGGGGCAACCAGGGCAAGCAGTGTTGGGATGTGCCATCTCATAGTGGGGGGAGGATAGAAAAGGAGTCGAAAAGCGTCAAGAGGCAATCGGTTCCTCTGCACGCCTGTCCTGCCAGTGCGGGAATGCCGTCATGCTCGGCCCGGGGCTGGAGGTGGGGCAGCTATGCATTCCCGCCTGCGAGGGAATGACGTGACGGGTTGTAGGTGAAGTGCCTGTGTGATCCGGGGTTACTGCCGCTCTCCTCCCGCTGAAGCGTGGACTCCGACGTATCGTCTGGCACGCTGAAGCGTGGACTCCAACGTGTTCGTAGCCTACCTAATCTTGAAACCTGACGGAGCTTTGTTATACGGTAACATATTACGAAAAAACAACTTATGCCGCAGCACCAGGCGTGGACTGGACGGTGGGACGCATGAGAAATGCTAGGCAAGCGGCCGGAACTGGAATCGCGCATCCGTCCACGTTATACTGTGGGTTTAGGCACTCCGCGATGCGAGGAAGGTGCTATGCCCAAACAGCGTCAGGAGGTTCTCTTTCGCGGGCGTGTCCAAGGAGTCGGTTTCCGCTGGACCGTGCAGCGAATCGCAAATCACTTTGAAGTAACAGGTTATGTCAAGAACTTGCCCGACGGTCGGGTCCAGCTTGTGGCTGAAGGGGAGGAAGGCGAGCTTGTGCGTTTTGTCCGGTCGATTGAGTCGGAGATGAAACGCCACATCGCCGAGACTTCCGTGATGAAGACGGGCGCGATCGACGAGTTCATGGGGTTTACGATTCGATACTGACATTCCTATGAAAACAACTGTCGGAACCCGAACCGAATGAGGGCGGCCTGCGTAGGGGAGCCCATACCGGTCTGCGCCGGGGCCGACCTTTCTTCTTATCCGTTTCTGCAAACGAGCTATTCCACACTTCAATCAGGTTTCCTGCACATGAGTCCTCTGGGCGAGCCGTTGATATTGTTAGGGGTGTCGAACGTCTGGATTCGCCCCCTTTGGGTGGTCGGAGTCGGAATGGTGGGTGCCTTGGCGGCACTCTTTGTCTTACTCTACCTTTTCTCGAAGGTTGCGCCCAAGATCTCGGCCATCGCACGAGTCACGAGCAAGGAAGCGATGTCGCAGCCGCTGTTCTACGTGATTCTGATCATCGGCGTGGTCGCTCTGCTGATCTTCCCCTTCCTGCCGTACAACACGTTTGGTGAAGACGTGAAGATGGTCAAGTCGGAAGGGCTCACTCTGATCAAGATCCTGGCGGTGATCCTGGCGGTTTGGACGGCGAGCGTCTCGATTGCCGACGAAATCGAAGGGCGAACGGCTCTGACCCTGCTTTCCAAGCCCATCGGCCGGCGGCAATTGATCGTGGGCAAGTTCGTGGGAATCATCGTTCCCGTGGCCATCGTGTTCATCCTGCTCGGCTCGTTCTTCCTGGCAACGGTCTCTTACAAGATCGTTTATGACGCACGCGAGAGCGGGAAAGAGACTCCGACGGTGGTGGAATGCCGCAACGAAGTGCTTCAGGTGACGCCCGGCCTGGCTCTGGGCTTCATGGAGGCGGCCATGCTGGCTTCCGTCAGCGTGGCGATCTCGACTCGGCTGCCGATGATGCCGAACATGATCATCTGCTTTTCGATCTACGTGCTCGGGCACCTGGTGCCCCTGTTGGTGAACTCGGCGGTCGGAAACAACGACTTCGTGCGGTTTGCGGGCGATTTTTCGGCAGCGCTGCTACCCGTGCTGGACCATTTCAACATGGAGACCGCCATCTCAACTGGGCAGGTGATTCGCGCCGACTACCTCGGCTGGACCGCCCTGTATAGTGCGGTCTACTGCCTGGTGGCCATGTTTCTTGCGCTGCTGCTGTTTGAAGATCGCGATCTAGCGTGACGGCATCCGTTCCAACAGCTTCCAGCAAACGAGTTGCATCCGCGGCAGGTGGAACGGTCCTTTCCAGAGGTTTCCCTTGAGCGGCACGGAGATCCGGCCGTCGCGGTGAAGATACCCGTACCACTCGCCGAACTGCGGGTCGGGGAAGTGCCGATAGGCCCAGTCGTGCGCCAGGCGATGCCATCGGGCATATTTCTCGTCGCCTGTTAGAAGGTAGGCGTACAGGGTGGCGATGATGGCCTCGTTCTGGGGCCACCAGAACTTCATGTCCTGCCAGTATTCCTGGACCGGACGGTCGTAGACGTCGCGGAAATAGAGAATCCCGCCGTACTCCTCGTCCCATCCCCGGCGCCACATCCAGTCGAGCATCGTGGTGCCGAGTTCGATCAGATCGGGGTCGCCTCCCCGGTGTTCCGCTTCGGCGAGGATGAACCAGGCCGCCTCGATGGCGTGGCCCGGGTTGAGCAGTCGCCCGTCAAAATGGTCGAGCAATTCGCCGTTGGGGCCGACCGTTTCCATGACGGCCTCCAACTCCGGCTTGCAGAAGTCGCGGCGGATCTCGTCAATCGACCGATCGATGCGGTCATCGGCCAAGGGGTCTCCGATGGTTTCCCGCAGGACTTGGGCCGTGGCCAGCAGGATCATGGGAATCCCCATGCCTTTGCAGGGACGCGTCTGGGGATCGATCTTGGGCGGGATCTTGCCCGGCGTGTCGGCATAGTCGAGCAGCAGCCGAAAGAGGTCGCGGGCCTGTTGGGCCGCCTGCTCGTCGCCCGCCGCTTTGGCGTAGGCCGCCAGGGCGATGCAGCCGAAGGTCTCGGCGAAGACATATCGCCTCTTCCGTACGGGTCGCCCGTCGCGCGTCACCTGAAAGAACATCCGCCCGTCGCGATCGAAGCCGTGGCGGCGAATGAACTCGACCCCATGGCGGGCCAGGTCCAGCCACTCCTGCCGGGGTTCGACCGTATTGTAGAGCGTTGCCAGCAGCCAGGTGAATCGGCACTGCTGCCACATTCCCTTGTCGGTGTCGAGGATCGAGCCGTCGCGATCCAGGCAGATCGTGAATCCGCCGCACTCGCGATCGACGCAGTGGTTGATCCAGAACGGCAGCGTGTCGTTGAGCAGGCCGTCGCGATAGATGGCGATGAGTTGGTCCCGTTCTTGCGGCGTCATGTCATTCTACTGGGTCGGAGGGGGGCAACGGCGGCACGTGCAGGGCGATATCGTCGGCTTTGCTATCCTCGGGGCTCCCGGGATCGTCCCGGTTTAGCCCGGCTTCGTCGATGCCGTTCGGACCGACACTGTAGAGCACGAACCCGTCGTTTTCAAGGCGGTAGCGAAAGGGCTTCTCCGAATAGGGGTCGACAGGCACATAGGTGAGATACGCGTGAACGGCAGCGAGCGATTGGGGATAGACGCCGTACTCTGCGCGAAAGGCGGCCGAGCCCAGGGCGATCAGGAGCATTTGGCGCTGGGTGAAGGCCCGTTCATCGGCCCGCATTGCCATGTCGGACAAGGAACACAGCAAGGCGACTGATACGGTGGCGATGTGCTTGGACATCGTCGTCCTGGGGGAACGCAACGAGGCGAAGGAACGAACGACCCGGCCGAAGCCCCGCATCCGTTCCATCTCCGCGTTGATGAACGCATTCAGGGCGGCGACCGCCTCACGACGTTCCGGGAAGGTGGGACGGTCGACCGCTTCTTCAAGGGCATCGTAGTAGCGATTTGCCGTTCGAAGCACTTCGTCCCAATCCATCGCCGCACGGCCGGCCATCCCGATCAACTCCTTTGCGAACTCGCTCTTTGGCGTATCGCCTCCCTCCTCCAGCGCCGTTCCCAGATTGCGAGAGAGCCGGGTAAACGAATCGAGAGTCTGCAACCGGTCGGCGTTGATGCGATCCCTCAAGGGGCGAGGAGGCGGCAGGGAATTCACGTCGTCGAGGATCTGGCGGATCTGGCCAGGGATTGGTTCTCCATAGTGAATCAAGACGGTCTCGCTCTGGGTGACCATTGACTCCATGGCCACACCAGTCAAACTCGCAACGGCCATCGGGCACTGAGAAACGTGCCTGGCAAGCCGGTGACAGGCAAGCAGATCCTGCCAGGCCTCATCGCGGCGGCCTTCGCCGACTCGCAGCGTGGCACGGATGCACAGTACCCGAACGGCAGATCGCGTCATGTGGGCGAGCCACATTCCGTACGATATGAGACCTTCTTCGGGCGTCAGCAGCACGATCGGCAGAAAGCACTTCGGGCGCCGACTGGCTTCTGCGACAAGCTCGAGCGGGCCTTCGTTGACTTCGACCCACCGAGCCAGATCGGGGAATTCTTGGGCTGTCCAGGGACGCGTGGAAGCCTCCTCAAGGTCTCGGTAGAGCTTCTCGGAAGGCGTCGATACCGTGTTAGCTTCCATGCTCGGCGCGGCGTCACGACTTTCGTCAGGCGTCTTCTCGGCGACCAGTTCACTGACGAACGTCTCGTCGTCAACGAAGTACTCGCCTTCCGACGGCAGGGGCTCGACGCCGAGCAGATCGTAGACCTTACGGCGGTACTCCGCGTTGCCGAACGGCGGCCCAAACGCCTGGAGGAGCAGCACGGCCGCATTCTCTTCGGGCGCGACGCCTTCCGACAATTGTTGGTTCAGTGCGGCCGCGTAGTCAACGTAGCCGTCCTTGTCGAGGGGACCTTCCAGATAGGTGGTATCGCGACTGACGGTGATTGCGGAGCCCGGCAGAGACCTCCAAGTGCGAACCGCAACGCACGTGCCGACTCCACCGCAAAGGAGGAAGGCCGAGAAGCCTCCAATGAGCCCGAATAGAATAATCCGCTTGCCGCGCATGGCCCCTCCTCGGCAATAACCTGCCTGGCGGACTGCCCGAAAGGCTATTCGCTGTTGCACACGGATTCTTGTCGGACCAGGACATACTGTCAAGCGTCGCGACCGCCCCGTGACGGGGAGCGCCTGATCGCGTAGAATCGGCGTTGCGCCGCCTACCTCCCGAGCACGCACAGCGGAGTGAGGGGGAGGGGCTGAGGTGGGGCAAGAAGCTCCAACCGACACAAGCATCGAACGGCGGCCCCCAACAAGGATTCCCTGATGAACCACACTGAAAGCCATCGCATCTTCACACGAGCCAAGGAACTGATGCCCGGCGGAGTCAACAGTCCGGCCAGGGCGTTTGGGGCCGTCGGCGGCGAACCGATTGTCTTCGACCGGGGCGAAGGGGCCTACCTGTTCGACGTCGACGGCAACCGCTACATCGACTACGTCGGCTCCTGGGGCCCGATGATCCTCGGGCATCGCCATCCCGACGTTGTCTCAGCCCTTGAAGACGCCCTGGCCCGCGGCACCAGCTTCGGCGCCCCGACAGAGGCGGAGAACGAACTGACCGCGATGATCGTCGAGGCCGTGCCGTCGGTGGAGAAGGTCCGGCTGGTCAACTCCGGGACGGAAGCCACCATGAGCGCGATCCGCCTGGCCCGGGGATACACGGGCCGGGACGCGATCGTCAAATTCGCGGGCAACTACCACGGCCACGTCGACAGCCTGCTGGTGGCCGCGGGCAGCGCCGCCGCGACGCTGGGCGTTCCCAATTCGCCCGGGGTGACGGCCGGCACCGCTCGCGATACGATCGTGCTCCCCTACAACGATCCCGGAGCGTTGGAGGACGCCTTCGACAAACAGGGCGACAAGATCGCGGCGGTGATCGTCGAGCCGGTGGCGGGCAACATGGGTTGCGTCAAGGCCGACGCCAGTTTCCGTTCGGCCCTCCGCTCGTTGACGGAGAAGCACGGGGCACTGCTCATCTTCGACGAGGTGATGAGCGGGTTCCGGGTGGCCTACGGCGGAGCGCAAGCCGTCTTCGGGATGAAGCCCGATTTGACCACACTCGGCAAGGTGATCGGCGGCGGGCTGCCGGTGGGAGCCTATGGAGGGCGAGCCGATATCATGGACCACGTGCTGCCGGCCGGCAAGGTGTTTCAGGCGGGCACCCTCAGCGGCAATCCGCTGGCGACGGCCGCCGGGATTGCCACGCTCAAGGTGCTCCGCGATACGAATCCCTACAAACGTCTCGAACAACTCTCCACGCGGCTGGCGGTCGGACTGGAAGAGGCGGCCAAGCGGGCGGGAATCGCCGTATCGGTCGGCTGGTTCCAGGCGATGATGACGCTGTTCTTCACGGGCGGGCCGGTCACCGATTGGGATGCCGCCAGTCGCTGCGACACCGGCGTCTACGGCCGCTACTTCTGGGGCCTTCTCGACCGCGGCGTCTACATGCCCTGCAGCCAGTTCGAGGCCCTGTTCCTCTCGACGGCCCACACCGAAGTGGATATTGAGGCGACGGTCCGCGCGGCGGAAGAAGTGTTCGGAGAGTTGGGAAAGACGAGCGTGTAGCCGCCCGCTGGCAAGTCTGATCAGTTGGCCGTGGGCCTCGTGGTCGCTCTGTGTGTCGGACTTCATGGCTCCTCGGTCGTTACGGGGTTCTCGTCGCCTCCACCGCAGGGCGAACGCTCGTCTGCCCCCTTGTCACCGGCAAGTTTTTCGCTCACGTCGATGTACACGGCCGCCCAATCGTCTGCTACACTCACTGGCATCGCTGGGGACTTCTGAGCAGTTTCTGGCATATGACGTAACCGGATAAACGGTGGCGGTTTTACCTTCACCAAGACCTCGCGGACCTCGATTGTTTCGGCATCCGCTGATAGGTTTCCACATCCATCCAAGAAGGCCGTTGCGGTCGCGTCCAAACCACGATGTGATCATCTATGCCCAACACCAGCCTCTGGGAACAATGGGAACAAATCTACCAAGAGAGAAAAGGGGTCAGGACTCATTTCTGCGAAGCACCCGAAGGGCCGTTCCGGGAAATAAGTCCTGACCCCTTTTCTCGGCCCACCCCAGCAGACGCCCCATCTCCTGATACCTCCACCCCTGAACCCCGAACCCTGACAACTCCCCCTGATCCCCAACAAGCCGCCCGCGCCTTCTACAAAAAAGCGCAAAACCGCCATGCACGAAGGCGCCGCCGTCCTCTGGCCCGACGTCGAAGACCTCTACACCCTCATGTGCCTCCGAGCCGAGAGCGGCCGGTCCGCCTTCGAACGCGAAAAACAGAACCCGCCCCTCAACCCCGACCTCTGCGAATGGCCCGAATCCTACTTCACTGAAGACAACTGGTTCGATGACTGGCCTGCCAAACCCGTCGCCAAGGTCCTCGCCCTCGACCCCAGCAAAGGCTCCGACGCCCACCGGGCCGACTACTCCGCCTTCATCTCCCTGGCCGTCGACAAACAGGGCGTCCTCTACGTCCAGGCCGACATAGCCCGCCGCCCCACGCGCCAAATGGTCGACGACGGCGTCGAAATCCACCGCCGCTTCCAGCCCCACATCTTCGGCATCGAGGCCAACCAGTTTCAGGAACTCCTGGCCCCCGAATTCGAGTCCGCCTTCCTCGCTCAGGGTATCCTGGGCGTTTACCCCTGGCTTGTCCACAACGACGCCAACAAACGAGCCCGCATCCGCCGCCTCGGCCCCCTCCTGGCCGCCCATCGCATCCGCCTCCCGGTCGGATAACCCATCGTCGCCTTTCGCTCCGCGAAAGGAGCGTCCGCACAACAAGAGGACAATAATGCAATCACCTCGTTTAACGCCCAGCCACAGGCGCCGGCCAGAGTATCGTCAAACCCGCCGCCGCGGGCAAGGCCGTATCGAATACCATCACCAAGTCATTCCCTCGCAGATTTCGAAGCCATTCTTACGCAGATTGCCACGTCACAGAGGAACCGATGGCAAACGGGTTGATCTGATCTCTGGGCCTGGTATGCTGAGGGACATGGGGAGGCCGACCTAGCATGTTTGAATGGCTTGACGACGAAATTGCCCAGATCAACACGCGGAAATCTCACCTTGTGGACGGTCCGGCGCCGGCGGAACTTCGCCGCGCAGTCGAAACAACGGAGATTCCACTCCCGCCGTCCCAAAGCGGGGCAAGCCCGCAACCCAACCTTCACAAACATGCGCGCACCATGCGCACAAGTCCAGCACAAAGACACTATAAGGAGTTCATGCTTCGATTCGGTGACGCAAGGCTATATCGGTACAGCACGAACTACTATGTGACGGTTTTTGCCGGTCCCAGAGCCGCCGAAGACCGACACGGTGAGTTGCTCGTCCATATTGGCAAAACGTGGACATCGTACGCCTATTTCAAGGAAGCACTGCTTGTCGAAGGCAAAGAATCTCCGGTCTTCGAGTATTTCCAGAACTGCTTCCGGAAGACGGCAAACGGATTCGAGGAATGGTTGAGGACGAAGGGCAGATCGGCTCGCAGACGGTTCAAGAACAAAGAACCGAAGTCCATTTTGCGACAGCTTCATCCGCGGGGATGATTCCCGGCTGCCGATCGGGTATACATGAAGAATCGCCCGGATTCCTCACCCCGGGCGGCCTGGAGAATGTCGCCATGACCGAAACGACTATGCTCGGAGACGACTTCAGCCTGGAGTTCATCTCCGCGAGGCTGACCAATTTCAAGATCCCCGAGGCCCCCTTCGAGCCGGCCGGCAACTGGCAGCTCGATTATGGGGTCTACACATTCAGCACGACGCGGCAAGGTCCGACGCCCGGCGGACTGGTCGGCCGGATGACTTTGACTCGCCAGGCGGTCGACGAGAGCCAGGCCGACTTGATGCTGGCCTACGAGAAGAACGGACCGGGAACCGTCCAGAAGGTCGCCGCCACAATGCGTTGCGGAACCGACGCCCTCTCGACCCCCGTCCGCTGGCAGTACTCGGCCGAAGTCGTCGATTCCGACGGCAAGCGCTACGAGGACTCCAGGCTTGCCAAACGGGCTGTTGCCACGGACGGCCGGATCGAAATCATCGACGATCACAGCACGCGGCAGATCGCCCTGAACGGTCCGTTCACCGTCAACTGGGCCCTGTGGGACGCCGTCATGCGAATGCCGCGCGGCGAGGCCGCGCCGCTCCCATTCACCATGCTCGACCACTTCGACCAGGTGAAACGCGGCCAGTCCCTCGCCTTCCGCAAGTCGGCCGTCGTTGCCCTGGGCCGGCGGCGGACCAAGGAACAGAACTGGCAGGACATGGAAAAAGGCCGCATCCGGCAAACCCGCTGGGTCCTCACGGACGGTCACGACGTCACGCTCCATGCTTTCGAACAACTGGGAGAAGGGATCGTCCCCTGGGTCTATTGGACCGACGACCGGGGCCGCCTCCTGTTCGTCGTCGCGGGCCTCGAAGTCTACGTCCTCGATTCCTGGCAAGAACAATAACCACAAGCCACCGTTGGAGTACAGGCTTTAGCCTGCAATGAAAGGAATGCATTATGCGATTCAGCAGGCTGAAGCCTGTACTCCAACGTTTCGCAGGCTGAAGCCTGAACTCCAACTATTGCAGAACATTTCACGTAGCCAACTCTAAGGCGAGAACCATCCCATGCCTTCCGCCAAACATACCTCCAACCGCCGGGAATTCCTGAAGGCTGCTGCCGGCAGCGGCGCCCTTGCCGCGGGACTGAGTCAACCGGCACGAGCCGCTCAAGTTTCTGCCCTCGGCGGCTCGAAGCCCAACTTCCTGTTCATCATCTGCGACCAACTGGGGCTCGACGCCATCGCCGCCCACAGCTGCCCGGACGTCCACACGCCGAATATCGACCGTCTGGTTCGCCGCGGGGCAACCTTCAGCGAGTCGCACAGCACCAACCCCGTCTGCTCGCCCGCCCGCAGCTCCATGTTCACCGGACGCATGCCGGTCGAAACGGGAGTCATCTCCAACAATCGGGCGATCCACCCGAGTTGCCCCAACATGGGCCAGTGGTTGGATCAGGCCGGGTACGAGTCGTACTATTGCGGCAAGTGGCATCTTCCCCACGGCTATCCCACCGATATTGTTGGCTTCAACGTGTTGCCTGTCGGGCAGGGGCAGGGCGACCTGGTCGATACGGTCGTCTCCCGCTGGAGCGAGTCGTTTCTCAAGAGCCGCAACAGTCGGAAACCGTTCTGCTTTGTCGCTTCCTTGATGCAGCCCCACGACATCTGCTACTGGGCGATTCAGGGCCCGCGGCTGGTGCCCGAGAAGCTCCCCTTCGATCTGCTGGCCGGCAAGTTGCCGGAACTGCCGCCCAACAACAAGTCGCGTCCCAAGGCCCCCGCCAAGCTGGACCGGATGGCGTACCAGGGATTCTCCGACGACCAGTGGCGTTACTATCTCTATATCTACTATCGCCAGGTCGAAATGGTCGATGCCGAGATCGGGCGCATCCTCGACGCCCTGGAGGATTCCGGCCGGGCCGACAACACGATTGTCATGCTCACCTCGGACCACGGTGACGGACGGGGGCGGCACAGCCACGTGCAGAAATGGTACCCTTACGACGAATCGGTCAAGGTCCCCATGATCGTCTCCTGCCCGGGCAAGATTGCCGAGGGCCTCGCCGACGGGGAACACCTCGTTTCCGGACTCGACGTGATGTGCACCATGAGCGACTACGCCGGCCTCGACGCGCCGCCCCACAGCCAAGGCCGCAGCCTGCGACCCTTGCTGGAACGCAAGCCCACCGGTTGGCGCGAGTTTGTCAGCAGCGAGCACCATATCGAGGGCCGGATGCTGCGGACCGAACGCTACAAGTACGTCCGCTATTCCGGCGACCCGGTCGAGCAGCTCTTCGACATCAAGGCGGATCCGTGGGAGATGACCAACCTTTACGACGACGCCAAGCTGGCCGACGTGGTCCGCGACCACCGCAAGATGCTCGACGCCTGGGAAGCGTCGCTCAAGCCGGTCGAACCTATGCCCGATATTTCCAAACGCCCGCGAAAGACGTGAATGACGAATGTTGGCAGCACCGAGTCTGCGAGTGGGTGGCTGGCAGTTCACGGGCAACGTGGGAATTAACCCCTTCTGGACCGGGGCGCAGCGTACGGTGTTCCGAACCACTGTCGACGACGGCGTGACGGTGCTTATCGATCAGGTTTCCATCAGTACCGCGGCATCGTCTGTTCCGCAGCCGTAGAAACCGCGTATTAGCGGGCGGCTTCCAATCGTTCCACCTCGACGTAGTAAGCGCCGCAGATTTCCTTTTCCTGGTCGTCGAAGAACCAGGTCTGCAGAATCGTCGGACCGCGGTCCAGCGTGACGCGAAAAGTCGCCGCTTGATCCGCCGGGGATGTCTTAACGGACTGCTCCTGATCGCCAATGCGGATTCGTGCCGACCGAATCGGCAGGCTGGTCCCGGCCACATAGACGCCGTCGGTCACCTGCGTTTCCGGCAGGGAGGCCGTGAGGGCGAGGTCCGTTTCGGCCGGCCAGCGCCGAAGGCGGAACTCGTAGCGGCCGGGGCGAGCCACGTTGAGGTGCCAGACGCCGTTCTTCAAATCGGCTCGGCGGACTTGCCGCTGCTGATCGACGAACACGTCGAACCACTCGCAGGCCGTCAGAAGCGAGGGATCCTCCTGTTCGGTGCCGATCACAACCCGCTGGGGCACGTTCACGCTATCCTTGAGCCCATCCCACCAGGCATCCAGATGAGCTCGCATCTTCGCGGCAACCTCGGGGAACTCGGCGATGACGTTTTTGTCCTGATGGAAATCGGACTGGAGGTCGTACAACTCGCGGTCTTCGAGCAGACGCCAGCGCTTCCACAGGACCGCCGCCCCTTCCCGCTTGGGAGTGGCGGCATTGACCGGCGTCGGCCGGGTGGTGTTCAGCGGCATGCGGCTGTAGTTGACCACGAGCATGCGGTCCGGCAGCGACTTCTGCTCACCGCGCAAGATCCCTGCGAGGCTCGTGCCGTCGAACCGCGGCGCGCCGGAAACATCCAGCCCGCAGAGATCGATCAGCGTGGGCAACAGGTCCTGGACATGGGTCAACTCCGCGATATCCCGAGCGGCGAGCAACTTGCCCGCGGGCCAGCGAACGAAGCAGGGGACGCGATGGCCGCCCTCCCAGAGTGTGACCTTTCCGCCCTTCATGCCGGCGTTGAAGTAGCGGGGACCCATCGTGCTTCCGTTGTCGGTGAGGAAGATCAGGATCGTGTTGTCGCGCCGGCCGGTTTTCTTCAGGAAGTCCTCCAGTCGCCCCATGTTCTCGTCGATGTTGGCGATCATTGCCAGAAAGCTGACCAGGGCGGTCTGCTGCCCGGGCGTCAATTCCGGGAACTGCGGCAATGCCTTCTGCAGAGCCTCCTTGATCGGTTCGCGATAGCCGGGCGGCACAAAATGCGGCGAGTGGGGCGCATTCAACGGCAGGTAGACGAAGAACGGCTTCGACCCGCCGGCCGAAGCCTCGATCCATCGCATGGCCTCGGTGAAAAACACGTCGGTGCAGTAGCCGGAGAAGGCTTCGCGCCGACCGTTGTGGAAATAGGTGTCGTCGAAGTAGTCGTTATCCCAGTAGTCGGGCACCGAGTTGATGTGCGACGACGGGAACCAGATCGATTCCTGGAACCCACGATCCTGGGGCCGAAACGGATAGTTGTCGCCCAGGTGCCATTTGCCGAACATGGCCGTCCGGTAACCCGTCTTGGCGAAGAAATCGGCCATGGTGGGCAACTCGGGCCGGAGGAGCGTCCGCCCGCTGCTCACGTTCATGGCCCCGTTGTGGAAGGCGTCCAGCCCCGTCATCAATTGCCCGCGAGTGGGCGTGCACATGGGCGCCACGTGAAAATCCGTCAATCGGGCACTCTCCTGGTGAAGCCGGTCCAGGTGGGGCGTCTGCAAGACAGGATTGCCGTGGCAGGACAACTCCCCATATCCCTGATCGTCGGACATGACGAGGATGACGTTCGGGCGTTCGGCAGCGACGGCCGACGCCGCACCGGCAACCAGGAGCCCCAACACCAGACACAGAACGCCGGTTTCGCGCCGGCAAGCCGATGTGTCGGGGACGGCCAAAAGCCTCGGGATCATGGTGCTGCTCCGAAAGTGGGTTGAATTCTCGGATCTTCGCCAGAAACTGTGGGTGAATTGAGAACGTTTTGCGAGTTTGAGTTTGGGCTTCTAAGGGATGGCAGGGCAAATGGATGGTGTGATGAAGAGCGTCCTGGCAGCGTGGATATTTGCGTGATTTGATCGAAAAGGCGAGCGGTGGTTGTCCCAACTGGCGATCGTACGTGATCCAGCCCCGACAGTGTCTTCTGAGTGGTCACAATGCGCGTTATTCAACTCGGAATGCTCTGGCACACCCTACACGGTTGCCTCTTCCAGCATCTTGATCCAGGGGCCGATGTAGTGGCCGTGGTCGTGGTAGGTCCGGCCGCTGACGACGTTGCCGTCGATCACGCAGGGGGCGTCGACGAACGTGCCGCCGCAGACCTCCAGGTCGAACTTGCACTTGGCTACGGTGGCCATGCGGCGGCCCTTGACGCAATCGGCGTAGGCGGGGATCTCCACGCCGTGGCAGACGCAGGCGATAGGCTTGTTGGTCTCGAAGAAGTGGCGGGTGATCCGCACGAGGTCTTCGTCGTAGCGGATGTATTCGGGGGCCCGGCCGCCGGAGAAGAAGATGCCGGCGTATTCCTCCGGCTTGACGTCGCGGAAGGCGATATCCGTCTGGATCGTGTAGCCTTCCCACTCCTTGGTGATCGTCCAGCCGGGCTTCACCTCGTGCATGACCATCTGGTAGCGATGGACCTCCGGCCCGGCCACGACGGGCTGAAAGCCGCCTTCGATGAGCCGGTAATAGGGGTAGAGGGTGTCGACCGTCTCGCTGGCGTCGCCGACGATGATGAGGACCTTTTCCATTGAACTACGCCTTTTCTGTTTAGTCACCGTTCAGGTTGTGCTCGCGCCTGGAAATCCGAAACGCGAAGCACGAAATCCGAAACAAATCCAAATCGAGAAATCCGAAGGTTTCAAATCTGCCGGGCGGAAGCCTGTGTGCCACTCTACGCCGTTAACCATACCGAACAGCGGGAAGAAGTGATATTGCAAAAAATGCCTTGATACGGCAAGGATTCTTGTTTTTCAGGATAGATCCTGGACTGCATTCATCGTGCAGTTCC